>NZ_CACRTO010000001.1:0-660 GCF_902652255.1 Clostridium tertium
CGTAACAAGGTAGCCGTAGGAGAACCTGCGGCTGGATCACCTCCTTTCTATGGAGAAATCTAGTAAGCATGGCGCTTATCTAGTACAACTTAGAAGACTGGTTTCTTAACTTCTGTTCAATTTTGAAGGACTAAGTTCTTCTTATATGGGTCTATAGCTCAGCTGGTTAGAGCGCACGCCTGATAAGCGTGAGGTCGATGGTTCGAGTCCATTTAGACCCACCATAAAAACTTAATCTATGTATAGTGTAATCTTAATTGATTATAATAATACAATGTTAGGTTTTAATGTTCTTTGAAAATTGCATATGAATATAAATAACAACAAGCCAAAAATATTCTTTGTGAATAACTTTGTAATTTATTACTAATAAATAAAGAACCATCTAAACTTTTCTAATCGTTTACACGATTTTAGAAGTTAGAGAAGGAATTTAATTAGAAGCGAGCAGGTCGAGGAGATGAGGACTGAACGACGGAGCGTATCTTATACGCGAGTAAGTGAAGGACGAAATCGACGAAGAGATGCGAAGTTTATAATTAAATGACATATAGGTCAAGCTACAAAGGGCGCATGGTGAATGCCTTGGCATCAGGAGCCGATGAAGGACGTGATAAGCTGCGATAAGCTTCGGGTAGGCGCACATAGCCAGTGATCCGA
>NZ_CACRTO010000002.1:0-681 GCF_902652255.1 Clostridium tertium
CTGTTAATTCCTGATGCATTTAATCTTGTAGATATACTAGAAAAAGTTTTGTCATCAAAAATTCCAACCATAAAATTTTTGTGTTCTGAGCATACATAAGTTCCTGATCCTGGAACGGAATAAAGTATACCATCTTCTATAAGAGATTGTATAGCCTTTTTTATTGTCATTCTATTCACGCCATATAATTTTGCGAGTTCTCTTTCGCTTAATATAGCTTCACCTGCTAAAAATTCATCATTGTCAATTTTATCTTTAATAGATAATTTTACTTTTTTATAAATTGGTATGTTATCGTTCATAAAACCGCCTTTCGAGTAATTACCAGCCTAAAAATTCATAAGGTAATATGTTAAGTGTTTGTTCAATGTATAATTTGTAATCTAAATATTCATAATTGGAAATCCAACGACAAACCTTTTGGTTTTCGTCTAGGGCTATTAGCTGAGATTCAAACTCATTAGAATCTCTAATGTATATTTTCCCTGTTTTTTCTTTTGAGTTCTTTAAAACCATAGCTATAATATCATTAACATTTTCAGAATCAACTGTTGTTGAGTTACAAAACATATATATATTTAAAATTGAAGTATGATCTGATGTGTAGTTATATAGTAATATGGATTGCATAATTTGGGTAGATTCTTCTATGTTAAGACGTTTTGCTATTTTTTTTGTTGC
>NZ_CACRTO010000003.1:0-1286 GCF_902652255.1 Clostridium tertium
CCCCTCAGAATGTTGGACTATTACACTCAGTGTAATTATAATTAAAATAACTTACTTGAGGGGGAAAGAAATGAGTACGAGATTCATAAGAAAGTTTACTGAAGAAGAAAGAGTTGCTATTGTTTGTGAAGCACTAGAGTGTGGTAGTAATGCTCTTGTTGCTTCAAAATATAATATTAATCCTCAACAATTATCTAATTGGAAAGGTAATTATAGACGTTATCATCAAACGATAAAACCTAAGGATTGCAAAGAAAAAGAAGTTATACAAGACTATAAAAAAGCTTATCTAAAAGCAATTGAAGAGAATAAAGAAAAGGATCTTGAAATAGCAATATTAAGAGATTTATTAAAAAAAAAGAAATAATTGATTACTATGAATATGCTGAAGAATGGATTTCTTGCGGAGCTCCGGTTGCAAGTATTCTAAGAATACTTGGACTAAAAAAGTCTACGTATTATAGGAAAAAGAAAATTCAAAAACAAGATGAACTAACTAAGTTCATTAAACAATCGTATATGCCAGGTTTTAGTTATAATAAGAAAAAAGAAAAAGTAAATGACATTCTAATTCAAAAATATATTACTGAAATTATAGCTGATGAATTTGGACAGCATTATGGCTACAAAAAAGTAACAGCAGTACTTAAGCGTAAATATTCATTGATTATAAATAAGAAAAAAGTATATAGATTAATGAAAGTTATGAATGTATTGAAGGATCGTACTGAAAGAGTTAGAAAGTACAAAAAGATATGTCGGAATCATAAGGTATCTAGTTCAAATCAATTATGGGAAATGGATACTAAATATATATTCATTGCTGGAACTAGAGAAGTGGCTTATCTAACATCTATAATAGATGTTTTCGATAGGAGTATTATCGCTCATGACCTCAGTCTATCTCCAGATACTTTAGCAGCCAAAAGAGTAACGATAATGGCTTTATATAATAGAAAGATCAAGAATTGTGTTAATTGGCTTACGCTACGAACAGACAATGGTTCACAGTTTATATCACATAAGTTTGAGGAATTGTGTATTAAGGAAAATATTATTCATGAAAGAATACCGGTGCGTAGCCCTAATCATAATGCTCACATTGAATCATATCACAGATATCTTCAAGATGAATGTCTTACTGGAAAGATGTTTGTAACATTTAAAGAAGCTGAAAATACGATTGAAAGATATGTTAATGGATATAACACTAAACGAGTTCATTCAGCAATAGATTATAGAACTCCAGAAGAGTTCTACAATCTAAAAAACTGTAATTTTAAGAA
>NZ_CACRTO010000004.1:0-5513 GCF_902652255.1 Clostridium tertium
CTTATCACCTTCTTGAAGGCTTCCCATTCATTCAGGAACCGCCTTCTGGTGATTTGCAAGAACGCGTACTTATTCGCCACCATGATTATGACCAGTGTTTCCAGTCCGTTCAGTTGTTGCAGTGGAATAGTCAGGTTAAATTTAATGTGACCGTTTATCGCAATCTGCCGACCACTCGCGATTCAATCATGACTTCGTGATAAAAGATTGAGTGTGAGGTTATAACGCCGAAGCGGTAAAAATTTTAATTTTTGCCGCTGAGGGGTTGACCAAGCGAAGCGCGGTAGGTTTTCTGCTTAGGAGTTTAATCATGTTTCAGACTTTTATTTCTCGCCATAATTCAAACTTTTTTTCTGATAAGCTGGTTCTCACTTCTGTTACTCCAGCTTCTTCGGCACCTGTTTTACAGACACCTAAAGCTACATCGTCAACGTTATATTTTGATAGTTTGACGGTTAATGCTGGTAATGGTGGTTTTCTTCATTGCATTCAGATGGATACATCTGTCAACGCCGCTAATCAGGTTGTTTCTGTTGGTGCTGATATTGCTTTTGATGCCGACCCTAAATTTTTTGCCTGTTTGGTTCGCTTTGAGTCTTCTTCGGTTCCGACTACCCTCCCGACTGCCTATGATGTTTATCCTTTGGATGGTCGCCATGATGGTGGTTATTATACCGTCAAGGACTGTGTGACTATTGACGTCCTTCCCCGTACGCCGGGCAATAATGTTTATGTTGGTTTCATGGTTTGGTCTAACTTTACCGCTACTAAATGCCGCGGATTGGTTTCGCTGAATCAGGTTATTAAAGAGATTATTTGTCTCCAGCCACTTAAGTGAGGTGATTTATGTTTGGTGCTATTGCTGGCGGTATTGCTTCTGCTCTTGCTGGTGGCGCCATGTCTAAATTGTTTGGAGGCGGTCAAAAAGCCGCCTCCGGTGGCATTCAAGGTGATGTGCTTGCTACCGATAACAATACTGTAGGCATGGGTGATGCTGGTATTAAATCTGCCATTCAAGGCTCTAATGTTCCTAACCCTGATGAGGCCGTCCCTAGTTTTGTTTCTGGTGCTATGGCTAAAGCTGGTAAAGGACTTCTTGAAGGTACGTTGCAGGCTGGCACTTCTGCCGTTTCTGATAAGTTGCTTGATTTGGTTGGACTTGGTGGCAAGTCTGCCGCTGATAAAGGAAAGGATACTCGTGATTATCTTGCTGCTGCATTTCCTGAGCTTAATGCTTGGGAGCGTGCTGGTGCTGATGCTTCCTCTGCTGGTATGGTTGACGCCGGATTTGAGAATCAAAAAGAGCTTACTAAAATGCAACTGGACAATCAGAAAGAGATTGCCGAGATGCAAAATGAGACTCAAAAAGAGATTGCTGGCATTCAGTCGGCGACTTCACGCCAGAATACGAAAGACCAGGTATATGCACAAAATGAGATGCTTGCTTATCAACAGAAGGAGTCTACTGCTCGCGTTGCGTCTATTATGGAAAACACCAATCTTTCCAAGCAACAGCAGGTTTCCGAGATTATGCGCCAAATGCTTACTCAAGCTCAAACGGCTGGTCAGTATTTTACCAATGACCAAATCAAAGAAATGACTCGCAAGGTTAGTGCTGAGGTTGACTTAGTTCATCAGCAAACGCAGAATCAGCGGTATGGCTCTTCTCATATTGGCGCTACTGCAAAGGATATTTCTAATGTCGTCACTGATGCTGCTTCTGGTGTGGTTGATATTTTTCATGGTATTGATAAAGCTGTTGCCGATACTTGGAACAATTTCTGGAAAGACGGTAAAGCTGATGGTATTGGCTCTAATTTGTCTAGGAAATAACCGTCAGGATTGACACCCTCCCAATTGTATGTTTTCATGCCTCCAAATCTTGGAGGCTTTTTTATGGTTCGTTCTTATTACCCTTCTGAATGTCACGCTGATTATTTTGACTTTGAGCGTATCGAGGCTCTTAAACCTGCTATTGAGGCTTGTGGCATTTCTACTCTTTCTCAATCCCCAATGCTTGGCTTCCATAAGCAGATGGATAACCGCATCAAGCTCTTGGAAGAGATTCTGTCTTTTCGTATGCAGGGCGTTGAGTTCGATAATGGTGATATGTATGTTGACGGCCATAAGGCTGCTTCTGACGTTCGTGATGAGTTTGTATCTGTTACTGAGAAGTTAATGGATGAATTGGCACAATGCTACAATGTGCTCCCCCAACTTGATATTAATAACACTATAGACCACCGCCCCGAAGGGGACGAAAAATGGTTTTTAGAGAACGAGAAGACGGTTACGCAGTTTTGCCGCAAGCTGGCTGCTGAACGCCCTCTTAAGGATATTCGCGATGAGTATAATTACCCCAAAAAGAAAGGTATTAAGGATGAGTGTTCAAGATTGCTGGAGGCCTCCACTATGAAATCGCGTAGAGGCTTTGCTATTCAGCGTTTGATGAATGCAATGCGACAGGCTCATGCTGATGGTTGGTTTATCGTTTTTGACACTCTCACGTTGGCTGACGACCGATTAGAGGCGTTTTATGATAATCCCAATGCTTTGCGTGACTATTTTCGTGATATTGGTCGTATGGTTCTTGCTGCCGAGGGTCGCAAGGCTAATGATTCACACGCCGACTGCTATCAGTATTTTTGTGTGCCTGAGTATGGTACAGCTAATGGCCGTCTTCATTTCCATGCGGTGCACTTTATGCGGACACTTCCTACAGGTAGCGTTGACCCTAATTTTGGTCGTCGGGTACGCAATCGCCGCCAGTTAAATAGCTTGCAAAATACGTGGCCTTATGGTTACAGTATGCCCATCGCAGTTCGCTACACGCAGGACGCTTTTTCACGTTCTGGTTGGTTGTGGCCTGTTGATGCTAAAGGTGAGCCGCTTAAAGCTACCAGTTATATGGCTGTTGGTTTCTATGTGGCTAAATACGTTAACAAAAAGTCAGATATGGACCTTGCTGCTAAAGGTCTAGGAGCTAAAGAATGGAACAACTCACTAAAAACCAAGCTGTCGCTACTTCCCAAGAAGCTGTTCAGAATCAGAATGAGCCGCAACTTCGGGATGAAAATGCTCACAATGACAAATCTGTCCACGGAGTGCTTAATCCAACTTACCAAGCTGGGTTACGACGCGACGCCGTTCAACCAGATATTGAAGCAGAACGCAAAAAGAGAGATGAGATTGAGGCTGGGAAAAGTTACTGTAGCCGACGTTTTGGCGGCGCAACCTGTGACGACAAATCTGCTCAAATTTATGCGCGCTTCGATAAAAATGATTGGCGTATCCAACCTGCAGAGTTTTATCGCTTCCATGACGCAGAAGTTAACACTTTCGGATATTTCTGATGAGTCGAAAAATTATCTTGATAAAGCAGGAATTACTACTGCTTGTTTACGAATTAAATCGAAGTGGACTGCTGGCGGAAAATGAGAAAATTCGACCTATCCTTGCGCAGCTCGAGAAGCTCTTACTTTGCGACCTTTCGCCATCAACTAACGATTCTGTCAAAAACTGACGCGTTGGATGAGGAGAAGTGGCTTAATATGCTTGGCACGTTCGTCAAGGACTGGTTTAGATATGAGTCACATTTTGTTCATGGTAGAGATTCTCTTGTTGACATTTTAAAAGAGCGTGGATTACTATCTGAGTCCGATGCTGTTCAACCACTAATAGGTAAGAAATCATGAGTCAAGTTACTGAACAATCCGTACGTTTCCAGACCGCTTTGGCCTCTATTAAGCTCATTCAGGCTTCTGCCGTTTTGGATTTAACCGAAGATGATTTCGATTTTCTGACGAGTAACAAAGTTTGGATTGCTACTGACCGCTCTCGTGCTCGTCGCTGCGTTGAGGCTTGCGTTTATGGTACGCTGGACTTTGTAGGATACCCTCGCTTTCCTGCTCCTGTTGAGTTTATTGCTGCCGTCATTGCTTATTATGTTCATCCCGTCAACATTCAAACGGCCTGTCTCATCATGGAAGGCGCTGAATTTACGGAAAACATTATTAATGGCGTCGAGCGTCCGGTTAAAGCCGCTGAATTGTTCGCGTTTACCTTGCGTGTACGCGCAGGAAACACTGACGTTCTTACTGACGCAGAAGAAAACGTGCGTCAAAAATTACGTGCAGAAGGAGTGATGTAATGTCTAAAGGTAAAAAACGTTCTGGCGCTCGCCCTGGTCGTCCGCAGCCGTTGCGAGGTACTAAAGGCAAGCGTAAAGGCGCTCGTCTTTGGTATGTAGGTGGTCAACAATTTTAATTGCAGGGGCTTCGGCCCCTTACTTGAGGATAAATTATGTCTAATATTCAAACTGGCGCCGAGCGTATGCCGCATGACCTTTCCCATCTTGGCTTCCTTGCTGGTCAGATTGGTCGTCTTATTACCATTTCAACTACTCCGGTTATCGCTGGCGACTCCTTCGAGATGGACGCCGTTGGCGCTCTCCGTCTTTCTCCATTGCGTCGTGGCCTTGCTATTGACTCTACTGTAGACATTTTTACTTTTTATGTCCCTCATCGTCACGTTTATGGTGAACAGTGGATTAAGTTCATGAAGGATGGTGTTAATGCCACTCCTCTCCCGACTGTTAACACTACTGGTTATATTGACCATGCCGCTTTTCTTGGCACGATTAACCCTGATACCAATAAAATCCCTAAGCATTTGTTTCAGGGTTATTTGAATATCTATAACAACTATTTTAAAGCGCCGTGGATGCCTGACCGTACCGAGGCTAACCCTAATGAGCTTAATCAAGATGATGCTCGTTATGGTTTCCGTTGCTGCCATCTCAAAAACATTTGGACTGCTCCGCTTCCTCCTGAGACTGAGCTTTCTCGCCAAATGACGACTTCTACCACATCTATTGACATTATGGGTCTGCAAGCTGCTTATGCTAATTTGCATACTGACCAAGAACGTGATTACTTCATGCAGCGTTACCATGATGTTATTTCTTCATTTGGAGGTAAAACCTCTTATGACGCTGACAACCGTCCTTTACTTGTCATGCGCTCTAATCTCTGGGCATCTGGCTATGATGTTGATGGAACTGACCAAACGTCGTTAGGCCAGTTTTCTGGTCGTGTTCAACAGACCTATAAACATTCTGTGCCGCGTTTCTTTGTTCCTGAGCATGGCACTATGTTTACTCTTGCGCTTGTTCGTTTTCCGCCTACTGCGACTAAAGAGATTCAGTACCTTAACGCTAAAGGTGCTTTGACTTATACCGATATTGCTGGCGACCCTGTTTTGTATGGCAACTTGCCGCCGCGTGAAATTTCTATGAAGGATGTTTTCCGTTCTGGTGATTCGTCTAAGAAGTTTAAGATTGCTGAGGGTCAGTGGTATCGTTATGCGCCTTCGTATGTTTCTCCTGCTTATCACCTTCTTGAAGGCTTCCCATTCATTCAGGAACCGCCTTCTGGTGATTTGCAAGAACGCGTACTTATTCGCCACCATGATTATGACCAGTGTTTCCAGTCCGTTCAGTTGTTGCAGTGGAA
>NZ_CACRTO010000005.1:0-471021 GCF_902652255.1 Clostridium tertium
AAACTAAAAATGTATAAAAGCCCAGTATTATTATTTCAATAAGTAAACAAAAATATAACTGGAAATAAAATTTCCAGTTATATTAGTAAACTAAATTTATTATTTACACAAATTTTTAGATATTCTCATAAAAGCCTATTCATTGCCCTTTTCTTTCTTATATATAATATTTAAGTTTTGATTCTCTTCATCCCAAATTATCTTTTCTATTATTGAAAATAGTAGTTGTCTCTTTTCATCAATAGTTGCTTCTTTGATTAGATTGTTAAAATTATCAAGATTATATAAGTTGCTTTCCTTTTTTGAGTAAGAAATTACATCATTTTCATCATCCTCCTTAAGTTTTTGATTCAATTCAAATTGAATCTTTTTAACTTCTTCTTTATGTTCCTTTATTTGAGATAGTAGTATTTTTGATATTTCTATATCATCTGTTAGGGATAATTTTTCAACTAATCTTTTAATTTTTCCCTCTAAAGTGTCTATATTTTTATGATTTAATTTATTATCTTCAGATAAGTTTTCTTTATAATTATTTAGAATAATTTTTAATTCTTGTAATAATTGATTTTTATTATAGTCAGTTATGGAATTTATAATCAGCTCTTCAGTCAAATCACCTTTTATATTTTTGCTATTACATTTTAAACCGCTACTTTTAATTTTATTGCTGCAGACATAGTAGAAGGCTCTTTTATCACTTTTATATTTATTACCGTATTTAACTATCATATTAGCTCCGCACTTACCGCATTTTATAAGCCTGGTTAGTAATGCTGTATTTGAAACAGATGAGTTTAACTTAGGATTTAAATTACTATTTAATAAATCTTGAACTTTAAGCCATTTATTAGCCTCTATTATTCCTGGGTGATTTGATACAGTGGCAATTTTTTCAGAGGTATCTTGCGAATATCTAAATATACCATTTCCATTGGCCTTGCCAAAAATTGAAAACCCATTAGTTTTAAGATAAGCTAATATCTCTGCAGTAGATTTTACATAGACAGGATTTTGAAGAATAACTCCGAGACCAGAACGTTCTATAGATCCACCTAGCTTGCCGCTTATATTGTTTTCCATACAGAAAATTGACACCTTGTTTAATGACTTTAATTCTAGATATTTATCATAAATTAATTTTACATATTTTAATTCTTTTTCATTAATAACAAGCTTACTTAAGGATTTTTCCTTTAGATCTTCATCTAAGTAATTTTCCCTTATAGCATCATAGCCAAGTGGTGGAATACCACCAAGCCATCTCCCTGTTTTAGATAGTTCTATCATATTATCTCTAATTCTTTCAGCAATAGTTTCCCTTTCTAACTGAGCAAAGACAGAGGCAATATGTATCATAGCTCTTCCCATAGGGGTTGAAGTATCAAATTGCTCTTTAATTGAAATAAAGTCAACATTGTATTTCTGGAGAAGTTCTAAGGTAGAAGAGAAATCTGCCACATTACGAGATATTCTATCAAGTCTATAACAAAGCAAGACTTGTATTTTCTTAGATTTTATATCTTTAAGTAATTTTTGAAACTGAGGTCTTTTAATATTTTTACCTGAAAATCCTTCATCTTCATATATAACAAAATTAATCGAAGAATCATTTATCATGCGTGAATAATAGTCTTTACATAAATCAATTTGATTTTCTATACTATCTCCACTAGAAGTATAAACTGATTTTCTTGAATAAATAGCTATATTCATAATAAAACCTACTTTCATTGATATATGTCTTTCTAAATTATATGTACGAGCTCTAATTTTAAGAATTTGCATATATTAATTAAAGAAAGTTTCATAAAAGGGAATAGGATACTTATTATAAGAAGAAATTTTGCCATCCTTTAGTTTTCAAACATTTAATCATTTTTAATTCAGAGAGTATTGAGAAATTAGCTTTTAGTTAGTAATGTATTAAAAAATATTTTATACAGACATGTAACAACTAACAAAACTTAAATGAAATGAATATTATGAATCAAAGAATTTTAGGATGTGAAGACTATTAAGCCAATAAAAGCTGTTAATGTTAATGCTCCAAATAAGGAGTCTTTAGGGGAGTTTCATAAAATATTAGCAAAAAGTTTAGTTAGGAGATTAGGAATTGATAATTCTAAAAAGTTACTTGAGTTATCAAATAAAGAAAATACAAATAAGAAGTAGAACTATAAAAGTACCAAAGATAATAATATAAAGATTTAATAAGATAAAAGTATTCAAAGATAATTTGAGTACTTATTTTAGTAAAAGTAAGGAAGAATTCATAGTCCATTTTTATGAATGTGTAGGTAATGTATAGAACAATATATTAATCCGGTTTATAATGGGAATAGAAATATTTTAGAGGATTATTTTAAATAGAGGATAGTATATATAGATGTAGATATATATAAGGGAGAAAGGTAGTATTATTGAAAGGATGTGGTGAACTAATGTTATTAGATAAATCCACAAAATATTAACTCCATGCAAAGTATAGTTGGCTGGATTGACATGGAGAGTAGACCGGCAATGAGCTTTGCATAATTTATATTTAATATTAAATTGTGGAGGTTCAAGATGAAGATAAAATTAATAAATAAATGTAAAAAAGATTTTTTAGATTTACTGCTATTAGCTGATGAGCAAGAAAATATGATTGACAAATATCTTGATAGAGGTATTATGTTTGCATTATATGATGATAATTTAAAGGGAATATGTGTTGTGACTAAAGAGGGTGAAAGAGTTTATGAAATTAAAAATATTGCTACATATGAAGAATATCATGGACAAGGTTATGGAAAGAAATTAGTTGAATATATTCTTGAGTACTTTAAAGATGACTGTGACATAATGTATGTTGGAACTGGTGATAGTCCGTTGACAATACCTTTCTACAATAAATGTGGATTCGTGGAATCTCATAGAATCAAAAACTTTTTTGTTGATAATTATGATCATCCGATATTCGAAGGTGGAAATCAATTAGTTGACATGGTTTATTTAAAAAGAGAAATGAATTAACCAGCAGTTAATTTATTTACTTATAAATTAACAAGTACTCAATTGTAGTAAGTTACCTTACTTGATAAAATAGTGTTAACAAGAGCTTTTGATTTTACTATTTATTAAGGAGAAGAGGTTACTATGAGGATAGATGAAATTATAAAAGAGAAAAGAAAGGATCAAGGTTTAACCCAAGAGCAGGTGGCTGATTATCTTGGAGTGTCAACACCAGCAGTTAACAAATGGGAAAAGGGTATCAGTTATCCTGATATAACTATATTACCAGCATTAGCAAGACTTTTAAGGGTTGATTTAAACACATTACTTTCTTTCAAGGATGATTTAACTGATATAGAAATAGGGCACTTTATTAATGACTTAGTTGAAATAATAAGATCTAAAGGATTTAATATTGGTTTTGAGAAGGCAATGGATAAGATTCATGAGTATCCAAATTGTGATAAGTTAATTTTAAATATTGCAACTGTCCTTGAAGGTAGTTTGTTTATGTTCGCAGTTGAAAATATAGAATACTATGAGAGCGATATTGAAAAATTATATGTAAAAGCTTCAAATAGCAAAGATATAGAGGTAGCTAATCAAGCAACTTCTATGTTAATTAATAAATATTTAGGAAGGGAAGAGTATGAAAAAGCACAAGCTTGTATAGATAAACTTCCTAATATTACTTATGATAAGAAGCAATTACAAGGGAATCTTTATATTAAAGCCTCAGAATTTGATAAGGCTTCAGAGCTTTTTGAAAATAAATTAATAACTAATGGAACAGAAATATTCACTACTTTAAGCTCTATGATGGAAATTGCATTAAGGGAAAATCGTAATGAGGATGCAAAGTACTTTGCAGAAGTTATAGAAAAGACAATAGAATTATTCGATTTTTGGGATTATAATTCATACGCTGCATATTTCCACTTGTATTCAGTTCAAAAAGATGCTGATAATTTAATTCCTATTTTAGATAAGATGTTAACATCTATTAGAAAGAAGTGGGATATTTCAAAATCTAAGCTATATAAGCATATAAAACCTAAAGAATATAAAGATGAAAGTAGTGAGATATTTTTCTCAACCTTTTTAAATGCACTTAAAAATGATAAAGATAATGAATTGGAATTTTTAAAGGATAACGAGAGGTTTTTGAATATTCTTGATAGACATAGTAATTAATTGTTTTAAAAGTAATAGATTTTTTATGAAAGCACACTAATTATTTAGAATTATGTGCTTTCTTTTAATTTATAGCTATAGATTAAACAATTTGTAGATAGAATAAATTATTATTGTGTTGTATAATTGATTTATTATACAACAGATTAGTATTGAAAGAATAAGGAGATATAAAATGAACATTATTATAGTTGGTGCAGGTAAGGTTGGATATACACTAGCTCAATATTTATCTATAGATGGAGATAATATAACTATTATAGATAAGAAGGATTTAGCTTTAGAGCATGTAAATAATAATCTTGATGTAATGTGCATTAAGGGTAATGCAACGAGTTTAAAAGTCCTTGAGGAAGCTGGAGTAAGAGATGCAGATTTATTAATATCTGTTACAGATAGTGATGAATTAAATATGCTTTGCTCACTTGCATCGAAAAAATTAGGTGCTAAATATACAGTAGCTAGGGTAAGAAATCCAAGTTATGATGAAGAGATAACTCTTTTAACTGAAGCTGTTGGTATAGATTTAGTTATAAATCCAGAAAAGGCTGCAGCAATAGAAATAGCTAAACTTATTAAGTATCCATCAGTATGTAGCATAGATAATTTTTCAGATGGAAAGGTAAATTTAGTTGGATTTAAGGCTGAAGATACAGCGCTTGAAGGAAAGAAGATAAGTGATATTGGTTTTATTAGAGGAAATGTACTTTTTTGTGGTGTAGAAAGAAAAGATGAATTTATCATGCCTAAAGGAGACTATGTCTTTAATAGAGATGATAGGGTATATGTAATAGGTGAGCATAAGGATATTCAAAACCTATTTAATAAACTTGGAAAATATAAGAAAAAAGTAAGAAGAGCAATGATAGTAGGTGGAGGGAAAATTGGATATTACCTTGCTAAAATAATAAATGAAGTAGGAGTTAACTGTAAAATAATAGAGAAGGATTTATCTGTATGTGAGGAGCTTAATGAACTTTTACCAAATTCAATAGTAATAAATGGAGATGGTATGGATGAAGAACTTTTATTATCTGAAAGTCTATTAGAGGTTGATAGTTTCATTACGTTAACAGGAAGAGATGAGGATAATATAATAGCATCTATTTTAGCTTACAATAAATCTGTAAGTAATGTAATTACTAAGATCACAAGAGATAATTATAGAGATATAGGAAAAGCTGTAGGAATAAATACTATGGTAAATCCAAAGTTAGTTACAGCATATAAAATATTGAAATATGTTAGAACTTTGAAGAATAAGAAAAAGAGTTTTATAGAAAATGTTTATAGGATTTGTAATGATAAAGCTGAAGCAGTAGAGTTTATAGTAGGTAGTGATACTACTAATATAAGTGAAAAGTTTAAGAATATAGAGTTTAATGAAAATGCATTAGTAGCTACAATTGTAAGAAATAATAAGATTATCATTCCAACAGGTGATGATTGCCTAAAGGTAAATGATAGAGTGATTATTGTATCTAAAGATATGAAGCTATTACAAATTGATGACATATTCAGTGGGTGGTAGTATAAGATGAATTATAAAATGGTGTTAAAATTTATTGGAAATGTATTATTATATGAATTATTGCTTATGACAATTCCTTTTGTTGTAGCTTTATATTATGGTGATGGAGATGCTAATGCCTTTCTTTTTACTATAATTTTAATGTTACCTCTAGCCTTGGTACTACGTAATCTTAAAGTTAAGGATAAGGAAATGTATGCAAAGGAAGGATTCATTACTGTAGGATTAGCATGGATTGTAATAGCTGTTTTTGGAGCACTGCCATTCGTAATAAGTGGTGCAATACCATCTTTTATAGATTCATTTTTTGAAACAGTATCAGGATTTACAACCACAGGGGCAACTATAATTTCTGAAATTGAGTCTCTACCTAGAGGGATATTATTTTGGAGAAGTTTTACCCACTGGATAGGTGGAATGGGATTCTTAATTTTTATTTTAGCCTTAGTACCTTCATTAGGTTCTAATACAATATATTTATTGAGAGCAGAAAGTCCTGGCCCTAATCCAGGTAAGATTGTTCCAAAGCTAAATGAAACTGCAAAGATATTGTACATAATATACTTTATATTAACTATAATTGAAACCGTATTATTAATGTTTTCAGGACTTTCATTTTATGATTCTATAATACATGCACTTGGAACAGCTGGAACAGGTGGATTCTCTAATATGAATTCAAGTGTTGCGGCCTTTAATAATCCAGCAAGTGAGTGGATTATAACAATATTTATGATGCTTTTTGGAATAAATTTCGCTTTATACTTCCAAATATTAAGGGGAAGCATAAAAAGCTTCTTTAAGAGCGAGGAACTAAGGTATTATTTATTGATGATTGGAGTATCCATAGTTTTTATTACTTTTAATATATTAGAATTAAATGGTGGAAGAATAGGAGAGTCAATTAGGCAATCATCTTTCCAAGTAGTATCCATAATAACAACTACAGGTTATGCTACAGTAGACTTTAATCTATGGCCAACATTGAGTAAGGTTATAATATTAATTCTTATGATATCAGGAGCTATGGCTGGATCTACAGGCGGTGGAATAAAGACTACTAGAATAGTAATAATGTTAAAGGCTATAAGACGTGGAATAGATAAGATACTTCATCCAAAGAGAATACAAAGTGTGAAAATGGATGGTAAAGTAGTTGATGAAGAAATAATATCAGGTGTGTTTTTATTTTTAGGAGCATATCTTGTAATAACACTTATTGGAATTATAATAGTTTCCTTTGATGGTTTCGATTTAATTACAACATCAACAGCTGTATTAACTTCTATAAGCAATGTAGGACCAGGCTTTGAAATGGTTGGACCTACAGGAAATTTCTCTGCTTTCTCACCATTAAGTAAGATTGTGTTATCATTCTGTATGCTTGCCGGTAGATTAGAAATTTATCCAATGCTTATTATGTTTAGCAAATCTATTTGGAAGAAAACATATTAGAGAAATAAAAGTAACATAATGAATAAATTGTATATATTTAAAGAAGAGTCTAATTGTTATAAATACTAATTAGACTCTTTTTTATTGATTTATAAAGATGTAAAAGTATATGTTATTGAAATCTCATAGTATTAATTAAATGTAATACATTCAATATTCACAACAGATAACTTTACATGTTAAAATATGTAGTAATAGAAGTAATTTAAGTAAGGATGTGTTAAAATACCATGCAAAAATACGACGAGAATAATCCGAAGCTTATTAATTCTATGGTATGTACTATAGATATATTAGGATTTTCACAAATGATATTAGATTCTTGTAATGAAGGATATGGGAATGATCTACTTAAAGAGATTAGCTATCTTATAAATAAGAACAAACAGTGTATAATTCCGAATAAGTACAGTCAAGGAAAAATAAAGATATACACTGATAATATGATTGTAGGGTATCCTATTAAAGATGATGGAGAAGCAGAATTAAACGAAATATTGGATAACGTATCTGAATATCAATTTAATTTATCACTAGAAGGCCTTTTTGTTAGAGGAGGTGTAAGTGTAGGCGATTTTTATGTAAATGAAGATATTGTTTTTGGACCAGCTCTTTTGGATGCTCATAATACTGAAAGTAATTTAGCTTGCTATCCAAGAATTATATTGGATGATAAGACAGTGAATAGATTAAAAAAGTATATAAATAATTATAATGTTGCTCCACAGCATAATAAAATACTTATTGATAATGATGGACAATGGTTTTTAAATTATTTAAATACTATATTTAAATATTATACTAAATGCAATAATAACTATGAATTCGAAAAAATACAAGTAGAGTTGCTTCATAAACATAAAGTTAAAATCGAAGAAATGCTAGATTTACATAAAACTAATATAAGAGTATGGGACAAGTATGTATGGACAGCGAATTATCATAATTATTTTTGTACTCTACACTTTCCAAAGGAAAAACAGTTAATAATATCAAGAAAGAGCTTACTTTCATGGCCTAGAGAAATTTCAAAAGAGGATTATTAATATTATAGATTATAAAGTACTATTTATAAGATACTTAATTTATATAAATATTTTGAATATATCATTGTAATAATATGAAATATATGTTATTATTAAATGGTAGCAAAATGCTAACAAAAAAGTTTCATTTAGGTAAATAGTTTCTCTAAAATTAGAGATTATTATATCGATTTAGAATCTTTAATTTTAGGAGGAATAATTATGACAGATAAGACATTAAAGTGTAGAGATTGTGGAAGTGAATTCGTTTTTACAGTAGGAGAACAAGAATTCTACAAGGAAAAAGGATTTGAAAATGAGCCAACAAGATGCGTATCTTGTAGAAGAGCTAGAAAAGAACAAAATAGAAGATAATTTTAGATTGTTATAAGGCTGTAGTTTTACTACAGCCTTTTTTATGTTTAATAATAATATTAGTTAGAGAAGTGGATAAAATGAACAGATTTGAAAGAATAGAAAATGATAAAACAATAATTGATATTTATAATAAAATATCTGAATTCGAAGATTTAGATAAGGGTTGTGCACATCATAATTTAGATCATGTTAGAAATGTATCTAATTTAGTTGAAGATTTGCTAAGGAAATTAAATTATGATGAAAACTTTATAGAAGAGGCTAAAATAGCAGCTATTTTACATGATATAGGAGCTATAGAAGGAAAGAAAAAACATGCGTTAAGAAGTTATGAATTTGCAAAAAAGTATATTGAAGAAAATAATATTGAATTGAAAAATAAGGATTTAGTTTTAGAAGCAATAAAAATTCATAGTGATGGATTCTATAGTGATAATATTATTGCTTTAACTTTGATTATAAGTGATAAATTAGATATTAAATATACTAGAGTCGCTAAAGCTGGATATAGTCTTAAAGGAATGAAGGAATTACTTTATATTAAGGATATATTAGTTGATATTTATAATAATAATTTAGTAATTCAATTTATATGTGAAGATAAAATTAATAAAGATGAATTAGAAGAGTTCTATTTTATAATTAAAGTTTTTAAATCAATAATTACTTTTTCAGAGAAAATGAACTTGATTCCAAAAGTTTTCTTTAATAATGAAGAGTGGGAAATGTTTAATATTATGATAAACAATAAACATTAAATAATATAGTAAGGCGTATCATATTCTAAAATAGATTATGTTAATATATGGTATAATGCTAAATAAAAGGGGAGAAAACATGTTGGATTTGATTAAGCCATATCATCTTAAAAGAGGAGATAAAATAGCAACAGTCAGTTTATCTTGGGGAGGCGCCGGAGATAAAGAAATATTATGGAGATATTATCAAGGTAAGAAAAGGCTTCAAGAAGAGCTGGGTCTTGAAGTAGTAGAAATGGAAAATACATTAAAGGGTAGCGAATATTTATATAATCATCCTGAAAAAAGAGCAGAAGATTTTATGAATGCTTTCAAGGATGAATCAATTAAAGGCATTTTTTCATGTATAGGTGGATATGAAAGTATAAGAATGCTTCCATTTATAGATTTTGATGTTATTAAACGCAATCCAAAAGTATTTATTGGATATTCAGATACAACAGTATCCCACATGATATGCTTAAAAGCAGGATTATCTAGCTTTTATGGGCCATCAATTTTATCTGACTTTGCTGAAAATATAAGTATGTTTGAGTATACAATATATTGGGTTAATAAAGTGTTATTTAATACTGAGGTAATAGGTGAAATACAATCATCAAATATATGGACAAGTGAGTATTTACCATGGGAAGAATGCAATAAGGATATAAGAAGAAAGACTAAATCCCATGAAGGGGTAAAGGTCTTACAGGGTAATGGAAAAGTAAGAGGTAGATTAATTGGCGGATGCATTGAGGTTTTAGAAATGGTTAAAGGTACAAAAATATGGCCAGAAGAAAATCAATGGAAGGATTCAATACTATTTTTAGAGACATCTGAGGATAAGCCAGAACCTGCATATTTTGAATATTGGCTTAGAAATTATGGAAGCCAAGGAATATTAGAGAATGTAAATGGAGTGATCTTTGGAAAACCATATGATAATAAGTATTATGAAGAATATAAGAATGCAATTTATAAAGTTATTAGAGATGAATTAAAGTTAAAGGATCTACCAATATTGTTCAATATGAATTTTGGGCATACAGCTCCAATAATGACAATTCCATATGGAGCTTTAGCTGAAATTGATTGCGAGAATAATAAATTTTCTATATTAGAATCAGGTGTAATATAAAAATATTAAAGAAAATAAGCCGATGATTTATAATTATCATTGGCTTATGTTTATAATATTTGTAAATAAAATGTAATTATGTGATATACTTAATCCAAGAAAATATAGTCAAGTGTAGAAATGAAGTTAGAAAGATATTTGATTAAAAGAGTATTTAATATGAAATAAAAATGAAGAGTACTAAAAGTAATTTGAAATGTCAGTTAATTTGATTGATAAATTAATTTTAAAATATGAGTAATAATAGTTTATATTATTTTGAGAGGTAGAATATGATTTTAATGGGGAAAGAAAATATAAGTGAGAAATGTGTACAAGAATTGGAAATTTATAATAGTAAAGATGATGAGCCGCAATCTTCAGTAATAGAAAGTAGTGACTATGACTTCGCTGTTTCCAAGTATTCGAAAGATGATTTTAGATATAATTTTGTATCTAAATATATTGAATATTTTAAAGATATATATGGAGTTGATATTTTTAATTGTAAGTTTGAAAGACCTGATAATGATAGTAAATTCATAAATTTTTATATTTATTTATGGGGGGCTGATCCAGATATTAATTACAGAATAGAGGATAAAAATAATAACTATAAAAAAGTATTCTATGAAATTCTAAAGAATAATAAATTGTCTGGAATTACTGAAACAACATATATCCAATTTTTTGTGAAGGATATATTCAAAACAATGATATGTCATAGCAGTAATTGTGCATGGCGTGATATTAACAATGATATAAAATCTAAGTTTCCAGAAGTAAAATCAATAAATTATTGGAACACATTCTACATATTTATTAATGCTGATAATTTTGAAAAAGCAGTTTCAGATAAAAATTATTTAAATGAAATAAGAATATATTGTTATGAGGCAGCAAAGAAATATGATATTGATAATGTATTAGAGTATAGTAATTTTCATATTAGGGTAGACAACTATAAAAATTATCATGAGATAGGTGGACAACATTATTTTAACAGTGACTGCATGTTTAACTGTCATATTATATAAAATGCTAAGCTAATAAATAGTCAATAAAATCTATTAAAAAATATGTAATAATAATTCAAGGGGAATAGTTTATGGAGAAAATTACAATTAGAAATGTAACAGAAGAAGATAGAATGGGCATTTCAATGGTGTTTGCAGAAGCTTTCTTTGAAGATTGGAAAAGATTATCAAGTGATGTAAGCAAAATATCTAGGGCTTTAAGTAGCGGAATTTCCTTAGAAAATTATATTGTAGCAACAATAAATGATGAGATTGTTGGATTTCTAGCTTATGTCACTGGAGAACATAGAGCTTTTTATGCTAATTTAAAAGATTTTCAAAAGGAATTTGGCTATTTCAAAGGATATATGGGTGCTATGATTATTAAAAAGGATTTAGAAGAGTCGCAGAACCTTGATGATAAAACTATTTATATTGATATTATTGGCGTAAAGAAAAAATGTTTTAGACAAGGAATTGCTAGTAGACTTATTGAGTTCTGTATTAATAGTAGTCATTTGGATGAGTTTATTATTTCAGTTACAAACGTAAATATAGCAGCTTTTAATTGTTATGAAAAATTTGGATTTAAAGAATATAAACGAGAAAAATTAAAATATGCAAAGCAGAGAGGTTTTTCAGAATTTATATTTATGAAGTACCACAAATAGGTTTGGGATAGGCTCTAAAAATTTATCATTATTATACAAAAGATGAATATAATACAAATTTATTAAATAATAGTGTATAATAATTTTATTAATAATTTCTCTAGAAAGGTGATAGAAATGAGTAGAATTATAGATGCAAGAGGAAAAAACTGTCCTATGCCAGTTATTATGGCAAAGAAAGAAATTGATGGAGGAATAAAGTTCTTTACAGTACAAGTTGATAATAAAATAGCGGTTGAGAATTTAAGCAAATTAGCTAGTAGTCAAGGCTTTGAAGTTAAAGTAACTGAAGCTAATGGCGATTTTAATGTTAAGTTTTCGAATGGATGTGAAGAATGTGAAGAAATATTAGCTAAGGTGGAAAATAGGAAGCCTCTTGGTGATTGGAGCATATTTGTAAATAAAAGCACAATTGGTGTTGGAAATGAAGAGCTGGGAGAAACACTAATGAAGATGTTCTTATATACAATTTCAGAATCAGAGGATTATCCAAAGTCAATTCTTTTTATGAATGATGGTGTAAAAGTTCCTACATTGAATGAACAAGCTGTTGAGCATTTAAAGGAATTAGAAAAGCAAGGAGTAGAATTGCTTATTTGTGGAGCATGTCTTAATTTCTATGGATTAGAGGACAAGCTTTTAGTTGGAAAGGTAAGTAATATGTATGAAATAGTTGAACAAATGAAGGTAGCCTCAAAGGTTATAACTTTATAAGTAGTTTGATATAAGTGAAGTCATCATAATACGATATTTTAGGTGACTTCACTTATTTTATTTAAAAATATTATTTCAATAGGGTTAATTACAGGATATTCAAATAGATATAAATTACCCAGTATTAGATAAACTATAATAGAAAGTATAACTTATCTATTTCGGTACATTTTAATTTCCTTCGTTAATATAATCTTCAATTATATGTTTATGAGTTTCTGCTATATTGAGATACTTTAGTTCATTTAAATTAAAGTATCTCAATTCCTCTGATTCTTCACTGCATAATAGTTTATGAGCCTTATTTAACTTAACAATATATACTGCTGTTATTAGTCTTAAGATATTTCCATCAGGGAATGATGCTATTCTTGATGGATCAGAATAAATTTTCCAGAATTTTAAATGATCATCATTAATATTTAAGCCAGTTTCTTCTTTTATTTCTCTAACTATTCCTTCTTCCAAACTTTCTATTACCTCTAATCCACCACCAATTAAAGACCATCTATCACTATCAACTCTTTTTTCTAGTAAAACTTTATCATTAAATTTGATTATTGCGGCTATGCCTATACTATTTGGTTTATTAGGCTTAGGTGCATTTTTATTCTTATAATAGAACTGTGCTTTTGACATATTTAGAAACCTCCCTAACTGTTAATAATTTATTTAATAATTAATACATTTAAATTATAACATTTTATGGTAAAATGTAGCTATGAAATTAAGGAAGTATAAATTATAGTAGATATAATAAGAGTATTATTTAATGCTTAGAAGTTAAATACTCTAATTATAAGGTTATTTATAACTTATATTATAAGTACTTGATAATTAGATTAGTATTATATATAATTTGTGAAAATGATTAAATTATAGAAATAGTTTAAATGGGAGTGGTATTTATGAGTATAGACTATATATCTAAAGTCAAAATTAAAAATGGAGAAGAACTAATCTTACGTAAGCCAATAAAAGAAGATGCAAAGAATATTATTGAATATCTCAATATAGTTGGTGGCGAAAGTGACAATCTATTATTTGGAGCTGGAGAAGTTACATTTTCAGTTGAAGAAGAAATTTCATTTATTGAAAGTATAAATAAAGATAAAAATTCACTTATGATAATTGGATTAATTAATAATGAAATAGTAGCTGTAGCACAAATAAGTAGTCCAAGTAGAAAAAGAATTGCTCATAATAGTGAGATAGCAATTTCAGTAAAGAAAAAATATTGGAGTATTGGCGTTGGAAGTGCTGTTATGGGACAACTAATTAAATTTGCTAAGGATAGTGGAGTTACTAAAAATATTATTCTTGGTGTTAATGCTACTAATGAAAAAGCAATTAAATTATATGAGAAATTTGGGTTTAAAAAGGCAGGTATTCATAAAAATTACTTTAATATTAATGGAAAGTACTATGATGAAATTATAATGGATTTATATATTTAAGTTTTAGATGGGAATATAAAGCCAAAGATAAGTATAATATGATCCATAAGACAAATGGCTACAAAAAGAAGCTTAAAGAATGCTCTAAATCAAAAAGTTTCATCTATTTATGGTTTGGAATCTTTCAAGGTTGTATTTATTAATGAAATATATTGCTTTGGAAGATTTTAATATAATAAAAGCATCCAAAGCAAATTTATTTATCCTGCATCTCAGTTTATTTTATATTTAGATATTAATGATTCAATATAAGATTTTCCTTGCTCATTATTAAATTCCTTATACTGATAATAGGTACTAAATTCACTGCATTAATTTACTATTCATTGATTTTCATATTATAAACACCATTAGGATTATTTAAAATACACTTTTCAATTTCATCTATTTCAGCAATAGCATCTTCCATTGTAGGATACATACCTAATACAGATCTATTAGATGAAAATATACTATTTGGTGCGAATCTACCCCATATAACGACTTTATTTCTTTTATCACCAATAATAGAAGAAATCTCTACTTTAAATACATTAACCAATTCTTTTTTTGATTGAGTTCTAATCCACATAAAAGACGTCTCCTTAATAAATTCATGTATTAGAAAAATATGCCATAATTATAAATTGATTATAGCATATTTTGTAAATAGTTTACTATTCGATTTTTAAAATATTGGGTTAATAAAGTTATAATAGGCTTAAATCATAATTGCTATTTATTAATGATTATATCAATATTTTCCCTATCTTTAACTTGTCCAATGATTCGAGCCCAAGGTGTATAAGATTCCATCCTAGATAAATATTCTTTTGCATCTTTTTCAGGCATGGATAGAAGTAGTCCACCAGAGGTTTGAGGATCAAGTAATGCATCTACCATTTCAGTTTGAACATTAGGTAAGGATTTGAAAGAATTTTTTAAGTAATCACGATTATTGTACATTCCTTCAGGAAGAATACCCATTTTTGCATATTCTAATGCCTTTGGTAGTATTGGGACACTTTCACTGAATATTTCTATAGTCTTATTACTTCCACTTGCCATTTCAAAGCTATGTCCAATTAAACTAAAACCTGTTATATCAGTACAAGAGTTAACCTTCAATCCATTAAAGGCTTCTTTAGCATATTTATTTAATTCTGTCATTACCTTAGTTACTTCTTTTACTTCATTTTCAGATAAAAGCTCTGCCTTATTAGCTGTATTTAAAATACCAACACCAATAGGTTTAGTTAATACTAGAACATCTCCAGTTTTAGCATTACTATTTGTTAAGATTTCTTTTGGATGAGCAAAGCCTGTAACGCAAAGACCGTATTTAGGAGTTGGGTCTGCGATAGTATGTCCACCTGCGATAATTGCTCCAGCTTCTTTAACCTTACTATATCCACCAGCTAAAATATCATGCATTATTTCTGGATCTAAGCAAGAAGGGAAGCAAAGCAGATTCATTGCAATAGATGGGTTTCCTCCCATAGCATATATATCACTTAAAGCATTAGTTGCAGCTACTTGTCCAAAAGTATAGGGATCATCTACCATAGGTGGGAAGAAGTCAACTGTTTGTATTACTACTTTATCATCAGATACTTTGTATACAAGGGCATCATCCTTTTTATCAAAACCAACAATTAAGTTAGAGTCCTCAAATTTAGGTAAGTTTTGAAGTACAGAATCTAAAACACCAGGGCCAATCTTTGCAGCGCATCCAGAAGTTTTAGTAAGAGAAGTTAATTTTATATTTTCTTTCATTAGTAAGTCCTCCTATCAATGTTTCAACTAACAATTTATATCTAAAGTCATAAAATCATGATTAGACATTAATTTTAAAGTAAAATATCAAAAGCTTATTTGTATAGTATTTAATTTTAAAATACTTTTCAATAATTATTATAAATCTAAAGAAGGAATAACAATAGTAAAAATATAAATTTTTAGATAAGATTACATAATTTTAGTTTATTTTTACAAGTAAGAAATATATAATTTATATTATTAGAAGTAAAGAAAAGATGAAATGGAAGTAGAGTAATGAAGAAATTATCAGTAACAAATGATTTTGAAAGTATAGTATTAAATGACACAATGCTAATAGATGTTAGAGCTCCAATTGAATTTGAAAAAGGATCAATGATAAACTCAGTAAATATGCCAATTTTAAATAATGAGGAAAGACATATTATTGGTATATGTTATAAGGAAAAAGGCAATGAAGAAGCTACAAAGCTTGGTTATGAAATAGTATCTGGAAAAGTTAAAGAATCTAGAGTAAAGGTATGGACAGAATTTATAAATGAAAATCCAAATTCTATGATTTATTGCTTTAGGGGAGGATCACGTTCAACTATAGCACAACAATGGATATATGAAGAAACGGGAAAAGATATAGTAAAATTAGATGGAGGATATAAGGCTTTTCGTAATTACCTTATAAATTCATTAGAGCCCCAAAATATAAAATCAAAACCGCTAATATTATCTGGATATACAGGCTCAGGAAAAACAATATTATTACATAAAATAAATAATTCAATAGATTTAGAAGGCTTAGCTCATCATAGAGGATCTACATTTGGTCATCATATTACACCTCAGCCAACACAAATTAACTTTGAAAATAATTTAGCTTATAGCTTAATTAAACATAAAAATAATAACTATAATTATATGGTTCTAGAAGATGAGGGAAAAAATATAGGAAAGAGTTTTATTCCAAAGGTATTTTTTGAATATATGAAAAGTGGAGATGTGATATTTTTAGAAGCTTCACTTAATGAAAGAATAGATAATATATTAGAAGAATATGTGATAAATGGACAAGAAGAGCATAGAGAAGTATTTAAAAATGAAGAACTTGCCTTAGAAGCTTGGTTAAATGATATGATAGCAAGTATGGAAAGAGTTAAGGGGAAGCTTGGTGACAGAATACATACAATAGTTAAGGAACTTAAACTAGCATACAATGAACAGTTAACAACTAATAAGATAGATAAACATAGAAATTGGATAGAGTTATTTTTAACTCAATACTACGATCCTATGTATAAGCATTCTTTATTAAAATCTAATAGAAATATAGTCTTTAAGGGGAATGGTAGTGAGGTAATGGATTATATTGAGAAATTGGAGAGATAGTTTGCTTAATAATAAAGATGAATTAGTATTTAGAATTATTAATGGTGAGCTGTATAATAAATGAGATTTTTAAAATATTCTTATATAAGTTATAAACTCTGCCCAATAGGCAGAGTTTATATTTTTGTCAGTGTAAAAAGTTTATGAAAAAAATATCTTAAAACTTATTGTTAAATATAAGTAGTAGGTATTTGATGGAAATGGACTCAAAACAATAAAATATGACATAACTAATAAGCTTAGTTTGAGATTGTTTAAAACTAAGCTAACAGAAATCCTTTAAACTATTCTTAAGCACTAAAATATTCTTGAGATAATTCTATTACTTTTACCTAACGTGCTGGCACGTGAGATGATGATAATAGCTTAGGAATCATGACTGGTACGCTTACTTTTAATGAAGTATGAGATCGAAAAAAGTTGTAAAACGTAGTGAAAAGCGTTACAATATAAGAAATAAAAGGAATAGTTAATAAAAAATGGAGTAGATTAATGAAAGAATATATTGAACTGGGGTATGGGTATAATTTAACAGAAAATGCAAGTAAGGATTATTTAGAACTAATTAAAATTAATAAAGATGGTAAAGTAGATATAGATCACATTAGAGGTATTTACAAGAGTGATAGAAATGTTTTTTTTAAGCTAATAAATGAAATACTTTTAAGAGGTGGAAACTTTCATTTAGAGAAAGAACAAAATATATTAAAAAATATTACTATTGAATCAAATGAATTCATTTTTAAAAGCGAAAATGAATTTAGATCATTAGAAATTAATTTCGAGGAATATAATTTTGGAGATTTTCTTAACAAGTATAAAGTAGATAATGATAAGTTCTTTAACTTCATGTTTATCGAGGCCTTCAAAATTATTGATAGAAATGTAAATATTGATAAATTGAAGGAAGAATTTATTAAAGTTGGATTTAAAATATTTGAACAAGAAACTTTTGAAAGAAAATATATTGACAAAGCAAGTAAAAAGTGGAATACGATAAATGAAGGGGAGCAGGATAGAGAAACGGATAATGAATATCAAATCATAGAGGAATTAAATAATATAGTTACTTCAATTTCAGAAGATATTAAGTATAAGGAAGTAAAGGAAATTTTTTTTGAATCAAATGAGAGAATGTTTATAGATTATTGCATGAAGAATGATATCCTACTAATAAATGATTTAGATGGGAAATCTCTTCACAATTTTTCAAAGTTTAAAGGTATAGGTAAAAAGAAATTTGATTTAGTTAAAGAAAAATTAGAAAATATTGAAGAGATAATACTGGGAAATGAATCTAAAATAGGTGGAAAATATGATGATGAAATTCAAAAAAAACCTGAAAAATATTTAGAGGAAATTAAAGAGTTGAACCTATTAAATGAAAAGATTGTAGATATATTTAATCAAAGAACATTCTTGATTTATTGTTATCAGAATAATAAGGAGAATCTAAAGGATATATTAGAAGAGATAGAGACTGGTTTTATAAGAATACCTAAGATGGGAGTTACAAAATGTAAAAGGTTATTTAGTGAATTAGATGAACTAATAGAAGCTGCTAAATCAAAAAATAAACTTTTAAAAGATTTTATCATTAAAATTAATGAACATTGGTTTGAAAAAATAAAGTATAAAAAGATTAAAGATATAGCGTTATTGCTAGAGATAGATTTAAATTTAAATGGTATTGAAGAGAAAACTTTTGAAGAGATTCAAGATACAAAGTTAGACGATTATAGCTTAGATAAAGAATCTAAAAAACAAGTTGTAGAAGTTATATGGAAAATTAATAACTTAATGGATCTAAACAGTATAATAGAATATTCTGTGAATATTCTTAAGGACGATGATAAAAAAATATTGAAGAAGAGGTATTTATCGGGAAAGACTCTTGAGGAAATAGGGAAGGAATATAATTTAACAAGGGAAAGAATAAGACAAAAAATCATTAAGGCAAATGAAAAATTAAAGGGAATGTATAACAACTATGATATTATAAGTAGTCTTAAATTAGAGTTTGTTAATTCTAAGTTTATTGGAATTAGCGAAATACTTAATTTTGTTAATGAAGAAAATAGATTAGGAATTAAGATTTTCTTAGAATTAAGGGAAGATTTAATTTTTAAAGATATGGAAATACTTACTTTAAATAACAATGGATATATTGAAGAATTAAACAATGAGATCATAGAGTATTTAGATGAAGAGTTTATTATAGACGATGTTATAGATGGATTAAATGAGATATATGAAATAGTAGGCTTTAAGGATTTAGAAAAATACAAAATAGAAAAACACTTAATTAAATTAGGATATAAAAAGTATGGTAAATTATATTCTAAAAATATACTCTCCCTACAAAAAGGATATGAGTGGATTGCTAATAGATATATTGAAAATTCAATAAGAATAGATGATGAGGGATTAGATCTATTGAAGAAGAAATATAATGAGATTTTTGAAGAGGATATTTCAGATAAGAGTATAAGAACTGTTGAAGCTAGGATAATAGAAAATCCTAATATGATTTGTATAGATAATCGTGAATATATTCATATAACAAAATGGAATGTTTACGAGAAAACAAAGCAGGTAGCAGATAAGGTCTTGGAAGACACATTGAAATTCGTTGAAATTACTACGGCTCAAGATGTTATAAAATATCATGAAAGTGAATTATCCAATGTAGGTATCAACAATAAGTATTATTTTTACTCCGTAATAAAACATTTCTTTAGTGATAAATATGCTACAGGTAAGGGAAATACTATGTCTATAACTTATAACACTAATAAGGATATTATGAGTAAAAGTAGGGAAGATATTGTTAAAGAGTACATTAGCGAAAATGGTGGGGTAGTATTGAGAAATGAAGCTTTGAACGAGCTTAGATGGGAACTATTTAAGTTGGAAGATACTATTTCAAAAAGTAATGAAATTATTAAGATTGGGAATTATATTACATTAATATCAAATGAACTATTAAGTGAAAATATAAAATCAAAGCTTAAAGGTATGGTAAGGGAATCATTAAGTAAATATGGAGTTGTATCTACACAATTTATTTATTCTAAGTCTATGATTGATATAGAACTATATACTTTCTTTAAATACTTTCACATTAAATCTGGAGATGGGATTGCGGCTATTATTAAAGTTTTAGATCCGTATTTGAAAGGTCATACCAATTTACTGTACTATGAGGATAGTCAGGTAAGGT
This sequence comes from Clostridium tertium, assembly GCF_902652255.1. Classification (GTDB taxonomy): domain Bacteria; phylum Bacillota; class Clostridia; order Clostridiales; family Clostridiaceae; genus Clostridium; species Clostridium tertium_A. The sequence continues at coordinate 20,657 of NZ_CACRTO010000005.1, forward strand.
CACCAGAGGATATTGTTATAAGTAGATTTAGAGAAGTCCATAAGAAAGAAGAAATAAAGAGCCTGTTAAAGGAAATTGGATACAAAGGAGCTAGTATTGGAAATATATTTACTAAATTAATAGAAGAAAAAGAGTACTATTTAATATCAAATGTAGAGATTGTTTATAAAGATAAACTAAAAGAAATAGAGGGAAATGTAATTAATAATGTATATAGCTTATTGGATTCAGAAATAGGTGAAAAGAAATATATTGTGGTTAATAATATATGTAGATTAAGAAGAAGATTACCTAGAATTGATTTTACTTGGGAGCCAGAATTAATATCTAGCTTAGTGAATGGAAAGAAGTATAAAAGAGTAAAAAGAGTTTACTATGATTATGTTGGAGGGACAGATAGAGTAATTTTAGTAAAAGATAATTCTTCAATTGAAAGATTTGATGAGTTAGTTAAATATATTATTATGAATGAATACAATGGAGTAAAACATATTGATTATATATATAAGTTCTTAGTAGATCAAGGCGTAATATATAATAATGAAAAAAATAGATCGTTACCTTATGAAATATTAACATCAGAATTATTTGAAATTGATGAAATGGGAAGATTTAAGATTAGGGAGTAGTTAATGAGTTGTTTAAGTGATTTAGATCTGCAATTTAAATATAGATCGAATAAAGACAAGCTTAGTGTAGATTTTTATGAAAAGTGTTTAAACGTAAGTTCGAGATATGATAGAGCAGTTGGATATTTTACAAGTTCAAGCTTATCGGCACTTGGAGAAGGTCTAGAAAGATTTATAAAAAATGATGGAAAAATAAGAATAGTTGCTAATCCTTTATTAGAAGAAGGAGATTATAAAGCTATATTAAGAGGAGAAAAGGCTAAAGAGGATATTATAGAAAAGGCATTATTAAGGCAAATAAATATTTGTAAGGATACAATAAAAAATGATTCACTTAGTACTTTAGCTTATCTTATTAGTGAAGGAAAATTAGAGATAAAAATAGCTTTTTCAGAAGATAATATATTATATCATGAAAAGTTCGGTGTTTTTTATGATAATTTTGGCAATAAGGTTGCTTTTTCAGGATCAGCAAACGAAACATTAAATGGATTAGTTAATAACTTTGAAAAGGTAGATGTTTACTTTGGAGAAAATGAATTATACAGGATAAATGATATGATAGATGATTTTGAAAATCTTTGGATTAATAAAACAGAAAAGTTAACTGTTATGAATATACCAAATGCAGTTTTATTAAATATGATAAGCTTAAATAAGAAAAATAGTAATAAAAAAGAAGTAAAACCAAGGCTTTATCAGCTTGAAGCTATGAAAGCTTTTAAAGATAATCAATGGAATGGAATATTTGAAATGGCTACAGGTACGGGTAAAACTATTACTAGTTTATTAATTACAAGAGAATATAAAAAAGAGAAAAAAAGAATGTTTTTAATAATATTAGTTCCATTTACTCATCTTGTAGATCAATGGATAGATAACTGTAAACTACTTGGATATAAGCGAATAATTAAATGTTATGGAAGTAAGACTTCATGGATGACTAAACTCGAAAGTAAAGTAAGGGATTTTAACATTGGTATAAGTGATTTAGAAGTTGCAATTACCACATATAAATCAGCTTCATCAATAGAGTTTAATGATATTCTAAGTAGGATAAAAAATAATGGGTTTATTATAGGTGATGAGTGTCATTATTTTGGAGTTAGATCATTAACAAACAATAAATTTGGAAATATAGATGCAAGACTAGGTTTATCTGCAACCCCAGATAGATGGTGGGATGAAATAGGCACAGATAACTTAAGAAGTTATTTTGGGAAAACTGTATATGAATATGGAATGAGTGAAGCAATAAAAAATGGTATATTAACAGAGTATGAATATAATCCGGTTATATGTGACTTGGATGAAGCGGAAATATTAGAATATGAAAAGATAACCAGAAGGATACAAAAGCTCACACTAAAAGAAAATAAGACATATGAAGATAAAAAGGCAATTGAAGAGTTAAACAGAAAAAGAAGTTTAATTTTATCTAAAGCAAAAAATAAAATAGATAGATTAATTAATTTATTAAAAAAGGAAGATCTAAAAGAATTAAAGCATACATTGATTTATTGTGCACCAGGTGATATTGATAAGATTACTAAGATAGTAGCAGATTTAGGCATAAGAGTATATAGGTTTGATTCGAGAGTTAGTAATAGTGAAAGAGGTAAGATACTACAAAGGTTTGAGGAAGGGGATATACAAATATTAGTTGCTATCAAATGTTTAGATGAGGGGGTTGATATACCAGCAACAAGAAAGGCTTTCTTTTTAGCATCAACATCTAATCCACGTGAATTTGTTCAAAGAAGAGGTAGAATACTTAGAAAATCAAAGGGGAAAAATCTAGCAGTCATTTATGACTTCATAGTTATTCCTAGTAAAGCAGAAGAAAAAACATATATAACAATTGCAAAAAAAGAAATGCCAAGATTTGCTGAGTTTTCAAAATATGCTATTAATCAACATAAGAGTAGAATGATAATGAGAAAATATTTAGAAATAGTAGATTTAGAGTATTTAATGGATAAGTTGCCATGGGAAGTATATAGAGAGTTAAAGGAGGAGCTTGAAAATGAGTAGAGAAAAAACAAATCTAGATATAAATATGGACTTAAAGGAAAAGATTAATTCATTAGATCCTGATATTGCATTTTTAGCTAATGAGGTATTAGCTGATATTGAAAAAGGAAAGACAGAGAATCAAATAAAAGAGTTCATTAGAGATGAGATAACTGAAATTGTAAAAGAGGAGATAAGATAAATGCAATTAAATAGTATTATAGTGAATAATTTTAGGCAGTATTATGGAGAACAAAAAATTGAATTTGCTCAAGGGGATAAAAATGTAACAATTATATTTGGAGAGAATGGAAAAGGCAAAACAGGTTTATTTAGAGCTTTAATATTTGGATTATTTGGGGAAAAGTATATAAACCAAGATAATAAGAATGATGAGATACATCTTGTAAATTTTAATGCATTGGAGGAAAATAACGGTTATCCTGTTGAGGCATATGTGATAGTAAATTTTACTCATAAACAAAAGGAATACATTATAAAGAGAAAAGTGGTTGGGTATAAAGTAGATAATAAGATAACTGAAAAAATAAACGGAATAGAATTAAACATAAAAGATGAAAATGGAAATTATGATAACAAAAATGATCTTAATGATGATGAAAAAAATAAGCTAGTAGGAATGGTTTTTGATTCAAAAATTAAAGATTTCTTTCTTTTTGACGCTGAAAGAATCGAAACATTAGCAAAGACAAATAAAGAATCTAAGTTAGAAGTAGAAAACGGAATAAAAAATCTGTTAAATATAGATAAGTTACAAAAGGCTATAAATATAACAGGGGATTTAGTAAAAGAAGAAAGACGTAATATTAGTAGTAGAGTTAATAATAGCGAAGTTACTAAATGTGAAGAAAATATAAAAAGTATAGAAGAAGAAATAAAGAACATTGAAGAAATAATAGATGCAAAGAAAAGCGAAGAATTAGCATGTCAAGAAGAAATAGAATCAATAGACAAGAAATTAAGAGAAAATGAGTCAATTAGACTTATTCAAGATAAGATCAAAGAAAAGAAGATTAATAAAGCAACAAAAGAGGATCTTTTAACTTCTGAAAAGCAAGCTATAAAAGAAAAAAGTTTTTATAAATGTCATATGCTTTTAATGGATCCTATATATGAGATGGCTAAGTATTACTTAGGACAAGTTGTGATTAAGCAAAAAGATTTAATTCCTTTAGAAATAATAGAAAAATCTTTAAATGATGAGATTTGTAGCTGCTGTAAGGTTGATTTATCAAAAAATGTTGAAGCTTATAATGAAATAGTTAAGCTTAAAAAGAACTTTAAAAGATCTGAATTAACTCCTTTGATTTCAGAAATAACAAATACTATTAATGAATTTTTACAAGATAAAGAAAAAGAGTTAGATAGTATAAAATTAAGACTATCTAAGATTAGAGAAATTAAAGATGAAATAGAAGAGATTCAAGAAGAAATAAACGAGTTAAATGAAGAATCAAAAGGAAAAAGTAAAGGAACAGCTAATCTTGAAGAACTAGAAAAAACTAAAAAAAGATGTGAAGAAAATAAAGAAAATCTGAAAAGGGATATTGGTAATTTAGAAGGAAGAAAAGATTCGTCAATAGATGCTCTTAATAAGGAAAAAAGAAAATATGATAAGCTAATAAGTGAAAATGAAGCAGTTAAATTTGATTCTAAAAAATTAGAATATATGAAAAAGTTAAATGAAGATCTACAAAATATTTTAGATGGGTATAGTGAAACTATGAGAAAAAATCTTATGGAAGAAACTACAGAGATATTTAAGAAGCTGATAGACAAAAAGGATAAGGCACTTATTAGTAAAATAAATATTAATCACAAGTATGAAATACAAGTTATAAATAGATTAGAAACTATAATTACACAAGATATATCACAAGGGCAAAGACAAATAGTAGCTTTAGCATTTATAACTGCATTAGCAAAAGTTGCAGGTGGGGAGGATTCCTCAATAGACTTCCCATTATTTATGGATACACCTTTTGGTAGAGTAAGTGGTAATAATAGAGATAACTTAATAGAAAATATCCCTTTATTAGCTAACCAATGGATATTATTGTTAACTGATACTGAGTTAACTATAAGTGAAGAGTTAAAAATTAAAGAAGTTGGAAAGCTAGGTAAATGGTATAAATTAAATCAGATTTCCGATGGATTTTCAAAAATTGAAGAAGTAAGTTTAGATAGTAAAATGGCTATAAGGGGGTAATTGAGAATGGATTTTTTAAGAGATCAGGGTCTAATATATACAAGTAAAAAATATGAAGAAATATACATCTTATTTAAAGAGAGATATGATATAAGCTATGATCAGTTATTTACTTTATGTGCTGTAGTAGGCTTTAAAAACAATAGAGCTTTAGAAAGAGAATCAAGAGGAAGAGAGTTTAGAGGTAGTTATCTAAAAAGAGATAATAAAGCAAGCTTATACTCTATTATTTTAAATGATGAAGATTTAGGAAAGCAGATTGATTCTTTTGAAAAAAGTGAATATCAAAAGGAATGTATCAAAAAACTAGAGAAATATGCTGAAGGTGGCATGGAAATACTCGTAGAGGAAGTGTTCAGAGGAAAATGGGGAACTAATAAGTTAGATGAAAGATATGATGAATATATTATTGATATAATTAGTTATGTTTATGAAAATAGTATAGAGTTGCCATTCTAGGTTAAAAATTTTTAAAAATATTATTTTATTGTAGGTCGTACTAGTGATATTTAACTAGTATGACTTATTTTCTACAAAAAATTTCAATATATGATTAAATGTCACCAATAGTATAAATGGGATAAAACAGCGATCCTACTATTGAACTCTCATTTCTACTTTATTATATGCATAAAAGTAAAGTGAAAAAACCTTATTTAGAGTAGCTTCTGAGAAGTGTATTTCTGGAGAACCCAAATAAAATAGAATAGACTTTTTTTAGTGAAAATTATCTAGATTAGATATCAAAAGTTATTATCTTAAGAATAAAAAGTAATTTATTGATTCCATATATTTCTTTTTTATATAGAACAATATACAATTAAAAGTATAGGTTTTGTGTATGATGATATGAAGAAACTAAAAGCAATACAGGGGGATATAGATGAAATTATTCAAAATTGCATACAAAGTAGCACGAGAAAACACAAGAGAAATATACAAAGGGTTTGGCTTTAAACATCTATCGGATGCAACGCAGTATTATGTTCATATAAATAATGAATCATTTAATGGGAGAACAACACTTTGTCAACCGATTGGGGAAGCTATAATACTATTTACTTCAATGATTTCAAGTATAATACATGGTGACCTTTATGGTGATTATTATATATCAGATAATGCAAATACAGTATATTTAGAAATAAATTTTCCAGAAGATTATATTGAAAATACAGTTATAGAACAAAATATTCGCAAATACAAAGTACTTTTACAAGGAAACAATATAACACTAGCAGCCTATGATTATTATGGGAAATTGATTTATGGCAATATGGAACATTTACATATTTTATATAAGCTTTTACCAAGCTTCATGGTGCTACTTGCTAGAGAATTTGAGGTAAATGAAGATTTCAAAATGCTTATGGAAGAGTTCATAAAAGAACCAGTGGCAGATATATTCGTTAACATACATGAGGATTTTTATCAAAATCATAAAAATCAAGATTACAATCTCAATTATAGCGAATTACCTTATGTCGATACGTCCTCGATGTTTTCATTTGCATCAAAATATAAAATAGTCATAGATAATAAAAATGAAATGAAACAAGAGAATATAATAGAAATTATACCATTTTCTAGTAATACATTTAAAAAAGAGGATCAAAAGTATATACCAAAATTATCTGAAGAATTCATAATACCTAAAAATTTACATAGTGTATGTAATGCAATTTCGAAGGGGGATTGTCTAGCAGTATTATTCCATGGACCATCTGGAACTGGTAAGACTATGGCTTGCAAACTTATATGTAAAGAAATTGGACTTCCAATAATGGAAACAATAAATTGCACAGAAAATCTAGATGAGTTTGTTTTGGGGAAATATATGCCAGAGGGTAACCAAATAAATTTTAAGGAGAGTTTTGTAACTTATGCTATTAGAAATGGTGGAGCTGTAGTTTTTGAAGAGATAAACTTTGCAAAACCACAATATTTAGCTTTTTTAAACTCACTATTAGATGATAATGGATTTGTACGGTTAGACAATGGTGATGTTATTAAAAGACACGAGAATTTTAGATTTTTTGCAACAATGAATATTGGGTATTTTGGAACAAAAGAACTTAATCAATCACTTTACAACAGGTTTAATGTCATAATAGAAACTCCAGATCTGCCTAAGGAAGCAATATGCAGAATGCTTGCACTTAGAGTTCCAGAATGTGAAAATGTTTTAGATAAGGTAATTGGAGTATATAGTAAGATAAAAAATAAAATAGAAGCAGAAGAACTAGATGTAGTGATATCCCCAAGAAATCTAGAAAATTGGGTAAAGCTTGCAAAATATGAAGGATATATTTTAGCTGCAGAAAAGACTATTATACCAATTGCGAAAGGTGATAGAATTTTAGAAGAAACAATACGTGGAATTATTATGCTTTATAGGTGGAAATAATGGACAAGAAAAATAGTGAAATATTAAGGCAATATCAATGTGATTATAACAGAGAACTTGAAGAAAGCTTTGCAAGAACATTATCAGAAAATGAAACATTAAGATTATTTTTTATTAATGAAAATAAAGCTTTTACAGATGGTAAAAACATTATAGTAGATCCAGCTATAAATGAAGGCTTTTGTGATAGGGAAGCTTTAGAGAAAATCGAAGAGATAATGAATCTACCACCTAGTTTTTCAACCAATCCAGATAATGCATTAAGAATGATTACCAGGGGACAAAATATACATGAGGCACTACATATAATATATACATCATTTCCATCTTTGGCTTTTCAAGATAAAGATATTGATACTAAAAGTAAAAAATATGCCATGGGTCTAATAGAAAATATTATAGAGGATGCATACATAGAAGGAGTAGGAGCATGTCTTTATGATAATTTAGAGATTTATCTAATATTTTTAAGGTATACAATGGTTTTAGCTAAGAATCAAAGTGAGGGGACTGCAAAAAGTATCATAATAGGCAATTCAAAGAAAGTTGAAACCTTAGTAGAATATTTAGATTATATAGCAATAAGCATTCTTTATCCAATGATTGTATTACAAAAGCCTTCTAGAAAAACCATTAAGTATATAAAGAAAACCATGGAATTGTTTAAGATGGCAACTTTAGCGGAAAGTCCTAAAGAAAGGTATTGTTATGCTAAAAAAATATTTAATATAATAAAGCCTATAATACCTGAGGATTATGAAAAGTTAAAAGATGAATCATTAGAGAGTATTTTATATGGAATGAAAACACATTCATTAGAAAGTGTTAGCATTAGTAGAATTAAGAGTGAAGGAAAAGAAGCTAAGATTACCAGACTATTATTTCAAGAATATAAAGATTATTCAAAGGAAATACATTCAATTATAGAAAGTTTTAATAAGCAGAGAAAATCAAGTTTGAGTACACTTTATTCTGTAGGATTCAAACAAATTTTTTATGGTAAGCAATTTGATTGTTCAGCCCTTCATAATAAGATTAGAATTAATGAAGAAAAACCAAATGTAGATTTAAATTTTAAAAAAGCTTATGAAAATATTTATAAAAGGTATAAGATTAATATTAATTCATATAATAGTAAGTTTTATCAACTTTTAAAGGGAAAGATTAGTTGCAGAGAGGAGAGGCAGATTTTTGGAACTGGAGTTTCTTCAAGGTATTTAGCTGACCATAGAAAAAGATATTGGTATAAAAATAGTGAAAGTGAGGAGATACCTGATTTTGGAGTGTTACTTCTTATAGATGGTTCAGGTTCTATGATGGGTGAAAGAAGGGAGAGGGCTATAATATCTTCTGTAATTTTACATGAAGTTTTAAAAACTCAGAATATACCTCATGCGATTATTGAACATAGGGCGCGTTTTGAAAATCCTGAAATCGATATAAATATTTTAGTTGGATTTAATTCTAAAAAAGAAGATAAGTTTAATTTAATGAAGATTAGCTCATATGGAGATAATAGAGATGCATTAGCTTTATTTTGGTCTGAAAGGTATATGAGTAGAAGCATTTCTTATGAAAATAAACTAATTATTGTGATTTCTGATGGTGTACCAAGTCATATGGTAGATAATTATTATCCTCCTGCATCCATTGTTGATACCAGAAATTCTGTTGAAAAAATTACAAAAAGGGGTACCAAGATTATTGGAGTCTCCTTAGCTGAAGAGGAGGAATTAAAGGATATTTATCCTAATCTTGTTAATTGTAGTGATTTAAAAAGATTAACAGGGGAAATATTAACTTTGGTTTCTACACAGTTGAAATAATGAAAATATTTGTAGTATGGTATTTAATTATAAAAACATATAATTAAAACCTGAATTTAAAATATTCCTAAGTACATAATATATGAGTAAAACTATCCTTTTTACTTACGATGTGATGAGGCGTATCTGTGGAGAGCCAAAATAAATAGAAATATTTAAGATATTAAAGTATCATTGGGGTAGGTTACAATTGATAGGTAAGTATTGAAATAGGTGTAGATAGAAAAATAGTAAGCTGTTAATTATGTGTTTGATTATAATTTTAAAGTTACGAAACTAAGTCCAGCAATATGTAAATTGCTGGATTTTATATTGTTAAATTAGATATTCATTTATAAATTGTAAAATGTTTAAATGTAATTGGTCTAGCGCAGATTCCTCTATTGGATAATGACTTCCGTTTTTTAATTCTACAATTTTTATTGGAACTTTCTTAATTTTATTTAAAAATTGTGTGCTAAGATGTAGTGGGGTCCATCTATCTTCTTTAGGTTGGGTTAATAAAATTGGACAAATATTAAAATTTTCAGGTTCAATATCAGGTTGATAAGTCATATAAGTATAAATGAATTTTAATGGTACACTACTTCCAGCTGATGTTTTATCTTTTATCATTACTTTAAGAGCATTCTTATCATTGCATAAAGCGTTCATTTTTGAGCAAATAGTCATTTTCATTTTAAAGTTTGAAAGACCTATGTTAGAAGATAACTTTGACAATGGAACACCAAATTTTGCCCAAAATATATTTCTAGTGGTTTCATCTCTAACCATTTGCTCTCTTTGATCCAAAAATGTCATTCCGATTATACCTTTTACTTTCTTATTTTTGCAGGCAACATGATATGTTTCCATACCACCAGCTGATAAACCATAAAGGAATATGGGTCTTGAATCTTTTCTTAATTCATGATTTATATAATCATTCCCTAAATTAATCCAGTCATCATATGTAATAGTCATATTTTTATTAATTTCAGTCATGCCATAAAGTGGCATATCTATAGCTATAACCTCAAAATCATCTTTAGAAAGAGGTCCTCCAATAATTGTGGACATCTGCCTACCATTAGTTCCCACTCCGTGAAATAAAATAACTTTTGCTTTGGCATTTTTATTTCTAAATGTATCTAAATGTACCTTATTTCCTTTCCAATTCCACCATTCTTCCTCAGGTTGATAATTAGAATTGAAATGCAATTTTGGTGGTAAAAACTTTTCGATTTCTTTCCATGATTTTTGTTCATTATAATTCATACTAAATCCCCCTCTTTATTAATTTTCTTCTCTAATAGTTCTTCTTATTCTGCTTAAGGACTCTGGTGTTATTCCTAAATAAGAAGCAATATAATGTTGAGAAATTCTTTCATTAATTTCCTTATATTCTTTTTGAAAAGATATATATCTTTCTGTTGCACTCATTATTTGAAAAGCATATTCCCTTTGCATTTTATAAAGTAGATTATTTTCTAAAAATTCCATATATAAACAACTTAGACTTTCATTTTGTAAAATTAATTCTTTTAATTCTTTAGCTTTGAATTTTAATGCCGTTACATTTTCTAATGCCTCAAATCCTTGAATACTTTTCTGATTAGAAAAAAGACTTTCTCCTATACAAAAATCATTTTCTTTCATAAAAAATTTGGTGATGTCATTTCCTTCTTTATCTAAATAATAGCTTCTAGCTATCCCAGAAAAGATTAAGTATACTACATTTGCTTCATCCCACATGTTTAATATCATATCATTTTTGGTAAAATAAACTTCAGAACTTATTTCTAGTATTTTTTCAACTATTTCATGGCTAACGCAGTAATTACTATTACTAAAAGTACTTTTAATTAAATTGTATTTATCTTCTTTTTTCAATTAGTATCAACTCCCAATTTATTTTATATGTTATTGCTAAGAAAAACATTAACATTTGTTAGTAGTTAAGAAGTAATTAGCAGTTGCTAAATACTGATTTAATAATATACAAGTGTAGAGAAGTGAAATAAGAAAAACAATAGAAAGTTGAATTTTAAATAATACGAGTTATATTGTATATGGGGAAGTCTAAACTTTTTTACTTACGGTGTGGTGAAGCGTATATGTGGAGAACCAAAATTAAAAGAGAGTGGTTTATGAATTGATTAGATTGTATGTGGAATTAAGGAAAATAAAGGAGTAATATATAGTTATTAAGCTTATTGGTAGTTAAGTTAAAAATAAGGGGGAAAAGGAAATGGGGTTTTTCGATATATTTAAGAAAAAAAGAAATAAATCAGATGTTAATCTACAAGATTTATCAATAGAGAATGTGGAAGAGCATGTAGTTCATCAAGGCAATGTAAGTGCTGATGTCATAAATATAAATTCGAAAACAGTAGAAATGTTACATAGATCATTTATTGCATTTGATGTTGAAACAACAGGCCTTAATTCTGAATATGATAGGATTATTGAATTAGGTGCTGTTCGATTTATAGATGGTAAGCCTACAGAGGAATTTAGCACATTAGTAAATCCACAGATTAATGTACCGAGTGCTGCAACTAAAGTAAACCATATTACAAATCAAATGCTTAGTACAGCTCCAAAAGAGAATAAAGTTTATCCCAAATTATTAGATTTTCTAGGGGAGGCGTCTCAGAAAAAAATAATTATGTGTGCACACAATGCAAGTTTTGATTTTAGATTTCTTGTAAGTACATTGAAGAGAATGGGGATAGATGCAAGTTTTGCTTATGTTGATACTCTTAGTTTATCTAGAAAATATATTAAAGGACTTACAAATTATAAACAAGGTACAATTGAAAAATATCTTGGTTTAGCAAATGATAATGCACATAGGGCTATATCGGATGCTAAAATATGCGGCGAGATCCTTTGTAATATATTGTTAGAATTAGATGAGGAAATTAATGAACAAAGAAGAAATAAGGAAGGGACTAATCTTAGTGAAGAGGAACTAGAAATATGCGGATATATTCAAAAAATTATAAGAGATAATGGCGATGATGTAAGTTTGATAAGATATAGGAAGACCAGTGGAAACTATATTGATGTTTCGTGTCTATATTCATTTTTAAAATTTAAAATAGCTAAAAAGGGAAAATACATAATCATCGAAAAAAAGGCTACAAATGGAGTAGAGTTTTCACAAGAACCGTGCACTAAAAGTGAAGGTGGAAGTGATTTTGTAAGAGTATTTTTTGAAAGTCCTTTTGAGTTAAATAAATTATCTTCATATATAGTAAGTTCCTTTAAAGAATGTTATAAAGCTATGAATTACTATTTGGATAATGGAGAACGTGCAAGAAAATCTGCAGAAGAATGTATAGCAATGTTGACCAAAATTGAGGATGGCGAAATAGAAGGATTACTTTCTTTAGCAGAACAGAGAAGAAAAAATAATATAGCAATTAAACAGGAAAAGAAAAGAATAATTGAAGAAGAGCAAAGAGAGAAAGAAGAAAATAAAAAGATTAAAGCATTAGCGAAACAGAAAAAAGTGTCTGAAAATATAAATTATAATGGAGGTACATGTTCAAATAGAGAAAGATCTGGTAGAGGCATTATTCAACTAAATGATGATGGAACAATTATTAAAGAATATGAAACAATAGCATCAGCAGTTAGAAAAACTGGAATTAATTCTAAGAGCATAAGAGATGCTGCCAAAGGAGTACAGAAGCATGCAGGAGGATTCTGTTGGAGATACAAGGATGAAGTGATGAAAAACGAATAGATATTATTGGAGAGGATGAAGAACAAATGGGTATTTTAAGTAAATTATTTAAAAAGAAAGAAGCTGTTACGGCTGATAGATTTGCGAATAAAGTAAATAATACAAATTCTAAGAGCTTAAGTTTTAAAGTCAAAGAAAAAGTTTCAGTAGATGAGTCAGAAATCCCAGAGTATCAAGGGGATTATGCAAAAGCAATCTTTTTATATGCAATGTCTAAGCCAAGTCCAATAAAAAGGAATTCAGATTATGTGAAATATTTTTTGTATGAGTGTGGAATTAGAGAGCCTGCAAAGTATCATAAACAAATGATAGATGAAGGCTATTTAGAAGCTTCAAAAATAGAGGCAATTGTACAAGCTCTTAAAGTTGATACATTAAAAATAATTTTAAAAAAGTTAAATTTACCTGTTTCAGGTAAAAAAGCCATTCTAGTAAAAAGGGTACTTGATGTTGATAGTGCTGATATCTTAAAGGAATATTGTGATAACCAAACTTATTCAATTTCTGAGAAGGGTAAGATATTTTTGAAACAGCATGATGATTATATAAAGATTCACAAAAACCAAAATTGGGGGATATCTTGGAAAGAATATGATTCTTGTAAACAACCAGAATACAGCTTTTATGATACGATTTGGGGAATTCTTAATAAAAGAATAACTCAGGAAAGGACCTTGGGGCTTATGAGAAATGATTACTATAATATGTATGAAGTCCTTTGCCAAGAAGGTAAACGTAAGGCTGCCATAGAAATGTTACTAAGAGTATTATATTTAGACTTGAGTGGAGTTGATGGAATTCAGTATTGGGATTTGTATAGAGGTGGTGTATATAGTAAGAAAGAGATATTAGATACTTACGATGTTGCGGTAATGGTAGCACCTGGAATTATTCGTCCTATTGAAAAGTTTAAGGATGTATATGATGATGGTATGATAGAACGAATATATCAGCTTAAATTACAATTTTGCTGCTGTGATAAAAAATTATTTCTAAATATAGTACATTCTATTATTGATGGAACTTATGACGAGGAGACAGTTAAAGAAAAGGTAAAGGTTGCATATAGAAGAGCATTAAAAGAGAAGTTGAATATTAAATAACCTTTATGAATTACGATTAAACAAAAGATATTTTAAGGCAGGTTGTCTTGAAGTATCTTTTGTTGTATTTACATAGAAAAGAGTGATAAGATGGGTATTCCTGATTTTAAAAAATTATTTTAGATAATCCTAACACAAGGAAGTTTGAGACAAGTTATATAGCTGAAGAGGTATATAGATAGTTATGTAAACCACAAAATATTAATAAGATGAAAATAGCAAGTGATAATGGAAGATCAGCTTTATTTGGTGTAATAAATAATTTAGAAAATAAGTTTGGTAGTGCAAAAGGTAGCTTTGATTTTAATGATAGATTTGTGAGAAGTACTGTTGGCAAGATGATAAGAGAAATTATGATTAACTGTGGTTATGAGATTACTGGAATTAAAGATGAAGATTTAAACTGTAAATACTTCAGTAAGGCAGAAAAATATAAGTGGGAATCTAATAATTAAAATATAAATCTATAAAATGTATTGATGATATGTTTCGAGTTTGACTTGAGAAAAGGTCACTATTACATGTACAATCTGAAAAAAGGAGAAGGTAAGATGATACAAGAAGATATTTGCACTATTCCTAAGTGGAGTACATAAAAAAATAAATCCATGAATGAAATCTTAAGTGTACTGTATGAATAAATATATAAATGGACAAACTGTTCATTATGCAGTTATGGAACTATGAGTGAGAAACAATTAATTGCATATGATGCACTTTGGGGAGAAATGTTAAGGTGGTCAGATTTGGAGTATGAAAAGTTACCTGAACCATATAAAAGATTTGTTGACAAGTGGTCTTACAGATGAAAAATATATAGAATTCAATGTAAACAGCAGATTTTTCGAAAGGATTTGGATGAACCTTATCTAAGAAGATCAGGATTAAGATACCATAATAAAGTAGCATCTTGGTCTAAATCATATAGATTTGATAGTTTTAATCATGTATGCAATTCGGGAGAGTATTTATTTATCGAAGGAGATATTGATGAAAATTACGGTTTTGATGTAATGAAATTTTGTGAATTAATGTATCCATCAAGTGATATTTTATTTAGGTTGAGACATGAGCAGGAGATTATATTCCCAATAGATAAAAAACATGTTAAATCTAAAGAGTATATGGTATGTTCAGAATACATAAATAGAAAAGATAGCATGTGTATAAATTAAGATATGAGAATTAATAAGATAGGCTGATTTAGTCTATCTATTTTTTAGGTCAAAAAATTATGATAAAAATTTGAAATTGAAAATAATCTAGTGATAATACATGTTGGGCAAGTGTTGTCTTTTGCTTATGATACGGTGAACCGTATCTGTTGAGAACCCAAATTGAAAGATTAAAGATTTAATAATAAAAGTATAGTTGGGAGGGCTTGTTATAAGTCGCCTCCACCATGAAACCCTCGACAATACAGAAATGTGTTGTCGAGGGTTATTTATTTTAGAATTAAGAATAATGAACCGTATCATAAGTAAATGAGGTTTTTACTGAAGTTGTAAATGTAAAAAGTATATGATATTAAAACTCTTACTTGTATTAAATTACAGGTAAGAGTTTTTTATAAAGCAATTAAGCTATTGTAAAATGGCAACTTCATATATTTATTTAAAATAGAATAATATGGTATAATAAAAATGTGAAGTAATGAATAAATGTATTATAAGACGAGTTAGTTTGATTTTTAAACTATTCGATAAATTAGAATTTGTAGGGAAATGTATTATATCGTTAGATTTATTTATTCTCCTTTACGGCTTATTTAGATTGAAAAAAATTTCAAGATAGTTTTATGTTTGATTTTTTAATTTTTCATATGCATTAAACATTACTTTAAGTTCATTAGGAGTTTCGCTAAAATCATTGTCAATCATTGCTCGAATAAAGCTGTAAACGGAATATGCTATAAAATAGGAAAAATATTTTTCACCGCCAGCAACATCCTTTGGAATAAGAACTCTTCTAAATAACTCTTCAATTAGGTATAGCTTTCCTTGCTGTTTTATAGCTCGAACAAAATCCTGTTCAAAATAAAAGTATTTAATGAGGTAACTGCCAACGTCATTGGAAATCTCGGATTCAGTGCCAGCATTTTCACAATAATTTGCCCATTAAAGAAACATAAAGATAAATTAAGAGAAATATTATCGAGATCAAAACCGATGACTTTGGAACAAAGAATAACTAAACTTAATCAAGTAAATATAGGTTGGATTAATTATTACGAAATAGCAAAGTGCAAAGGGATTCTTGTTCAATTAGGTAAATGGATAAGACAAAGACTAAGAATGTGTATATGGAAACAATGGAAAAAGGTTAAAACAAGATATCAAAACCTTAAGAAATTAGGATTAAATCACTATCAAGCAATAAAATTCGCCAATACCCGTAAAGGATACTGACGAATAGCTAATAGTGCAATATTAAATACTACACTCACAAATCAATTCTTTAACGACTTAGGCTTGAAGAGCCTAACGCACCAATATATGAAAATTCATTAAACTTAAGGAACCGCCGTGTACAAGGTCGGTATGCACGGTGGTGTGAGAGGACGGAAAATAAAATAATTATTTTCCTCTTACTCGATTATTTAGATTTATTTAGCAGTATGTTTTCTGCGTTTTTTTATTACTGCAAATGCTGTCAAAGCACCTCCCGAAACAAAGAGCAACGCTACCCATAACATCATATCGTTGGTATCGCCCGTCTGCGGAGGAGTATTGGTTCCGGTTGCAGGAATTTTAACAGCCTGTTTCTTGTATCCGCAAACAGTACATTCTTCGTGTTTGGAACCATCAGCAGAAGCGGTTGCCTCTTTATCGATTACCCATTTGAAGCTGTGCGCTACCACATCAGACTTGTTGCCGCAGTCACATTCTTTCCAGTGGTTGCTTACGTTAGATTTCCAATCGCCGTAGCTGTGAGTATGCGGAACAGTCTTGTCATAGTTACAGGTATCACAGATGTTATCATCACCATATTTATGTGCTGTTTTTGCTATGATATCTTCACAGCGAGAGCATTTATACCAATGTTCGTCAGAGTCCTTTTGAAGCACACTGTGATCGTGTCCAAGTGGGTATATATCTCTTGTTTCGGTAAAGTCGCAAGCTATGCATTTGCGGCTTTCAGAACCTTTATCCTCACAGTTTGGTGAATTAGTTATTTCCCAGTCACTTAAAGAGTGTCCCTTTGCAGAGCCAGCATCTGTTCTTGTGTCGGTTTCATCGCAACGATCACATTTTGCAGTTTCCGTTCCGTCTGCGGTACACGTTGCGTTACCGTCTGAAATATAATTTGTAAAGCTATGTCCAAGTTTCGAAATAATTTCACTGTCTTTTGTTACTTCACAGTTTTTACAATGGATTGACTTACTTCCGTCTTCAGTGCAGGTCGGGGCTTTGTCAACAATAAAATCTGCCTCCCAATTATGTCCAAGTGGGTCTACATCTCTTGTTTCGGTAAAGTCGCAAGCTGTGCATTTGCGGCTTTCAGAACCTTTATCCTCACAGTTTGGTGAATTAGTTATTTCCCAGTCACTTAAAGAGTGTCCCTTTGCAGAGCTAGCATCTGTTCTTGTGTCGGTTTCATCGCAACGATCACATTTTGCAGTTTCCGTTCCGTCTGCGGTACATGTTGCGTTACCGTCTGAAATATAATTTGTAAAGCTATGTCCAAGTTTCGAAATAATTTCACTGTCTTTTGTTACTTCACAGTTTTTACAATGGATTGACTTACTTCCGTCTTCAGTGCAGGTCGGGGCTTTGTCAACAATAAAATTTGCCTCCCAATTATGTCCAAGTGGGTCTACATCTCTTGTTTCGGTAAAGTCGCAAGCTGTGCATTTGCGGCTTTCAGAACCTTTATCCTCACAGTTTGGTGAATTAGTTATTTCCCAGTCACTTAAAGAGTGTCCCTTTGCAGAGCCAGCATCTGTTCTTGTGTCGGTTTCATCGCAACGATCACATTTTGCAGTTTCCGTTCCGTCTGCGGTACAGGTTGCGTTATCATCTGAAACATAGTTTGTGAAGCTGTGACCTAATGCCTCACCGTATTCATTTCCGCAAGAAATGCAAATCGGTCTATGCACACAATCTACAGTGCCTCCAGTATGGTTATTGCAAATAAAATTCCCTGCGCCACTCAATATACCGTTGTTGATAAAAGTACCGTTGTTGATAATTGTACCATTATTAATAAGTGTGATCCCATCATTTATAACAAGAGTTTTCCCCTCTGGAATATTTAAAATTTTATCATTAACAATTTCAAATTCCTGATTGAGAACGGCGTTTCCATAAACCGTTGCATTTTCGTCAATAACTATAATACCTGAAAAATCAGTAACATCAGCAGTTACGCTATTTGTTTTGATAATGGCAGTTCCATCCGAAACAAGCTTAACATTATTTCCTTTTCCTATTCCGGCATTACCACCAATAGATTTAATGTTGCCGGCATTTATAATTATAGTTGATGAACCCCCACTTGTGCCAATACCAGCATCCCAACCGTTAGCAATTATTGTGCCTCCATTAATTGTTAAATTTGCAGTAATAGCACCATTATTTCGCGCGTTAAGCTGTATTCCTGACTCATAAGTTGCGCCAGTTGCATTCAAAGTACCGGTTCCGGCTTGCTGACCATAAATAATCAAATGAGATCCGTGAGCCGAATCATTATTTTCCACCGAAATGCAGGATTTAGTTTTAAGCGTTGCACCATCTGCTAATATTAGATGTACATTGCCACAAAATTCTAAACCGTCTAATTCTATATGTTCGTTTACTACATACCATGTTTCTGTGTTTGGTTCGCCAATTTTAGTTGTATTATTTGTTATTTTTTGAGCAGAATGAGTTTTTTCTGTAAATTTACCATCTTTATAATCAAGGTAAGTTATTTCAACAGTATCGGATTTCAAAACAAGATTCAGGGTACTATCTTTACCAATAGCGTAGTCCTGCAACGTATTTCCGTCCTCAAGTTCTCTTCCACCAAAAATCAGAATTTGTTGTTCTGATGGAATCCCCTCTTTGTCTTGAATCTTAATCTTTACATCTTCAATTCGGTCGGTTGGCTCTACTATTAACGTGATGTGCTTTCCTGTTAGTGTTTTCACAAATATTTGCATACTACCTATTGCAAACGCAGTTGTCGATATCATGTTGACAAACAACGTGAATACTAAAATGAAAGATAGAACGTTCGGTTTTCCTGCTTTTAGTTTCCTCATAAAAAATCCTCCTTCAAGTCACTCGAAGGAAGTGTGCATTTATATTCGTTCCTCCGAGGTATAAAATGTCCTCAGAGATATAAAATGTCCTCAGAGGTGTATATAATTATTAAAAATTATACCTCTTTTGGGGAATTTTTTCAAGTGGCTTCGATGAAAAACTACATTTCTCTATTGACTTTTTTCTCATACTATGATACGTGCAGAAATACTGAGTTTCTATTATTATCCGTAAATCAACTCCCGATTGACAATCTCTCTTGCACTCTCACGGATATGATGTAGTATAAAGTAGTGGACACATTAAGTCGAACTAAGTAAAATAATATTTAGTTAAGAAAGGATGTGTCCATTATGGGTAAGGGCAGACGATATGATTAAGAATATAAAGATATGATAGTAGACTTATTTAAGACAGGAATGAGCTTAGCAGAGCTAAGTAGCGAATATGGCATTGCAAAGTCAACAATTAATGGTTGGATTAAAAATGTAAAAGAAATTAAAGTAGATGAAAATGAAGTCATGACACTAAAAGAAGTTAAAGAATTAAAAAAAGAAGTTTCAAGGATTAAAGAGAAAAATGAAATATTAAAAAAGCTATGGCTATATTTGCAACAAGAAATTAGATAAAGTAATAGCATTTATATATAACAATAAAAGTAAGTATAATATTAAGACTATGTGTAACGTTTTAGGCGTAGCCAGAAGTAAATATTATAAATCTTTTGACAAAACTAAATGTGTAAAAAAAAGGAAGAGATATATAGAAATACATACCGTACCTTCGAAGAAGCTAATATGGCTATTTTTAAATATATTGAAGGGGGGTATAACAGAAAAAGGCTACACTCCTCACTAAATTACATCACACCACATCAATGTGAATTGTTAGCTAGAGGTGCAGCATAAAAAAGTTTGACTTTTTGTGTCTAAAATATTAACATAAGACCAATTAAAGAAACCTCACTTACTACTGATACGGAGAACCAAAATTAAAAGAAATTTATAAAATATTTGAATTAAGCCAATGATATTAAAAGTGTCATTGGCTTATCTATATTCTGTTAATATATATTATTGATTGTAATATCTTGCCAGTTGTTGGTGTTATTAAAAAGTTCGGGCATATTACCTAGAAATACTGATGAAGCTTCTTCATTATTCATTAAAGTATATAGAAACCATGCTGTCATATATCCATCAGCATTTGCAAGCATTTGGCCATGATCTGTATTTTTTCTTCTTGCCATAATCTTAATGATATTATCAGGTAGTGAATTGAAATTTTCTTCCAATGAAGAAAGTGGTGTAATTGTTTCTGAATCAACTTTTCCATCTCCTGCTACCATAAAGTATGGAATGTTTATTTTTGATACATCATAAGGCCATTTTAGTGCAACAGCTAGTTCATAATGAGTTGTACTTGCAGTGTATATAGATTTAAATATTTTGCTGTTTTCAAAATTAGTTGAAGCATTTATTG
Source organism: Clostridium tertium (assembly GCF_902652255.1). Taxonomy (GTDB): domain Bacteria; phylum Bacillota; class Clostridia; order Clostridiales; family Clostridiaceae; genus Clostridium; species Clostridium tertium_A. The sequence goes on from NZ_CACRTO010000005.1 coordinate 41,329, forward strand.
CTCCGACTCCCCCTTGAGAATGTCCTGCTACACCAATAGCATCTACATTTATTTTCTGATTAAAGACACTGTTGATATCATCATTTAAGGAGAGTATATGGTCGAGACTTTGAGATGTGGAATTTCCGTTCCATGATTCACCATCTTCATTTCCAACTACAATAAATCCCCATGATGCAAGATGTTCAAAAATCGCCTTATATTTAGAGGCTGGAACTCCTGTGCCATTTGCCATAATTACTACAGGATAAGTAGTTGTTTTTGACTCAATTTCAGATGGGTACCATATTTTAAATTTACCAATGTTTTTATTGATACTATCGTATTCAATAAAAGTAACATCATAATCACCTTTTTGTGTATACTTCTTTTCAAGCATACCAACAGCCTTTACTTTATTATAGTAATTATTATTTACCGCAACTGCTTTTTGAGATAGTTTTACTAAGAGAAAGAATATGCATGTAATAATAACAATTATAATTAGTGTAATTATTAATATTCTTTTTATTAGTTTCATTTGTTTTCCTCCTTGACAAAATAATGAGACAAGTGTATCATCTGATGATACTAAATTCAATAGATTTGAAAAAATGAGACAAATTACAGGAGGATGTATCATATATGAAGAAGAAAGACACTTCCTATGTGAAGGAACAAATAACTATGGCTTTATTAAGATTGATGGAAAAGAAGGAGTTTGACAGTATTAATATCACAGATATAGTAAAAGAAGCTATGGTGGGAAGAGCATCGTTTTATAGAAATTTCCAGGATAAAACGGATGTGTTAAAACAATATTTGATGCTTTTGATTAAGAATTGGGGGAAGGAATTTGAAGAAGTAGGAGATCCAAATTGGGTAAAAAGCCTCTTTGGGCACTATTATCAATATAAAGATTTCTATTTACTACTATATAGATGTAATATGTCTTATCTTATTTTCGATACTATAAAAGCTGTTAGTGGACCAAGGGTAGAACAGGATAATATTTCTGCTTATTTTAGTGCATGGTTTTGCGGAGGTCTTTTTGCTTGGATAGACCAATGGATTACTCGTGGAATGAGTGAAACGCCTGATGAGATGACTTTATTGCTTCAACAGATAGATAGGCAATCACATGGAAAATAGGATTTTTACTTATTATTTGGAGTGTTATTTAAAGGAGTTGATGAGTTTGGATACAGCAATAGAGAAAGCTAAACAAAAAATCGAGTACCTAAGTAGTCATGAAGAAACAATGAGAATTTATTATGAGAGAGAAAGATCATTACATGAACGGGCAAATATGATTAGTTCTGCTGAGATTAGAGCAGAAAAAAAGGCGAAATTAGAAATTGCTAATAACTTATTAGATGTCTTAGATGACGAAACTATAAGTATAAAAACAGGATTAAATATAGAAGAGATTAAAACATTAAGAGAAAATAAGTAGTAGGATAGGTGAAAAACTTATCCTATTTTTTGTAGAAAAATTATAGTAAAAACTTGAATTTGAAATATTGCTAATTATATTGTATATGGGAAAGTCTAAAGTTTTTTATATATGGTGCGGTGAACCGTACCATAAATAAATGATATTAAAAACAGCAGATACTTAAATAGCATTTCTAAGTCTATTTTTATGAATAAAATTTGTATTATAAGCAATTGGGAATACATGAAACATAGAAATTATTTATCAAATAAGGTATTGACAATAATAATTAATTTGAATAGAATATAGAAAAGTAAATTCTTTGAAGGAAAAAGTAGATATTATTAGTATCCAAAGCGAGTAGGGGTGGTGAGAGCCTATGAGAAAGGTAATATTGAAGGACATTCTGGAGATGCTTATTTGAAATACAAAGTAGGATAAGACGGGTATCCTCCGTTATAGGGACTTGAGATGATAATGTATTAATACATTGTTGAATTAGGATGGTACCGTGAATATGCATTCACTCCTATTGGGAGTGGATGCTTTTTTATATATAAAAGAGCTCATTATATATAGTGTATTGTCTTAATTTAATTAAACATTATTAAAAAAGGGTGGTACCGCAAACAATTTGCCCCTTGAGTTTTTTACTCAAGGGGATTATTTTTTTGGAGGTAAAAAATGAAGAGAAGATTAATAAGTGAATTAAATGGTTTTATAGATAAAAAAGTATGTGTACAAGGATGGGTTTATAAATTTAGACGATTAAAGTTTATTACATTTATAATTATTAGGGATAGATCTGGCTTAGTTCAATGTATAGTAGATAATAATAAATTTAATATATCTGAAATTGGTATAGAATCTGTAGTATCTATAATTGGAAAGGTTAAAGAAAGTAATAATAAATTAAACCCATTTGAAGTTGATGTAGAAGACTTAGAAGTTATTAGCAAGGTAAAAGATGAGCTTCCAATAGAAGTAAATAAAGAAAATCTAGAAGTGAATTTAGATATAATGCTTAATAATAGGATATTAAGTTTAAGACATCCGAAAATAAATGCTATTTTTAAAGTGCAAAATTTAATAGTAAATTCATTTAGAGAATTTCTAAATAAAGAAGGATTTACTGAAATTAATACTCCTAAAATTGTTAAAGAAGGGGCAGAAGGTGGTACAGAAGTTTTTGAGGTTAAGTACTTTGAGGAAAAAGCTTATTTAGCGCAAAGTCCTCAGTTTTATAAACAAATGATGGTTGCTTCAGGCTTTGAAAGAGTATTTGAAGTAGGTCATGCTTATAGGGCAGAAGAGCATAATACTAATAGACACCTTAATGAATATATAAGTATGGATTTGGAAATGGGCTTTATTGAAGATGAATCCGATATTATGGATTTAGAAGAAAATCTATTAAAATATATAATAGAATCATTAAAAATTAGTGGTAAAGAGTATTTAGATTTATTGCAAGTTGAACTACCAGTAATTAATAATAAAATCCCTAGGATTAAATTTCAGGAAGCAATTAATATATTAAAAGAAAATTATAATAAACATGATTTAGAGGGAGATTTAGATCCAGAGGCAGAGAAGCTTTTATGTAAATATATAAAGGAAAATTTAAATAGTGATTTTGTGTTTTTAACTAATTATCCAAGAAAAAAGAGACCTATGTATACAATGCCACTTGGAGAAGAAGGAACGCATAGTTTTGATTTATTATTTAAAGGAATAGAGATTACTACAGGTGGTCAAAGAATACATGATTATAAAATGTTAGTAGAAAATATGAAGTATAAGGGATTAAATCCAAATAACTATGAAAGCTATTTAGAAATATTTAAGTATGGGATGCCAAGGCATGGAGGATTAGCAATTGGACTAGAGAGGATAACTGCTAAATTTTTAGGATTAGAAAATGTAAGAGAAGCAACATTGATCACTAGAGATAGGAAAAGACTTGTACCATAATATTAATTTAAAATAATTGAAAGAAATTGTAGTGTAAAAGTATTTCTACAAAATTTTGTATAATATATAATATCGTTAATAATAAACTTTATAGATAATGAAGGACACTTAATTGTTAACCAAGGAAAGGAGATAAGAGCCTTTTTTAATTTACTTATAACAAGGTAAAGTGTATCTATGGAGATTCAAAATTATTTTATATATAAGAACTTTTACTATTTATAGAAAAATAATTAAGTTTTTATTTAGGGGTAGATTTTTGCGTTATTCTTTGGAAAGCATATTAGGAATAAATTTAGTAAAATCTGCCCTATTTTTGATAAAAATATATTTAAAACTGAATAAAAAATAATTCTTATAAGTAAATATTATATATTAAAAAATTATTGAAATAAAAAAATCAGTATATTAATATAAGTCTGTGAAAAAAGTATATATAAGTTTAAGCTAAATAATTTTATACAATTTTAGAGTGAGATTTATAAGCAGTCTCTTAGTGTTTTATTATATGAAGGAAGGGAGAATAAGAGATGAGACATAGAGCATTAATAACACTAAGAAAAAGTAAAACTTTTATTGTAATGTTAATAGTAATTATGTGTACTATTATTTTTCCGAAAAATGTAAGTGCTGAGGAAAACAAAATAATTAGAGTAGGATTTCCAACTGTAAGTGGCTTCACTGAAAAGAAATATGGAGAATACACAGGATATGCCTATGAATATTTAAGAGAGATATCCATATATACAGGTTGGGAATATGAATTTGTAGAAAAGAACATTGAAGAACTTTTGGAAGACTTACGAAATGGTGAGATTGATATTTTAGCAGGAATGATTAAAAATGAAGCGACTATGCAGATTTATGATTTCCCTAAATATGATTCAGGTATGACATATACTACTTTAGCAGTTTTAGACAATAATAGTTTTGATGAATCAAAATACATTATATTAGACGGAATGAAAGTGGGTTATCTTGAAAAAAATGTGAATGGCCAAAAAGATTTTAAAGAATTCTGTGAAGAAAATAAGATTAAAGATATTGACCTCATCTCATATTCAGGTGGTAATGGAAGACCTTTTCTGTTAGAGAAAATGAAGGATGGAGAAGTAGATGCTATTATAGGAGGAGACTTAACTGTAGATAGTAACGAAAATGTTATTGCTAAATTTGGAGGAAAACCACATTACTTTGCTACCACCAAGGGAAATTCAGAAGTTATAGAGGGATTAAATAGAGCTATTTATAAAATTAAAGACGATAATCCCTATTTTGACCAAACACTTTATAGTAAATACTTTGTGAATAATTACAATAATAATTTAGTAATGACTAAAGGTGAGGTAAATTATATAAAACATATGAAGCCAATAAGGGCAGCATATGTTGATGGTTTAATGCCAATTCAATATTATGATGAAGATTCTAATCAACCAAAGGGAATTTTTGTTGATGCTATGAATTTAATATCTGAAAGATCTGGTATTAAATTTGATTATGTTAGAGCTAAAACCTATAATGAAGCATATGAAATGATGAGAGATGGTAAAATTAATATAATTATAGGGGCTGTAAATGATTATTCAATCGCAGATAAATATGATTTTATGCTAACAAAAGTATATTTAGATTTTGAGGTATTAAAAGTAGTAAATAACGAAAAAAACAACAATGAAGTTAAAGAGATAATTGCTTTGCCTATAGGGCATGATCATCTTAATTTAACTGGTGAATACCAAATTAAATATTATAATAATATGGAAGAATGTTTGAGGGCTGTTGATGAAGGCGTAGTAACATCAACTTATGGTAACAGTTATTCTATCTCTAATTATAGTGCAGTAGGATACTATAATAATATAAAAGTTATTTATACTGGAGAGGAAAGCGAAATAGCAGTAGGAATATCTAATAAAATGGATAGTTATGCAAGAGATATTCTTAATAAAGCTGTGTATAGTTTATCCGATAAAGATATAGAAAATATTGCTCAGAAGAATACCTTAAATATTAAGCATTCTATTAGTATAAAAGATTTTTTCTATAATAATTTAGTTTTATGTTTAAGTATAATTAGTATAGTCTTAATTATAATTTTTACATTAATTTATATAATATTTAAAATGAGGTTTAATAAAATAAAGGAAGATAAGCAAAGATTATTTGAAAAAACACAGATAGATTCATTAACAGGAGTTTACAATAGAGAAGCCTGTGAGAAATTAGTTATGGAATATTTAAATGAAAAAGATGTATCATTATATTGTGCATTTATCATCATAGATATAGACTATTTTAAACAGATAAATGATCGCTTAGGACATAAGGTAGGAGATGATTTATTAGTAGATTTTAGCAAAATATTAAAAGAGTCTTTTTCAAATACGGATATTGTTTCTCGTTTAGGAGGAGATGAATTTATCGTTTTTATAAAAGATATTGAGGAAAATAATATAGGGGATATTGAGGAAACACTAAAGAAAGTATGCAAACTAATGGATAAGGAAATAGAGTATAATGGTATTAACCAAAGGATATCACTTAGTTTAGGTTGCGTTATGACGAAATTTAATATAAACTTTAATGAATTATATACTATTGCCGATGAAACACTCTATGAAGTGAAGCATAATGGCAAGAATGGGTATAAGATTAAAGATATTAATTAACAAAAAAATAGGAAGTGTTTTTATGATTAACATATTAGGTCAAGTTATGGTTTATGTATATAACCAAGATGAAGCAGTAAAGTTTTGGACTGAGAAAGTAGGTTTTACTGTTATATCAGAAGAAGATAATGGTGAAGGGATGAGGTGGATTGAAATAGCACCTAAAAAGGAGTCACAAACAACTATTGTACTGCACAATAAAGAATTAATTGAAAAAATGAATTCAGGAATTAATTTAGGAACTCCATCATTATTGTTTTTCACTGAAGATATAGAAAAATTATATAAAAAGTTAACTAATAATAATGTAACTGTAGGAGAAATAATAAATATGCCTACAGGTAAAACTTTTAATTTTGCAGATAGTGAAGAAAACTATTTTGCAGTAATTGAGAAGTATAAGATATAATTTTAATTTAGAACAAAAGGTTTGATTTAAAAATATAAGCCTTTTGTTTTATTTTTCTTAGATATAGTATAATTATTTTAATTTAATGATGCTAATAATAAAATTAATTTTATTAGTTCATTAATTATAGATAAGTTTTTATTATTTTAGTAAAAAAATAATGTTGAAATAATAATAGAAGTATGATAATATGTGTTTGTAAACATATTCGATATATTGGTAGGATTGTTACTGGTAAGGCAGGCAAAACTTATAGTTTAAAGGAAAGGACTATAATTTTTGCCTGCTTTATTTTTGTTAGAAAGGAGGACTAACCTATGAGAATCGAAAAAATACTAAATAATAATGTTGTAACATCACTAAATGAAAATAATGAAGAAATTATAGTAATGGGTAGAGGCATAGCTTTTAGAAAGAAGTGTGGAGATATTATCGTAAAAAACAATATTGAAAAGATATTTACACTATCAAACCCTAATGTAAACAATAAGTTTATAGAGCTTATTAGTAGTATTCCACTTGAGTACACAGTAGTTTCAGAAAAAATAATTAGATATGCTAGGGCGGAAATAGGGAAAAAGCTAAACGACAGTATTTATCTTTCCTTAACGGACCATATCTATAATTCTATTCAAAGACAGAAGAGTGGAATAGTTGTTACTAATGCACTTACTTGGGAGACTAAGAGGTTATATAAGGAAGAATATAATGTAGGTCTTAAGGCATTAAAAATTATTAACGAAGAGTTTGATATTAATTTACCCCCTGATGAGGCTGCTTTTATAGCTTTACATATAGTAAATGCAAGCTTAGATGAAGAAATGCCGATTTTAATGGATATGACGAGGTTAATTCAAGAAATTTTGAATATAGTTAAATATAATTTTAATATAGAGTTCGATGAAGAATCCTTAAGTTATCATAGATTTGTTACACATTTAAAGTTCTTTGCACAAAGGTTATTTAATAACAAAACTATAAATGATGAAAAGGATAATGACCTATTTGATATGGTTAAAAATAAATATAGTGAAGCGTATAAATGTGTTTTAAAAGTTCAGAAGTTCATATTAGAAAAGCACAAATACAAATTAACTAAAGAAGAGATGTTATATTTAATAATCCATACTCAAAAATTAGTAAATAGAAAGTAAGGATTATTATTAATATATAAAATTTAAATAAGGGAGTTGATATGCTATTGGCAAGGAGGCTAATAGGAAAACTACAGGATTGTTACTGGTAATGCAGGCAAAACCTTCAATTATAATTTATTGGAGGAATGAAAATGGAATTTGAAAGAATAGCAAAAGAAGTATTGGAGAACGTTGGAGGAGAATCTAATGTTGCTCACGTTACACATTGTGTAACAAGATTGAGATTTAATCTTAAGGATGACTCAAAGGCAAATCCTGATAAAATTAAGAAAATTAAAGGGGTAATGGGTCAAGTAAACAATGGAGGTCAATTCCAAGTTATTATTGGAAATGATGTATCTGATGTTTATAAGGAACTATTAAAGTTAGGTAATTTTAAAGGTTCTAATAGCTCAGAGGAAGAAAAGGTCAAGAAGAAAGGCGTAATGTCAGCAGTACTTGATACAATAGCAGGAATATTTACACCTATGATTCCAGCTATAGCAGGGGGAGGTCTATTAAAGGCATTCCTTGGATTATTTGTAGCTATAGGATGGATTTCTAATGAATCACAAGTATATTATGTACTTAATTTTATAGGAGATGCGGCATTCTTCTTTATGCCAATCTTATTAGCATATACAGCTGCAATTAAATTTAAGACATCACCATTTATAGCAATGGTAATAGGTGGGGCATTGTTACATCCAAATTTTACAGCGTTAGTAGCAGCAGGTGAACCAGTTAAGTTTTTAGGTCTATCAATTGGATTAGTTAACTATAGTTCATCAGTTATACCTATAATTCTTATAGTTTGGTTAATGTCTTATGTTGAAAAATTAATTACTAAGATTGTACCAAAGCCACTTAGAATAGTATTCGTACCACTTTTAGTTCTTACTATAACTGCACCTATAGGCTTAATTGCAATAGGAACATTAGGAACTATAATTGGGGACATATTAGCTAACATAATTATGTATATAGACACTAAAGCACCTTGGGCACTTCCTTTTGTAATTGGAGGAATTAATCCACTGCTTGTTATGACAGGAATGCATTATAGCTTTTATCCAGCGCTATTTACACAACTTACAACTCTTGGATATCAAACAATTATTCCAGGATCTTTTACATCAAATGTAGGTCATGGAGCAGCAGCTTTAGCAGTTAGTATTAAGAGTAAGAACTCAGACTTAAAGCAATTAGCATCATCAACTGGATTTACAGCACTTTTAGGTATTACTGAACCAGCTATGTATGGTGTTAATGCAAAGCTTAAAAAACCTTTATATGCAGTAATGATAGGTGGTGCTATTGGAGGACTTTATGCAGGTATTACATCTGTTAGAGCTTATGGACCAGGTGGATCAGCATTCACAGGACTTGCTAATTATATAGGACCAGATACTAAAAGTTTAGTAAATATATTAATTGCAGTAGCAATTACTTTTGTAACTACTTTTGCACTTACTTGGATATTAGGTTTTGAAGATGAAGTTGAAGAAAAGGAAGAAAATGCAGTTAAGGAAGTAAAGACTTTAAAAAATAAGATTTCTATAAAGTCTCCAATGAAGGGAGAAGCAGTACCATTATCAGAAGTAAATGATGCAACATTCTCAGAAGAAATAATGGGAAAAGGTATTGCAATAATTCCAACAGATAACAATGTAGTTTCACCTATAGACGGAACTGTATCAATGGTATTTAACACAAAACATGCAATTGGACTAAAATCTGATGATGGAGCAGAAATATTAATTCATATTGGATTAGATACGGTTAAATTGGACGGAGAACATTTTACTACCTTTGTAAATAGTGGAGATAGAGTAAAGGTTGGAGATAAGTTAGTAGAAGTTGATATGACCGCAATCAAGGAAAAAGGATTTGATACAATTACTCCTATAATAGTAACAAATACTAGTGATTACTTAGATGTAATTGGAAATGATGTAGCTTCTGTTAATGAAGGAGATGAAATCATAACAATTATATAACTAATGATTAGGAGGAAAATATATGAGTAATAATATAGATAAGTTTCCAGATAACTTCTTATGGGGAGGAGCAGTAGCTGCAAATCAATGTGAGGGAGCATGGAATGTAAATGGTAAAGGTGTAAGCACTGCAGATGTAGCAACAGCAGGTTCAGTTAATACACCAAGAGAATATACAGAAGGTATTATTGAAGGTAAGAACTATCCTTCTCACGAAGCTATAGATTTTTATCATAGATATAAAGATGATATAAAGTTATTTGCAGAAATGGGATTTAAATGTTTCAGAACTTCAATAGCATGGACTAGAATATTTCCAAATGGTGATGAATCAGAACCAAATGAAGAGGGATTAAAGTATTATGATAATCTTTTTGATGAATGTTTAAAATATGGAATTGAACCAGTTGTAACTATTTCTCACTATGAAATGCCATATGGTTTAGTTGAAAAGTATGGAGCTTGGAGAGATAGAAAATTAGTAGATTTTTATCTTAATTATTGTAATGTTATATTTAATAGATATAAGGAAAAAGTTACTTATTGGATGACATTTAATGAAATTAATGTAATAACACTTCATCCGTTTATTCCAGCTGGATTAAGAATAAGTAAAGAAGAAAATAAGGAACAAGTAATATATCAAGCAGCCCATCACCAATTTATAGCTAGTGCAAAGGCTGTTAAGTTAGGTCATGAAATTAATCCTAATTTTAAAATTGGATGTATGGTAGTTTACCCACTAGCATATCCAGAAACTTGTAATCCTGATGATGTTTTAGCTGCAAATAACTATATGAATAAACATTATTTCTTTAGTGATGTTCATGTAAAGGGGCATTATCCAAACTATATGAAAAAATACTTTGAAAGAAATAATATAAATATAGAGTTTCAAGATGGAGACGAGGAAGTATTAAAGTTAGGAACTGTTGACTTTATTGGCTTTAGCTACTATATGACATTAGTTGTAAGTGGAAATACTAAAGGTAAGACTCTTACTGAGGGAAATATGACAAAGGGTATAAAAAATCCATATCTAAAGGCTTCAGATTGGGGATGGCAAGTAGATCCTGTAGGATTTAGAATATCTTTAAACAATTTATATAATAGATATGAAATTCCTTTATTCTGTGTTGAAAATGGGCTTGGAGCTGCAGATACAATAGAAGATGACGGATCAATTAATGATGATTATAGAATAGAATATTTAAGGGAACATATAGCTGAAATGAAAAAGGCTATAACTATAGATGGAGTAGAAATGATAGGTTATACACCTTGGGGATGCATTGATTTAATTAGTGCAAGTACTGGGGAAATGAAGAAACGCTATGGCTTCATCTACGTTGATAAGAATAATGATGGTACAGGAACCCTTGAAAGAAGAAAAAAGAAATCCTTTGATTGGTATAAGGAAGTTATTAAATCAAATGGAGAAAATCTATAAAGTTGGTTAATAACAAAATCCTCAAAGTAGTGTAATGACTGCTTTGAGGGTTTTCTTTTTTGTATTGTGGTATAATACAATTAATTGATTATAGTCATGGTAATAATGAGAAATGAAAAGAAAATATTATGAATTTGAGGGGATTATATGGATGCTTTACATGTTGTTGAAAGAATTGATGAACTATTTAATATAAGAAATAAAGAAATATATTCTAATGAATCTGGAATTACATACAATGCAGATAAGAAAGTTAACGAAATAGGATACTGTGTTAATCTAACTCTTGAAACTGTAGAGGAAGCAAGAACTCATGGAGTAGATATGATGGTGACTCATCACGATGCATGGGATGAAATACATGGATTAAGCTAGGTAGTTTTATGATAGAGCTTCAAACACCTAAAAATGGTGATACATTTAATAAATGGAGTTCCTTAAATTCTGGACCAGTTCATTTAGCCTTTATGGTTGATAATGTAGAAGAGGAATATGAAAGAATTAAATCTTTAGGACATAAGGATTTTAAATTAAAAAACGGCGAAATAGTTTATAAAGTACTTGGACAGAGTTTATTAAAAATAAAGGCTCCAGAAGGAACTGAAATAGAGATGAGAGATACTGATATTACATAAAGTTTATTTATAATAGTATTTTCTATATACTTTAAATATTATGTTGAGGCAGTATAAGGAGATTTAATATAATGAAAAATTTAAAGGTTGGATTAATTCAACAAAAAGCAATAGCAAATAATATAAATGATAATTTAGAATTAGGATTAAAATATGTAACTGAGGCTAAAAGATTAGGAGCAGATATAGTTCTTTTTCCTGAGATGTGGTCAAATGGGTATAATCCTCCTTATGAAGATGCATTTGATAATCCACTAGATGAAAACTATGAAAATGAACGAAAAAAATGGCTTGCTGAAGCAGTTGATGAAGAAAGTGAGTATATTAAATCATTTAAAAGGATTGCTAAAGAATTAGAAATAGGAATTGTAATAACATATCTTTCTAAAGGGAAAAATAGACCTCAAAATACAGCTTTAGTTATTGATAAAACTGGGGAATTTTTAATGAAATATTCAAAGGTACATACTTGTGACTTCTCCTTAGAAGGATTACTTGAAAGTGGTGATGAGTTTAAAGTATGTGACTTCTGTGGTGTTAAACTTGGAATAATGATTTGCTATGATAGGGAATTTCCTGAAAGTGCTAGGATTTTAATGTTAAGAGGGGCAGAAATAATACTTGTACCTAATGCTTGTGATATGAATCCAGCGAGAATAAATCAATTATCTACTAGAGCCTTTGAAAATATGACGGGTATAGCAATGGCTAATTATCCAGGAGACAACTGGGAAAATTCTTGTGCATATAGTCCTATAGTTTTTGATGATAATGGGAATTACATTGATAATAAAATTATTTCAGCCAATGATATTAAGGAAGATATAGTAATTGCTGAATTTGATTTAGAGAGTATTAGAAACTATAGAAAAAGTGAAACCTGGGGAAATGCATATAGGAAGGTTAAGGCATATAAAGATTTATTAGATCCTAAGGTTGAAGAACCTTTTATACGATAAAATAATAATATTCAAAAGAGATGTTGTCACACAATGGAAAATTAAGAATGAATAATAAAAAATTAATGAAAAAACTCCCGAAGGAGTTTTGAAAAGGAAATAATTTTAGTAATTCTGTAAGGATTACATCAATAATTATCAATTTTAAGTTTTAATTCTTAATTTGGTCTGTTTGTGAGACAGCCTCATTAATATGTTTAAATTTAACAAAGTTATTTAGATTCTTTTTTATCTTCCTAAAGTTGTACACGTTCTTCAAAGCTAACTTCTTTATATACTTGATGTAGCATCCATATATAAGAGAATTCATCACTGAATATGGCATTTGCTACTCCGTAGTCAGGAAGCTCTGTTAATGGCTGTATTTCTTTACAACCTTCATTTAATGCTTTAGAATATGTTTCCTTAATATCTGGTACACTAATATTAAACCAAATAGGTTTAGGATCATCCTGAGTTGGTGCAATTAATCCAAATTGAGGACTTTCATCTAACATATGAAAACGAACTCCGTAAAGGGTAAATACAACTTCATTTTCACCTTTAGGAAGCTTAGTGGCCTCCACAACTTCTATTTCAAATATCTTTTTATATAATTCTAAAGCTTTTAAGCTGTCTGAAACAACCATATCTATTTCTACTCCAACCATGTTAATTCACTCCTTTTGTAAATAAATTTATTATGCCAAGCAACAATTAATGAAAGTTTTAATATCAAAAGAAGTAATTGATAATCAAAATATTCATTACAAATCTATATAGATAACTATTAGGAAAATGTTGGTATAATAAGTATTTTAAATCAGTATATCATAATTATAATCAAAATCAATAAGTTATAATGCTATATATTAGATTTATAAGAAGTATAAAAAACTAATAAAAAGAGTTCCAATAATTAGAACAGAATTTTATGGTGTATCCTATTAAGTGATTATTTGATTTTTATAGGTTATATATTTTTATCTTTTTGAAGAATACTATTTCTAAAAGGAGAATTATAGCTATGAAAGTAAAGTTAGTATGTCAAAGAGATAATGAAACAAAAGAAGTGGATTTGCCTATGAATGAAGAGGATTTATTAAGGATTCAAGGAACTGTACTTGATAGAGATACTTTAGGATATGTAGCAGGAATAGGTGTAAAATATTATGATGAGCAAGGAAAAGAAATAGAGAATATATTCCTCTTAAATAGAAAGTTGAAAAAGAAGTTAGATAGATTCGATTTTTAATTATCCATTTAAAGTTTAGGTTATGATAAAGACTTTAGTTAGATAAAACTATATCTAGAAATGTGTATGTTAAATATTTTTAGATATAAATTAAAATAAAATTAACAAAATAGTTGAAATAATTAAATTTAATACAGTTTTGTGTTATATAAATGCCTGTTTATATGTATATTAAAGAGATTATTTGTCGATTATTGAAATAATAGATTTACAAGTATAAAATATTATTGTATAATAAATTTCGTTGTAAAATAGAATACAAAAAGATAGAGGATGCAGTATTTAAAAGTAAGTTTGTGGAGTTTAAGCAAACAGAGAAGCAAGCCAAAAGGAAAAACTGCCGAAACATATGGTTGAAAGCTTTAAGACTATATAGTTGGGGTTATGTAGAATATACATAACACTGTCATAAATTTATTTATGGTGAGCTATCATGATGGGTATATTTTATTATTTAAAAATTGATTTATAAACATTTCTCAATTTATAAATAATACAGTGGAAAATATAGTCTTGAGTGATTTGCTTCACTCAAGACTTTTTTATGTATTACGAAATGAGGAGTGATAGTAATGAATTTAGCAAGTTTAAAGAAAGGCTTAGCTAAAAAGAAATCAGGGGAAGGGTTTAAAGTCCCACATACCCTAGTTATTATAAGTATAATACTAGTAATTGTTGCAATAGCTACTTATATAGTGCCTGGAGGCTCATATGAAAAAATAGTAAATGAAGCTGGTAAGACAGTAGTTGTAGATGGATCATTTAAGTATGTAGATAGCAATCCACAAGGAATATTTGCTTTATTACAAGCACCTATTCAAGGAATTATAGCTGGTGCTGAAATAATAGCATTTTTATTTGTAGTAGGTGGATCATTTAATATAATTACAAGAACAAAAGCAATAGATTTTGGAATAGTTCGTATAGTTAATGTATTTAAAGGAAAAGAAATACTAATAATACCAATACTATTCACTATATTCTCTCTAGGTGGAGCGGTATTTGGAATGACTGAAGAAGCAATTCCATTTATTACAATGATGGTACCATTAGTATTAGTACTAGGATATGATAGTATAGTTGCAGTAGCTATTACATATTTAGCTTGTAATACTGGATTCGCATCAGCAATGCTTAATCCATTTAATGTTGGAATAGCTCAATCAATAGCAGAATTACCAATGTACTCAGGAATAGGATATAGAACTATAGTATGGATAGTATCAACAATAGCATCTATAATATTTATTATGTTCTATGCTAATAAAATAAAGAAAAATCCTAAGTTAAGTCCTGTTTATGAAAGTGATGAGAAAAAGCGTCAAAGTTTATCTAGTGTTGAAAATATAGATGATAAAATTTCATTATCTCATAAGATAATATTGTTCTTACTTCTAGCATGTATAGGTATAATAATATGGGGAGTATTAGCAAAAGGATTCTGGATAACTGAAATAGGATCAGTATTCTTAGCAATAGGAATTTTATCAGGAATAATAGGAAGACTATCTACTGATGAAATGGCAGATGCATTTATACAAGGTGCAAAAGATATGATAGGTGCAGCAATAATGCTAGGATTTGCAAGAGCTATACTAATCATAGCAGAGAATTCTAATATAATAGATACTATCTTATTCCGATTAGCAAACATTATAGGTACTATTCCTGGAATATTAGCATCATACATAATGCTACCAGTACAAATGATTATTAATTTCTTTATAAGCTCAGGGTCGGGGCAAGCGGCATTAACTATGCCAATACTTGCACCGCTTGGAGATTTAGTAGGTATATCTCGTCAGTTAACAGTATTAATATTCCAATTAGGAGATGGATTCTCAAATGCAATGTTCCCAACATCAGGAATATTAATTGCTTGTATAGGACTTGGAGGAATTCCTTATTCCAAATGGTTAAAATGGATATTACCACTACAAGCTATACTATTTACACTTGGAATAGTATTTATAACAATAGCTCAAGTAATTGGATGGAGCTAACAAGTTATTAGTTTTTTATAAAAATGTAAAAGAAATAAAATTTAAGCCAATGATATTAAAGTTATCATTGGCTTATACTTTTTTTTTATAAAAACATTGTTTGCATTAAGAAAATAAAACAAATTGACTAGTAACATTTTGATATAATAATTATAGGACAAAATAGAACTTAAAAAGTCGGGATATGAACCTTTTATGATGATAAGATTAGATTAACGAATTGCAAGGGGAGTAAAAAATATGGAATGGATTGAAAGTATTAGAGAAGCTATTTCCTATATTGAAGATAATATTACGAAGGATATATCAATAAAGGAAATTGCAGATAAGGTAAATATTTCTCCTTTTTATTTTCAAAAAGGATTTGGAATGTTATGTGGATATTCCCTAAGTGAGTATATTAAGGGAAGAAGACTTGCACTTGCCGGTAGTGAGGTTTTATCTACTGATGAAAAGATTATAGATATTGCAATAAAGTATGGATATGATTCTCCAGATAGCTTTACTAAAGCTTTTACAAGATTTCATGGAGTTACACCATCAGCAGTTCGAAAAGAGGGTGCAATGATAAAGTCCTTTGTTGCCCTTAAAATAAAATTTTCATTGGAAGGTGGATATATAATGGACTATAAGATAATTGAGAAGGATGAATTCAAAGTTATAGGAGCATATAAGAAATTTAAATATGATTCAGCATTTGTAGAGGTGCCGTCATTTTGGAATGAGCATATTTCACAAGGAAAGCTAAATGATATATGTGGAATGTATGGTATTAACATTGATGAAGAAATGGGTGGTAATGAGTTCGAGTATCTTATTGCAGAGGATTATTCAAAAGAGAAGGAAGATATGGAAGGATATATAGTTAAAACAATTCCTAAGTTCACTTGGGCTGTTTTCCCTTGTTATGGACCTGGCCCAGAATCAATTCAAGAAACTAATAAGAAAATATTTTCAGAGTGGTTACCAAACTGTAGAGATTATGAAATTGCTGCAGGTTATAATATAGAAATGTATAATGATCCAAGTAAGTATGAAAATGGAGTTTTAGATAAGAATTACTATAGTGAAGTTTGGATTCCAGTAAAGAAAAAATAGTGTTTAACTAAGATATTAATATATAGAATCTATTTTTAGATAAAATTAATCCATAAGGGTTTAATATTTTAATATAATTTATTTAACCTAGAAATTGAAATTACCTAAAAGTAGTATATGAAATTATGAGGATGCTGAAAATGAGATTTCAGCATCCTCATTTTTAAAATATAGTAGTCAATTTTTATTTTAAATGGAATTAAAGTACATATACTGAGTATAATAATACAAACTTGTAGTATGAATAGAATATATAGGAAGTTGTAATTTACAAAGGGTTATGGAAATATATGTATTAAAAATAAATAGAAAGGAAATTCTTATGTTTTCGATAATAGGAGCAATTTTATTTTCAATAGTAGCTATTTTGACTATTCTAGTAGCAATAGGTTTACCATTAGGTGAGTTTACCATGGGAGGACAACATAAAATATTACCTAATAGATATAGAGTAATGGCTGGAATTTCAGTATTTATTCAAATTTTTGCTATTATTATAGTGTTACAGACAGATGGATTCATTCCATTATGGTTTTCTCTTAAGGTAACTAAATATATCTGTGCCTTCTTTGCTGGGTATCTATTGTTAAATACTATTATGAACTTAATGTCTAGGAGTAAAAAAGAGAGTAATATTATGACGCCTCTATCATTTATTACTGCAATATGTTTTTGGATAACTGTATTTAGTAATTAAAGTGGAGTATAAATAGGAATTATAAAATAAATTTATTATTATATAAATTTATTTTATAACTGGACAATATGATTACTTTAGTATAATTATTTTGATAAAGACTCTATTATAAATAATGTTTGTAGAAATTAAAACTCTATTAGTATTAAATCTTATACTATAAAAGCAAGAATTAGTAATTCACATATTTATATGTATAAGAATAATCTATTAATGAAGAATTTTCGTTAATGGAGGTATCTGGTGGGATACTATGTTAGAGTGGAAACTAATGTAACAATTTTTGTAGAAGATCTTAATCCACATGCAGATAAAACAATTTTATTTATACATGGATGGCCTGGTAGCCATGATTTATTTGAATATCAATTTGATCAGCTTCCTAAAAAGGGGTATAGATGCATTGGAATCGATATAAGAGGCTTTGGTGACTCAAGTAAGCCTTTTGAAGGATATGATTATGATCGTTTAGCAGATGATGTGAAAGCTGTAGTGGATGCATTAAAATTAAAGGATTTTACCCTTGTAGGACATTCAACTGGAGGTGCAATAGCAATTAGATATATGAGCCGCCATAATGGTCATGGAGTATCTAAACTAGCTCTTTTTGCAGCTGCAGCACCTAGCCTTATAAAACGTGATAACTTTCCATATGGAGTAGACAAGGAAGTAGTAACTAATATTATTCAAGGAACATATACAGATCGGCCTAAAATGCTAAGAGAATTTGGAGGTATATTTTTCTTTCAGCATACAACACAAGCCTTTTCAGATTGGTTCTTTCAATTAGGCTTAAAGGCAGCAGGATGGGCAACTGCAGCAATAGCAAATACATGGATTAATGAAGTTTTATTTTCTGATTTAGAAACTATAGATGTTAAAACTTTAATCATCCACGGTATCCATGATAAAGTTGTGCCATTTGAATTAGGGCAAATCCAAAATCAAAAAATTAAAAATTCCAAACTTTTACCTTTTAAATATAGTGGACATGCATCATTTTATGATCAAAAAGATAAATTTAATGATGAATTAATGAAATTTATAGAAGAGTAGAAAATTAAAGATATAAAAATAGTAGCTTTCTAATTAATAGTTAGCTACTATTTATTTTCTACCATTATTTCTATCTTCACACAATATTGGGTTTCATCTTTAGTGGAAAGCTCATTTAAAGGATATTCTTCATAGGCATCACTACAAACTTTTAAATTATTTTCTTTTATATATTCATATAACTTAATATAAAGATCATCTGATTCTCCATAAGCACATCTACCATAGAAAACTACATACTTACCTTCAGGTTTATAAGTATTATGGCCGTTTAATATTTTAAAATAGTATTGCTTTGCATATAATGGATTTTCAGATTCAATATCATCTTTACTAATAATAGCACCCAGGGGATAACCTATTTCAATTCCATTTTCATAGGCATAATTATAAAATGATATAACGAAATCTTCTAGAGTATCATCAGAAGGTGTTGTAGGAATTAATGGACCTAAGAAAATAGGTTCATTCTTTTTATATTCAATACTTATAGTATTTTCTTCATATTTAATAGCTTCTTCAGCCATATCAACATAAAGCTGCATAACCTCTAATATACGTTTAAGCTTTTTTATTTCGGTTAATATATGTTCTTTTTGAGAGCTAAATAATGCAAACATTTCTTCGGGAGTACGAATATCGATATATCTTTTAATTTCATTAATTCCAATTCCGATTTCCCTTAAAGAAATAATTAAATATGCAGTAGTTAATTGATTTTGTGAATAATATCGATAACCATTTTTACCACGAAATTCTGGAGATAGAAGTCCAATTTGGTCATAATACCTTAAGTTTTCACGTTTTATTCCAGTTAAAAATGAAAATTCTTTGATTGTCATTTGAGATTTATTTTTCATAAAACCCTCCAAAATTTTAAATAAAGTGTTGACATTAAAGTTACTTTAAGCTTTATAATACCACTTGAAATAATTATTTGCAAAAATTTTTTACATAATGGAGGTAGACTATGAAGTATTTAAAATTGTTTCTAAGAGAAAGAAAAGGCAAAGTTTTAATGACATTAATTATGCTTTTAGGACAATCAATTGGAACATTGCTGATTCCATTTTTAATAGCAGGTATTGTAGACAATGGAATTTTAAAAGGTGATATAAATGAAATTACAAGAATAGGAATACAAATGCTGCTAGTTCTTTTAGTAGCAACAGTTACGGCAGTACTAGGTAGTTATTTTTCTGCTGATATTGCTGCAGCTCTAGGATTCTATATGAGAGATAAGATATTTAGAAAGAGTCAGGAGTTATCTATTCATGAATTTGATAATATTGGAGTATCATCAATGATTACACGTACCACCTCTGATATCTCTAATATGCAACAGACTTTTGGTTTAGCACTGCAGTTAATAGTTCCAGCACCACTTGTTATTGGATCGTCTATTATTATGACTGCTTATACCAATGAAGCACTAGCCTTAATACTAATTGCATCTATAATAATATTTATTATTTTTGCATGGATAATACTTAAAAAGTCAACAGTTATTTCTAAAAGGGTTCAGAGTAAATTAGATCACATTAATCAGGTGATAAGAGAAGCTATAACTGGAATACGTGTTATTCGTGCTTTTGGAAATGAGAAATACGAAGAAGGTAGAGCAAGAAGTGCTTTTGAAGGTTATGCAAAAGATATGGTAAAGCTAAACAAGTTATTTGCCATATTAAATCCTATAGTATGGCTTATAATTGGATTGTCTATGGCTATTATTGTATGGCTTGGTGGAGTACTATCTATGAATGCTTCAATGGAAATAGGAGAAATAACAGCGGTTACTGAATACTCAATAATTACACTTAGTTATTTAATTCTCGCTACAACAACAAGTGTTACTCTTCCTAAAATGAAATCATGTCTTGATCGTATAGAGGAAGTTCTAGAAATTAATCCAGAGATTAAGGATTTGAAGCTAGAAAAGAAAGAGGTACAAGCTAATAATACAGTTGTTGAATTTGATAATGTATCTTTTATATATCATGGTGCAGAAGAAGAAGTTATAAAGGATTTATCATTTTCATGTAAGGTAGGCGAGACAACAGCGATTATAGGGAGTACTGGTTCTGGTAAGAGTACTATTGCTAATCTTATATTAAGATTACATGATATTAATAGAGGAGAAATTCGTATAAATGGAGCTGATATAAGAAGCTTTTCTCAAAAAGAACTTAGAAATAAGGTAGGGTATGTTCCTCAGAAAGCTTTATTATTTAGTGGAACAATTGAAGACAACTTAAGAATGGGATATGAAGATGCGACAAATGAAGAAATGAAAAAAGCACTAACTATTGCTCAAGCAGAAGCTTTCGTAGATAAATTACCAAAGGGAATAAAATCAGAAGTTTCTCAAGGAGGATCTAATTTTTCAGGTGGACAGAAGCAACGTCTTTCCATTGCTAGAGCTCTTGTAAGGAAGGTTCCAGTTTATATTTTTGATGATAGTTTTTCTGCTTTAGATGTAAAAACAGATTCAGCATTACGTAAATCTCTTAAAGAAAACATGAAAGATACTGCTAAGATAATAATTGATCAGAGAGTAAGTACTATAATGGATGCAGATCAAATCCTTGTGCTAGATGAGGGAAAACTAGTTGGTGTTGGAAAACATGAAGAACTAATGAAAAATTGTTCAGTATATCAAGCAATTGCTAAAAGTCAGATGAATATTAAGGAGGCTTGATTTTAATGGAAAAAGATAAAGAAATAGATATAATGGAATTTCATGAGGATATTCCTAGAAATACAAAAAAGACTATTAAAAGGTTAATGATAAGATTATCAGATCAAAAGAAAAAGTTAATAATAGTAGGCTTATCTACTTTGCTTGGAAGTGCATCCTATGCAGTTATGCCATTATTAGTTGGTAGTGCTATAGATAATTTAGTAACTGCAATTCGTAGTTTTAATGGATCTTTAAGTGTTATTAAGGTAGTAACAGATGCACTTTTTATACCAGTTTTAATGTTAATAGGAGTTTCTATTATTAGCAGTTTAGTATCTTACATTCAGCAATATATAATAGCTAGCATTGGTGAAAACTTGACTCTATCACTACGTACAGAAATAAGTGAGAAAATTAATAGATTACCACTTAAATACTTTGACTCACATAAAACAGGTGATGTAATGAGTAGGGTAACAACTGATCTTGAAAAAGTATCACAAGTAATGCAAGTTGGCTTTATGCAGTTTATATCTTCTTCCTTTACAATTGTACTTACAATTATTGCGATGCTTATATTAAATCCAAAGTTATCATTATTAATCTTTGTATTTATTGGAATTAGTGCTGTAGCAACCAACTATGTATCAAGTTTAAGTCAACGTTACTATGGTGAAAATTTTGCTGCTATGGGAGAATTAAGTGGAAAAATTGAAGAAGTATATTCAGGTAACAGAATTATTAAGGTCTTTAATCAACAAGAGAAAACAATTGAGGAAGTTTCAGAGCTTAATAAAAAGCAGTTTGAAGCAAATAGAAGAGCACAGTTTGTTGACTTTGCAATATATCCAACTATAAGGCTTTTAAATCAATTAGGATTTATAGCTATTGCTATTGTAGGTGGGATGATGGCAATTGGTGGACAAATTTCTCTAGGTGCTATTCAAGCGTTTTTACAATATGTAAATCAAGTTTCTGAACCTATTACTCAAGCTTCTTATGTTATAATGGCTCTGCAATCTGCAATTGCTGGTGCAGAAAGAGTTTTTGAATTATTAGATGAAGAGGAAGAAATTGCAGATAGTAAATTTAATGAGATTTCTTTTAAAGAAAACCCTATAACTGAAGGTAGAGTTAATTTTGAAAATGTAAAGTTTGGTTATACTAAAGAGAAGACTTTAATAAAAGACTTGAATCTTGAAGTTAAACCAAATGAAATGGTAGCAATTGTTGGACCAACAGGTGGAGGAAAAACAACTTTAATTAATTTAATTATGCGCTTCTATGAATTAAATGGAGGTTCTATATCAATTGATGGTGTTAATATAACTGAAATACCAAGAAATACATTACGTAGGCAAATAGGTATGGTACTTCAAGATACATGGTTATTTGAAGGTACAATAGCTGAAAATATTGCCTATGGTAAGATGGATGCTACTCGCGAAGAAATTATAGATGCTGCAAAAGCTGCCTGCTGTGATCATTTTATTCGTACACTTGAGCATGGTTATGATACTGTAATATCAAGTGAAACAGCAAATGTATCACAAGGTCAAATGCAGTTATTAACTATAGCTCGTGCTATGCTAACTAATCCAAGTATTATGATACTAGATGAAGCTACATCAAGCGTAGATACTAGAACAGAAGTAGAAATTCAAAAAGCTTTATCAAGGCTTATGAAGGACAAGACTAGCTTCGTCATAGCTCACAGACTTTCAACTATTAAAAATGCAGATATGATATTAGTTGTAAAAGATGGAGATATAGTAGAGAGAGGAAATCATGAAAGTCTTTTAGAACAAAATGGCTTCTATGCATCACTTTATTATAGCCAGTTTGAAGTTGCTAATTAAATAATAACTATATACTGATTAAGAAAATTTTTCCTATATTATAGAGGGGGCTGTATAAGACTGATTTTATAGATCAACTCTGATACAGCTTCTTTTTTTATTCAATATGTTTAGAATCTATAATATTAAGTAACTCTTACTTGTTTTTATTCATATTATTAACAGGAAGAAGGGGAAGTATATTATTATTAATTAAACTCTATAGCAATAGATTATTTACACTGCAATATTTATGAATATATAAATTGAAAAATAGGATATAAATTATTCTATAAAATATTAAGCTCAAATGTATTGAAAAATATGTTAACACTAATTACACTTAAGAGTAGATAAAATAAAAAACGTAAGATGGGGAGTTTTTATGTATACGATTAGAAAAATAAAAAGTGAAGAAATAGAAAAAGTAATGGAGTTATGGAAGGCAAGTACAATTAAAGCACATAGCTTTATTGAAAAGGAATATTGGGAAAATAATTATGAGGTTGTAAAAAATATTTATATACCTATGTCAGAAACCTTTGTATATGATGATGGAGAAGAAATAAGAGGATTTATAAGTATTATAAATAAAGAATTTATAGGGGCTCTATTTATAGATATTGACTACCAAGGATTAGGAATCGGAAGTAAATTAATTGATTATGTAGATAATAAATATAACAAACTAGAATTAGTAGTGTATAAAGAGAATGAAAGTGCTGTTAAGTTTTATAAGAAGAAAAGTTTTAAAATAATTGAAGAACAAAAGAATGAAGACTCAGGATTATATGAATACATAATGGAAAAGTAACCTTATAATATTAATTATTTACAAATAAATCTAAAAGTGATAAGATTAATACAAATAAATTTCAATATTATAGTAAATGAACATAATATTGATAGTATAATATTATTAAACATTGATAGGGACGAGTATTATAGAATACAGTTTTAAGAGAGAAAGTGTCATCGGCTGTAAGCACTTTTAAATATGACTATAAGAAAACTAACCTGGAGTTATGGTTTAGTATCAATAAAATGAGAAATGCCATCGGTGAAGATCGATAATACTTACAGAGATGAATTGAATTATTAATTCAATTTGGGTGGAACCACGTATATAACATTCGTCCCAAGATTATGGGATGGGTGTTTTTTTATTTTCAATTAAATCTATAAAAGGAGGTAGAATGTAATGATTAACGTAAAATTAAAAGATGGATCAATAAGAGAAGTCAAAGAAGAATCAAATATTTTAGAATTAGCTAGTTTAATAAGCAAGAAGTTAGCAAAAGTTGCTGTAGCAGGTGAAGTAAATGGAACCTTAGTTGATTTAAGCTATAAGCTTAAAGATGAAGATGAGGTAAATATACTAACTTGCGACGATGAAGTAGGAATTGAGGTTATGAGACATACTACCTCACATGTGATGGCACAAGCAGTTAAAAGAATTTATAAAGATGCAAAAGTAACTATTGGGCCATCAATAGAAAATGGATTTTACTATGACTTTGATATAGAAAATCCATTAAATAATGAAGATTTAGCTAAAATTGAAGAAGAAATGAACAATATAATTAAAGAAGATTTAAATATAGAAAGGATAGAGTTATCTAGAGAAGAAGCTATAAAGCTAATGGAAGATAGAGATGAACCATATAAAGTTCAGATAATAAAAGAACTTCCAGAGGGAGTAACAATATCTCTTTATAAACAAGGTGAATTTATTGATCTTTGTAGAGGACCTCATTTATATTCAACTAAATCAATTAAGGCTTTTAAATTGACAAGTGTTGCAGGTGCTTATTGGAAGGGTAATGAAAAAAATAAGATGTTACAAAGAATTTATGGCGTAGCATTTTCTAATAAAGAGCTTTTAAAAACTTATTTAAACAATATAGAAGAATCGAAGAAAAGGGATCATAGAAAGTTAGGAAAAGAATTGAAGCTATTTACTTTTGCAGAAGAAGGGCCAGGTTTCCCGTTCTTTTTACCTAAGGGTGTAGTTCTTAAAAATAACCTAATAAATTATTGGAGAGAACTTCATGACAAGGCTGGATATGTTGAAGTAGAAACACCTATAATGTTAAATAAAAAGTTATGGGAAACTTCAGGTCATTGGTATCATTATAAAGAAAATATGTACACTTCAATGATAGATGATGAAGAATTTGCATTAAAGCCAATGAATTGTCCAGGAGGAATGCTTGTATATAAATCTGAGTCTCATTCCTATAGAGATTTTCCAATGAGAGTTGGGGAACTTGGAAGAGTTCATAGACATGAATTATCAGGGGCTTTACATGGTCTTATGAGGGTAAGAGCCTTTACTCAAGATGATGCACATATATTTATGTTACCAGAACAAATTAAATCAGAGATAAAAGGTGTTGTATCTTTAATTGATGAAGTATATTCAAAGTTTGGATTTAAATATGGAGTTGAATTATCTACAAGGCCTGAAGACTCAATGGGAAGTGATGAAGATTGGAATATGGCAGAGGAGTCTTTAAAAGATGCACTAAATGAAATGAACCTACCTTATAAAATAAATGAAGGGGATGGAGCGTTTTATGGACCTAAGATCGATTTTCACCTTGAAGATAGTCTAGGTAGAACATGGCAGTGTGGAACTATTCAATTGGATTTCCAATTACCACAAAGGTTTGAATTAGACTATATTGGCAGTGACGGGGAAAAGCATAGACCAATAGTTATTCATAGAGTTATTTTTGGAAGTATTGAAAGATTTATTGGTATATTAATTGAACACTTTGCAGGGAAGTTCCCAACATGGCTTGCTCCAGTACAAGTTAAAGTATTACCTATTTCTGATAAGTTTATAGACTACTCAAATGAAGTTAAGAAGAAGTTATTATCTAATGGAATAAGGATTGAAATGGATTTAAGAGGTGAAAAAATAGGATATAAAATAAGGGAAGCTAGAAATGAAAGAGTTCCTTATATAATTGTTATAGGTGAAAAGGAAGAAAAGGATCAAATCATTTCTTTAAGAAGTAGAGTAAATGGTGATGAAGGAAATGTTTCTTTAGAGAGCTTTATTAATAAAATAAATGAAGAGATAAAAAATAAAACTATATAGATTAATTATATAATTAGTAAGTTAACTATATAGTTTTAACTATTAATAGAATAATATTTTTTATAATGAAGAGAAGGGGAGTAGAGATTTTACGACCCTTTCTTTTAATATCAATATAGAAGATAAATATAAATATAAATATAAATATAAATATAAATATAAATATAAATGAGTTAAGATGAGATATATTAGTAAATGGCTTTAAACTAACTTTTATTTAATTTCAAAAGAAAGAAAAATAATAAGAGAGTAATTATTAAATAATAAAAATTATTAGTTGACAAAGGATATTATTTAAGTTAATATATAAACATAACAAGGAAACTTAAAAGAAATATAAATATATATATAAGATGTAGGAGAGATTAATTATGAAAAAATTATTTAAATGCACAATATGTGGATATGTACATGAAGGAGTTGAAGCTCCAGAAGTTTGTCCTAAGTGTAACTTAGGAAAAGAAAAATTTGTTGAATTAAGTAGTGAAGATGCAGAAAAGATTTATGCTTCTGATAGAACTAATAGCATTCATGCTGAAATGATTATATTAGCAGATAAGATTGCTAAGCTTGCAAAAGAAGGTATTGAAATCAACCTAGATCCTAAGTGCGTAAATGGATTTGAAAAGGCTAAGAACGAAGCTTGGGTTATCAAACAAAGATGCAAAGCTGAATTAGCTGGACACATTGCTAACGGTAAGTGGTAAGATAAATATAAGGCTATATATTGTGGTATGACAATATATAGCCTTTTTTGTATAGAAAGTAATTGATATTAATATAAATTAATAAGAGTAACATAGATTAGAAGAATATTTTTAGAGTTATAGTTTAGAAATATGACATTTAAAATATTAATTAGATTTTTTATATCAATTACCATTATATATATGAACTGCAAAAAGTTTAGTCTCCTTTTTATTATTATCTTAATTATTTACGAAGTGAAATAAATAATTAAGTACCTTTTACTTTTATTTAAGTTAATGAGATTCTGCTAATTGAATTAATCATGATATAATTATTGGTGAGGAATTGGTAAAATGTTAAGATGAAAAAGATTGATATGGGAGAGGGTTATGAGAAGTTTAATTAGATTAAGTAATTACAATAAAGAAGATGTTGAAAAGATATTTGATATAGCAGATGAATTACAAGAGGGGAAGTATAATGACTTTTTGAAAGGAAAGACTATAGTAATGTTTTTCCCAGAATCAAGTATTAGAA
The DNA here is from genome assembly GCF_902652255.1 of Clostridium tertium. GTDB lineage: Bacteria > Bacillota > Clostridia > Clostridiales > Clostridiaceae > Clostridium > Clostridium tertium_A. The sequence goes on from NZ_CACRTO010000005.1 coordinate 68,923, forward strand.
CAAGAGTTACTTTTGAAAAAGGAATATATTTGTTAGGTGGACAAAGTATAGTCTTTCCACCTGAAACATTAGATAAGAAAGAAAAAGCTCAAGATGTAATTGGATATTTAAATAATTGGGTTGATGGAGTTATTGTACGATATAAAGATATTGAAAAATTGGATGAGATGAATAGATATTCTACTTTCCCTATAATAAATGCAATGACAGATGTTAATCACCCTTGTGAAATGCTAGCAGATATGTACGCTTTATCTAAAATAAGAGAGGATTTTACTATAGATAAGTTTCTCTTTGTAGGAGGTATTGGGAATATTGGATTGGCATGGAAAGAGGCTGCTGAATTAATGGGCTTTTCTTTAACTCAATGTAGTCCAGTTAAATATAAAATGCCTGGTGTAAATCATATAGTTGATTTGAAAAGTGCTATTGTTGGTAAGGACATTATTTGTACAGATCCACTAGGTCCAGGGATGTTAAAGGATTTTCATAATCATCAAGTTACATTAGAAATAATGAATAATGCAAATGATAATGCAATTTTAAATCCTTGTCCACCATTTTATCGAGGTGAGGAAGTTTCCAGTGAAATAGTAGAAAGCAAATATTTTGTTGGTTATAAATTTAAGAAATATTTACTTGAGATACAACAAGCAATAATTATTTATAGTATGTTAGATTATGTATGAAGTATTGGAATAAGTATTCGAATCATTTTATAGAAGAAAATATATAAATTAAGTAGATATTAAATCATGAAATTTTCATAAGAACAGTATATTCACAAAATTCTATATTAAATTTTAAAATAGTTGAAATAGAAGTAATTTAATTTCATATCCTAGAGAAATTTCAAAGATTCATTTTTAAAACAAAAATTACCCAATATTAATTATTTGTAATTTGGGGTTATTTTAAGGAGATAATTATGTCTAATTATTATTAGCTGATTTTCTAGGCACAATTATTTTCATGATTTATTCTTTTTCGTTTCCTTATCTTTAAATCTTAAAAGATCTAGAGTTACTATAACTAAATTTGGAGAAGTATTTTTAAAATATGATAATTTGGAATTAATTGAAATAAAAAGAGGTAAAGAAAAAATACAAAATATGAAAGAGAATAATGATAATCTTATTTCTATTGCATTTATTAATTGTATAGGAACGACATTTATAACTTTTATAATAAGTAGTTTCTTCGAATAAAAAGAGGTGAATATGACGCAAATAGATAGTACATTAAAAATTAAAAAAAGAGATAGAATAAAAATCAGCAATTTAGATGATTTTAAGGATGCTTTGCTATGTGAGGGGTACATAATAAATGATCTTATTGAAGAAGACTTCAAGGTAGAGTTAAAAAGAATTTTTAAACTAAATAATACTGTAGCTGAAAGATTATATTCTTCAATTAAAGATAATGAAGTTAGTTATAAAGTAAATAATATAGAGAATCTTATTGATTATATAGAAAAGATTTTAATATTTGATAATGAGCATAAAAAACTCTGTAGAATACTAAGTAATATTAAGAGATTAAATATAGATAGAATTGAATATGAAAGAGAGACAAGAATACAAGATAATGTTGAAGATATATTAAAGGATATCGAAGAAGTAAAGAAGCATATATCTAGAAATATTTATAAAGGTCAGAAAGAAATAATAGAGAATTTAGAAAAAGAAATAGATAAGGACTATATTTATGGCAAGGATATTGAATTATTAAAAAAGATCCTTCTTTATAAAAAAGAAGGACTGATTGAAAAATATAATGAAAAAACAAAAGTAAAATCAATATCTTTTAAAATACCAGAAAAAATTGATTGCAAATATATAAAACACAAGAAAGGTTCTGTAGAGTACCATGAATATTTAACTAATAACATACCAAGAATACAGCGTTTAATAAAGAATGTAGATAAATATATGAAATCTTTTGGAAATGAAGATGGAACATTTAAAATAAATCAAAGTAATGCATTACAAGATTCTATAAATATAGCAGTAGCAATATTTGATAATAAGGAGTTTAAAGCAATAAGTGGAAGTATTGATATAAAAAAATATTGTGTAGCACCACCTCCAGAAAAAACAGTGTTTAAGAGTATTAAAGTCAATAAATTAGGTAGGTTGGGGGGAGGATATAATAGAGTTAATGATAGTGAAAAAAAGATATTTGAAGAAATTCATAAGTTAATAGAAGAAAAAGCTTTGAAAGATGAAGGAAATATTATTTTATATAGTAAATGGGAACCGTGTCCAAGCTGTTATTATGTAATTAGTCAATTTTGTAATATGCATCCTAATATAAAGATACAGGTTAATTATGGCAAAAAATATGGTGAGAAATAGAAGGAACCTACTTATAATATATATAAAATAAGATGAAGTTTATTATTTTAGAAAAGAATATAAAAATCAATTTTATTAAATAAACTAATTGACAGATAGAGTCGTAAGATATATAATTAAGCAAATTAAAAGCTATGAAGAGAAGAGTAGTTATGAATGAATACACAGAGAGTTTCCGGTTGGTGGAAGGAAATTATGAAAGCATAATGAAACAAGCCTCGGAGCTGCATACGGATCTTATAAAAATAATTATAAGTGATGATATGACGTAGGTTCACGTTACAGAACTAGAGTATGATTTAACCTATTATAGGGAAATGGTGTACTTGAAGAGCTTAAAATGGTGACATTTTAGGGAAAAAGGGTGGTATCGTGAAATGTAATTTTCGCCCCTGTAGAGCAAAGTTCTACAGGGGCTTTTTGTCGTAAAAATTATTAAAAAGGAGTTGAAAGTATGATAAGTAAGAGACTAGAAAAAAATGAAAGACCGATATTTCCAAAGAAAGCTGTAATTACAGCTGGAATGCCTTATGGGAATAAAAATCTTCACTTTGGCCATATTGGAGGAATGTTTATTCATGCAGATATTTTTGCAAGGTTTTTAAGGGATAGGATAGGAAAAGAAAATGTTATCTTTGTATCAGGAACAGATTGCTATGGTTCACCTATACTTGAAAGTTATAGGAAGCTTAAAAATGAAGGTTATGATAAAACTATAGAAGAATATGTTAAGAACAATCATTTATCACAAAAGAAAACTTTAGATGATTACAAAATAAGTTTAGATATTTTTGGTGCTTCAGCTTTTGGTAGAACAGGAGAAGTGCATAGTGAAGTTTCAAAAGAAATATTCATTGAATTATATGAAAATGGGTATATAAAAAAGATGTCAGCAATGCAATTTTATGATGAGGATAAGAAGACATTCCTAAATGGAAGGCAAGTAGTCGGAAGGTGTCCAATTGCAGGTTGTAACTCAGATAAGGCTTATGGAGAAGAATGTGCATTAGGACATCAATATATGGCATCAGAATTAATTAATCCTATTAGTACTTTATCAGGTAAGAAACCTGTGCTTAAAAGTATAGAAAACTGGTATTTTACTTTAGATGATTCAATGGATATTATGAAGGAACTTAATGAGTTTTTAAAGAAAAACACTAATAGAAGAAAGTTTGAAATTAAAGCAATAGATGAGTTTCTAAAAAAGCCATTAATGTATGTGGCAAGAAAATATATTGATGACCTAGAAGCTTTAGAAACTATCCTTCCAAAGCATGAGACAATAGATGAAGAGAAAAAATCTTCTGTTACATTTATTTTTGATAAATTAGAAGATAGAGATAAAGCAAAAGAAATATTAGATAATTTAAATATTCACTATACTAGTGGTAAGACATTAGTTCCATTTAGATTATCAGGAAATATTTCTTGGGGAGTAAAGGTACCAGATAAGGAAGATATGAAAAATCTAACATTCTGGGTATGGCCAGAGTCTTTATGGGCACCGATTTCTTTTACAAAGGCATATTTAGAGTCAATAGGAGAAAAAACTGAAGAATGGAAAAGCTTTTGGAAAGATGAAGATTCTATGGTGTATCAATTTATAGGAGAGGATAATATTTATTTTTATTCAATTGCTGAAATGGCAATATTAATTGCTTTAAAGAAACCTAAAGGTGAAGAGTTAAATATTAATAATATTAATCTACCACATATTGTACCTAATAAGCATATTTTATTTATGGATAAAAAAGCAAGTAGTAGTTCAGATATTAAGCCTCCAATGGCAGATGAATTGTTAAGTTATTATAATAGCGATCAATTACGTATGCATTTTATGAGCTTAGGATTATCATCAAAAAGTGTTGGGTTTAAGCCGCAAGTTTACATGAAGGAAGAGGAAAAAGTCGGTGCAGACCCTGTATTAAAGGAAGGAAATCTTTTAACTAATGTATTTAATAGACTAATACGTTCATGCTTTTACACATTACAAAGCTTGAATGAGAATATTCCAAAAGAGAGTGTTAGTGAAAAAATAAAAATAATGACAGAAAAAGCTGTGTTTGAGTATGAAAGGCATATGTATAATCAAGATTTTCATAGGATAGCTTATGTTCTAGATGAGTATATTAGAGAAATAAATAAGCATTGGTCTAATAATATTAAAAAGGAAGGGTTTAAAAAAGAAGTACTTGCAGATTGTTTCTATGCATGTAAGGTTATAGCAATACTTATTCATCCTATAGCACCAGAAGGATGTGAGATGTTTAGGGATTATCTAAATATTGATGAGGAATTATGGAATTGGGATAAAATATTGGATCCTATAACTTCATATTTTGAAGATTCAGAGAAACACAATTTTAAAATATTAGAACCAAAGGTGGATTTCTTTAAGAAAATGGAATATCAATATTAAAGAGAGTAGAAATAATATGCTACATGAAAATCATACAGGATTAATAATAGAGATTAAGGATATTATATAATGTATTAAAAATATAATAATTTTATTAAAAATTAGTTGAAATATAAGTAAATAAATGTTAGAATTCAAATGTAAATAAAATTTAATAGGCAAATCTATGGAAACGTAGAGACGCAAAGCTATAGGGACTAAGGTTATTAATAATTATGTCAGCCAGTTGCCAAAGAGTACATTATACTTTTTGCTTTTTAAATTAATTAGTATTGGTGCACTTATTTATTGTGCAAAAGTTCTTAATTAATATGAATACTTTAAGCTACTCTTTTTGGAGTAGCTTTTTTTAATGTGCTTCTGAGGGGGATAATAATCAGGAGGGGAACAAATGAATAAAAGAAAAATTGCTGGATTAATTTTAGCATTGGTAATTACTAATTTTTCATCACCATCACTAAAGGTTTTAGCTGATGAAATATCAACAAATATAACATCAACAGTGGAAGTTAAATCTACTAAAGCAACTATAGGTAAATTTGATTTGTTAAATAGCAGTAATATAGGTGCTTATGATAAAGTTTTCAAAATGGATAACTCAAACATTGAATCTATAACTAATAATGGAGGTAACTATTCTGATTCAACTATTGATAAATCCATGGATAATAATTTCAATACACATTGGGAAACAGGAAGACCAAATAATTCTGAGTTCACAAATGAAGTTGTATTTAAATTAAAAGAAGAAACTACTTTAAATAGAATAGTATATGCTGCTAGGCAATCATCAGCTAAAGGAAAAGGTTTTGCTCAAGAACTTGAAATTTATGGATCTCTTACAGATGAAGAAGATGATTTTACTTTAGTGAGTTCCGGTGAATATAAAGGTTCTACTGGGGATATAGTAGAAATTAAGTTTAATCCAACGAAATTTAAAAGAATAAAGTTTAAGTTTAAAAAAGCTAATGAAGATTGGGCTTCGGCATCAGAGTTTATATTCTATAAAGAAGATACAGTAAGAGATAAAATGAAAAACTTATTTACTGATGATACTATGAGCCAAGTTTCAGAAGAATTTAATAGTATTGAAAAAATTAATACTTTAGATAAAGAAGTTAAAAACCACCCACTGTATAGTGATTTTAAAGAAGATATAGAAAATGCAAAATTAATAGTTGAAAATAAAGAAGTTAATTACATTGATGCAAAGGTATCTAAGTTTAAAGATATGAATAATGAATTGCTTCCAGCATATGATGCTATTTATAAAGTACCACTAAGTAATATGAAATCGATAACTACAAATGGTGGACATTATGCAAGCGAAGGTATAGATAAAGCTATGGATGGAGATATAAATACAAAATGGCATTCAGGAAGGCAAAATAGTGGAGATTTTACTAATGAAGTGGTAATAGAGTTAAATGAATTAACAACATTAAATAGAATAGTGTACACTTCTCCACGTGGGACAATCAGAGGTTTTGCAGAAGCATTTGATATATATGCATCTAGAACATCAAAAGGAGATACTTTTGAATTAGTATCTAGTGGAACAGCTAAAGCAACCCAAGACTCTATAGAAATTAGATTTAATCCTACTGAATTTAAAAGAGTTAAATTTGTATTCAAAAAGGGATATGAAAATTGGGCTTGTGCAGCGGAATTTGGACTATATACTCAAGATGAATTAGCAGAGAAAATTGAAAGATTATTTACTGATAGCACAATGAGCATTGTTAGCGAGGAGTTTAACACTGTTGATAAAATAAATGCTTTAGAAGAAGAAATGAAGACTCATCCATTTTATGAAGATTATAAAGCGTCTTTAGAAGATGCCAAAATACTTTTACAAGAAAATAAAATTGAAGCTACAACTGCAAAAGTTTCAAGATTAGAAGCTTATCATAATGGAAAAGATGCTGAATATAGTGATCTTTACAGAATGCCTAATTCTAACATTATTAATGTAAGTGCAAATGGAGGAGTTTATCCAAGTACTAAACTAGAATATATGTTAGATGATAAGCCTGAGACTCATTGGGAAACAAAAACTAATAATACTGAAAACTTTACTAATGAAGTAATATTTACATTAGATAAACCAGAAGTGTTAAATAGAATTGCATTTTTAGCAAGAGATAATAGAAAAGGCTTCCCAGAAGAATTTGAAATATATGCTTCAGAAACAACAAATGGGGATACATTCCAATTAGTAGCTAGCGGAAGTGCTAAAAGTACAAATGACTTCTTACAATTTAAATTTGAACCAACTAAATTTAAAAGAATAAAATTTAAATTTGTAAAGGCTAATATAAATAGACCATTTGTTGCTGAATTTAGATTTTATAAAGAAGATGTAACAGCAGGGAAATTTGAAAGATTATTCACAGATAGTACTATGAGTATGGTTAGTGAAGAGTTTAATACAGTTGATAAGATAAATGCTTTAGAAGAAGAAGCTAAAAATCATCCTTTTTATGAAGACTATAAAGAAGATTTAAATAATGCTAGAGAGTTATTAAACGAGCAAAAAATAGAAGCTACAGCAGCGACTACAAAGCAATTTGAGCATTATACTAATGAAGAATATTCCAACTTATTTAAAATGGATAACAACAATATAAGTAGTATTAGGAATAATGCAAGTCAATATTTATCTCAAGTAATAACAAATGCAATAGATGATAACATAGATACATATTGGGAAACTAATAGGTCAAATACAAGTGATTTTACAAATGAGGTAGAAGTAGAATTTAAAGAAACTGTAGAATTAAATAGAGTAGTATACGGAGCAAGAAAATCTGATAATAAAGGATTTGCTAAAGAATTTGAAATATATGGATCTACAACATCTAAAGGAGATACATATCAGCTTGTCGCAACTGGTAATCATAATAAAGTATCTGGATTGGTTGAAGCAAAGTTTAATCCAACTAAATTTAAAAGAATAAAATTTAAGTTTAAGAATTCAGATCAAAATTGGGCTACATTATCAGAGTTAGCATTTTATAAGCAAGATAAAGTAAGTGATAAAGTTGATAGTTTATTTACAAATGCATTAATGAATGAATTATCAGAAGAATTTAATAGCATTGATAAATTACAAGCTTTAGAAAATGAAGCTAAAGGACATCCTTTAGAAAGTTCATTTGAAGAATCATTTAAGTTAGCACATAAAATACTTAATGGTGAGTTAGAAACTGTTAAAGTTATTACTGCAGAGCAACATGGAGACATGGTAGCACATGCCAATAAGAATTTAAAGTTTGGATTTGGTAATAATAATCAACCTACAGGAATATCGGCAAAACCAGGTGAGAAAATAACAGTTTATGTAGATGCTGATCCAAGTCAACCAATGCCAAAGTTAGCATTTGCTCAACAAGAAGGAAGCTTTGCTAACTGGATGAGAACAGTGGATTTAAAACCAGGTAAAAATGTAATAACAGTTCCTGATATTGCAATTGATAACTGGTATAAACATGATGTAACTAGAGGAGGATCCATATATATTATAAATCCATACACTAGTGAGCAGCAGCCAAAAGTTCCAGTAATTAGATTTGCTTCAGGAGATAAATATCCATTTCTTACAGAAGATACTAGTGAAGATGAATTTAAGAAGTTTTTAATAGAGTATAAGAAAGCAATAGATGAGGATATAGCTAAAAATCCAAATGTATTAGATAGAGAAGTATTAGATGTTTTTGAATTTGTAAGTGATCATTTAGTATGGACAGGCACTGCTACAGGTGCATATGAAGCATATATAGAACAAGGTGCAAATCCACTAGATACAATCCACAGATATAATAATCATATGGAAGAACTTTTTAGGTATTATGGACTAGATGGTAGCAATGAGCAAAATGATCCTAAATATATAAGAGAAAATGTTAGATTAGCACAGCCATTTGGATATATGTATGCATATACCAATCATATAGGTGTACAAAGTGATGTAATGGCAAGTTTATTAATTAGAGAGCCAGGTTGGGGATTAGATCATGAAATAGGACATAGGATGGATGTAAATGCAAGATTATATGGTGAAGTTACAAATAATATGTTACCTATGTATATGTCTGTGTACTACGATAAGGTAGATAATAGAATACCATTTGAAAATAAAACTTATAAGAATGTTATAAGTGAAAATTCTAATAAATACTCAGAAGGTGAACTAGCAGAAAATTTAGCAGTATATTGGCAATTAGAAATGTATAAACCAGGATATTGGGGAGATTTAAATAAATTATATAGAGAAAGAGAAGTTAGTTTAGAAAATGAAAATCCTAATAATGTTAAAATGCAATATTTAGTTAAATTCTCTTCAGAAGTAGTAGGTGAAGATTTAAGCGAATACTTTGCTAGACATGGATTTGAAGTTAATGAAGAAACTAGACAAGAAACTAGCAAATATCCAAAACCAGATAAAAAGATATGGTATTTAAATAATAGCAAGGCTAATTATAAGGGAAATGGATTTACTCAAGATACTAATTTAGAAGTATCACTAAATGGCGTAGATAATGGAATTAAATTAACCTTTAATGTAGATAATAATGTAAAATCAGATTTATTAGGATATGAAGTGTTAAAAGATGGTGAGGTAATAGGATTCACTTCAACAAATGTTTTTGTAGATACTAATTCAGATAAAACTAAGAATTCTAAATATGAAGTAATACCGTATGATATTAATTTAGGAACAGGTGAAACTGTTGAAGTAAATTCATTTGGGCCAAGTGTTAATCTTCAACAAAACAATATAACTTTAAAATTAAGAGAAGAGTTTAATCCTTTAAATTATGTAAAAGTATTAAACTATGAAGGAAATGATATAACTTCTAAGGTTTCTGTAGAACAAAATGTGGATACTAGTAAAAAAGGAAATTATTACGTTAAATATACAGTAACTGATAATGAAATAGAGGTAGAAAAGACTGTGAAAGTTGAAGTGGTAAGTGATTATGATTATTTATCAGATGAAGAGTGGACGTCAGCTGAAACAGTTTGGGGAACTCCAAGACGAAACTCTAATATAAAAGGTAGAGTAAATGGTGATGTAAAAGACTTTGAAAAAGGCTTTGGGATACATGCTAATGGTACAATAACTTATGATTTATCAGGTAAAGACTATGATAATTTTGAAGCTTTACTTGGAGTTGATGCAAGTATAGAAGCACAAAATAACTCAAGTATAAAATTTGAAATAATAGGTGATGATAAAGTTCTAGCTACTACTGAAGTGTTAAAGCATGCAGATAATATGGCATATATAAATGTACCTGTTAAGGGTGTAAAAGAATTGGTGATAAAAGTTACTGATGCAGGAAATGGAAATACTTCAGATCATTCAGTAATAGCTAATCCTAAATTAACTACCAATAATGGTAAACCTAAAATAATTGCTAATGATAAGATTTATAAAATAGGTGAAAATGTAAACTTTGATGAAGGTATTACTGCAAAGGATGCGGAAGATGGAGATTTAACATCAAATATAGAAATAGTATCAAATTCATATGAAGAAGGTAAAATAGGAAGATTTGAAGTTGTTTATAAAGTAAAAGATAGTAATAATAATACTGCAGAAAAGAAATCTTATATTACAGTGTACGAAGACTACACAGTAGTAAAATCAAAATATGGGAAATTTGATAAGTTAAATAAATATAATGAAGAATTTAAAGTGCCTGTTATTTCAGCAACAAATAATGGTGGAAACTATCCAAATAGTCCTTTAGAAAAGGCTATAGATAATAATCGTAACACTCATTGGGAAACTGGAAATAGAAATACTAGTACATTTACAAATGAAGTTGTGTTTGATTTAGGAGAAACTACTGAAATAAATAGAATAGCTTATGCTGCTAGAAATGGTGGGAAAGGATTTGCTAAGACGTTTGAAATTTATGTTTCTACTGAAGCTGAAGGTGATGATTTCATACTAGTAGGAAAAGGTGAATATAACGGAAATATAAATGATGTTGTTGAATTTAAAATAGCAAAAACAAGTGCAAGAAGGGTTAAATTTAAGTTTATTGAAGCGCATGAGGATTGGGCTAGTATTGGAGAAATGTCATTCTATAAAGTAGATGATTTAGCTGATAAGATTGAAAATATATTTACTGATAGCACTAAAACAGAAGTTACTGATAGTTATAATACTTTAGAAAAGGTACAAGCTTTAAGAGAAGAAGTTAAAAATCATCCAGGTGCTAATTTCTTTGAAGAAGATTTAAAGAAAGCTGAAGAGATAATAATTGCTAAATTTCCAACATTAAAGGTTGAAGATTTAACTTATGTAAAATTAAATAGTGATTATGATTTAATGTCAGGTGTTTCTGCAAATGACCAAGAAGATGGTGATATAACTGGTAATGTTACAGTTAATAAAAATGATTTTAATATAAATAAATCTGGGGAATACACTGTGACATATACAATAACAGATGCAGATGGAAATAAAGCAAGCAAAGATAGAAAGTTTGTAGTATATAGTGAAAGTACTTATTTATCAGATTTAGAATGGGAGTCTGCAGTTTCAGGATGGAAGAATGTAAATAAGGATTCAGCTGTTAATACAAGTAACAAAATAAAGCTTAATGTTAATGGTGAAGTTAAAGAATTTGATAAAGGTATAGGAGTTGCAACAAATGCTGAAATAGTTTATAAATTAGATGGAAACTATACTAATTTATCAACATATGTAGGTACTGATAAAAACTATGATGATAATAGAACTACTATAATATTTAAAATATATGCAGATGGAGAGGAAGTTTATACTTCAGATGTAATAAGAAGAGATACTGAAGCAGAGCTTGTAAATCTAGATGTTACTGGAGTTAAAGAACTTAAATTAGTAGCTAATGATGCAGATGGCAATGGTCTTGGAGACTTTGCTTCATGGGGAGATACTAAAGTATACACTACTAATGCAAAACCAGAATTAAAAATACCAGAATCAATATCAACTAAACTTGGTCAAGAAATAGACTTAAATGAAGAATATATTGCAACTGATGCTGAAGATGGAAACTTAACTGATAAGGTTGAAGTAACAGGTAAAGTAAACTTTAATAAAACAGGAAAATATGATTTAGTTTATAAAGTTACTGATAGTGATGGAAATGAAGTAGTTAAAACTAGAACTATAGCAGTAGTTGATATGAATGATTACAACTATTTAACAGATTATGATTGGAAATCTGCAAATTCAGGTTGGAAAACTGTAAATAAGGATAAATCTGTAAGTGATAATAAACTTGCTTTAACAAATAAAGATGGAGAAGTTGTTTATTTTGATAGAGGAATAGGAACTCATGCAACTTCTACAATAATATATGACTTAACAGATAAAGACTATTCATATTTCAGCTCATATGTTGGGGTAGATAGACAAATGTTTGGTTCAGTAGGATCAGTTATATTCCAAGTTTATGTAGATGGAGAGAAGAAATTTGATAGTGGATTAATGAATTCAAGAGATTCTATGAAGTATTTAGAAATTGATATTAATGGAGCTAAGGAATTAAAACTTGTAGTAACTGATGGTGGAAATGGAATAGGATCAGACCATGCTACATGGGGAGATACTAAACTTCATTTTGCAAATGATGTACAAGGTAATTATGAAGAATTGCAATCAGTGGTTGAAGAAGCTAAGAACTATGATAAAAATGAATACACTGAAGAATCATTCAAAGTGCTAGAAGATGCTTTAAATAAAGCAAATGTTATATTAACAGATAAAATAAGTACGCAAGAAGAAATAAACTCTATGGTTTCAGAAATAAAAGAGGCAATATCTAACTTAGAAGAAGCTGTAGATTTAAATGAAGTAGTAAATATATCAGATAAATATCTTAAATCAGCTATAAAAAATGAACTTAATTTATCAGGTGATGATATAACTATAGGTGATATGCATAAATTAAAAAATGCCTCATTTGCTGGTAGTGGCATTGAAAACATAGAAGGATTACAATATGCTAAAAACTTAGAATCAATAGATTTATCATATAATGAAATAAAAGATTTATCACCGCTTAAAAATCTAAAAAAATTAACTAACATAAATGCACATCTTCAAATGATAAGTGCAGGTATGCTTGAAGTAAAAGATAATAAGGTAACTTTAGATTATGAAGTTTTAAATAAAAATGGTGATAGATTAATACCAAAAGCAATAAGTATAAAGAGTAATAGAAGTGATGAAGCTGTTAATTTATCTTTAGAAGAAATAATGGATGAAAATGGAGTTATTTCTTTTGATACATCAAACTTTGATAAGTATATACATAGCATGTATATAGCGTATCAAGATGATGAAAGTAATTACTTAAGTCAAGCATTATTTATGTTTGATGTAAAATAATAATAATATTTAACCCCCCTTAGTTATAGTATACTAGGGGGTTAGCGTTAATTTATCTCTATATAGTAAAGTTAAATTAATTAGAACAGAGGAATAAAAGCATCTTAAAGCAAATATGAAGAAGATAAGTATTGAGTAGAGAATTTATATAGATAGTTAAATTGTTATTAAAAGTGATAATTAGTAATGTAGAATATAAAAGTAAAAGTGAGAACTCCATATAATATAGAGGTGCTCACTTTTATTTTTAAACTAGGAAGTTTTAATATATTTTCTTTACACTTTAATTATAACATAAATAATTATAAAATCACAGACTCGCAATTTGGGTTAAATATGATTAAATAGTAATATAAATTTAATATTCTTTTTTCTCTATCTAAAGTATTTCATAGTATTATGAAATACTTATTATTATATTTTAATTAAATCCCATTAATGTCTTAACTTTTTTACAGTTTTCTTCTGATGTAAGCATTTCTAAAAGCTTAAAAGCAACAGAGAAGGCTGTAGAAGGATTATAGGAAGTAATAATATTTTTATCTATAACAATTGGCTTCTCTCCAATAACATTTGCTCCAAATTGAGATAATTGTTTTTGTCTAAGTCCATTCCCTAAATTATAAGTAGTTGCATTTCTATTATTTAAAACACCACTTTTTGCAACTGGTAAAGCAGCAACACAAATTGCTGCAATTATTTTATCTTTTTTATCAAACTCTCTAATCAAGTCTAGGAATTCTTCGCTATAAGCATCTTTGTAAAATCCGGCATTTTCAAAGCCACCAGGTATAGCTAGTGCATCAAAATCATCAACATTAATTTCATTAATTAACAATTCAGGTGTAACTATAAAATTAAAGGTACATCTTAATTTATCTCTTAATCCAACAGTTACTAAATCTGTTTCTCCATCACCCTCTAATTTGTTCCAGCCTATTACATCTGTAAAAACGCTAGCTTCTACAGATTCAAAACCATCTGCAAGAAGTAATAATACTTTTTTCACATTGACCATCTCCCTTTATTTTCTATGTTTATATTATATGCTTCTTATTATCATAAAGAAAATTGAAATAAATGAAGTAAACAATCGAAATTTATGATAACGTATTATTATAGAATTGGAATAAAGGAATGAGATTTATGGAAATAAGGCATTTACAAACATTTATAACTATAGTTGAACTTGAAGGCTTTACAAAAGCAGCAGATTATTTAGGATATGCTCAATCAACAATAACATCACATATTCAAATATTAGAAAATGAACTTGGTGAAGTATTATTTAATCGACTAGGTAAAAAGATTGTACTAACCAATATTGGTAGGGAATTAGTTCCCTATGCTAGACAAATGTTAGATCTATATAAAGAAATAAAGAATTTAACTTCAGATGAAAAGGGAGTAGCAGGTGATTTAGTAATTGGAGTTTCAGAATCCTTAACTATATATAGGCTAGGTAAGGTTGTAAAGGAATATAATAAGAGCTATCCTAATGTTAATATTATTTTAAAAGATGCAAATTGTAGTGAATTAAGAAGTAGGTTATGTAGTGGAGAGTTAGATCTTTTATTGACTATTTCACCAGAAATTGTAGATAAAGAATTAATAGTTAAGAAATTAAAAGATGAAACTATGGTGATAGTTGGAGCACCTGATGCTGACTTGAGATTTCTAATGGAAAGTTCTGAAGGAGAATTCGCTAGAGAAGGAATTATATTCTTTGAAAAAGGTTGTTTAGTTAGATTAACCTTTGAAAATTATTTGAAAGAGAAAAAAATAAGATTTAGAAACCCTATTGAATTATCAAGTGTGGAAGCTATTAAAAATTGTGTTATGAATGGACTGGGGATCTCTTATTTACCTTACTATGCAGTTAAAGATTAAATAGAAGAAGGTAAGTTTAAGATGATAGAAGTAGAAGGTTTATTTGATAAGTTTAAAACACAACTCTCTTATCATAAGAATAAAAGTATTTCATTAGCAATGAGTAAGTTTATTGAAATTATAATGAAGTATAGTAATGAGTTAGAATAAGATTAGTATTAAAAAATAGTTAATGAATTGAATTTGAAATAAGGGAAGGGAAATGAAACTGTTACTACCTTTATAATTATTTTGGTTGATTTTAGGTTAAATTAACCTTATTTAAAATTTTAATTTTTATATTTTAAAAAATTTTCTTTTTAAAAAACTATAAAATATAAAAAATAAACTAATATAATTAAAATAAATTTAATATTTTTCCCTTTAAAATAGAAAACTAATTTTATTATTAAAATTTCATATGAAAAAGATGTTAAAATGATAAAAAACAACAAAATATGACATTAATATAATTATAGTTTTTATTATTTTAATAGAAATGAGGGAAAAATTATGCCGGAAAACAATAGTAAAAAGATTATGTGGTATAGTCTTGCGTTAATGGCCTTTTCAGGAGTTTGGGGATTCGGTAATGTAATCAACGGATTTTCTGAATATAATGGATTACAAGCAATTGTAGCTTGGTTAATTATTTTTGTAATTTATTTTATACCATATGCATTAATGGTAGGAGAATTAGGATCAGCATTTAAAAGTCATGGTGGTGGTGTTAGTTCTTGGGTTGGAGAAACTATAGGACCTAAGCTTGCATACTATGCTGGTTGGACATATTGGGTTGTACATATGCCATATCTTTCACAAAAGCCTAATAGCTTTATGATTGCATCAAGCTGGGCAATTTTTCAAGATAGTAGAATTAGTAATATGAATACAGTACTATTACAAATAAGTTGTTTAATTGTTTTTATAGTTGCTATGTATATTGCATCTAAGGGTTTAAATCCGTTAAAGAAATTATCATCTTTAGCTGGAACATCTATGTTTATAATGTCTATGCTATTTATTTTATTAATGATGGCAGCTCCAGCAATTACAAATGTACAATTAAATCAAATTGATTGGTCATTAAGTACGTTTATACCAAAGTTTGATATGGCTTTTTTCACAAGTATATCAATATTGGTCTTTGCGGTTGGTGGATGTGAAAAAATATCTCCTTATGTAAATCAAATGAAGGATCCAGCTAAAGGTTTTTCTAAAGGAATGATTGCTTTAGCTGTTATGGTTGCAGTTACAGCTATACTAGGAACAATTTCATTAGGAATGATGTTTGATTCAAATAATATTCCAAAGGATCTTATGACAAATGGAGCATATTATGCATTCCAAAAGCTTGGAGAATACTATAACGTAGGTAATTTATTTGTTATAGCTTATGCAATAACAAATATGATTGGGCAATTTGCTGTACTGATAATTTCTATTGATGCTCCATTACGTATGTTACTTGATAGTGGTGATAGAAGATTTATACCAGAAAAGTTATTTGTAAAAAATAAAAATGGTGCATATATTAATGGATTCAAATTAATTTTTGTTATAGTTTCAATATTGATTATAGTTCCAGCAATAGGAATAGGTAGTGTTGATGACTTAGTTAGATGGCTAATAAAGCTAAATGCAGTATGTATGCCACTAAGATATTTATGGGTATTCGTTGCTTATATAGCTTTAAAGAAGGTTGGAGAGAAATTCCAAAGAGAATATTACTTTGTAAAAAACAAAACTCTTGGAATAATATTTGGAGCTTGGTGCTTTGCCTTTACAGCATTTGCTTGTATAGGTGGAATGTACTCAAAAGATATCTTCCAACTTTTATTAAATATTATAACTCCATTTGTTTTAATTGCTTTAGGATTAATTTTACCTTACATAGCTAAGAGAACAAATACATCTAAATAGCAGAAAAGACAGTCTCAATTTATATGAGACTGTCTTTTTTATATTAAAATTTGATATTAGATAATTTTATTGCATTATAGATTCTATTTAGGAAGTACATTACCCTATATTTTCAGATGATGAATTAAGAAAATCTTGACTCTCGCCTTAGAGGAGAAAGTATTCTTTAAAAGAAATAAAGTCATATTAAAATAAAAAATTTATTTTGTAAGTATGTATTAATAGAAAAGTTGATACATACTTTTTTCTTCTAAAAAACAACTAAATATAAAAAATATTAATAATTTACATTGACATTTAGTGGTATTAAGAATATGATTATAACATATTAACAAATTGATAATAACAAGATAATAATAAGTTTTAAAGTAGTATGTTTGAATGATTTTAAGAATTAGGAGGGTATAAAATGATTTATTTTAATGATGAGAAATTAGAGATTAAAAAATTTCCAAATGGAGAGGTATTGATTAATAGCAATAATTTAATGATAAAAGATATTAATGAAATAAAGATTAACTTTGAAAATGATGAGGATATAACACATTTAATGTTTTTAAAAGGACATTTAGATGAATTAAAAGTAAGATGTAATTTATTAATACCTTATTTACCATATAGCAGAATGGATAGAACAGAGGGAATAAGAGTATTCACCTTAAAGTATCTATGTAAGTTTATAAATAGTTTAGATTTTGAAAGTGTAACTATTTATGAACCACATTCAGATGTCTCTACTGCATTATTAGATAGAGTAAGGGTAGTAAATATGTCTAAGATTTTAACAGAAAAATTGCTAAAGGTGAAGAATAGTAAAGATGATGTATATTTAGTTTATCCAGATGCTGGCGCAGCTAAAAGATATGGTAAGGAAATCAATTATGATAAGATACTAACTGCCAGTAAAGAACGTGATTTCAACACTGGATATATTAAAAAATTAGAGATTAATGGAGAAATAGATAAAAAAAGCTTTAAGGCAATTATAGTAGATGACCTTTGTTCTAAAGGAGGAACTTTTGAGCTTACAGCATCAAAATTAAAAGAAATGGGTGCAAGTGAAATATATTTAGTAGTAACTCATTGTGAAAATACAATCTTTGAAGGTAATTTATTAAATAGTGATTTAATAACGGGAATATATACAACAAATAGTATTTTAAATAGAAGCCATAAAAAAATTAAGATTTATGAAATTTAGGGAGGATTAATTATGAAAAAATTATTAGTAGTTATTGATTATCAAAATGATTTTGTAGATGGAGCTTTGGGATTTGAAAAAGCTAAAACTTTGGAACCTTTAATTTATGAGAAAATTAATAAGTATATTGAAAATGGAGAAAAAGTACTATTCACATATGATACTCATCAAAAAGATTACCTTAATACTAGAGAAGGAAAGAACTTACCTGTAACTCACTGTATTAAAGGCACCAATGGACACAACTTATATGGAAGATTGAATAACTTTATAAATGCAAAAAATACCTTCTATTATGAAAAGGAAGGATTTGGAATATCTCCAAAGGATATGATTAAAATATCAGAGGATATTGGTGATGATATTAATGAAATTGAGATAATTGGAGTAGTTACAAATATATGTGTAATTAGTAATTTAGTATTATTCCAATCCCAATATAGAAATTCAGAAATTATAATAGATGCCAAACTTTGTGCTAGCTTTGATGAGAGCTTGCATGAAAAGACTTTAGACGTAGCAGAAGGTTTACAAGCAAAGGTGATAAATAGGGAGGAATAATTATGTCAAATCCATTACTATTAACAGATTTTTATAAAACAATTCATCATATGTGCTATGCAGAAGGGTTAACTAAGCTAGTAAGCTATTGGACTCCAAGAATGTCAAGAAAAGAAGATATAGATAAAGTTGTTATGTTTGGACTACAACCATTCTTAAAAAAGTATTTAATTAAATATTTTAATGAAAATTTCTTTAATAGAGATAAAGAAGAGGTTATTTCTGAATATAAAAGAGTTATTACTAAAACTATGGGAACTGTAGCAGCAGATACAAAGCACATTGAAGATTTATATGATTTAGGATATTTACCAATACAAATTAAAGCTGTAGAAGAGGGGATAAGAGTAAATATTAAAACTCCAATGATTGAAATTACAAATACTCATAAAGATTTTGCTTGGCTTGTAAATTATCTAGAAACTTTTATGAGTTGTAATATATGGCAACCTATGACATCTGCAAGTATTGGATATAGGTATAGAGAAATAGTAGGAAAATATTTTAACCTTACTGTTGACAATGGTGATGTAAAAAGAGCTTGTGGAGATTTTAGTATGAGAGGCTTTAGTTCATTAGAAAGTGCCGAATTTAGTGGGGCAGCACATCTACTCTCTTTTGTTGGAACAGCCACAATTCCAGCAATAGACTTTTTAGAAAAATATTATAATTCTAATATAGATAATGAAATAGTAGGACTTGGAACACCATCTACTGAGCATAGTGTAATGTGTAGTTATGGACAAGATGAGTATTTAGCATATAAAAGATTAATTACTGAAGTCTTTCCAAATGGAACTTTAAGTATAGTATCTGACACTTATGATTACTGGAATGTTATAACAGATATACTTCCGAGATTAAAAGAAGATATTTTAAATAGAGATGGAAAAATAGTTATTAGAGGAGATAGTGGAGATCCAGTAAAGATAATATGTGGAGATAAAAATGCAACAAATGGTAGTGATGAATATAAAGGAACTGTTGAACTTTTATGGGACATTTTTGGTGGTGAAATTAATACAAAAGGATATAAAGTTTTAAATAATAAAATAGGTACAATTTATGGAGATAGTATAACAGTTGAAAGGTGTGAAGAAATCTGTAAGGGATTAGAGAAAAAGGGGTTTGCAGTTAACAATTGTGTATTTGGGATTGGTTCTTACACATACCAATATAACACAAGAGATACTTTTGGATTTGCGCTAAAAGCTACACATGCAGTAATTAATAATGAAGAAAAATTTATATTTAAAGATCCTAAAACGGACACAGGAAATTTTAAAAAATCACAAAAGGGAATGTGTTATGTTTATAAAGAAGGAAAAAATATTTTATATAAAGATGAATTAACTATAAAAGAGCAAGAAGAATATAAAGATAATTTATTAGAAGTTGTATTTAAGGATGGTAAACTTATGAAAGACTATTCATTATCTGAGATAAGGAATAGATTGCACAAAAACTTTTAATTGGGGTGGAATAATGAGAAAAGACTTTAATGTAAAAAGAGTAAGTGAAAATATAATAAATTGGATAAGAAAGTATTTTGAAAAACAACCTAATGCTAAGGGAGCTATAATTGGTATAAGTGGTGGGAAAGATAGCACCATTACATCAAAATTATTAGTTGAGGCTTTAGGAAAGGAAAGGGTATTTGGAATTTTAATGCCAAATGGAGAGCAAAAAGATATTTCTGATAGCTTAAGAGTTGTAGATATTCTTGGAATTAATTATAAAATAGTAAATATTGAAGAAGCATATAATGGCTTAATAAATGGAATTAAGGACGATACATTATCTATTGATGCTAAAATTAACATTTCTCCAAGACTAAGAATGACAATTTTATATGCAATTGGTGCTAGTATGAATTATAGGGTTTGTGGTACAGGAAATAAATCGGAAGCTTTTGTAGGCTATACTACAAAGTGGGGAGATAATGCTTATGATTTTAATCCAATAGGTAATTTGACAACAGATGAAGTTATAGCATTAGGAGATTATTTAGGATTACCTTATGAATTAGTTCACAAAACTCCTAGTGATGGGATATCAGGTCAATCAGACGAAGAAAAGCTAGGTATATCTTATAAGCAAATAAATAAATATATAGAAAAGGGCACTTGTTATAATAAAGAAATGGATGATAAAATTAGAATAAAATATGAATACAATGATCATAAGAGAAGTCTGCCACCAAAATATGAGCTAAAAGAAGGCAGTGATTATAATGGAGAAAAACAATAAGAATATGAATACAAAAGCTGGTTAGTAGAAGGTGATAATTATGAAGGGAAGACTTTTAAAGAATAAAGAAGGTTTAACAGAAGAAGAATTTTTAAAACAATATAGCTCAGATATTTATAAAAAACCATCTTTAACAGTAGATATATTAATATTTACTGTTATGGAAGAGGAAAATAATAATTATAGAAAGCTTGCTGAAAAATCTCTAAAAATTCTATTAGTAAAGAGAGGTAGCCATCCGTATATTGGAGATTGGGCATTGCCTGGAGGCTTTGTATCAATTGACGAAGGTTTAGATGAGGCAGCATTAAGAGTTTTAAGAAATGAAACGAATATCGAGAATATTTATATGGAACAGTTATATACTTTTGGAGAAGTTAATAGAGATCCTAGAACTAGAGTAATAAGTTCATCCTATATGGCATTAGTAGATAGTAGTTCTTTAAGTATTAAGGCAG
The DNA here is from genome assembly GCF_902652255.1 of Clostridium tertium. GTDB lineage: Bacteria > Bacillota > Clostridia > Clostridiales > Clostridiaceae > Clostridium > Clostridium tertium_A. The sequence continues at coordinate 90,359 of NZ_CACRTO010000005.1, forward strand.
GGCATAATGAGGAAGATGCGTGTTGGTTTGATGTTGATTATAAATTATTAGAGGAAAATGACTTAGCTTTAGAAAATGGAGATAGTTTCGAAGAAATAGTGGAAATTAAACTTTGGAATAATATAGAAGAACTATATGCTAAGGTGAGAATCGTAGAAAACTTAGATGGAAGAGTAAGAAGAGAAATAATTGAGTCAACAGGACTTGCTTTTGATCATGGTAAGATTATAGAGTACGCAATTAGTAGGTTAAGAAATAAGATTGAATATACAAGTCTAGCTTTTAACCTTATGCCAGAGTTATTTACACTAACTGAACTACAAAAGGTTTATGAAATAATTCAAGGAAAAGAGCTTCTAGCAGCAGCTTTTAGAAGAAAAATTTCTAATATGGTAATTGAAACAGATAAGTTTACTAAAGATGTAGGCCATAGGCCTTCAAAATTATTTAAATATAATACAAGTTGGAAAAGAAACAGATAAAATATTGAAAAAATGCTTAGATAATTATTATAAATAATAAAAATAGTCTTAGAAATTCACCAAATATCTAAGATTATTTTTATTTTATGGATATATATATAATTTTTTATCTAGACTTATTTTTATTCTTGCTAAATATTAATACTTTACAATATTTCCCAGAAAATAATGTGAAGTATATAAAAGATTATTTAGAAGTTTAAAAGTATATAAATTGATGATATAGTATGTAAATTAAAGATTATGGAGAATAATTTAAAGAACAAATCATTAGAAATACCTAAAAGAAAAATAACTATATTTACAGGAGTATCAGGCTAAGGTAAATCTTCAATTGTCTTTGAGACAGTAGCAAAGGAAGCACAACGTCAATTAAATGAAACATTTAGTGCTTTTATTAGAAATTTTTTACCTAAGTATGGTGAGGTTAAGGCTGACCATATTGATAATTTATCTACACCTATTATTATTGATCAAAGCAGAATTGGTGGTAATTCAAGATCAACTTTAGGTACTATTATAGATATAAACTCATTCTTAAGAGCTTTATATTCAAGATTTGGAAGTATATACATAGGGAAAGCTAATATGTTTTCTTTTAATGATATAAATGGTATGTTCCCAGAGTGTGAGGGCCTTGGTAAAAAACTAGTTCCTAATATGGAAGAAATAGTTGATATGAATAAGTCTTTAAATGAAGGTGCAATTTTACTTTCAGGCTTTGGAGTAGGGACTTGGCATTGGAAGCTATTTGCAGAGTCAGGATTCTTTGATAATGATAAAAAGATAAGTGATTATTCAGAAGAAGAGTTAGAGAAGTTTTTATACGGTGAGCCAGAAAAAATTAAGATAGATGAAGTAGGAACTATGAATTTAACTTATGAATGATTAATAGTTAAGTTTAATAGACTTTATTTAAAGAAAGAAGGAGAACTTTCTGAAGCAGCTAAAAAGAAACTTAGTAAATTATTAATTGAAGGTGAATGTCCAGTTTGTAGAGGAAGAAGACTACATGAAAGAGTTTATAAGTGTTTAATTAATGGACATAATATTGCAGATTTAACAAGTATGCAAATTGATGAATTAGTTAAAGTAATTGAAGAAATTAAAGAGCCAGGAGCTCAACCATTAATTAAGGGTATCATTGAAAAACTAAATAACATTATTGATATTGGCCTTGGATATTTAACATTAGATAGGGAAACTTCAACATTATCAGGAGGAGAGTCTCAACGTATAAAGATGGTTAAACATCTAAATAGCAACTTAGTTGATTTAATGTATATATTTGATGAGCCAAGTATAGGACTTCATTCAAGAGATGTTCATAAATTAAATAATCTATTAAAGAAGCTACGTGACAAAGGTAATACTGTAATTGTCGTTGAACATGATCCAGATGTCATTAGAATTGCTGATCATATTATTGATGTTGGACCTCTAGCTGGAAGAAATGGTGGAGAAATAGTTTATAAAGGTAGTTATGAAGATTTACTTAAGTCAGGAACTTTAACAGGAGATGCTTTAAATAACTCTCTTACACTAAAAGAAAATATAAGAGATCATAAGGCATATTTATCAGCTGTTAATTGTAAGAAAAACAACTTGAAAAATATTTCTGTTAATATACCAAAAGGTGTCTTAACAGTAGTAACAGGAGTAGCAGGTTCAGGAAAAAGTACATTAATTAAGGAAGAATTTTTAAAACAAAATAAAGAAGCTGTATTAATTGACCAAAGTCCTGTCGGGGGAAATTCAAGATCAAGCTTAGCAACCTATAGTGGAATTATGGATAATATAAGAAAAGCTTTTGCTAAAGAAAATGATGTTACTCCATCAATGTTTAGCTCTAACTCAGAAGGTGCTTGTGAAAATTGTAAGGGTAGCGGAATTGTAGAAACTAACCTTGCTTTTATGGATAATATAAAAAGTACTTTTGATGTTTGTGATGGTAAAAAGTTTAAAATTGAAGTTTTAGCTTATAAGTTCCATGGTAAAAATATAATTGAAGTATTGGATATGACAGTAGTAGAAGCAATAGATTTCTTTAAATTAAAACCAATTAAAACTAAATTACAATCTATTTATGATATGGGAATAGGATATTTAACACTAGGGCAAACATTAGATACATTATCAGGTGGTGAATGCCAAAGATTAAAATTAGCTAGTGAATTACACAAGGAAAGTTCAATATACATTATGGATGAGCCTACAACAGGTCTTCATATGGCAGATATTGAAAAGTTTATAAATATTGTAGAGAATATAGTAGATAACGGAAATACAGTAATTATTATCGAACACAATATTGATGTAATTAAAAGGGCAGATTGGATCATTGATCTTGGACCAGAAGGTGGAAATAAAGGTGGAGAAGTGATTTTTGAAGGAACTCCTAAGGAGCTACAAGGTTGCTGTAAATCACTAACTGCTAAGTATCTATAATTATATTAAAATTTAAAAATATTATAAGTATCTGCAAAAGATAGAATATAATAGTAGGCAAAAGTACTGTATAGTAATAAATTAATTAAGATGAATAAAAAGTTAAATAAGCCAATAATATTAATAGTATCATTGACTTGTGTTATAATTATTTGGTAAATTATTTGGAGAATAGTTATGAAATTATATTAAAGATAAGAATTCCAGGAGGGAAAAAGATGGTTAATACGAATGTTGATTTACTACGGGGAAAAATCTTAAAGTCACTAATTATATTTGCAATTCCTCTTTTTATATCAAATCTATTTCAGCAATTATACAATACAGTTGACATTATGATTGTAGGTAATTATTTAGGTGATACATCCTTAGCTGCAATAGGTGCATGTGCAGCTGTATATGAATTACTTATAGGATTTTCTCTTGGTACAGGGAATGGACTTAGCATTGTTACAGCAAGAAGTTATGGTGCTAAGGATGAGAACTTAGTAAAAAAATCAGTAGCTGGATCACTAGTTATAGGAATAGGTATAACATTAATAATAATGCTTATTTCAAAGGTATTTCTACTTCCACTATTACAATTACTGAATACACCAGCAAATATTATAGAGGAATCATATTCTTATATTTCTACAGTTACAATGTTTGTTGGAGTAATGTTTTTATATAACCTTTGTGCAGGAGTGTTAAGAGCAATTGGGAACAGTATGATGCCTTTAATATTTCTAATAGTTTCTTCAGTAATTAATATAGTTTTAGATATAGTTTTTATTACTGAATTTGGTATGGGAATTAGAGGAGCAGCAGTTGCAACAGTTATATCACAAGGAATTTCTGGTGTATTATGTATTATATATATTTATAAAAAGTGTCCAATACTTATTCCAAAGAAGGAGCATTTCAAATTTGATAAGGATTTATATAAAGAGTTATTAGGACAAGGATTATCTATGGGAGTTATGCTTATGATAGTATCTGCAGGAACAGTGATACTACAAACTGCAATTAATAATTTAGGGTATTTAATTATTGCAGGACATACAGCAGCACGTAAACTTAATAGTTTTGCAATTATACCTGTTTCAGCTCTATCCATGAGTCTTGCAACATTTGTTTCTCAAAATAAAGGTGCAGATCAAGGTGGGAGAATAAGAGAAGCTGTTCGTTATTCAAATATTATATCTATTGTATGGGGAGCTATAGTCACTGTTATCTTACTATTCTTTGCTCCAGTTTTAATGAAAGCATTATCTGGATCAAGTGAAGCGACTGTAATAGATAATGGTGTAAGATACTTATTATTGAATTCACCATTTTATGCTGTGCTAGGGATTTTGTTAAATTTAAGAAACTCCTTACAAGGAATGGGGGAAAAGTTATTACCACTTGTTTCAAGTATAATTGAATTAATAGGTAAGATAGTATTTGTTATATTACTTATACCTAGCCTCGATTACTTTGGAGTAATTATTTGTGAACCAGTTATTTGGTGTCTAATGTGTCTTCAACTTACATACTCTTTCTACAGAAATCCATATATAAAGATAAATAAAGTAAAGAAAGCTATGTAAGAGTGAATTTTTTAGGAAAATATTTATATGAATATAGATTAAAAATATAAATTGTATAGACTGAATTTTATTTGAAAAGGACTAAGTCCTTTTCTTTTTTTATTTAGAGTATTGTATTATTTTTTAGAGAATATAATTGTATAGTATAATATATTATGAGTTTAATTGGATTTACTAATAGAAAGAGGGATTGGGTATGAATAATAAGTCAGTAGAAGATATAATGAGAGATATATTTATTCGAAATATGAATCTATTAACAGAATCATTTAATGTTGAGGATATGAATAAGCAATTTAGCGATGACTCTGAATATATAGTAGAAAAAATAGGTGATGCGTATTTTCCAACAGGAAAGATTGAAATTGGAGATCCACTATGTTACCTAAATAGTAAGTGGTCTAGTATTTTAGATAAAGAAATTAAACCTGGTAAATACCCAGTATACATATCAATTATGAATAATGAAATTTTTGGGACAAGGTATTTATCATCAAAATTAGATATAACGGGTGAAGTGCCAGTCAGATATGAAATAGCAATGCCAGATGGATATGAAATAGAAGACTATAATAAGCCAGGAGTTATTGCAGGGTTTGGTGTTGATACTGGTCTCGCTTGTTTTGTTGATAGAGAAACCTCAAAGCTATATGATAATTTTTTATATAAATGGCATAGTGAAAATCCAAATAAAAACCACTATGATGATTATTTTTCAAGATCTTTTAGGGAAAGTGCAATTAAGTATCCAAAGTATCAAAGAGAAGATGGAGATTATCTTGATTACAATGTAGAAAATACAGAGAATAATATAATTATGTTTTGTAGTGGATTTGGTGATGGATTTTATTCTGCATATTGGGGATTTGATAGCAATGATGATATCGTTTGCTTAATTATAAGATTTATCGATCCTAGGGCTTTTGATGTAGAAATGCCTAGCAATATTAAAGATAAGAAAAAATATTATTTAGAAGCAGAAGATATAAAACCTTTAATTAAAAGCAATGAATGGGCATTAGCAACAGATAAGATTATGGTTGAAGGCTACAAGATAGGCTATATGTATAAAGATGAGCCTTCAAGAGAAGGAGATAGTGGATGGATATTTTACGAGGGGACTGAGTCGGATGAATATCTAAGTGACGCAAATAATATGGGAATTTACTCTCTTAATACAATTGCTAACTATGATCCAGAGATAATACCATTTTTAAATTCAGAAGTAGATACTGGATTTTATAGAGATATTAAGGGAAGGTTTTGCGAGGAAAATTAGAAAATTATAAGATAAGGTTAGAAAATCTGAATGAATTGATTTTATAAGTAATTCATTCAGATTTTTTTATTATTAATCTTTAAATTTTGATAATTCTTGTGAAGCAGAATTAATAGAATTTATAGCTGATTGTATTTTAGCTTTATTATCTGATTTTTCTGCATCACCAAGAGCTTGTTGTAATGATGAAACTGTATTTTGCAAAGATGATAAACTTTGATCAACTATAAAATAGACGATATTATGGCATCCTTGTACAACTAGTATGTGGAAGTTGTACAGTAAGATTTTCAGGGCATAGAGTTAAAAGATTCTGTAAGACACAATTAGATCCAAGAAAGGTTTTTGAGGGGAGAAGATTTATATGACAAAAGTTATTATTATTGGTGGTGGATGGGCTGGTGTAGCAGCAAGTATAACTGCTAAAAAAGCAGGAGCAGAAGTTCATGTATATGAAAAAACTGATTTATTATTAGGCCTTGGTAATGTTGGTGGAATAATGAGGAATAACGGAAGGTGGACAGCTTCTGAAGAACTTGTAGAGCTTGGAGCTGGAGATCTAATTAATATAGTAGACAATACAGCAAGGCATAAAGATATAGAATTTCCAGGGCATAAACATGCCACGCTATATGATGTAAATCTAATTGAAGGTAGAGTTAGTAAGTTTTTAGAAGAATTAGGTATTACAATTCATATGGAAAGCAGGGTAAATGATATAAAGATTGAAGGTAGTAGAATTAAAGGAATATATTTAAGTGATGGAACCTATGAAGAAGGGGATGTTTTTATTGAAACAACTGGTACTACAGGACCTATGGGAAATTGTTTAAGATATGGTAATGGATGCTCAATGTGTATTTTAAGATGTCCAGCTTTTGGACCTAGAATAAGTATAAGCGAAAGATGTGGTGTATCTGATATTCAAGGCGAAAGAGGAGAAGATATATTGGGAGCTTTTTCAGGTTCATGTAAATTATCAAAAGATACATTATCAAGTGAATTAAGGGAGGAACTAGATGAAAAGGGATGTGTTATCTTAGAACTTCCAAAAGAAGATGTTAATTATGATAAACTTAGTACAAAAGTTTGTCAGCAGTATGCCTTAAAAGAATTTGCTGAGAATATAATTTTGTTAGATACAGGCCACGCAAAATTAATGACTACGTATTATCCTCTAAAAAAATTAAGAAAAATAAAAGGGCTTGAAAATGCAAAATATGTAGATCCATATGCAGGTAGTAAGGGGAACTCCATAAGATATATGTCGGTTGCACCAAGAACCAATGATTTAAAGGTAAACGGAGTAGACAATTTATTCTGCGCAGGCGAAAAGTCTGGGTTGTTTGTAGGTCATACAGAAGCCATAGCTACTGGAAGCTTAGCAGGACACAATTCAGTAAGATTTGCTATGGGGATTCCTCTATTAATTCTTCCTTCATCTATAGCAATAGGAGATATAATTTCTTTTGCTAATGAAAAGTCTAAGACTAGAGAGGGGAGAAGAGCTAGATTCACCTTTGCAGGTTCAGAATACTTTGCAAGAATGAAGGAAGAGGGACTATATACTTTAGATAAAGATGAAATTAGGAATAAGATAAAAAAATTAAACTTAGATAATGTCTTTGCAAATAAGCTAATATAGTGAATTGGGCTACCTTATGGTAGCTCTTTTTTACATTGATTTGTAATTAGTATTTTAATTAATAATGATTGCTTTTAATTTTTTGATATAAGTAATTTTATTTGCAAGTTTATTATCAATTCTTTCTTTACCAGATAAAATATATTATTTATTTTAATAAATATTACTCTAATTTAATATCCTCGTAAATGAGAATAAATTACCATTGGAAGATGTAAGTTTAAATGGTAAAATAGAATAAACTAGTTAGGAGGAGAGCAAATGTTAAATTTGAATTTAATAGATTTATATAATGGATTTGTAAAGAATTATGAAAATTTATCTTTAAATAGAAGCTCTCAATATGAAGAAATAACAACTAAAGAGAATAAATTTTTTATAACATTATGTAAATTCTTAGGATATAATATAAATTATAAAAGAGGAGAAACTGAAGATAAAAGGGTAATAATTAATTTTAAATACGATTATAAAGAGTGTAAATATAATAAAGATATTGATTTTATAAGAGAAACTGATATGGCAAATGATCTTTTTGCTGTTCAAAAATTATCATCAGAATTAAGATTTAATAATAACGCTATAATTTGCATTTTAGAAACTTTTTCAGATAACAGAATTGATTATTTAAATAATATAATATTATCTTCACCAAATAGTATTAAAAATGATTTATTATTAGTTTATGTCATAAGGGATATACTAAGTGGAGTGAACTATCATCATTGTTATTTACTTAATGAAAGTGGAATTAGTAAAAGCTTTGTAGTTAAAATTAAGGGGAATAGAAATAATATATTATCTGCATCTTATATGGATGAATGGAGGTTAAATTGAATATTAAAGCAATAAGTAAAGACGAATTTTATAATAAGAATGTTATTTATTTTAATAATATTTTAGATGGATTTAATAACTACGATTATATTCAATTATCTCCTAAGGGTACTTCTTATGAGGAAGTAGAGAAAAGTTATTTAGGATTTATAGAAGAGTTATTTTATTTAAATAATAATAAAGTAATAATTGATTTTTATAAAAATAAGCTGGATGAAAATGGAATTAAGTTCATAGAGAATAGAGTAAGTAATGAAGATAAGAAATTATTTAATAGTTTAATTAATTGTGGGAATAAGGATAGTATATTTTTTGAAATAAGAGATGATTCTTATATTAATTTATTAACCATGTTAAACTTAAAGGAGATATTCTTTATTTCATTTTATTTTGATAAGATAAAATCTACTCTATGGGGAAATTACAATTATGCATTTCCATTATTTTATGATAATAAAGAGAGTGAAGAGAAATATAAAAAAATAGCAGAGCAACATGGCTTGCTATAAGATTATAAATTTATCTTATAATAAGTTTTGCTCAGCTTTTATTTGTATTTGGAAATAAAACAATTGTTGATAATCTTATCTTACCATTGTTTGTTAATCTTAGATACCATTTTATATTTGTAGAACTAGAATAAGTCAATAATTCATCATTAGAATCAATTGGTTTGTAAATAGGGTAGTATAGTATCTTATTAAATTCATCTTCTGATGAAATTACTATACTATATTCATAGTTGGTACATATTTTATTTAAATCTTGTAAATCAATAACGAGAGAATTATTATGGGCTTTAGATGGAGCAAATAATAATTCTCTTGTTTTTATATTTTTTAAATAAACAGATACATTTTTAAATATTTTGAAATTTAATTTCTTAAAATATAATACTAATGAGTCATCTTTTAAGAAAAAATTACAAATTTCTTTTTCGCATGCAGTTAAATAGGGGATATTTAACGTATTTAGTTCACTATATTTTTCCATAACCTTCCTCCTTATGATGTGCTATAAATATATAGTATTTAAAAAGTTATAAAAAAATGTCAATTTTCTTAGATTATTTTATTTTTTTAGCATATCAATCATAATATCTATTGTTGCCTTAGTTTTGTTTAAATTACTTATATAATCAGAAATATGATTTTTATAATACTCTATACCTGAATCAGTAATAGAATATATTTTTTTACTTCTTTTATTTAGAAATTCATCTCCAGCCCAAGTGCTAGTTACATATCCTTTTGTCTCAAGATTGTATAAAGTTTCATATATTGTACTTGAGGATACTGGGAAAGGTAGAGCAGTAGCTTCGAATCTATTCTTAAATTCATCTAAGACCTTATTACCAAAGATAGTATTCCCCTTAGATAATTCTTTCAATATATAGAAACTATATAACATTTTAGTATTAACGACATTTCTAGGTGCTACTAAACGATTTCTTTTTTCCATGAAAATCACTCCTTTTTTTATATTTTAGCATATTAAAACACTATTGTACACTTAAATAAAATACTCGTAAATGATATTAAATTAACAGAACAAATTGGTAGTTCTTTGAATAATATATAGCATACAAATGAATAGGAGTTGGTGAACATGTCAAGAAGATGTTGTAATAACAACTGCTGTAGAAATAACTGTTGTTGTAGATTTAATAACTGTGGAAATTGTTGTAATAACTTTGGCGGTGGCTGCGGTGGATTCGGTGGCGGCGGCTTTGGATTTGGCGGCGGTGGATTTGGTTGTGGATTCCCACTTATATGGTTATTGTTATTAGGCGGTTGTTGGTAGGATTATAGTAAAGGGGCTGCCTATAGCAGTCCCTATTATCAATTAACTATTATTATGTAATAATTCCTTAAGTGATTTATCAAAACTACTTAGATTAATTAATAAATAGCTGATCATAAAAATATATTAGCTTTCAATAATATAAGTTAATGGGGTATTAACCTAGAATTATATTACTGAAGGCTTTATTTTGATATATACCACTTTTTTTAGAAAAAAAATAATGATAAAATAAATGAGAGGTGAATTTATGCTTTATAATAAATGTTACTGTGAAAAGTGCAGAAAGATACAAAAAATGATAGTTAATAGCAAAAAAGCAACTAAGGATTTAAATATAGGAAAGATAGAATATAATAAATTATATGGCACTTGTGAAATATGCGGTGAAGAAGTATATTCAATAGATTTAAATAAAAGAAATAATATAGAAATTATTAATAAGATAAAAGAATTAGAAGAAGAAATTGCATTAATGAAGATAATCGATTCTATCAAAGTAGATAAGGACGAACTTAATATTAAAAACACAAAAATACTTGATTATATTAAAGAATCCATTACTAATAAAAATAAAGATAAACAGTAAGTTATTTCTAAATTAGAATATTAATATATATTTATAAGTTGATAAATTCATAAGGAGGATGCTATGTTAGATCTTCTTGTATATCTAGATGAATTATTAATTAAAAATTTAAACTCAGTAGTTTTAAATGGATATATAGATATAAGAACAGTTAAGAGGGTTAAAGATAGAACATTTGGTGGAAGTGCAAGAATAAGTGAGAGAAATTCCAAAGGCTTAGATTTTAAAGATCAGAGAGATAAAATAGAAGGATATAAAAGTAAGCATAATTCTTATGCTGAAAACCTACAAGATGGAAGAGAAAATAGTTTAGGTTTTGAAGGTAGGGATTTTGATAGAGTTGAGCAAGAAATAAAAAAGATAAGTACAGTTTTTACTCTTCATAATGACTTAGTAAATAGAATGTATTCTAGTAAAAATATGAAAAAAATTAGCTATAAATCTATAAAAAACGGCAATGTAAAGGTTGGTGATTATGTAGAGGTTACGGGTTGCATTCAAGAAACATCACTACCTGATTATATTGATACTGTTTTAAATAGTATCAACTGTTATGGAATAGATTTTTTTAATTCTATTTTAGATAAAACTCAAAATAAATCTTTGAATTTTAATATTATATACAATTTGCTTAATGGAATAAAAAATAGTATAACACAAAATGGTAGTAGAGATTTAATAGTTAAAAATGAAGATATTTCAATTTTACTTACAATAAATCAAAACAATTTTGTTAATAATGGATATAACATGTTTGACTTTGTTCAATGTTCATGTAAAATATTCGGTAAAGTAATGATGATTAAGGAAGATAAAGATAAATGTGTAAGTTTATTAAGAAAATCTTCACAAGAAACATATTATCAAAAAATATTAGATAGTATTGAACCTTATTTAGATATTTTAAGAAAAAATAATATAATTTTACCTAATAAGCCAGAGTGTAACATTAAAGGTAAGATGATAATGATATTACCAATGAGCATATGCATATAAATTAATTTATATGCATTTTTAAGTTGTTATAGAAAGTAATATAAAATTGATGTATAATAAGTACTTATGAAGATAAGTATTAATTAATAAGTGATAAGAGGAAAGAGGCAAAAAGATGGAAATAGGATTTGATCATAAAAAATATCTAGATGAACAGTCTAAATATATTTTAGAAAGAGTTAATAATTATGATAAATTATATTTAGAATTTGGCGGAAAGCTAATGTATGATTTACATGCTAAAAGGGTTTTACCTGGATTTGATGAAAATGCTAAAATTAAATTGCTTCAAAAGCTTAAAGAAAAAGTTGAAGTAGTAATATGTGTTTATGCAGGAGACATAGAAAGAAATAAGATCAGAGGAGACTTTGGTATTACATATGACCTTGAAGTTTTAAGACTTATAGACGATTTAAGAGGATATGGTTTAGATGTAAACAGTGTAGTTATTACTAGATTTGATGGTCAGCCAGCTACAACTGTTTTTATAAACAAGCTTGAAAGAAGAGGAATTAAAGTTTATAAACATAGAGCTACTCTTGGATATCCAACGGATGTAGATACTATTGTTAGTGATGAAGGATATGGAAAAAATCCATATATTGAAACAACTAAACCAATAGTAGTTGTTACTGCTCCTGGTCCAGGAAGTGGAAAACTTGCTACTTGTTTAAGCCAATTATATCATGAAAATAAAAGAGGAAATGTAGCTGGATATTCAAAGTTTGAGACTTTCCCAGTGTGGAATGTTCCACTTAAGCATCCACTAAATATAGCTTATGAAGCAGCTACAGTTGACTTAAAAGACGTAAACATGATAGATTCGTTCCATTTTGATGCATATAATCAAGTTGCAGTTAATTACAATAGAGATATTGAAAGCTTCCCAGTTCTTAAAAGAATAATAGAAAAAATTACTGGTAAAGAATCAGTATATAAATCACCAACAGATATGGGTGTAAATAGAGTAGGTTTTGGAATTGTAAATGATGACGTTGTTAAAGAAGCATCTAAGCAAGAAATAATAAGAAGATATTACAAGACTATTTGCGAATTCAAAAAGGGATATGTAGATAAGGATGTTGCAGATAGTGCTAAGCTTATTATGGAGGAGCTAAACTTAAAGGAGACTGACAGAAAAGTTGTTAATCCAGCTAGAGAATACTCAGAAAAGCTAAAGAAGCTTAAAGGTAAGGAATCATTCCCAGTAGTAGCACTAGAATTAGAGGATGGAACAATGATTACTGGAAGAGGTTCAGAAATAATGGATGCAACAGCAGCAGTAATTTTAAACTCTATAAAACATTTAGCTAATATTTCTGATGATATACATTTAATATCTCCAGTTATTTTAGAGCCAATTCAAAACTTAAAATTTAAAACTCTAGGTATTAAAAACACTGTTTTAAATTGTGAAGAAATATTAATTGCTTTAAGTATTTGTGCAGCAACAAACCCAACTGCTCAAGTTGCATTAAATAAGTTAACAGAATTAAAAGGATGTCAAGCACATTCAACAACTATGGTTGCAAATGGTGATGAACAAACCTTTAGAAGATTAGGAATTGATATAACTTGTGATCCTGAATATCAAAGTGACAACCTATATTATAATAATTAATAATTTAAGCTTCCATAATAGAAGTTAACTTGGGCTAACAGGTCTAAGTCTAATAGCTTCTATTATAGGAAGTTATTTTATTTTTAATTAATAAGAAAACTCCTTAGGGAGTTTTTTTTATTAGGATAAAGTTAAAAAGTAATTACTTAATGTTGGAAATGGTAAGTCATTAAATTATTTTATGAAAGGTATTATATTTTAAATAAATAATTTAAATATTCTATATTTGGGAAATACTATTAGTATATTAAAGGAGGTTTTTTAATGAGTCAAAATTTTATAAAGGTTATTCCACTTGGTGGAGTTGGAGAGATAGGGAAGAATATTACCGCCTTAGAAGTTAATGATGAAATAATAGTTATAGATTGTGGAATAGCATTTCCTGATGAAGAAATGTATGGAGTTGATTTAATTATTCCTGATATATCTTATTTGATGGATAATAAAGATAAGGTTAAGGGATTATTTATAACACATGGACATGAAGACCATATTGGAGCTATACCATATATTCTTAAGCAGTTTAATATGGATGTTTACGGAACAAAGCTTACTTTAGCTATTATTGAAAATAAATTAAGGGAGCATAACTTAGTAGAAACTAGTAATTTAATTTTAGTTAATCCAGGTGAGAAGGTAGAGTTTAAAGAATTATCTGTAGAATTTATACAAAGTACTCATAGTATTGCAGAGTCTTGTTGTTTCGCTATTAAAACAAAGCTAGGAACTATATTTCACACTGGAGATTTTAAAATAGATTTAACTCCAATAGATGATAAAGTTATTGACATAGATAGGATTTCAACTATAGGAAAAGAAGGAGTATTACTTCTAATGGCTGATAGTACTAATGTTGAAAGGTCTGGCTATACTATGTCAGAAAGATCTATAAGTAATACCTTAAATAGAATATTTGCTACGGCAAAAGGAAGGGTAATAATCGCAACTTTTGCATCTAATATACATAGGATGCAACAAATAGTTAATGCTTCATTAGATAATAATAGAAAAGTAGCGTTTGCAGGTAGAAGTATGGAGAGTATTTCAAGAGTGGCAATTGACCTTGGATATCTACATATGCCAGATGGTATGTTAATTGAAATAGATGATATAAAAAATTATAACAATGAAAATATAACTATTATTACTACAGGAAGCCAAGGAGAGCCAATGGCTGCCTTAGCAAGAATAGCTTACGGTAATCATAAAAAAATTAAGATTGAAAATGATGATTTATTTATAATTTCAGCGGCACCTATTCCAGGTAATGATAAATTAATTTCTAAAGTAATAAACGAATTATTTAAAAAAGGTGCAGATGTAATTTATGAAGATTTAGAAGAGGTACATGTATCAGGGCATGCATATAGAGAAGAGTTAAAGCTTATGCATAGATTAATTAAGCCAAAATATTTTATGCCTGTTCATGGTGAATATAGACATTTGAAGCATCACAAAGATTTAGCTATTAGCTTAGGAATGGATCAAAAGGATACTTTTATACTAGAGAGAGGAGATATTCTATTAATAAATGAAAATGAGGCTAAGAAGGATGGAAAAGTTAAAACTGGTACTGTATTAGTTGATGGTCTTGGAGTTGGAGATGTTGGTACCTTAGTACTAAGAGATAGAAAACATTTAGCACAAGATGGATTGGTTAATATAGTAGTAACTATTGAAAGAGAAAGCTTTAGTATTATTGCAGGTCCTGATATTATAACAAGAGGCTTTGTATATGTTAAGGAATCAGAGGAACTTATAAGGGAACTTAAGGATATAGCAACTGATGAGTTAATAAATTGTTTAGATAATAAAATAATAGAATGGTATTTAATAAAGACTAATATTAAAAAGTCAGTTGAAAGATTTATTTATGATAAAACAAAAAGAAGACCGACTATAATACCAATAATTATGGAAATTTAATTTATGTTTCTTTTCCATTGAGTTATAGACTTTA
The DNA here is from genome assembly GCF_902652255.1 of Clostridium tertium. Lineage (GTDB taxonomy): Bacteria > Bacillota > Clostridia > Clostridiales > Clostridiaceae > Clostridium > Clostridium tertium_A. The sequence continues at coordinate 105,593 of NZ_CACRTO010000005.1, forward strand.
AGTAAATATTTAAGCAAATATAGATGTAATTATGGGTGGACTATTAATGAAAACATATATATAATAGATATAAAAAATAAATGGAGGGATTCTATGAAAAATATAGCAGCATTTTTTGATATAGATGGAACAATATATAGAGAAGGTTTAATTACGGAAGTTTTCAAGAAGATTATAAAGTATGAATTAGTAAGTGAAAATAAATGGTACAACGATGTAAGACCTTCATATCAAAAATGGGATAAAAGACAAGGAGATTATGATACGTACCTTTTAAAAATGGTAGATATTTATGTAGATGCAATTAAAGGAATAGATAAATACCATATAGATTATATTGCTAAGAAAGTAATTGAACAAAAGGGAGATAGGGTATATACATTTAGCAGAGAAAGAATTAAATGGCATCAAGATCAAGGGCATATAGTAATTGCAATATCAGGATCACCATACGAACTAGTAAGAGAAATGTCTAAGAAATATAATATGGATGATTTTAAAGGAACTATATATAAGTTAGATGAAAATGATAAATATAGCGGTGAAGTTATACCTATGTGGGATCATGAAAGTAAACTTAAGTCTATAAATGAATTTAAAGATAAATATAATATAGATTTAAGTAAGAGTTATGCTTATGGAGACACATCTGGAGATATCTCAATGTTTCAATCTGTTGGAATTCCATACGCAATAAACCCTACGAAAGAGCTTTTAGATAAGGTTATGGCTAATAAGGAAATAAGAGAAAAGATAAAAGTTATAGTTGAAAGAAAAGACGTTACTTATAGTTTAAATGTAAATTGTATAGAAACTGTATAATATGATAGACATTGATATATTAAGATTATATAATATTAAAGTATTATATGATTAAGGAGATTATTATGTTAACTATAAGAGATAAAGCTTTAGAAGAGAAATTAAAACAGTTAAGAAAGGCCATTGAAATAGTAGGAGGAAACTCTTTTCTAAGTAATTTAGAAAGTGATGAAGAGTTAGCAGCTTTTATAATTAATAATGCCCTTTCAGATTCAAGTGAAGGTTTAGAGATTCAAGGTAAAAATTATGCTCTAAACAATCTTTTAAAAATTAAAATTAATTACGAGAAAAACTATATTAAGACTAAAAAGGTTTTTCTTCAAAAGATAACATATAAAATAAATAAATATAATACCTACCTAGACTCTTTAATAAGAAAGTATAAGAAAAATGGTGGTATTGAAGAATATAGAGCTATAAAGCAAGAAATAGAAGAGCGATATTTAAAGGATATAAATGATTTTATTTTATCAGAAATAGAAATTAATGAAGATATCGTAAATACATATTATGGAGAATATCTAATTTCAAAAAAAGAAGACTTCATAAATTCTATTATAAGTAATTTAATATAAAATAATAAATTTTGCTTCTCAGGGGAAAATAGAATAGAAGATAGCCTTGAGGAGGTGCAATTATGAAAAATAAACTAATGAGAAAAATGAAAAGAACCTTTAAGAAATCTAAAGCTAAAAGTAAAGTATTATTCGAAATTGCTGATGATTTTATGGACATAATACAAAATGCTAAAATATATAAAAAAATGAGTAAAAGAAAATAATAAATAGTAAGAGGATGTATTAAACTTTTAGTAAGTTTAATACATCCTTTTTTATATTAATAGTCTTAATACATTTGTTTTATCTTAAATCCTTGTTTAGTTAGGGTCTCTTTAATAGTATTAATATGCTGAAGTCCATTAGTTTCAACGGTAACTTCAAGTAAAACATTTTTAAGTCTATTTACTGCTTTAAATTGATTATGTTCAAGTTGAACTACATTGGCATTAAGCTCTGATAGTATTCTAGATATTTCTTGAAGTTGGCCTGGAACATCAGGAAGCTCTACTGAAAAACAGAACAATCTACCTCTTTCAACTAATCCATCACTAATTAATGAAGAAATAGTGAGCATATCTATGTTTCCTCCACTAATTATTGAGACAACTTTTTTATTTTCTAAATCTAATTTCTTTAATGCGGCAAGAGAAGCAGCACCAGAAGCTTCAGCTAATAATTTATGTTTTTCACATAAAATTAAGAAGGCTTCAGCAATCTCCTTATCAGAAACAGTAACAACTTCATCTACATATTCTCTAATTATATTATAAGTTAATTCGCCAGGTGATTTAACAGCAATACCATCAGCAATAGTATTAACTGAATCAAGGGATTGAAGTTTACCTTCGTTAAAACTTTTTTCCATTGCATTAGCACCTTCAGCTTGTACACCTATTATTTTTATGTTTGGATTTATTTCTTTAGCAGCTAAAGATATTCCACTTATTAGTCCGCCACCACCAATAGGACAAATAATAACATCAACATTTTCTAAATCTTCAAATATTTCTAAAGCTATAGTACCTTGCCCATAAATTACTTCCATATCATTAAAAGGATGTATAAATACAGAGTTATTATCTCTTTCTAAAGATTTTGCCTTTAAGAAAGCATCATCATAGCAATTTCCATGTAAAACTACATTTCCACCAAATTCTTGAGTAGAGTGTACCTTTAAATATGGTGTGTTTTTAGGCATTACTATTGTTGCTTCTACTCCTAAAAGATTAGAAGCATAAGCTACACCCTGAGCATGGTTACCTGCTGAAGAGCAAACTACTCCCTTACTTTTTTCATCTTCAGTTAAAGATCTGATTTTATTTAAAGCACCTCTAATTTTATAAGCTCCAGTAACTTGTAAATTCTCACACTTCATATAAACTGAACAATTATTTAATGAAGAAAAAATATTGCTATAAAGCAAAGGAGTCTTATTAATTATATCTTTTATATTTTCTCTTGTTTTTTTTATTTCTTTTAAATGCATATGTTTCCACCTCTAGTAATATTTATAAGATTTATTATATCATTGCTTAATAAATATATGAAGATTCTTAATATAAAAAAATATTGAATTTTGTGAAAAAATTATCTATAGCTTAAAAATAATATTATTTTTAGTAAAAATTAATTTCCTATAATTAATGTATTTTAGTAAATCTGTTTTGATTTAATTAGCAATGTCGAGGGTATAAATGTTATAATTTAAATAAAATGGAATGTTGTATTCGAATATCAAAAAGGTGATGTTATGCTACAGATAACAAACTGAGGAAAGTTTGTTATGAGAATTAAGGGACCGTTACTAGATAGAACTGATAGTTTTAATGAATATATGGAAGTATATTAATATTAAGTTTTGGGGGAATTATATGGGAAAAGTATATAAAATATCATTAGTTTTGCATTTATTTGTTTGTTTAGGCGCAATGGCTGGAGGAAGTGCGGCTATCCTATCTCCTAAAGGACCAATGGGGATGCCAGTAGATGCTTTAAAATATTCACCTTTTAGTGATTTTCTTATACCGGGAATTATATTATTTGCAGTAATAGGGCTTGGGAATTTATTTAGTGCTGTAATGATGTTTTTAAAGTCAAAATATCAAGGCTATATAAGCGGTGCTTTTAGTTTTGCCTTAGTAATATGGATAATAGTTCAATGTATAATGCTTAGAACTGTTGTAAGCCTACATGTTATTTTCTTTATAATAGGGTTAGTACAATCATTATTGACTATAGTAATATTATTTAATCAGCATCTTTTTCCTACAAATATTATTATTAATATGATTTCAAAGTTATATGAGAAATATCCTAATAATGATATTATTAAGACTATATATACAATAGAAAAGAAATTTATTTAATTTTATTTATAGGACTTTTATACAGAAAAAATAGAATAATAATTATTTATTTCCAATATACTAACATTGATATCGTATTATCATTAATATATCGCATTACCTCGAAATGGTTATGCGATTTTTTTTATAATAGTTAGCATAAGTGAAAATTATAGAAAGGCATTTTTACAATTTTTATATCATATTAATTAAGTAATACAAATATAAGTTATATAATGATCTTTTAAAGTTTCGTTGCTACTTATTTACCTTTTCTCAGCTGTTTTTCATGCAGCTCTAATTTTTCTTTAATTTAATTTCTTCTTTAGTAAATTGTCTTTTATTCATCTTTGTCACCTCATAATATAATTGCACAAAAAAAACCTATATGAATAGATTCTCTTTTGTAGAGTGTATATTATATAGGTTTTATTTTAATTAATATAGTGCTTTTTATTAAAATAAAAAAGCTTCATAAAGGTAAATTAAAAAAGCATTAATAATTTTCTTGTTTTAAGCAAAAGATAGAATTATTAATAAGGATAAGCCTTATATGGAGGATAATATGAAGAATATACTTAAGATATTTGTAAGAGATTTAAAAAACGTATTAAAAAATTGGGTTGCTTTAATTATTATTGTAGGGCTTATGATTTTACCATCATTATATGCTTGGTTTAATATAAGAGCAAGTTGGGATCCTTATGGAAATACAGGCGGTATAAAGGTTGCTATAGTTAATAAGGATATTGGTGGAAATCTTAAAGATAAATCTATCAATGTTGGAGATGAACTAGTAAAAAAACTTAGAAGTAATACTAATTTAGGTTGGGAGTTTGTTTCTGAAGAAGAGGGGAATTCTGGAGTTGAAAGAGGGAAGTATTATGCAACAATAATAATTCCTAATGAATTTACAAATGAAACACTATCTATTATGGAAAAGACAATTAAGAGACCTACATTAATATATAAAGTAAATGTAAAAAGCAATGCAATTGCGCCTAAAATAACTGAGAAAGGTGTTACAACAATAAAATCTCAAGTTGATACTAATATTATTGAAACTGTAGATGGTCTAATATTTATGGTATTAAATGAGGCTGGTGTAAGTATTGAAGGCTCAAAAGATAAAATATTAAAATTAATAAATGGAGTTGTTGAAATAAATAATAAAGTTCCTGAAATAGAAAATATAATAAGCGAATTATATAATGGAAGTTCTATGGTTGAGGATTTAGTATCTAAGGCTAAAGAAAATTTGCCATTATTACAAGACACATTAACTTCAAGTGATAAGCTACTAGTTGATACTAAAAGTGCATTAGAGAAGTCAAAGGGAGCATTAGGGGAGGTAGCACCAGTAATCAAGTCAGATCTAGAATTAATAAATAGGGAACTTAACAATTTAGAAGGACTAATAAATACAGTTATTAATATAAATTTAGATAAGAATTCAATTATAAATGGATTAGACAGTATTAATATAAAACTTGGCGAGATAAATAGTAAAATTAATGGAATTATAAAATCTTTAGAACCTCTAGCTAAGTTTAATGAAAATTTAAAGGAAATAGTCAATGAACTATCATTAACAAGTTCGAAGATAAATTCATCTGTAGAGATAATAAATCAAGTAAGTAAGGCAGTGAATAATGCAAAACCTATAGATAAAAGTAAACTGCAAGAAATTAAAGCTTTGATAGCAAGCAATAGAAGTATAATTTTAAATATTTTAAACAACTATGATTCGAAATATATACCAGCTATAAATAATGCTATAGATGAATTAACTAAAATCTCTAATAATTCAATTAAATTATTGGACGAAGCAAAATCAGCAATACCTAATATAGATGCTTTATTAGATACTTTAAATAATGCCTTAAAATTGGGAAAAGGTGATATTGAAAAGCTAAATACACAAATGCCAACAATTAAAGCTAGATTAAATGATATAGCTTCAAAGTTATCATCATTGAATAATGAAGAGGAATTAGATAAGTTTTTATCTTTACTTAAGAATGACTGGGAAGCTATAAGTAAATTCTTAGGAAGTCCTGTGGAAATCAAAGAGGAGGTTCTATTCCCTATACCAAACTATGGATCAGCTATGTCACCATTCTATTCAACCCTTGCTTTATGGGTAGGTGCATTGATTTTAGTTTCCTTATTAACTACTGAACCACATGGATTTAAAGAAGATATAAATTTTAAATCATATGAAAAGTATTTTGGTAAGTTTTTAACCTTTGGTTTTATTGGAGTATGTCAGTCATTTATATTAACCTTAGGAGATATATATTTATTAAAATGTTATGTATTGAATAAAGGATTATTTATAAGTATAAGTCTTTTTAGTAGCATAATATTTATATTAATAGTTTATACTTTAGTTTCTATATTTGGTAATGTAGGTAAGGCTATAGCCGTAGTATTATTAGTATTACAAGTAGCAGGTGCAGGAGGAACATTCCCTGTAGAAGTAATGCCAAGTTTCTTTAAAAGAGTAAATCCATTCTTACCATTTACTTATTCAATATCGGCTATGAGAGAATCAGTAGCTGGGATAGTTAAAGCTAATTTATATAGAGATTTAATTATGCTTTTAAGTTATGGGATAATATTTATAATAATAGGATTATTCTTAAAGGGACCTATTAATAAAATAAGTAAAAAGTTTATAGATAAGTTAAATGAAAGTGGTCTTATAGGACACTAAAAGTATAAGGGGCTGTTGTATAACAGTCCCTTATTAATTAATAATTTATAATTAGTAATTTATCAAGTGATTTTTCTAAGCTACTAATAGTAGCTTTATATTTCTATAGGAAGTAAATAATAGATTTATGTTGTACTACATACAGTTATTTTAATATATCTTCTATAATAGTATCTATTTCTGAAATTTCTTTATCTGTAGAAGTTAATATATCATAATCATAAGAGTAATTATCAAGAGCTCTCTCAGTTTTATGATTATTTTGTTCAGTAGTTAGATTACTTTTATAATCAACACGAGTAATATGTATAGAAATTGTTCTTCCTATATTTCTTAAACATTCTATTTCTCTAGGAAATCTTGCATCAGGAATAAGTACAATATCAAAATCATCTCTGACTAGATTAATTATGTTAATTAGCTCATTTATTAAATACATTTCATCTTGAGCTCTCATCCTGTCTCCTAATTTTTGAAGAATATCTCTTCCAACTTCATTTTTACGTCCATCCCAATTATAAACTTGAGTTGCTACCATTTTTAAATAATCAGCATAGTGAATAATAAATACTCTTTTTCCCTTAGATTCAATTATTGCTTTTAATTTGTTTGCAAGAGTATCCTTACCATGCCCGGCAGGACCAGAAATTGTTATGCATTTCATTAATAGATTCTCCTTTTCTTTTACTTTAGTAACTTTCTTAAAGATTATATCATAAGTTTCTTTTTATATCTTTATAATGCTTCAAAATACTATTACTTTGTATAAAGAAATGTCACAGTGAAATCAATTTAAATAATATTGAATATTTATATTGAAATAAGTAAAATTAAAAATAATACTTATTAATTAATATATTAAAATTATTAATATTTATACATGAGTAGTAGCATTAATAAGTATTACTTATATGAAAATTCCCCAAAAATAACACCTAATGGATATAATCTATTAGGTGTTATTTCCGTTTAAAAATGAAAATACAGTTTATATGACAGTATGTGAAACAGAGGAATGCAAGCAATATATAGTATGTATAGTAAAATTAGAGTACTTTTACTTTATATTAAAAAAGTGTCACAGTGAAAGTTATCTAAATAATATTGAATATTTGTATAAGGCTATTTATTATAAATACATAAATACTTATTGATGAGATAAATGTGTAATTCTCCAATACACTAAAAGTCTACAGAAATAGATTATCAGCTATTATAGTTAATATGTATTTATAATTACTAATTTACCCTTATAACAACCGGTAAGATAGGATCTAGAATTAGCTAGGTGCTATCTTTCTTTTATATAGGGAATTATTAGAAATTTAAGTATCCTATAGTATATATAAATTTTAACCATATAAATAAGCATATTTAAAATAATAAATGTAAAGTGCTTTACTTAATTTACAAAAGAATTTAAAATTGTAAATATAAGGAGTAGATGATATGACTGATGCAGAGATTAAAATTATAAGATTATTAGAGGAAATAAACTATTACATATAAGAATCCCTGAAAAATGTAGAGAAAAAGATAGAAATATTTTCTATGTTAAATATACGTAAGCGTATTTAATATTACACCTTTGTACCATTATTATAAAAGTGGACTAGGCTGTATTAGGAAAGGAAACGTCAAATCTGAAAGGATTATATACCTACTTATAAAGAATATAGATTTTAAATTTTACTGTTTATTAGATATAGTTTATAATTTTTATATAGTAATTTAAGTAGAGGTGGATTATGTCAAAAGAAAAACTAATAAAAACAAATGCAATGAGAATATTAGATAAGAATAAGATAAGCTATTCAGTATCTAATTATGATATTAGTGATGGTAATATAGATGGTGTTTCAGTAGCCGAAAAAGTTAATAGAAATAAGGAGGAGGTATTTAAAACCTTAGTCACTACCTCAACTTCCAGAAATCTTTATGTTTTTTTAATTCCAGTAGCTGAGGAGCTAGATTTAAAGAAGGCAGCTAAGGCAGTGGGAGAGAAGTCTGTTGAAATGCTTAAGTCAAAGGATTTGTTGCCGTCAACAGGTTATGTCCATGGAGGATGTTCACCAATTGGCATGAAGAAGGAATACAAAACAATTATTAATGAATCTGCTAAAGATTTAAAAGAAATAGTCTTTAGTGCAGGAAAAATTGGGTATCAAATTAATATAGAACTTTTAGAATTAGAAAAAGTTTTAGAATTTACATATGTAGATGTAATTAAATAGCTTAAGAGTGTATAATTTATATGGAAAAATAGGTATATAAATAAAGGATAGTAATATTATTACTATCCTTTAAAATATAAGTATTTAGACTAATATATTTATTAAAACTAAAAACTCCAGAAGAAGTTTTTTAAAATTTCTCTGATTTAAAATAAATTGAATCCATAATAGTTAATTACATAGAGCTACCAGTAGTCAGAGAATTTAAAATGCTCCTGATCCACCGCCACCGCCTCCACTAAATCCACCACCAGAGGAAAAGCTACTAAAGCTATCATTGTTACTAGCATTATTCTTATCAATAAGACTTTCAGCAGAATTCTTTATATCATTAAAAAATATCATATTATAGACAAAATAGTAGTTGAAAAAAGGATCATAACTTCTATTTAGACTATCTTCACTTATTAACTCCTTAATTTGGGAATCTTTTATACCAAGAGCAAAAGAATAAATTAATAAATCTCTTATATCTACATTTTCTTTATTTGTATCATATAAAAGATAGTTTTTATAGGCTTGCCATTCACAGTATTGCCTATATATATCATTATTTAATACTTCACGGCCTTTAATAGTGATATAGTAATTTAATGCTCTTCCATTTAATCTAACTTCATTAATAAAATCATAATAAGAATTTTTGAATTTTTGAGATTCCTTTAAATTATTTTCTAGTTTTTTCTTTATTTCATTGAAGGTAAACTCATTACTATGATTTTCATATTTTTTAAACCAATTAACTAATGTTTCTAAATGTGAAAAGTCTTTGTCTTCAATATCTCCAATTCTTTTAAATGTGATACTATTAAATTCCTTCTCATTAGTAACCTTTGTATCTACTTCATATACGCCAAGTTTGACTAGATATAGTAGAGTAGAAGGAACTAAAGACCACTGTAAATCTTTCTTGTTTACCATATATGCTACTAAAGCAGGACTTAAGTTTGAAGGAATATAAGGGAGATACTTATCTTCAGGGAAGGTAGCCATAGCCCTATATTTTTCTAGTTCAATTTTAAATTTTTTATTATTTATCTTTACAAAAATAAATATTACTATACCTGCTAATATTAGAATTGATATTGGTATAAGAAGATATTGTATTTTAAAATCATCCTCTTCTATAGCTTCTGTAGAATTTCTGTCTATTTCTTCAGTATTTAAGAAATCTTTTTGGAAGTTTAATTGGATACCAATATCAGATGTTAGGTCATTTCCAGAAATGCTAATTAGCTCTTCAGAAGTATTTGTTTTAAAAGTGCCATCACCAAACACAGTATATTTTAAAATATTTAAGTCAAAAGGATAGTCTTTTAAACTAATATTTAAATTAATGTTATTAACTGGACTATCTGATGAAGCTGTATAGAAGCTCCAATATAAAAGACTTGAGTCTGTGTATTTTTTAGCAGCACCAATAACCTTATATTTCACTCTGAATTTTTTAGTTTCGTTTGAACTTTTTGAGTAAATCTTAATTTGTAATTTGTCATCATCTAAAATTGTTTCATAAGTATTGTTATTATTACTATCACTTTTAGGAATTTCTATTACTGCATTATTATCTTCAGTAGTTACTTCCATTACTTCATAGTCGTCAATTTTATTCATATTTAAATCAATATAAATTCCATTAAAGCTACCGTTGAAATCATAAGTGAAAGTTTCATCTACTAGAACATCTCCATTTTCTTGTATTTCTGCATCGATGAATAAATCATTTATACTATAGGATTTACTATCAGCAAAAACTGCTTTAGGAAATATTAATAGTAGAGTAAATAAAATAGTTAAAAATTTCTTCAATATATCACCCCTTTATTATATATAATTATAAAATAGTTATTAAATTAACACAATGAAAAAAGAAGATGTATCACATGTGATACATCTTCGTTTATATATAATTATTGATTTAAAACTTCATACCATAATAGATTAATATAAATTTTATAAAGAAAAAAGTATAATATTCAACTTGATATTACACTGTAAAATGTACTTCTACTAGTTAAACAAGGTTTTATATTGAACCAATTACATATGGCATTATTCATTCTATTTTATAAGATTTCTTTGCTAATTATGTCAATACTGCATGAATCTATATAGTCAAATTTTTTTATTGAATTATAGATTTCTTTAATAGCTAAGTCTTTAAACCCATTTGAATAATACACTTTAGAAAGTGTTATAAGAACACTTTTATCATCTATATAATTTAGTATTTCAATCAATTTTTGGAATAAATCATATTCTTTTATTATTAAAATATTATTTAAAAACTCCTCTATTATTTTAAGCAAAATTTCTGTATTTTCATTAACCATATTACATTTATTATTTAAATATATATTTCTAATTTCTGAGAAAATTATATGATCAAAAGGTGTGCAATTTGTTTCAATTAACTTTAAAGATTTATCAATTGAGACATTATTAATTAGTAAAGATAGAGTGAATATATATTTTGATATATCAGACATTAAACTTTCTATAATAATAAGTGGATTACTAGAAAGGTCCATCTCAATAAAAGCTTTATTAAAGAAATCTAGTGAATCATTATATTTGTTTTCATTGAAAGAAATAATACCTTTCAAATAATATTCGTCTACTTTATATTCAGAAAAGTCATCTTTAGTTTCTATAAGTTTTTTAGCTTCCTCTAACAAGTTTTCTTTTAGTAATATATGAGAGGTCAATATTATATTTGGTATATGATCTTTTGATGCAAAATATTTTAGTAAGCTTGTAGTAACTTCACTCTTATTTTCATATTTATTATTTAGTACTTTGCCTATTTTATATAGCACTGATAAATCATTACTACTTATATTTAAAATTTTGTTATAGGAGCTTAGAGATTTATCGTAATCTGAAAGGGTATAGTATAGATCTCCTAATGCATTTAAGGGATTGACGGAACCACAATTATTTACAAATTTTATAGTGCTTCCTGAGTCGCCTAAATTAAGACAAGTGTTAAAGGAATCTATGGCTAAAGTATATCTTTTAGTATCAAGATAAATACAACCTTTTAAATATTCAAAATCAACATTTGGTGAAAATTTTTTTAATGCTTCTTCAACACATTTCATCGCTTTATCATATTTCTTTACATATTGGTAGCATACTGACATTCTATATAGAAGATGCACTGAATAATGCTTAGTTAAATCCAGATTGGCATAAGATGATTCATAATAATATAGTGCCTTATTAGCATCATTTTGTGCTAGATACTCGTTACCTAAATTAAATAAATTAAATGAATCATCAGGATTATCTTTTAATGATTCTAATAAGATAGGTATATTTCTTGAACGTTTATCCTTCTTTTGTAGAACTTCTATGCTATATCCATAGTGATGTAAAATTATTTCTTCATTTGAAAATTTACTTGTTATATTTATATATTTATCATTAAAAATTTGCTCATGTATTTTTCCTTTGAAATAATAACCTTTATTATTTCTAAATAACCTAAAAGCATAATGTATAGTAAAATCATTTTGATTTTCTGAACGATAATTATAGACTATAAAATGACATCCATCAAAGGTTGTTTTATTTATAAAGTTTATTAATGTATTCTTTGAACTTTGCTCTAATATTTCATCAGCATCTAAGAAAATTATCCAATCACTTTTAGCTTTATTTACTGCATAATTTCGTGCTGAAGCAAAGTCATTTTCCCACTTATAGTTATATAAATTTACATTGTAATTTTTTATGATATCTAATGTTGAGTCTGTAGAACCAGTATCTACAATTACTATTTCATCTACAATATCTTTTATAGAATCTATTGATTTTGCGATATATTTTTCTTCGTTTTTTACTATCATACATAAACTTAAAGTTGTTTTTTTCATGATTATCCTCCTTGAAATAATTAGAGTTTATGTAGAATCCTTATATAAGCAATTTACTTACATAAGGAAAATGTTAAAATGCTATTAGCTATCCTTGTCCATTAAAGTATACTGAGAATGTTGCAGTAGTACCACGTAAGGTATATAAAAGCCTAGTGTAATTACCAAATCTACTTACTGTAATAATTCTCCTATCTCCTCCAGGAATAGTGTAGTTATTATAACTAGGATCTGTAATATAGTCAGCATTATTTGTTGTTGGGCTCATTTGCAATGATATAGTTAAGGTATTAGTTCCTGCATTATATACAAAGAATGATGCAGTCCTTAGAGTAGATATGTCTGTATTATTCAATACACGTCCTGTACCACTTACACTTAAGTTTAGTGCAGAACTTGAGGTGAAAGCATTTGCACCAATAGTCACAGTTAAACTAGAATTAGCTATAGTAATTGCATTATTAACAGTGATTGGATTATTAACTACTACAGTTAATGTAGTATTAGCAATTGTTATAGAATTTGCCACTGTAATAGGATTATTTACTGAAACTGTAAGACTAGCATTAGCTATAGTAATAGGATTACTTACAGACACTGTTAAGCTAGTATTAGCAATTGTAATTGCATTAGCTACAGTGATCGGATTGTTAACATTAACAGTTAAACTAGAATTAGAAATTGAAGTTTTAAGGGCCCCAGTGGAGTCAGTTTGAAGTATCTGTAAACTACCATCTGGAGCCTGAGCGTAAATACTGGTTTTTAATTCAGAAGCTACAGTGTTAAACAGCAAATTATTCATATTGTGCACCTCTTATCATCAAAAGTTTATCTTATATAATAGTCAAAAGTTTGACCTTGGAACCAAACAGTAATGTTTGAATTTGGATTAGGGGATGAATTAACAAATCGTATTCTTGAAAATTTTAAGAATTTTGCTAACGCTAAAGCTGCTGTATCATTGGCTTTAACTTCTACTTCAACCACATCATCTGTAAAATCAATGCCATTTGGACTTACTTGTAAATAAGCCATTACATTGCTAGTACTTTTATTCTTAATAAAATAAGTTCCTGTATTAAAATTAGAAATATCTATATTGGGTGAATTGAATATATTATCTAAGCTTTGAACGTCAAATTCTCTTTCTTTAAAAATTATTTCTGCGATTCGCCTATTTTGGTTATTACATTTTTCATAATTAACCAATATATAAGGCTGTTTATTACTATTAGATGAATAAAACTTAAATAATGATGCATTAATACCTGGTCTAGACATTAGTGCTAAGCCATAGGTGTAATTTCCATTTTCTGATAGTTCTTTTATTAAGGGAGTAATATTAAATGAAACTATATTTTCTTTTGAATCATAACTAAAATCTCTCTTATCTAAATTTAAAGAAGATAATCTAGGAGTATTATTCCAAGTTGTATCCTCTAGATTAAAGTTTTCATCAATTTTAAATAACACAAATAATCTTCGCAATTCTTCAATAGATGAGTTGAATTCATCTGTGAGATATAAATTTAGATAAGCATTAATAACTTCAATATCTTTATTTATATCTTTCAAATCAGAAAATTTTAATAATGAAATATAGTGAATATCACCATATAAATAATTTCCAACTAACAAAGTATTTTTATAGTAAAAGCTATTATCTTTTCTATAGCTTGAAATATAAGATGATGTAGGGTAAAGCTTTGAGTATAACATAAGACCCCCTTAAAACATTAGTATATTTCATTATATGTTATTGATTTATAATGGTTAAATTCATTACGTAAAATATAATAATTGTCAGATGAAAAAATAACTATATGAATTACTTAAATTGACAATAGCTAATAAAAAATATATAATTATATAAATTAAAATATCTTATTGAGAGTGGTGGAGGGACTGGCCCTATGAAACCCGGCAACCTATTTATAATGATTATTATTAAATGTGGTGCTAAATCCGGCAGTTATTCTGAAAGATAAGAGACAATAGTTATAAATGAATTTATAAATCTCTTCTTTATTTAGAAGGGATTTTATTTTTTTAATAAAAGGGGGCATAATAATGAATTCAGACTTTGAAATAGTAAAAGAACTAAAAAAGAGGATATTAGTAATTGATGGAGCTATGGGAACTAATATTCAAAATTATCTTTTGAAAGAAGAAGATTTTAGAGGAGAATTACTAAAGGACTTTCATGTAGATCAAAAAGGAAATAATGATTTATTAAGTGTAACTAAACCTGAAATTATTGATGTAATTCATAGAGGTTTTTTAGAAGCTGGGGCAGATATTATAGAAACAAATACACTAAATTCTAACAAAATATCTCAAAGTGATTTTGGGTTAGAAAATCTAGTATATAGAATGAATTACGAAAGTGCACTGTTAGCAAAGAAAGCTTGTAATGACTATTATGAAAAAGATGGGAGGAAGAGATACGTAGCAGGTTCAATAGGGCCAACTAATAAGATGGCTTCACTTTCTCCTGATGTGGAAGATCCAGCCTTTAGAAGTGTTACTTTTGATGAATTAAAAGAAGCATATAAAGAGCAGATTGGTGCCTTAATGGATGGTGGGATAGATATTGTTTTAGTTGAAACTATATTTGATTCATTAAATGCCAGAGCTTCAATAATTGCAGCTAATGAAGTATATAGAGAAAGAAATGAATTTCTACCAATAATGATATCTGGAACAATAACAGATAAATCGGGTAGAGTATTATCCGGGCAAACCTTAGAAGCTTTTGCTTCATCAATGAGAGCTGATAATGTTATATCAATAGGACTAAATTGTTCGTTTGGAGGAAAAGATTTAATTCCATTTATTAAGGAGTTATCAGATACTCAAGATTTATTTGTATCAGTATATCCAAATGCAGGACTGCCTAATGAGTTAGGATTGTATGATGAATCTCCAGATATTACAGCTAAATATGTTGATGTAATGCTTAAAGAAGGATATTTGAATTTAGTTGGTGGGTGTTGTGGTACATCTTATGAACATATTTATAAAATTGCTGAATTAGTAAAAAATTATTCACCTAGAGTAATTAAAGATAGAAAAATAGAAAGTGTTTATTGTGGTTTAGAAGTTACTAGGGCAAATGAAGAAACAAATTTTGTTAATATAGGTGAAAGAACTAATGTATCAGGTTCAGCAAAGTTTGCAAGACTAATTAGAGAGAAAAAGTATGAAGAAGCTTTAGTTATTGCTAAGGAACAAGTTGAAAATGGAGCTCAAATTATTGATATAAATGTTGATGATGGATTATTAGATAGTGAAATTGAAATGGAACATTTTTTAAAATTACTAGCTTCTGATCCAGATATCTCAGCAAAACCTATAATGATTGATTCTTCTAGATTTGAAGTAATTGAAAGAGGATTAAAAGTAATCCAAGGAAAACATATAGTTAACTCTATATCTCTAAAAAATGGAGAAGAAGACTTTATAGAAAAAGCAAATATAATTAAAGATTTTGGGGCAGCTGTGGTAGTAATGGCATTTGATGAAACCGGTCAAGCTGATAATTATGAGAAAAAAATTAAAATATGTAAAAGAGCTTATGATATTTTAGTTGATAAGGTTAAATTTCCACCTGAAGATATAATTTTTGACCCGAATATTTTAGCAATTGCAACTGGTATTGAGGAGCATAATAATTATGCTGTTGATTTCTTAAATGCAACTAAATGGATTAAGGAAAACCTTCCATATGCTAAGGTGTCTGGTGGAGTAAGTAATTTATCATTCTCCTTTAGAGGTAGTAATAAAATAAGAGAAGCTATGCACTCAGCATTTTTATATTATGCTATAAAAAATGGCATGGATATGGGGATTGTAAATCCAGGAATGATACAAATTTATGATGAAATTCCTAATGACTTATTGAAGCTTGTTGAAGATGTAATATTCAATAGAAGTATTGATGCTGGAGAAAGGTTATTAGAAGCAGCTGATAGATATAAATATGATGGAAAAAAAGAAGATGAAAACAAAAATAAATGGAGAGAACTTGACTGCAATGAAAGACTTAAGTATTCATTAGTTAAAGGAATAAGTGATTATATAGAAGAAGATTTAAACGAAGCTTTAGGGTTATATGATAAAGCATTAGATATTATTGAAGGCCCTTTAATGGATGGTATGAAGAAGGTTGGTGCACTTTTTGGTGATGGAAAGATGTTCTTACCACAAGTAGTTAAGTCTGCAAGAGTTATGAAAAAAGGAGTTGCTTTTTTAACTCCATATATAGATTCACAAAATCAAGGTACCTATAAGAAGGATGGTAAGATATTAGTTGCAACTGTAAAAGGTGATGTACATGATATAGGTAAGAATATAGTTGGAGTAGTGCTATCTTGTAATAATTTTGATGTTATAGATTTAGGTGTTATGGTGCCTTGTGAAGAAATACTAAGTAAGGCTATAGAAGAAGAGGTAGACATTATTGGTTTAAGTGGATTAATTACACCTTCATTAAATGAAATGATAAATGTTGCAAGTGAAATGGAAAAGCAAGGTTTTAAAGTCCCATTAATAATTGGAGGAGCTACTACATCTAAAGTTCATACGGCACTTAAGATAGATCCTAACTATAATGGTCCTGTTATATATGGCTTTGATGCTTCAAGAACAGTTGAAATTTGTAAAGCTCTTATGTCGAAGAATAAGGAAGAGTTTGTGAAAAATACTAAAGAAGAGTATAAGAAACAAAGAGAAAACTACAGTAAGATTAAGCAAGAGTTTGTTTCCATTGATGAAGCAAGAAAAAATAAATTTAATATAAATTGGAAGAACACTACTATTGAAAAACCTAACTTCTTAGGAGTAAAAGATGTAAATAACTATACTATTAAAGAAATTAGACCTTATATAGATTGGAGTTTCTTCTTTGCAGCTTGGGGAATGAAGATGAAATATCCTCAAGTATTAGAAGATGAAAAGTATGGCGAAGAAGCTAAGAGATTATTTGCTGACGCAAATAAGATGCTAGATGAATTAGAAGTTAATGAAAGAGTTAAATTAAAAGGAGTCTTTGGATTATTTAAAGCAAATTCTTTTGGGGATGATATTAAGATATTTGACGATGATGATAATGAAATTGAAACATTTAACTTCTTTAGGCAGCAAAAGAAGAGTAAAGATGATGTTTACTTATCATTAAGTGATTTTATTGCTCCTGCTGAAAGTGAAAAAGAAGATTATATAGGTGCCTTCATAGTAACAAGTGGAATGGATGCTAAAGAGTATATAAAAGAGTTTAAAGATGCTGGTGATGACTACAATTCAATGCTTTTAACCTTTGTATGCGATAGATTAGCTGAAGGATTTGCAGAAAAACTTCATTTAGATATTAGAAGAGATTATTGGGGTTATGCAAAAGATGAAGACTTATCATATGATGATCTTCTGATTGGTAGATATAGAGGAATAAGACCAGCAGTGGGATATCCATCTATAAAAGATCAAAAAGAAATAACAAAAATATTTAAGGTATTAGATGGAGAAAATACCACTGGAGCTATAGTTACAGAAAGCTATATGATGGATCCCCCTTCATCAGTCTGTGGATTATACTTTGCTAACGATAAAGCTAAATATTTTGATGTTTATAAGGTTGACAATAATCAATTAGAAGACTATGCTTCAAGAAATAACTCAAAAATTGAAGATTTAAAGTATAGAATGCCTCATATATTACTATAATAAAGTTTCAATAATATAAGTCTACTGGATCTTAAAATATTCAAATTTCCTAGACTTATATTAATTGAAAATAATGTATATTTCTGCTTTTTTATATAATATATAAAGAAAAATAGAAATGCATAACTAATAAAGAGTAAAAAATAAAATTTTACAAAAAATGAAGAAATGATATAGGAAAATGCAAAATTTAGTAGTAAAGAAGGTATTTGTTCAAATATCGAATAATCTATCAATTTGAATATATAGATTTTTAGTGTATTATATAATATATAGATATATAGTGTAAAAAGGAGAATTTAGATGAAAACATTAGTGATTAACTGTGGAAGCTCTTCCTTAAAGTATCAATTAATTGATATGGATACAGAGAATTCATTAGTTCAAGGATTAGTTGAGAGAATAGGAATAGAGGGATCTATTTTAATTCAAAAAGTGGATGGAAAAGATAAATACGTAATTGAAGAAGAAATGCCTAATCATAAAACTGCTATTAAGCTTGTATTAGAAGCTTTAGTTAATAAAGAGCATGGTGTAATTAAGTCAATGGATGAAATAAGTGCGGTTGGACATAGAGTTGTTCATGGTGGAGAAAAATACTCTCATTCAGTAATAATTGATGATGAAGTAATAGAATCAATTAGAGATTGTATATCTTTAGCGCCTTTACATAATCCACCAAATATAATTGGGATTGAAGCATGTAAAGAATTAATGCCAAATACACCAATGGTAGCAGTATTTGATACAGCTTTCCACCAAACTATGCCTAAGGAAGCATATATTTGTCCACTACCATATGAATTATATGAAAAGTACGGTATAAGAAAGTATGGTTTCCATGGAACTTCTCATATGTATGTATCACAAAAAGTTGCAGAAGTTATAGGGAAAGATATAAAGGATTTAAAGATTGTAACTTGCCACTTAGGGAATGGTTGTTCTCTAGCAGCTGTTAAAGGCGGAAAATCAATTGATACTTCCATGGGATTCACTCCACTTGCTGGAGTAATGATGGGAACAAGATCAGGAAGCATCGACCCATCAGTTATAAGTTTTTTAGTTGAAGAACAAGGTTATACAATGTCAGATATTGATAACTTATTAAATAAAAAATCAGGAATTCTTGGAATATCAGGAGTATCATCAGATTTTAGAGATGTTTTATCTGAATCTGAAAAGGGAAACGAAAGAGCTAAACTAGCTTTAGATATTTTCCATTATAAAGTAAGAGCTCAAATTGCAGCTTATGCTGGAATAATGGGGGGAGTAGATGTAATAGTATTTACAGCTGGAATAGGAGAAAATTCTATAGTTACGAGAAGAGAATCCTTAAGAGGACTTGAGTTCTTAGGATTTAACATTGATGATGAAAAGAACTCTGTAAGAGGAAAGATACAAGAAATATCAACAGAAGGTTCTAAAGTTAAGGTTTTCGAAATTCCTACAAACGAAGAATTAATGATAGCAAGAGATACAGTAAAGTTAGTAAAAAATATATAATATAAGATATTTTAAGGGGTTGTTTATGACAATCCCTTAATTTATAATAAATAATCAAAGATAAATTACTAAAAAAGCTCTCTTAAGAGCTTTTTTGTTTTTAATTTGACATACAATACAATTATTTTTATTAAATCATTTACATAATTTTCTTTAAATGTAAATAACATTAATGTTATAATAAAATAGAAATTTTATTATATTTGGGGGAAATAGTATGAATGAATATGAAAAATTAAATGAAAAAGCAATTAAGTCTTGGGTAATATCTAGAATATTTGGCACTGTTATTTTAACTATAATTTTAATAGTAATTAGAATTTTTTTATTCAAGATAATAGATAACTATGCTGAAATTAATTTAATTATAACAACAATTATGATTATTATAATACTCATATCTTTACTTACTTCTTTTATAAATCCAATATTTGAATATAAACAATGGAAATACAAAATTACTGAAGATAAAATTGAATTTACTGAAGGAATTTATTTTGTAAGAAGAGTAATTATTCCAATAGTAAGAATTCAACATATTCAATTAAATCAAGGACCTATAAATAAATTTTTAAAGCTTTATGATATTACTATTTTTACAGCAGGTGGTCAACATAAAATACCTAATATTCAAGCTGAAAGGGCTGAAGAAATTAGTGAATATTTAAAAAATACAGTAAAGTTAAAAATAGATAACGAAGAAGATTCTACAGAAAATATTGTGTTAGAAAATGAATTGGAGAATCATTAGGATGACAAATAATAAAAGAAATCATAAAAGCTTCATATTTGAAGAAATAATTATGTCAATTAAATCGGCATACTTCTTTATAATCTTAGCTATCTTAAATTTAAAAACTAGTGGAGTATATGTACTAATAGCAATAGCACTTTTTTCAATTATTAAATCAATTTTAAAATATATTAATATTAAGTATTATTATGATGATAGTGAATTAAAATACTTTACTGGAATAATAAATAAAAAACAAATAGAAATTCCATTTGATAAAATAAATACTATAGATATAAATTTAAACATAGTAGATAGAATTTTTAATGTATGTACCTTGAAAATAGATACTGGAGCTGTAAAAGAATTAGGAGAGGAAATAAAAATCAAATTAGTGAAGGAAGAGGCCTATAAGATAAGGAGCGTTATTAACGATTTAATAGATAAGAAGGACTTAAGAGATAAGGATAAAAAGGAAGATGTCAATAAATCTAAATTTAAGGAAACAATAACCTTTAAAGAAATATTCTTATATTCATTAAGCAAATCTAAACTTTTATGGGCCATTGGAGGATTCTTTATTATAAGTGATCTTGTTTTTAATATAGAAGATACTCTAAATATAACTATAACTGATACAATTATTGAAAGTGTTAATATAGACGAAATATATGCTTTAGGTATGGCTAAAATTGTAGGCATTGGAATAATAATATTTATAATTTTATATATTTTTATAAGTTTTCTATTTATAATATTTGAATTAATCAGGTTATATAATTTTACATTAATTGATGATGAAAATGATATTAAGATTAAATATGGATTATTAACAATAAAAGAATACTCAATACCTCGAAATAAGATATATGCAGTTAGATATAAGCAAAATTTACTTCAACAGATATTTAAAATATTTCAAATAGAGATAGTAACTATAGGGTATGGTGATGAAAAAAATGAGCAAGCTATACTTTATCCAGTTGCTAATAAAGTATTTATTAACACAACATTAAAGGAAATATTACCTGATTTTAATTTCGAAGATAATATAAATTGTTCGCCAAAAAATGTTTTGAGTAAATTTATCATAAAAAGGTCATTAATATTAATACTATTTCTAATATTACCTTTACATTTTATTATACCAAAAACTCTTTTAATCTTGAAGATAGTTATTTTTACTTTCTTGATTATATTTAATATTATATTAGGATATATAAATTATAGGAACACATCTTTAGGTATCAATAAAGATTTACTAAGATGTAGTAACGGAAGTCTTCAAAAAATCACCACATTGATAAAACAAGAGTATTTACAATCAGTAGAGATAAAGGAAAATCCATTTCAAAGAAGAAAATCTGTTTGTGATTTTAAGCTAGATATTTATAGTAATAAGATAGGAAATATAGTTATATTAAGCAATATGGAAAAGATTTTGATAAATCATATTGATGAAAATTTAATTTTATAAAACTAAATATTATGAAAGCGATAATTACAAGTAGATAATTAAAGATATTCATAGATAATTAAAGATAATTCAAATTATTAAGAGTTGTATTTGGATAGTGTAATTTATATAATTAACTCAGAAAAAAGATTTTAAAGGAGATTAGATATGATATCAGTTTGTCCAGTTTGTTCAGGAATAGATATAGAAAAATTAGAATTAAAGTTTGGTGCAGATAACGTTGAAGTTGGATGTATTGGTGAATGTGGAGGTAGAGATGGACTTGTAATTGGTTATGCTAATGGTAAGTATATTGAAACTGAAACAGAAGAAGAGTTTATAAGTCAAATTGAAGAATAGGATTATATTGGGCTCTCTTAGGAGAGCCCAATATAAATTAAGAATAAAAATGCTAAATTAATGATGCGATTTCTTCAAATTAATTAAGAATTATTTTATTTATAAAACTCCTAATGGAGTTTTTTTCTTTTAGTATTAAAAATATTAAGGATTCCAATTAATATAGGCTAATTGTATTAGAGTATATGAGGTGATATTAATATTGTTGATAGTAGATTTATTTTATATGCTTTTTCATTTGTAAATAATATAATATAGTATAGTAAGGAGTGATTATATGAATAATTTAAGTGATAGAGTAAAAGGAATTATATTTATAATATTTTCAGCTTTTGGGTTTGCAGCTATGTCGGCCTTTGTTAAGCTATCAGGTGATTTGCCTTCCTTTCAGAAAACATTTTATAGAAATTTGGTGTCTTGTATAATTGCATTATTTTTCATTATTAAAAATAAAGAAAGGTTTTTTGGAAAAAAGGAAAACCAGAAACTACTTATTTTAAGATCAACATTAGGAACGATAGGGATTGTATTAAACTTTTATGCAATTGATATGTTAGTTTTATCAGATGCTAATATGTTAAATAAGCTTAGTCCATTCTTTGTTATAATTTTTTCTGCTTTATATTTAGGTGAAAAAATTAATTTAAAGCAATTTATTTCAATAATAGTTGCTTTCATTGGAGCATTATTTATTATAAAGCCTAGCTTCGACTTATCAATGATACCATTTATTATTGGGATACTTGGAGCAGTTTTTGCTGCAGGTGCATATACATGCTTAAGATCTCTTGGAGGTAAAGAAAATCATTATACAATAGTATTTTATTTCTCATTATTTTCACTAATAACTATATTCCCATTTATGATAGCAGTATATAAGCCTATGGAACCAATACAGTTATTTTACTTATTAATGGCTGGAGCCTTTGCAAGTATAGGACAATTTGGAATAACAATAGCCTATAAATATGCACCAGCTAAAGAAATTTCTATATTTGACTATTCAAATATAATTTTTTCAGCAATAATTAGCTTTGCAATATTTGGAGTTTTACCTGATAAGCTAAGCTTCATAGGATATATAATAATCTTCTCGGCTTCTTTATATATGTTCTTATATAATAAAAAATTAGATAAAAAAGAAACAACAAAAATAGCTACCTTTAGGTAGCTATTTTTTATAGTAAGTTTTTAACCATTGGATTAATTTTTGATCTATCAAATTTACCAGCTACCTTAGGCATAATTTCTTTCATTATCTTACCCATATCAGCTGCAGTGTAATTTCCATTAGCAATAATTTCTTTAATTAAAGCAGTTACTTCCTCTTCTGATAATTGCTTAGGTAAGTAAGGAGTAAGTAAGTTTATTGCAAAGTTACCTTCTTCTACTTTAGCTTCATCATTAAGCTTTATTGCATATTCAAGTGCTTCTTTTAATTGCTTTATTTGTTTTTCGATTATCTTTATTACACCTTCATCAGTAATATCTTTTCTTTCATTAACTTCATAAGATTTAATTTCAGCATTAACTAATCTTAAAACACTTACAGTTTGTTTATCTCTAGCTTTCATAGCAGCTATTTCACTTTTTTTTAATTCTTCTTTTAACATAATCGTCACCTCTACAAATTAGTTTACAATAAACAGGCGTTTATTATAATTTAAATTATATACGTTAACTAAAATTATTTCAATAAAGGCATATCTTAGCTAAATAAATGTATATTACTACCCAAGGCTATTGCTTTAGAATTTGCAGAGTGACCTAACTCATTAGTTTTAATAATTGGAATTTTATCATTACTTAATTTACTTAAAATAAGATCCTCGATTGATGGAGTGGAATTAGCGCTTTCATATTCTGTAAAGTGACCTAATATAAGACCATTTAAATTATTGAATGCTCCTATTTGTATATACTGCTCAATGAAGGTTGAAATTTTATTTGCGTCACCACTTAAAGCTTCTAAAAAGAGAATCTTGTTATCAAAACTAGGCATATATTCAGTCCCAGCAAGTTTTAGCATACAACGAATATTTCCGCCAACTACAGTCCCATCCATATAACTACCTTGAATCCATTCATAATTAAAGTCAAATAAGCTATTATCTTTATTTAATAAAAACGTATTATTAAAATTTTTTATTTGGTTAATACTATCTTCTCTAACTAAGTTTCTTAATTGATAGTTATAATTTACATTATTAGTTTTAGAATACAGTGCATTTAAAATTACTGTTAAGTCGCTATAGCCAAAAAATGGTTTATTAGCTTTCTTTATTTGAGAAAAATCTAAATGTCTTATAACTTCATTACATAGGTCACCACCTGATAAATCAAAAATTGCCTTTATCTCATTATCATTATAAAACTTCATTAGTTCTTTTCCTCTTATAGCTCCGCTGAATGTTTTATTATTTTCATCTTTATATAGAGCTTCTGATTCAAAAACATTTAAATTCAATTGCTTTAATATATATTTTAATTCATTGATTTTATCCCTCATACTTATATCGAGTCCATTAGAACATGAAACTAATGATATGGAATCATTTTTTCTAAATAAATTCATACGTTACCTCCCATAATTTCTTATTATTACATAAGTATATATTTAAATTTAAGAAAATGAAATATACTAATTAATTGATTTTAGAATAATATTACATGTAAAGGAATAACATTATATTAAAACTATAAGTTTGGAGGATTTATGAAGTATAGTCTTTATGTTACTGGCAAATGTAATGATACTAGAAACTTTCAAAGTAATATAGGTATAGGTGGTGTTATATTAAATAATGAGGGGATTGAGGTTTCCTTTTCTAAGAATGTAGGTAAGGGAACATGCGTAGAAGCTCATATATATGGTTTAGTTCATGGAATAACAGAGATATTAAAAAACAAAGATGCTGATACTATTGATATTTATGTATCTAATATGAATATAGTAAATTACTTTAATGGTAAGGACATTGAAGTGAATAGTAGAACTGAAATATTATTAAGTAACCTTAATAATTTGATAAAAATATTAAAAATAGATATATATTTTGAGTATTTTGAAGTAAATGAGTACAATTATGTGAGAAATTTAGCAGAAGAAGCTTTACGACTATAAGAATTATTTGTAAAGTCAGGATAATAGTAGTAGAATATAAATATAGAAAATAATTATTATGAAGGAGTGATTTTTTATGGTAAAAAATTTACAAGTATACAAATGTGACGTTTGTGGAAATATCGTTGAGGTTTTAAATGTTGGTGGTGGTACACTAGTATGTTGTGGACAACCAATGACATTATTAGAAGAGAACACTGTTGATGCAGCTGTTGAAAAACATATTCCAGTTGCTGAAGAAAAAGATGGTGAGCTAGTAGTTAAAGTTGGAGAAGTAGAACATCCAATGTTAGATGAACACTTCATTCAATGGGTTGAAGTAATCACAAAGGATGGACAAGTTTTAAGAAAAAACTTAACTTCAGGTGTAAAGCCAGTTGCTACATTCAAGGTTGATGGAGAAGTTGATAGAGTTAGAGAATACTGTAACCTACATGGATTATGGAGCACTAAATAATAAGAATAATTAGGCTATCTTTTAAAGATAGCCTTTTATATTTTTAAAAATTATTATAATATATAGTAAATATAGTTTGTGGAGGCAGTAAATGAAAAAATATTATAATATGACTACCTTCTTGATTTTTGGAGTTTTTAGTATATTAACTACATTTTATTTTCCGTATTTAAATCAAGAAATTGGTCTTAGTTTAAGTGAGGTAGGAAGAGTCGTATCAGTAGGGGCTTTATTTACTATAATAGCTCAACCAATTTTATCTAATAGATTTTCAAAGGTAAAGAATAAAAATAAATTTATTATAACGTACTTAACAGGAGTCCTTATATCAATAGTTGGGTTAATGTTTATTAACAAGGATTTAGCAATTTTTTATGCTCCAATTTATGGCGCTATGTTAGCGTCTGTTGCTGGAATATTTGAAATATATGTAGAGGAATTATCTATAAAAAACAAACTTGAATTTTCTGATATAAGAAAATGGGGATCAATTGGATATGCAGTGGTTGTATTTTTAGGAGGTTTTATTTTAAGTAAATTTGGATTTAGGATGCTTCATATAATTGCTATAGTTATTATTTGTACAATGATATTCATAATAACGACTAAATTTAAAGATAATATTGAAATAAAGGAAGAAAAAAATAATGCCCAAATTACAGAGTTATTTAAGAATAAAACTATAATTTTATTAATTATAGTTATCTTTCTTGGCATTGGTAGCTATATGGGCTTAGATTTTGCTTACTCTTCATATTTAGTAGATTTAATAAAGGATGTAGAAAAAGCTAATCAAATATATAGTTTCTCAATAAGTTTAAGAGTTGTAGTAGAGTTCTTTTCCTTTATGATAGTATCTAAATACTTGATTAATGCTAATAGTAAAACTTGTTTAAGTTTAGCTTTAATCGTTGCAGCAATAAAAGTGTTACTATTGTCAACTGGTAATGTAGCTTTAGTAGTTTTAGGAGATCAGTTACATGGAGTTATGTATGGATTATACTTAAGTTTCTTATTTAAGTATTTAAGAGAAATAATAAGTAGTGAATTAGTAGCAACGTCCTTCTCAATTTTATCTGTATTAAGTACTGGAGGAGCTAATTTCGTATATCCAACTATTTATAGTTTTATACAAGGAAGTTATGGGTATTTTGGAATGTACATATTTGTATTCTTCTCAATATTGCTAGCATTTATAATTTTTATAGTATTTTTACCAAGCAATAAAAAGGTATTAAAGTAATTTATGATAAGAAAAAGTTTAAGATTAAGGAATGAAATTATTCATTATAAAATAATCTATAAAAATAAAAAGAATCTTTCCATAAAACTAAATGGAGATAAAGAAATCATTGTTTATTCACCTTATGGAGTAAGTGATGAGTATATTGAGAAGATAATCAGAAAAAAAGAAAATTGGATAATAAGCAATTTAAATAAGATAGAGAAAAACAATTTTAACGATGAAAGTTATATTATTTATAGAGGAAAGAAATTTTTAAAAAAAGTTGAAGAAGCAAATATTGATAAAATAGTTTTAAATGTAGATTCTATTACGATTAGATCTAAAAGCTTAGAGTCTAATTATATAAATGATTTGATTTATAAGTGGTATATAGAAATGGCAAATGAAATTATTTTAGCTAGAACAAAAATGCTTTCATATAAAAATAATTTGATTCCGTCTAGAATTTTAATAAAAAGCCAGAAATCTAGATGGGGAAGCTGTAATAGCAAAAGAGAAGTAAGACTAAATTGGAGATTAATATTAATGCCAGAAGAAGTAATGGACTATATTATAGTACATGAATTATGTCATTTAAAACATATGAACCATTCTAGCTATTTTTGGGATTTAGTAAATGAATTACAACCTGATTTTAAAACATCAAAGAGATGGCTTAAGGAAAATGGATTAGCTATTTTAAGAATAAAATAGTATAAAATTAGTTAATGAATTGTATATTGTAATATATAAAGAGTTTAGATTATATACAATTCATTTTTTTATTAAAAAGTTTCTTTTATATATACAGATATAATTGTATAATAATGTATATACAATAAATGGTATTTTATTATTAGGAAGGTGGGAGAGCGGTGAAGAGGATTTTAAAATACTTATTAAAGGAAAAGTTATTGCTTATAATAGGGACAATTTCTATGATATTTATTATATTAATTGACCAAGTAACACCAATGTTACAAAAAATAATAATTGATAGAGGAATAATAAATAAAGAATATTCAATTATACCAACTATATTACTAGGCTTTTTAGTAGTAACTTTGCTAAAAGCTATTTTTGGATATGTAAAAGAGTTTTTATATGATTTTATAAGTGCAAAAGTTCACTTTAATATAAGAACAGAGTTATTTTCTCATATACAAAGCTTTGAGTTTGATTACTTTGATAAGACAAATACTGGAGAGTTAATGTCAAGAATTGGAGAGGATATCGAGAATATATGGCAAACTATATCCTTCGGACTTAGAATGTTTGTAGAAAATATACTATATTTTACTTTTAGTACAGTTATATTATTCTATTTAAATTGGAAATTAACTTTAATTTGCTTACTTATATTATCACCAATAGGATTTTTAGCTTATAAATTAGAAAGTAAATTGAATGATGGATATGAAGAAATAAGTGATAAAATTGCAGAGATTAATACTCGTGCTCAAGAAAATATTTCAGGGGTTAGATTAGTTAAAGCTTTTAGTAGAGAAAATTATGAAATAAAAAGATTTCATTCATTAAATAAGGATTATTATAAGTTAAATATTAAACAAGCTAAGACTATTTCTAAAAGTTTTCCAGAAATTGAGTTTTTAACAAACATAACACTTATAGCAATGATAATAGTAGGAGGTTACTTCGTATTAATTGGTGAAATCACCCTTGGAACCCTTGTAGCGTTCTCAGGATATATATGGAACCTAATTTGGCCTATGAGACAAATTGGTTGGCTTATGGACATCCTTTCAAAGAATAAGGCTTCTACTATGAAGATTAATAACATTCTTGAAAGATTTACTAAAGTTAATTCTACAAGTGGAAAAGAACTGAATTCTATACTTGGAGATATTGAATTTAAAAATGTGAGTTTTAGATATGATGATGAATATGTTTTGAAAAATATTAATTTAAATATTAAAGCAGGTTCAACAGTTGCAATAATGGGACAAACAGGATCAGGAAAAACTACTCTATTATCATTAATCGGGAGATATTATGATTCTACATCAGGGGATGTGAAAATTAATGGAATTGATGTTAAAAAAATAAATTTAAAATCTCTAAGAAGTAACATGTCAGTAGTGCAACAAGATACTTTTCTATTTTCAGATACAGTAGAAAATAATCTTAAATTTGGAAAGGCTGACGCTACTATGGATGAGATAAAAGAAGGTGCAGAAAAATCCTGCTCTTTAGACTTTATTGAAGAATTTGAAAATGGATTTAATACTGAAATTGGTGAAAGAGGTGTTGGACTTTCTGGTGGACAAAAACAAAGAATATCTATTGCAAGAGCAATAATTAGAAATGCACCAATACTTATATTAGATGATTCAACTTCAGCATTAGATATGGAAACAGAACATGAATTATTAAAGAATCTTAATAAAATTAAGAAGGGCAAAACAACTATTCTAGTAGCTCATAGAATTTCGG
This sequence comes from Clostridium tertium, assembly GCF_902652255.1. Taxonomy (GTDB): domain Bacteria; phylum Bacillota; class Clostridia; order Clostridiales; family Clostridiaceae; genus Clostridium; species Clostridium tertium_A. Next base: position 135,187 of record NZ_CACRTO010000005.1, read on the forward strand.
CAGTTAAAAATGCAGATTTAATAGTATTTATGAAGAATGGTGAAATAGTTGAAAAGGGTACACATGACGAGTTATTAAATATGAAGAATCATTACTACAATGTATATAAGGAGCAATTTAAGGATTTTAGTAATTTGGAGGTTATATAAATATGCCTAAAGAGAAGGAAATGATTAGAAGCAAAAAAGAAATTGTATTTAGGCTATTTCATTATTTAAAGGATTATAAAAAGGAAGCTATAATATCTATTATACTTATGGGACTAATAACTATTTCTAATAATTTAAATCCTTATTTAATGAAAATAGCAATTGATAATAATATAAAGAACAACGATATAAAAGGTTTAGTATATATAGGATTATTTTTAGTAATTATAAATATATTAACTTTAGTATTTTCAAAGATTAAGTGGAAGGTAGTAAGTTATATAACTAATAATATATTAGTTAATATAAGAATGGAACTATATACTCATGTTCAAAAACTACCTTTTAGTTTTTTTGATAGTAGACCAGTAGGGAAAATATTAGCTAGGGTTATTGGGGATGTAAATTCTTTAAAAAACCTCTTTGATCAAAGTATTCAATCATTAATACCAGAAGTAGTAAATTTAATATCAGTAATTATTTTTATGCTAATATTAAACTTTAAACTAGCAATCGCTTGTATATTATTACTACCAATACTAGCCATTGGTATGTTTATAATAGAAGTAAATTCAAGGAAAAAATGGTCTGAATATAGAAGCAAAAGATCAATTTTAAATGGCTATACTCATGAAGATATATCGGGTATAAAAGTAGTTCAATCTTATGCAAAAGAAAATGATACTAATAATAAATTCAAAGATTTGGTATGGGATCATTTGAAAAGCTTTATAGCTGCTGTAAGAGTAAATGATTTTATCTGGCCGATAGTTGAATTATCTTGGGGAATAGGGACAATCGTAGTATTCTATGTAGGATATACCTTAATTAGAAGTGGAACTTTGGAAATAGGTACATTATTAGCTTTCTCATTGTACATTGGTATGTTCTGGAGACCTATAATGAATTTATCTAATTTCTATAATACGCTTATTACAAATTTATCTGCAGCAGATAGAATATTTGAAATCTTAGATGTAGAACCCTTTATTAAAGATGACTTTAACAAAGAAGATATTGGTGAAATAGAGGGTGAGGTTGAATTCAAAAATGTATCTTTTTCTTATGGTGAGAATAATACAGATTTAGTTCTTAAAGATGTTAGTTTTAAAGTTAAAGAAGGAGAAAAAATAGCATTAGTAGGTGAAACTGGCGCAGGTAAAACAACTATAGTTTCGTTAATTAGTAGATTTTACAATCCGAATAGTGGCGAAATATTAATAGATAATAAGAATGTGCTTGATTATAACTTGGCATCCTTAAGAAGTCAAATGGGAATAATGTTACAAGATACCTTCTTATTTTCAGCTAGTATTAAAGAAAATATTAGATATGGAAAACTTGATGCTACTGATGAAGAGATAATTGAAGCAGCAAAAGCCGTTAATGCGCATGAGTTTATAATATCCTTAGAAAATGGATATGATACTATGGTAAATGAAAGAGGAACTAGGCTTTCTTTAGGGCAAAGGCAGCTATTATCATTTGCAAGAGCTTTACTTGCAAATCCAAGAATATTAATATTAGATGAAGCAACTTCAAATATTGATACTCAAACTGAAATTATAGTTCAAAAAGGTATTGAAAAACTATTATCTAATAGAACATCCTTTGTAATTGCCCATAGATTATCAACTATAAGAGATTGTGATAAAATAATAGTAATTGATAACGGAGAAATAACTGAAGAAGGTACTCATGAAGAACTTTTAAATCTAAAAGGTTATTATTATAAATTATATAAAGCTCAATATAGTTTTTTAAATAAAGGAGCATAAAATATACTGGTAAAAACTCAGATTTCCTATTATAATAATGTTGTAATTATATTAGAACATAAGGAGAAAAATATGAGATCAGTATATAAAAATCCTAAGGAACTAGCAACTTGCTTAAAAGACTTAGTAGATAATTATTTAGAATTTTTAATTAGCTACGAAGAACTAGAAACAAGGGTGAAGAAAATTGTTGAAGCTAATGGGGAAAGAGTTTATAAAGATGGAAATATATCTTTAAAATTATATCCTTATTTAGGGGATGAACGAGTAGAAATTATTGATAAGATAGTTAAATAATTTAGGATGTATCAAAGTTAAGCTATAAAGTATGTACTCTAAGTGATTTAATGCTATTATTTTTAAGCTAGTATGTTATTATTAGTTTAGTATAAATTACGTCAATATTTGTACATTTTAATTATTAGATTCAAAGTGGGGCTGTCTTAGGACAGCTTCATTTACTATAAAAAAGAGGTTTGATATGCTAAGTGAAATAGTGAATAAATATAATAATAATTCAGCTTATATAAATGGTTGGAAACATATGAAGAGATCGTCTGTAGTTATTTTACTTGCAGATATTGATGGTGAAACAAATGTTTTGTTCGAGATGAGATCAAAAAAGATGAGGAGTCAGCCAGGAGATATATCATTTCCTGGTGGAAAAATAGAAGATGGTGAAACACCAGATGAAACTGCTATTAGAGAAACTTGTGAAGAAATTGGATTAAATGAAGGTGATTTTAAAATAATATCACCACTTAATATTTTAACTACTCATTATAATTTATTAATACACCCATTTTTAGGTTATATAAAAAATATTGATAATATAAGAATAAGTAAAGATGAAGTAGATCACGTATTTTTTGTTCCTTTGGAATATTTTTTTAATAATGAACCGCTAATAATAGATAGTGAAATAGTAGTAAAAAGAAATAAAAACTTTCCTTATGAAAGAATAAATGGTGGTAAGAATTATAAGTTTAAAAATGGTGTATATAAATCATTATTTTATAAATATAAAGAATATAATATTTGGGGTATAACCGCCATAATGATATATGATTTTATAAGTGATTTAAAAGATAAAGAGATGACAAATACAGTTAAAGTTAGTAATTAACAATGAGCTATTTATCTTAGTAATTTGCTCAAAATCACCAAAATAAGTTGATAAAAAATACTTTGAGAGTTTTTTTAGTTTGTTAAGAAACCTCCTATTTTTAAATAGGAGGTTTTTATATTTTAAATTGTATTAATTTTACCTCTAGTTTAAAAGAATATATTTGTGTGACTATAGAACCCTTATATTGAGTTTAATACTAAATATAATAAGAACACAAAAGAGATAATATACATTACAAAGGAAAGTTCTTTTCTTTTATTAGTAAATAGTTTTATTAAAGTATATGAAATAAATCCGAAGGCCATTCCATCTATGATACTAAAAGTAAAAGGCACTAAGATAATAGTTAAAAAACATGGTATTGCTTCCGAAATATCTTCAAAGTTAATATTAGTTATTCCTTTAATCATAAGACTACCAATAATAATTAGTATAGGAGCTATTGCTTCATTTGGAATTATATTGATAAATGGAATGAACAATAAAGATATTAATATAAGAATTGAGCAAATTAATGATGTTAACCCAGTTTTTCCACCTTCTGCTATTCCAGCAGTTCCTTCTACAGTAGATACTGATGGGCTAGTACCTAATAATCCACAGGCAATATTAGATATAGCTATTGCAGTTAAAGCTTTATTTTGCTTTTCAGGTGATTTAAGTAGGCCAGATACCTGTCCGTGTAGCAACCCTAAATTCTCAAATACTATAACTAAAGTTAAGGAAAATGTAGCTATCCAAAACTTGGTAGTAAATAAGGCACCTAAGTTTATATTAAAGAAAATTTCCTTATAAGTATTAAAGTTTGGTAATGAGAAATTCAAGTTCGTTATATCAACAAAATTAAAAATAATACCTATTAAAGATCCGATTATAATACTAATCAAGAAGCTACCTTTTATATTTTTAGCAAATAGAATTATCGTTAATATTAACATGAATAAAAAGAATAGAATTCTTGGATTTGATAGATCCGCAATTTTTACCATAGTAGTTTGATCTGAAATAATAAGGCCACCTTTTTGAAGCCCTAAAAAAGTAATAAAAAGACCTATACCAATGGTAATAGATTCCTTAAGTGAACTAGGAATAGCTTTATCTAAAGTTTTAGATAAAGATGTTATAGATACAACTAAAAAAAGTATTCCTGAAACTACTACACTTGCTAAAGCTTCATTAAAAGTTAAATTCATTGTTAAAATTATAGTATAAGTAAATAGGGCATTAATTCCCATTCCAGGCATAACTATTAATGGAGTATTACTTATAAAAGCAGTTAATAGACATCCTATAAAAGAAGCTAATACAGTAGCGATTATAAGTGGCTCTTCGCTTATTCCACTATCGCTTAATATACTTGCGTTTACTATAATTATATATACTGCTGCAAAGAAAGATGTTAAGGCAGCTATAAGTTCAGTTTTAAAGCTAGTATTATGTTCTTTTAATTTAAATAAGTAATCCATTCTTTTCACCTCTTTCTTATAATATATATTAAGTTATTATAAAAGATTTTACTATACTTTATTTCTTTAATATTGTTATCAGATGAAAAGATATTATTCATATAAGAATCTTAAAATAGTATAATATGTTTATAGATATTGACAATAATATTAATGATATTATAATTATATATAGACACCCCTAGAGGGTGGGGGAGGTAAAAATGAACGATGAAAGAAAAAAGGCATTGCAATCTTTAAAGACAGCTAGGGGGCAAATAGAGGGGATAATAAAAATGATTGAGGAAGATAGATATTGTATAGATATTTCTAACCAAATATTTGCAGCTCAATCTTTATTAAAAAAATCAAATTTAATTATTTTAGAAAATCACTTATCTCACTGTGTTAAAGACGCTTGTATAAATGGCGATGGGGATGAAAAAATAACAGAAATAATGAAAATATTAGATAAGGTTATAAGTAGATAAATTAGGAGGTGATATTATGAAAAAGACTATTAATATAGAAGGTATGAGTTGCGGGCATTGTGTTGCTCATGTTAAGGAAGCGCTAGAAGAACTAAAGGATACTAAGGTTATTGAAGTTAGCTTAGAAAATAAAAATGCTATTGTAGATACAGATGCAAATGATAATGAAATAACTTCAGTTATTGATGAAGCAGGATATGATGTTATATCAATAAAATAAATAAAATAGGTAAATGAGTATTAAATACTCATTTACCTATTTTATTTTTAATATTATTTTATTCATTTCAGTAATATAATAATCAAGTTTTATTAAGTCATCCTCTTCTAATGAAGCTATTTTAGCTGAAAGGCTACTTTTCATTTCAATCTTCTTTTCTTCTAAAAATTTATAAGCCTTATCAGTAAGTTCAATCTTTAATTTTCTTCTGTCTTCTGGATCTGTATATCTATGAACTAGTCCTTCACTAATTAATTTATCTATAATAGGTGTCATATTTGGTTTTGATATATCTAAGCATTTCGCAGCACTTGAAACAGAAGTCGATTTTTTCATCGAAAGATGAAAAAGTAGCTTCATATGAGAGGGTGGTATAAAACTATTTTTAATCATTTCATTATGACTGAATACTTTATCATGAACGTGGAATATTAAATTTAGTAAGTTGTTAGTTAAGTCTTCCATATTAGTTTTATCCATTTTATCCTCCTTATTAAGTATATTTTAATTATAAACTATTTTTTTTAGTTATACAACTATAATTGTTATTGACATATAATAGTTATAAAAATATAATTAATATAGTCATATTAATTTAAAAGCATAAATGAGAGGAGACGAAGATTATATGATAAAGTTAACAAGATACTTAAAACCCTTTTTAGTCTCTATCTTTGCTGTTATTGTTTTGCTGTTTGTTCAAGCAATTAGTGAACTATCTTTACCAGATTACATGTCTAACATTGTTAATGTTGGTATTCAGCAAGGTGGGATTGAAAATTCAGTTCCTGAAGTAATTAGAAAAACAGAAATGGATAATCTGTTTTTATTTATGAAAGAAGAAGATTCAAACTTTGTTAAAGAAAATTATACTTTATTAAATATAAATAATCTAGAAACTAAAGAAAAAGAAGATTATTTATCAAAGTATCCTTTATTAGAGGAAGAGGAATTATATAAACTTAATACAAAAAATAAAGATGATATAGCGAAAATGAAAGATATTTTTGCAAAACCTGAAGTAATAGTTTATGGAATTAATACTGGAACCTTTGATGAAGAATTAAAAGGAAGCTTTATGAATGAGAGTATACCTCAAATGCCAGGTATGCAAGAAATTAAAGACCCATTTATGTTATTTAGAAGCTTACCTAAAGATAAGCTAAATGAAATAGTAGATGGTATTAATGATAAATTTAATGGAATGCAAGATAGCATTATTCAACAAGGCTCTGTTTCATATGTAAAGAATGAATATACAACAATAGGAATTAATGTAGATTCACTTCAAACTAAGTATATTATCTTAGCAGGTATTAAGATGCTAAGTATAGCATTAATTAGTATGACTGCAGCAGTAATAGTTGGATTGTTATCAGCTAGAATAGCAGCTGGAGTAAGTAAATCATTAAGAGGAGATGTGTTTAAGAAGGTAACTAGCTTCTCAAACACTGAATTTGATAAGTTTTCAACTGCTTCATTAATTACACGTAGTACTAATGATATACAACAAATACAAATGCTTTTGGTTATGCTTTTTAGAATAGTATTCTATGCTCCGATATTGGGAATAGGTGGTATTCTTAAAGTTCTAAAGACTAATACTAATATGACTTGGACAATAGCTCTTGGCGTTATATTAATATCTATATTAGTTGCTGTTCTATTTAGTTTTGCAATGCCTAAATTTAAATCAGTACAAAAGCTTATTGATAAATTAAATTTAGTTACAAGGGAAAGTTTAACAGGAATGCTTGTAATCAGAGCTTTCAGTACTGAAAAGCATGAAGAAGAAAGATTTGATAAAGCTAATAATGATTTAACTAAAACTAATTTATTTGTTAATAGATTAATGGCTTCAATGATGCCTGCTATGATGTTAATAATGAATGGATTAACTTTACTTATAGTATGGATAGGCTCTCATCAAGTTGATATGGGTAATATGCAAGTTGGAGATATGATGGCGTTTATGCAATATGCAATGCAAATTATAATGTCATTCCTTATGATTTCAATGATTTCAATAATGTTACCACGTGCTTCTGTTTCAGCACAACGTATTAGTGAAGTTTTAGATACAGAATTATCTATTAAAGATAAGAAGGAAAAGAAGAGATTTAGAAAAGAAGAAAAAGGTGTTGTTGAATATAGAAATGTAAGTTTCAAGTATCCAGGTGCTGAAGATTATATTCTAAATGATATAAGCTTCACTGCAAGACCAGGAGAAACTACTGCTATTATAGGTAGTACAGGTAGTGGTAAATCTACGTTAATAAATTTAATTCCAAGATTCTATGATGTAACTAAGGGCGAGATATTAGTTGATGGAGTTGATATTAGGGATGTAGATCAAAAGGAATTAAGGGATAAACTTGGATATATTCCTCAAAAAGGAGTTCTTTTCTCAGGAACAATTGAAAGTAATTTAAAATATGGAGTTCCTAATGCTACACTTGAAGATGTTGAAGAAGCTTCAAAGATAGCTCAAGCATTAGAATTTATTGAAAATAAGCCAGAAAAGTATGATACAGAAATATCTCAAGGTGGTACAAATGTTTCTGGTGGTCAAAAGCAAAGATTATCTATTGCAAGAGCTTTAGTTAAAAAACCAGAAGTATATATATTTGATGATAGTTTCTCAGCACTAGACTTTAAGACAGATGCAGCTTTAAGAAAGGCAATCAAAGATAATATTAAGGATGCAACTATGATAATAGTAGCGCAAAGAATTAGTACTATTAAAGATGCTAATCAAATCATAGTTTTAGATGAAGGCAATGTTGTTGGAATAGGAACACATAAAGAACTATTAAAAAACTGTGAAGTATATAATCAAATAGCCTTATCACAACTTTCAAAGGAGGAACTAATGTCATGAGTAATAAAGTAGATAATAAAAGACATGGTGGTTTCGGTGGACCTATGGGTGGAATGCATTTAGGTGGTGCAAAGGCTAAGGATTTCAAAGGAACTTTAAAGAAACTACTAGATTATTTAAAGCCATTTAGATTAGCAATTGTTATTGTTTTAATATTTGCTGTCGGTAGTGCTGCCTTTTCAATAATTGGTCCAAAAGTTTTAGGTAAAGCAACTACTAAATTATTTGAAGGATTAGTAAGTAAGATTTCTGGAAGCGGAACTGGAATAGACTTTACTTATATAGGAAATTTAATTGTAATACTTATAGTATTATATGTAATTAGTGCAGCATTCTCATTTATACAAAATTTTATAATGTCAGGAGTTGCACAAAAGGTTTCTTATAATCTTAGAAAAGAAATTTCATTAAAAATAAATAAAATGCCATTAAAATATTTTGATAAGATGACACATGGTGAGGTTTTATCAAGAGTGACTAATGATGTTGATACTGTAAGTAATACATTAAATCAAAGTTTATCTCAAATATTTACATCTATTACAACTTTGATTGGTGTTCTTATAATGATGTTATCTATAAGTGTAACTATGACCTTAGCAGCTATAATTGTTGTTCCATTATCAGGACTATTAATATCAGTTGTAGTTAAAAAATCTCAAAAGTATTTTAAAGAACAACAATCTTATTTAGGTCATGTAAATGGACATGTTGAAGAAATATATAGTGGTCATACTATAGTTAAAGCTTTCAATGGTGAAGAAAAATCTGTTGAAGAGTTTAATGAATTAAATGATACTCTATATAATTCTGCTTGGAAATCACAATTCTTATCAGGAATGATGATGCCTATAATGACTTTTATAGGAAATATAGGTTATGTTATTGTTACTATATTAGGAGGATATCTAGCAGCTAAGAAGTCAATAGAAGTTGGAGATATTCAATCTTTCATTCAATATATTAGATCATTTAACCAACCTATAGCTCAAGCTGCACAAATTGCGAATGTATTACAATCAACTGCAGCAGCAGCAGAAAGAGTTTTTGAATTCCTTGATGAGGAAGAAGAATCTGATATTAATTCAAGTCCTATAGATATAGAAGAATTAAAGGGTGAAGTAACATTTAAAAATGTTCACTTTGGATATAATGAAGATAAGATTATAATTAATGATTTTTCTAGTAATATAAAGCCAGGACAAAGAATAGCAATTGTTGGTCCTACAGGTGCAGGTAAAACAACTATAGTAAAATTATTAATGAGATTCTATGAATTAAATTCAGGAGAAATCTTAGTAGATGATTATAATATCAATGAATTTAAGAGAAGTGATTTAAGAAAAGCATTTGGAATGGTTCTTCAAGATACATGGTTATTTAATGGATCTATAATGGAAAATATTCGTTATGGTAATTTAAATGCAAGCGATGAAGATGTAATTAATGCAGCAAAAGCAGCACATGTACATCATTTTGTTAAGACATTACCTGATGGATATAATATGGAACTAAATGAAGATGCAAGCAATGTATCTCAAGGACAAAAACAATTATTAACTATTGCTCGTGCCATATTAGCAGATCCTAAGATTCTAATTTTAGATGAAGCAACAAGTTCAGTTGATACTAGAACTGAAGTATTAATTCAAAAGGCTATGGATAATTTAATGAAGGGAAGAACTAGCTTTATAATAGCTCATAGATTATCTACTATTAAAGATGCTGATTTAATATTAGTTATGAAGGATGGAGATATAGTAGAACAAGGAAACCATAATGAATTATTAAGTAAGAATGGGTTCTATGCTAGTCTTTATAATAGCCAATTTGAACAAGCAAGTAATTCCTAATTAACTTTTATAAAGAGGCTATATATAATATGGCTTCTTTATTTTAATAAATCTTTGATGTTATTAAAAAATAAGGTTACAATATAAGTAAATGTTATGATAGCATTATATAAAAATTAAATTTGTATTAATTGTAAGATGGATTTTGGAGGTATTAAGTAATGATATTAGTATGTGGTGGTGCAGGATATATCGGCAGCCATGCAGTTTATCAATTAATTGATAAGGGGGAAGACGTAGTTGTCGTAGATAATCTAGAAACAGGACATATAGAAGCAGTTCACTCTAAGGCAAAATTTTATAAAGTAGATATTAGGAATGAAGAAGAATTAGACAAGGTATTTAAAGAAAATAAAATTAAAGAAGTTATACATTTTGCTGCTAATTCATTAGTAGGAGAAAGTATGACTAATCCTTTAAAATATTATAATAATAACGTACATGGTACAGAAGTTTTATTAAAAGTTATGGTGAAAAATGATGTTAAAAGAATAGTATTTTCTTCAACAGCAGCAACTTATGGAGAAGCTACAAAAATGCCAATAGTAGAAACAGATAAAACAGAACCAACTAATGCTTATGGAGAAACTAAATTAGCTATGGAAAAAATGATGAAGTGGGCTGATATAGCTCATAATGTAAAGTATGTTTCTCTTAGATACTTTAATGTTGCTGGAGCACATGAAAGTGGTAATATAGGAGAAGATCATAGTCCTGAAACTCATTTAATTCCTTTAATACTTCAAGTTCCACTTGGAAAAAGGGAATTTATATCTATTTTTGGTGAAGACTATGATACAGAAGATGGTACATGCATTAGAGATTATATTCACGTTGTAGATTTAGCTAATGCCCATATTAAAGCAATTGAATATTTAAGAAAAGAAGATAAAAGCAACATATTCAATTTAGGTAATGGAAGTGGTTTCTCTGTTAAAGAAATGATAGATGCAGCAAGAAAAGTAACTGGTCATGAAATACCTGCTAAAGTTTGTGAAAGAAGAGCTGGAGATCCAGCTAGATTAATTGCATCTGCAGAAAAAGCTAGAGAGATTTTAAGATGGGAAGCAGAATTTACAAATGTAGAGGATATTATTGCATCAGCATGGAAATGGCATAAGAATAATCCAAAAGGATTTAATGATTAAGTTTATTTTTAAATATATATAAATAAAAATGAAGTAATTGTTAAGGTGAGGCAATAATATATATTGTCTCATCTTAATTGTATTTATGTTTAAATTTAAAATAATTAAAGTCTACCAACATATAATTTAGAATGTAAAATTAAACATTATTTTTGATTTTTTAGGGGCTTGGAGGTAATTTAATTGATATATAAACTTGGTATAGATGCAGGTTCAACAACAGTAAAATTAGTAATATTAGATGATAGTAATAACGTTATTTATAAAAGTTATAGAAGACATTTAACAAAAGTAAAAGAAACAATAATAGAAGAAATAGAAAATGTTAAAAATATACTTGAAGGTTATAAAGTAAAAGTAGCTATTACTGGATCATCTGGCTATGGGGTATCCATTGATTCTAGTATTTCCTTTGTTCAAGAAGTTTTTGCAACAACTATTGGTGTAAAAAAACTCTTTAATGACATAGATGTAGTTATAGAATTAGGCGGAGAGGATGCTAAAATTATATATTTAACTAATGGCTTGGAAGAAAGAATGAATTCTAGTTGTGCAGGAGGAACTGGAGCTTTTATTGACCAGATGGCTAGCCTAATGGGGATTTCAGTTGAAGAATTAGATAGATTGAGTTTCCAGCATAAAAATATATATCCTATAGCATCGAGATGTGGTGTTTTTGCTAAATCAGATATACAACCTTTATTAAATCAAGGTGCAAATAAAGCTGATATAGCTGCTAGCATATATGAAGCTGTTATTAATCAAACAATTGGTGGTCTTGCTCAAGGAAGAATGATAGAAGGTAAAGTTCTATTTTTAGGAGGACCTTTGCATTTTTATAAGGGCTTAAGAGAAATGTTTTCAAAAAAACTTAATTTAAGTCAAAACATAGATGCAAAAGATGCAGAAGTTTTTGTAGCTAAAGGAGCTGCTATATTTTCTAATAATGAGAAAGTTACATATACATATGAAGAATTAATTAATAAAATTACTAATTGTAATAGTAAGAGCAGAGAAGTTAAAAAAGAAATTCCACCTCTTTTTACCACTGAGGAGGAATATATTAGTTTTTTAGATAGGCATAACAAAGCGAAAGTGACAATTAAAAATATTGAAGATTATAAAGGAAACGTGTATTTAGGCATAGATGCAGGGAGTACAACTACTAAGCTAGTTCTTATAGATGATGAATTACAAATTTTACATCAATATTATGGACATAATGAAGGTAATCCTGTTGAAGTGGTAAAAAGAGAATTGCTAGATATATATAATAAATATGGTGAAAACATAAAGATAAAATCAAGCGCTGTAACTGGATATGGAGAGGAACTATTAAAAAAAGCTTTTGGTGTAGATTACGGGATTGTTGAGACACTAGCTCACTTTATTGCGGCAAAGAAATTTAATCCAAATGTAGATTTTATTTTAGATATTGGTGGACAAGATATAAAATGCTTTGAAATAGAAAATGATTCAATAAAAAGTATTATACTGAACGAAGCTTGTTCTTCAGGATGCGGATCTTTTATAGAAACTTTTGCTAAGGCTATGGGATATGATGTAGAAACCTTCTCTAAGCTTGGTTTATATTCTAAGCATCCTGCAGACTTAGGATCAAGATGTACTGTATTTATGAATTCATCTGTTAAGCAAGCGCAAAGAGATGGTGCATCTATTAATGATGTATCTGCTGGATTATCAATAAGTGTAGTTAAAAATGCATTATATAAGGTTATTAGAAAAAATAACCTGGGCAAAAATATAATAGTACAAGGCGGCACTTTGTGCAATGACGCTATACTAAGAAGTTTGGAAAAAGAGTTAAATCAAAATGTTATTAGATCTAATATTTCTGGTTTAATGGGTGCTTATGGAGCTGCAATTTATGCTAAGAAAAATAAAAAGAATGAATCTCAAATTATTGATCTTAATAATCTAAAAACTTTTACTCATAAATCTAGAGCTTCAAAATGTGGTTTATGCACTAATAATTGCAATTTAACTATTAATCAATTTAGTGGAGAAAAGAAATTTATTTCAGGTAACAGATGTTCTAGACCTTTGGGAAGAAATAATAAAAATTCAAATCCTGATTTGTATGAGTATAAATATAATAAAATAATGGAGTATGAGAACAATCATGGCGAAAAAGGTGTAATAGGTATTCCTATGGTACTAAATATGTATGAGAACTTACCAGTATTCGTAACATTCTTTAATGAGTTAGGTATTAAGGTTGTTTTATCAGATCATTCAACTAAAGGTTTATATTTAAAAGGGCAACATACTATACCTTCAGATACAGCTTGTTATCCAGCAAAGATTTCTCATGGGCATATAGAAAATTTATTGGATAAAGGAGTAAAGAATATTTTTTATCCATGTATGACCTTTAATTTTGATGAAGGTATTTCAGATAATAATTTTAACTGTCCAGTAGTTGCTTATTATCCAGAGGTTTTAAAAAATAATATAGCCTTATTAAAAAATGTTAATTTTCTATATCCTTATTTAGATTTGAATTCAATTAAAAGTACCAGTGCTAATTTATATAATAGCCTTAAATCAACTTTTACATGGATAACTAAGAAGGAAGTTAGAAATGCCCTTGTAAAAGGAATTAATGAATATAAGAATTTTAAAGAAGATATAATTTTGAAAGGTAAGGAAGCTATAGAATATGCTAAACAAAATGATTTATTAACAATAGTTTTAGCTGGTAGGCCTTATCATATAGATAAAGAAATTAATCATGGCATAAATAAAATGATGAATTCTTTAAATTTAGTGATAATAACTGAAGACAGTATTCCTTATAACTATAAGCCATCAGAAATAAAGGTGTTAAATCAATGGACGTATCAAGCAAGATTATTTAACGCAGCTGAGTATGTTAGTACTAATACAGATATGCAATTAGTTCAATTAGTTTCATTTGGCTGTGGAACTGATGCAATAACAGCTGATGAAGTTAGGAGAATATTAGAAGAAAAAGGTAAGATATACACACAACTAAAAATTGATGAAACTAATAATTTAGGGGCAGCTAAAATCAGAATTAGAAGTATGGTTGAGGCTATTAAGAAGGGGAACTAAAATGAGTTACGATTATAAAGTCTTTACTAAAGAAATGAAGAGAGATTATAAGATATTAGTACCTAATATGTTACCTATACATTTTAAGGTTTTAGATAAGATGTTAAAAGATAATGGGTTTAATATCGAATTTTTAGAAAATGATGTAGATGATATAATTGAAGAGGGATTAAGATATGCAAATAATGATATTTGTTATCCTGCTATGATAGTTATAGGCCAATTTATTTCTGCATTAAAAAGTGGTAAATATGATTTAAATAAAACTGCTGTGTTAATGACACAAACAGGTGGAGGTTGTAGAGCTTCTAATTATATCCACCTAATACGAAAGGCATTAGAGAATAGTGGTTTTAAGGATGTTCCAGCCATTGGGCTAAGTGTTTCTGGAATTGAAAATCATCCAGGTCTAAAATTAAGTCCCACATTAATAATTAAGGCTCTTTATGGGATATTATACAGCGATTTAATTATGTATTTATATAATAAGGTTAAACCGTATGAAGTAAATAAAAATGAAACAGATATGGTTTTAGATAAAGAAATAAGATATTTAAATGATAGCTTAACTATTACAAATTGTTTTAAAGTAAGCAAAATAGCAAAGCATATTGTAAATTCATTCAACGAAATTTCAATTAATAAAACCGAAAAAATTAAAGTAGGTATTGTTGGTGAAATATATATGAAATATTCAAGAATGGGGAATAATCATCTTGAAGAATTTCTAATTAATGAAAATGCTGAAGTTGTTCAATCAGGTTTATTGGACTTTATAAACTATTGTTTAATAAATTCAATTGTAGATAATAAGCTATATAACAAAAGTAAGTTTAAAGCAATAATATCTAAATATGCATATAAATTTATTCTAAGACAACAAAGTAAAATTAATAATATAATACAAAGTCATTCTAAATTTGATGCACCTGAAAGCTTTGAAAAGGTAAGAAAAATGGCAGATGAGTATATTGGTTATGGAGTTAAAATGGGTGAAGGTTGGCTACTTGTTAGTAATATGATCGAATTAATAAAACAAGGAGCAAATAATATAATTTGTGCAGAACCTTTTGGATGTTTACCAAACCACATTGTAGGAAGAGGTGCAATTAGAAAAATTATGGACAAACATCCAAATGCTAATATTGTTGTAATAGACTATGATCCTTCACAATCTAAAATAAATCAAGAAAATAGAATTAAATTAATGTTGTCAAATGCAAACCTAAATATTTACTTATAATTAAAATACTATTTACAAATAAGCTATATCTATAAGTTATTATTATAGATATGGCTATTATTTCTTAATAATATTATTAATGCTAAAATACAACTAATATAGTATACTTATTTTAAATAATAGAAATTAAGAAAGGTAGTTTTTATGGCAAAATTTAAACATTACTTTATAATAAATCCAAAGGCAGGTAAATCTGATGTTTCTAAAGAGGTAACAAATCAAATAAAAACTGCTTTTAAAGATTCTGAAGAGGAATATAATATATATATTACTAAGGGAAGAAATGATGCAGAAGAATATACTAAATCTATTTGTAATAAAGAAAAGAATGAAAATATAAGGATTTATGCCTGTGGTGGAGATGGTACATTAAATGAGGTAATAAACGGCCTAATAGGATACAATAATGCAAGTGTTTCAGTTATTCCATATGGAACAGGTAATGATTTTATAAATAATTTTGAACAATCTATAGGATTTTATGATATAGATAAGCAGCTTACTTTTTCATCTAATAAAATTGATTTAATAAAGATAAATGATACTTATGCAATTAATCTCTGTAATATTGGTTTTGATGCAAAAGTGGCGGAGAATATGAATAAGTTCAAAAAGTTACCACTAGTTAGTGGACAAGGTGCATATACTTTATCAGTTTTCTATTCATTACTTCATAAAATGACTAGTAGCTTAGAAATAACTATAGACAATAGTGAAATAATTAAAGGTGAATTTTTATTATGTGTTGTAGCTAATGGTATTACATATGGAGGAGGCTATAAAGGGGCTCCTTTAGCAGAAATAAATGACGGTTTAATAGATTTATGTATTATTAAAAAGGTATCAAGACTAAAGTTAATTAATTTAATTGGAGTTTACAAGACTGGCGAACATTTACATAATGAAGAGCTTAAGGATTACTTCATATATAAAAAATGTAAAACAATAAATATAAAATCAGAAGATAAATTTATTACTTGTATTGATGGTGAAATATTTGAAAAAAATAATGTTAATATTTCAGTAATAGAAAATGCAATAGAATTTTTAGCACCAAGTAAAAATTAGAAAAAGAGAGGGATATAATTTGAGTAGCTTTATTGAATTTAATGATGTTAAAAAAGTTTATAAAATGGGGGAAGTTGATATCACAGCTTTAGCAGGAGTTTCTTTTTCGATAGAAAAAGGTGAGTTTGTAATAGTAGCTGGAGCTAGTGGTGCAGGGAAAAGTACTATTTTAAATATTTTAGGGGGAATGGATACATTATCAAGTGGTGAAATTATTGTAGATGATAATATAATAAGTAATTACTCAGAAAAGGATTTAATTTCTTATAGAAGATTTGATATTGGATTCGTTTTTCAGTTCTATAATCTAGTTCAAAACTTAACTGCTTTAGAGAATGTAGAATTAGCTACTCAAATCTGCAAGGATCCATTAGATCCAGCAGAAATATTAAAAGCAGTAGGTTTAGAAGGAAGAAAAGATAATTTTCCTGCTCAGCTATCTGGAGGAGAACAGCAACGTGTAGCTATTGCTAGAGCTTTAGCTAAGA
This sequence comes from Clostridium tertium, assembly GCF_902652255.1. Taxonomy (GTDB): domain Bacteria; phylum Bacillota; class Clostridia; order Clostridiales; family Clostridiaceae; genus Clostridium; species Clostridium tertium_A. Next base: position 152,179 of record NZ_CACRTO010000005.1, read on the forward strand.
ATCCTAAATTATTATTATGCGATGAACCAACAGGAGCACTTGATTATAATACAGGAAAGGCTATACTTAAACTTCTTCAAGATACATGTAAAAAATATAATATGACTGTAGTAATAATAACACATAACTTAGCCCTAACACCTATGGGAGATAAAGTTATAAAGGTTAAAAATGGTAAGATAGAAAGCATAACATTAAATGATAATCCTCTTCCAGTAGAAAGGATTGAATGGTAAATATGAAAAATGCATTTATGAAAGATGTTCTTAAGGACATAAAAAAATCAAAAGGAAGATTCCTTTCTATATTTGCAATTATTGCCTTAGGGGTTGCTTTCTTTTCTGGAATTAAAGTTGCTCCTATAGATATGAAAAATACTGCAGATAAATATTATGATGATTATAATTTTATGGATTTAACATTATATTCAACCTTAGGTTTTACTGATGAAGATGTAGAAGAAATAGAAAAGGTCGATGGAGTGCAGGATATTTATCCAACCTATTCTTTAGATGCTATAACTATGGTAGATACATCTGATATTGTATTAAAAGTTATGGGAATGCCGTTGAATAAAGATGGTTATGTTAATCAATATAGATTAATTGAAGGTAGGTTCCCAGAAAATAAAAACGAATGTGTAGTTGAAGCAGGAAATGTTGATGATTTAAACCTTGCTATAGGAAGTAAAATTAAGCTTGAATCAGGAACTAATGAAGATTTAGGTGAAAGTTTAGAAGTCACTGAGTATGAAATTGTGGGTAAAGTACAAACACCTAATTATTTATCTTATGAAAAAGGTACATCTAATATCGGAAGTGGAAAAATTTCTAGCTTTATTGTGATTCCAAATGAAAACTTTAAATTACCAGTTTACACTGAAGTATATTTAACTATAGATAATGTGAAAGAATTAAACTCATATTCTAAAAATTATTTTAAAGAAATAGAAAAAATTAAACCATCTATCGAAATGTTAGGTAATGAAAGAGCAGATTTAAGATATGAAGAAATACTTAATGAAGCTAATAAAAAGCTTAATGAAAGTAAAGAGGAATTTGAAAAACAAAAGTTAAAAGGTCAGGAAGATCTTGATAATGCAAAAAAGCAGATAGAAGATTCAGAGGAAGCATTAAAAAACGGTGATGCTGAGATTTTAAAAAGAGAAACTGATTATAAACTTAGTATTATTCAAGCTGAAAATGAAATTGCTTTAGGTGAATATAAGATTAATGATGGTAAAGTAGCATTAGAAAGTGGTAAGAAGACTTTTGAAGATGAGAAAGTGAAGGCAGAAGAGCAAATAAATACTGCTAAAATTACTTTAAAAACTCTAGAAGATACTATGGTTAATTTAAATGCTAGAATAAAAGAAAAAGAAGATGCACTTAAAAAACCTAATATAACAGAAGCAGAAAAAAATGTAATTACTCAAGAGCTTAATGTCTTAATTAAAACAAGAGATGAATTAAATAATGGTATAACATATATAAATAATGAGATTACTTCCGGTGAGAATCAGTTGCAAAAAGCTGAAAAGGAATTAAAAGAAAGAGAACAACAATTAAAAGATGCTGAAAGAACCTTAAGAGAAAGTAAAATTAAACTTGAAGAGGGAAAAAAGGTAGCAGAAGCTCAATTTAGGGCATCCAAAGAAGAGTTAGCTAAGGGAAAAGAAGAATTAGCTAAAGGCAAAAAGGAATATGAAGCTGGAAAAGAAAAATTTGATAAAGAAATAGCTGCTGCCGAGGCTAAGTTAAACAAAGCAGAAGGAGAAATTAAAAATATACAAGAGCCTAGCTGGATAGTATTAGATAGAAATAGTCATTATTCTTATGTTGACTATAAGAATAATGCTGATAGTATAGATAAAATTGCAAAAGTATTCCCATTGTTCTTCTTCCTTGTAGCAGCCCTTGTATGTCTAACTACAATGACAAGAATGGTAGATGAACAAAGAATAAATATTGGTACTTTAAAAGCATTAGGATATTCAAAGAATAAAATTGCTTCTAAATACTTAATTTATTCATTATCAGCATCATTTTTAGGTAGTATAGTAGGTCTTATGATAGGATTTACATTATTCCCTATAGTGATCTTTGATGCATATGGAATAATGTATAATTTACCAAAGGTTCAGTTAGAATTCAATATTCCTATATCTATTTTAATAACAGTTGTTTCAATAGCAGTTACTACACTTTCAGCATTATTTGCATGTTATGCTGAACTTAAAGAATCACCTGCTAATTTAATGAGGCCAAAGGCTCCTAAAGAAGGAAAGAGGATATTGATAGAAAGAATAACTTTCATCTGGAAGAGATTAAGCTTTATAGGAAAGGTTACAGTAAGAAATATATTTAGATATAAAAAGAGATTCTTTATGACTGTATTTGGTATTGCAGGTTGTACAGCATTACTAGTAACTGGATTTGGAATTAAAGACTCTATTGAAACTATAGTAGATAAACAATTTGGAGATATCTTTAAGTATAATTTATCAATTAATATTGATAAAGACTATAGTAAGTCAGAAAAATTAGAGTTTAGTGAAGAATTGAAAGAAAATGATAAAGTTAAGGATGCTTTAATGTTACTATCAGAAAATGCTAAAATATCCACTGACAAAGGAGATAAGGACTTAAGTATAATTGTACCAGAGAACTTAAGAACAGTATCAGACTTTATTAATTTCAAAAATAGAAAATCTAAGGAAGAGCTTACACTAAGTGATAGTGGTATTATATTATCAGAAAAAGCAGCAGATTCAACTAATGTAAAAGTTGGAGATGAATTAAAGATTAAAGTAGATAACAAGGAATATTCTTTTAAGATCTCAGGTATAACTGAAAACTACACATTTAACTATGCTTATATATCTCCAAAGTATTATAAAGATATATTCAATTCTGAGCCGAATTATAACTCGCTTATAGTAAGTGCTAATGATATGGATAATCAGGAAGAGTTTTCTAAAGATATAATGGAAAATCAAATAGTTAAAGGAGTTTCATTTAATACAAGTATAAAAGAAAACTTTGATAATATAATTAAGAGTTTAAACTATGTTGTTTTAGTAATGATAGTATCTGCAGGAGCCTTAGCTTTTGTTGTACTTTATAACTTAACTAACGTGAATATAAGTGAAAGAATAAGAGAAATTGCAACTATAAAGGTTTTAGGTTTCTATGATAATGAAGTATCAGCTTACATTTATAGAGAAAATATTATATTAACCATATTTGGAGTATTATTTGGATCATTATTAGGTGTTTTACTTCATAGATTTATAATTTTCACTGTTGAAATAGATAATATGATGTTTGGCAGGAGTATTGACTTTACAAGTTTCCTATACTCAGCAATATTAACTATTCTATTTGCAATATTAGTTAATATTTCAATGTACTATAAACTAAAAAAAGTAAAGATGGTAGAATCATTAAAATCTGTAGATTAACATAGAAAAAGAGGTTGATTATTTCAGCCTCTTTTTATCATTATTCACATCTTAATTATCTGATAACTTTTAATTGTTAATGATTAATTGCTACAGTAGATACTATTTTAACATATATTCCTTTACTGTATATACTATAGAAAGAAATAAAAAAGGGAGAAACTGATGTCCTATAATGAAATATTAAAAGGGTTAAGCTTTGATAAAGAAGTTGAAAGACTTGAGAAACAGGCACTATTAGGAGTAAATAAAGAATTAAAAGTGCTAAAATCTTTAGGAGTACAAGAAAATTCATTAATTCTTGAAGTAGGAAGTGGTCCAGGTATCTATACTCAAATTATATTAGATAAATTTAAGAATTCTGAGGTTGTTTCATTAGATAATAATCAAGAGGCGTTAGAGTATGCATATAAAAATTTACATGAAAATTATAAAGAAAGAGTTAGCTTTATTAATGATAATATAATGAGATCTTCACTTCCTGATAATTATTTTGATGTTGTTATAGCAAGGTTTGTATTTCAGCATTTATCATATCCAGAAAAAGCATTAAAAGAGATTTATAGAGTATTAAAACCAGGTGGAAAAGTAATAATAATAGACGTTGATAGTGGATTATGGGGCTTAACATATCCAGACAATAAGCTAATAAACAATCTTAATAATCAATTATCAGCTTTTCAATCAAATAATAATGGCAATAGGGAAATAGGTAGAGTGATTTTAACTATGCTTAAATTACTTAAATTTAAAAATATAGATATTGAAGCTATAATAAACCATAGCGATGTATTAGGAAAAGATAATTTTAGGCATAATTTTGATATCGAAAAAGTTAAGGATAAAAGCTTATATAGTATGATGAAAAGTTATAATGACTTTTTTGATTTGAAGTATTCTTCTATTATGATTTTAAAATTAGTGTTTTATGGAGAGAAATAGTATAGATTCAAAAAGTTTAAGAAGTGGATAAAATCACTTCTTTTTGTTATAATTAAAGGATAATTACTTTTAAGGTGGATACTATGTTAAAAAATGATTTAATAAATAAATTTAAGAAAAGTACTTCTGGAAATAAAGAAGTAGCAGGAAAAAGAATAATAAATGAAGGTTTAATTACCTCTTTTGATGTTAAGGAAGATAATAATGAAATAGTTATTAATAGTAATGTTATATCTGAAAAGTATTTCAGTGAATATAATACTAAATTAACAATAGATATTGCAAGTAAAAGTATTACTTCAACATATTGCACTTGTGCAGATTATTCAAATTATGAGCTTAAGAGAAAGAATTATTGTTGTAAGCACTTATATGCAATTTTTTATAATTTCTTAATGAATATTGAAAACTATGATGATATATATAATAAGCTAGAGGGTTCTTATTATGATAATCTTAATGAAGTATCAATATTTAGATCAGATAGTAGCAATAGTGTTTTAAGTTTATTACTTGAAGAAGAAAATAAAGAAGAGATTAAAATAGAAGTTCATATTAACAAAAAAGGATATAAGAATTATTTATGTGCTGAATTTAAGATTGGACTTAAAGGATTAGCATCGAATAAATTGTATGTAATTAAGGATATAAATCAACTTTTAATATCTTATACCAATAGATTGCCTATAAGATATGGCAAAGATTTTACTTTTAATTTACGTACACAAAGATTTGGAGTTAAGGAAGATAAACTAATTAAGTTTATTCAGAAGGTGAAAGAAATAGAGAATCTATCTTCTAGATTTATAAAAAGACAGGATTCGTTTATTGATGGTAAGAATTTAATAATTCCAGAATTCCTAATTAGAGAGTTTTTCGAAACAATTTCTAAAAATAGAGTATATTTAAATGAAGGATTTTTCTATAGACCTGTTGAGGCAGAGATTGTTTTTGATAAACCTAATACCTCCTTTTCTCTTAAGGAACTTAACAATAAGTATTTATTGTCTATAGATGAGGGATTTCCAGTTGCTTTAAATAAAGAAAAAACTGTATACATTTATGGTAGTAGTATATACCTACCTGAATCAAAGTACTGTTATGAAATTTCAAAATTTATTAGTGCTTTTAATGGCAAAGAGCAACTAACATTGGATAGAAAAGATGAAGTGAAAATACTATCTAGTCTTCTACCTAAATTATATACTTTATCTCAAGATATTAAAGTTAGTAATTCTATAAAAGAGAAGATAGTCAAAGAAGATGTTGAATTCAGTTTCTATTTTGATAAGGTAAACAGTACTACTGTTTTAACCGTAAAAGTTAAGTATGGAAGTCATGAATTTAATATCTTCCATGATTATAAAAATAAAATCGTTTATAGAGATTTAAATAAAGAGTCAGAAATCTTATCCTTATTAAGGAGTTATGGGTTTGAAGCGTCAGGTGATAAATTCTATTTAATCCTAGGAGACGAATATATATTTAATTTCTTTAAAAATGATATTATCAAACTTCAAGAATTAGGGGAAGTTTATTATTCTGAGAACTTTAAAGGAATTAGAAATATAAGCACTAAAAGTATTACAGGTGAAATCAGTGCTGGAAAATACGATTATTTAGAATTTAAATTTAATATTGATAATATACCTAAAGCTGAAATCTTTGAAATACTAACTGCATTTAAGTATAATTTAAAATATTATAAACTCAAAGATGGGGAGTATCTAGATTTAGATGAAATAGAACTTAAAAGTTTCTTAAAGCTATTAGATGCTGTATCTATTGGGAATGATGAAGAAAATGATATTTTATTAATAAATAAAAATAAAGCGCTATATATAGAAAGTTTAATAAAGGATAATAACCTTAGATATATAAAAGGTAAAAAGGAGTTATCTAAAATAAGTAAAAAGTTCAAGGAAATTAAAAAACTTTCCTTTAAAGAACCGTTATCTTTATTAGCAGAACTAAGACCTTACCAAAAAGAAGGCTTTAATTGGCTTAAGACCCTTGATTATTTAGGGTTTGGTGGAATTCTTGGTGATGAAATGGGTCTTGGAAAAACTATTCAAGCCATTACATTTATACTATCCTCTCTTCCTTCAAAAACTTTAATTGTAGCCCCAACGTCATTAATATATAACTGGGGTAATGAAATAAAGAAGTTTGCCCCAACATTAAAATATGCTGTAATTAATGGTTCAAAAGAAGATAGGATTAAGATATTAGAAGAAGTTGATAAATTTGATGTTATAATTACAACTTATAACTTACTAAAAAGAGATTTAGATATATATAAGGAGATAAATTTTGATTATTTCTTTATAGATGAAGCTCAAAATATAAAAAATAGTAATTCTCAAAACTCTCATTCTGTAAAAGAAGTTAAGGCTAATAGGAAATTTGCTTTAACAGGTACACCTATAGAAAACTCATTAATGGAACTATGGTCTATTTTTGATTTTATTATGCCTGGATACTTATTTGAGGAAAAAGACTTTAGTGTTAGATATCATAAGAAACTAAAAGAATCAAAAGAAGTATTAGAAGAATTAAATAAACTAATTTCACCATTTATACTAAGAAGATATAAAAAGGATGTAATAAAAGAGCTTCCATTAAAAATAGAAAAGAAATTAGTAGTATCTATGTCAAAAGATCAGGAAAAGGCTTATGGAATATATTCAGATTATGTTAAGAAATTAATTGAGAAAAAAGTAATGGAGGATGATTTAAAAAATAGTAAGATAGAGATTCTTTCTTATATTACAAAGCTTAGACAATTATCATTAGATCCATCAGTTGTTATAAATGATTATAAAGGTGACAGTGGAAAGATAGAAGCACTTATTGAAATATTAAAACAAGGAATAGATGAAGGGCATAAAATATTAGTATTTTCTCAGTTTACTTCTGTATTAAAGAATATAGGTGTAAAACTGAAAGGTGCTGAAATATCATTTAATTATTTAGATGGGAGTGTACCTTCACAAGATAGAATTGAACTAATAGATGATTTTAATAATAGTGATAAACCGGTATTCTTAATAAGTCTTAAAGCTGGAGGAACAGGTTTAAACTTAACTTCAGCAGATATAGTTATACATTTTGATCCTTGGTGGAATCCTGCTGTAGAAGATCAAGCTACAGATAGAGCTCACAGATTTGGACAAAAAAATGTAGTTGAAGTAATTAAACTTATATCTAAAGATACTATAGAAGAAAAAATAGTTGAATTACAAGAAGAAAAGAGAAAGCTTATAGCCAATATACTAGATAATGAAGGAGAAGTAAGTAATATTAATTCATTAACTGATGAAGATATAATAAACTTATTTTCAAATTATAATTAATACTTAAAGGTGAAAGTTTTTTATAGTATAATAAAACTGAATAAATTGAGGCTGTCATGAAGGCAGCCCTTTATTAGATTTATTATATTTACGATTATATAGATTTTTAAAATTTAATTTTGTGAGGTATTTATATGTTAACTCCAATGATGAGACAATATTTTGAAATAAAAGAAAATTATAAGGACTGTATCCTATTCTTTAGACTAGGAGACTTTTATGAAATGTTCTTTGAAGATGCTAAAATTGCATCTAGAGAACTTGAGCTAGTTTTAACAGGTAGAGATTGTGGCTTAGAAGAAAGAGCACCTATGTGTGGTATTCCATTTCATGCTGCCTCTTCTTATATAGCAAGACTTGTTAATAAAGGTTATAAAGTTGCTATAGGTGAACAAGTAGAAGATCCTGCAGTAGCTAAAGGTATAGTTAAAAGAGATGTAATAAAGGTTATTACGCCTGGTACTTTTGTAGAAGCTTCTGAAGACAGTGAATACAAAAATACATATTTAATGTGCATAATTGAAGATGAAGATAAGTATGCTGTTTCTATTACAGATATATCTACAGGTGAATTTAAGACAACATCTTTTAACAATAGCATGGCAACTTTATTTGATGAAATTACAAAAGTTTCACCGAAAGAAATAATTATTGATGAAACTATTAGCGAGGAACTTTTAAAAGAAATACAATCTATATCACAAGCCTTAATAACTAAGAGGAATTTCAACAATGAAATATGTAGTGAAGAGGAACTAATAGAGCAATTTTCTGATGTATGTGTATCAAACTTAGATGATTCTTCTAAAAAAGCATCTATGGCTTTATTAAAGTATATATTTGATACTCAAAAAATGAATTTAACTAATATTAACTTACTAGAATACTATGACATAATAAACTATATGACTATTGATGGTAATTCAAGAAGAAACTTAGAACTTACTGAAAGTTTAAAAGAAAAATCTAAAAGAGGTAGCTTAATTTGGGTATTAGATAAAACTTCTACATCTATGGGGGGAAGAGCCATAAGAAAATGGATAGAAGAACCTCTTATAATTAAAAGAGAAATAGAGAAACGTTTGAATGGTGTTGAAGAGTTATTTGAAAAAAACTATTTTAATGAAGATTTAAGACTTTTACTAAAAGAGATATATGATATAGAAAGAATAGTAGGGAAAATATCTAATAAAAATGCTAGTGCTAAAGATTTAGTATCATTAAGACACTCTATCTCTAAGATACCTGGAATAAAAAATCACTTATCAGAGGCTAATTCAGAACTATTAAAGGAATGGTTTAATTCAATAGATGAACTAAAAGATATTAAAGAATTATTAGATAAGGCTATATTAGATGATCCTTCTTTATCAATTAAAGAGGGAAACATTATAAGAGATGGCTACAATGAAGAGGTTGATAGTTTAAGAACTGCAAAATTACATGGAAAAGAGTGGATTGCAGCTTTAGAGAATAGAGAAAGAGACTTTACTGGTATTCGATCATTAAAGGTTGGTTATAATAAAGTATTTGGATACTATATAGAAATTTCTAAGGCTAACTATTCTTCTATTCCTGAAGGTAGATATATAAGAAAGCAAACTTTAGCAAATGCTGAAAGGTTTATTACTCAAGAACTTAAAGAAATGGAAGATAAGATTTTAGGAGCTGAAGAGAAGCTAATTACCCTAGAATATAATTTATTTATAGAAATTAGAGATGCAATAGAAAAAGAAATTCCAAGGCTTAAGAAAAGTGCTAGAATAATCGGAGACTTAGATGCATTATCTACTCTTGCGATAGTAGCCTTAGAAAATAACTATGTAAAACCTGTTATTAATGAAAGTGGAGTTATAGATATAAAAAATGGAAGACACCCAGTAGTAGAAAAGGTTATTGGAAATGGTGAGTTTGTATCTAATGATACATTAGTAAATCAAGATGAAAATAGATTATTATTAATTACTGGGCCAAATATGGCTGGTAAGTCAACGTATATGAGGCAAGTTGCTTTAATCACATTAATGGCTCAAGTTGGTTCTTTCGTACCAGCTACATCTGCTAATATTTCTATTTGCGATAAGATTTTTACTAGAATAGGAGCTTCTGACGATTTAGCAGGCGGTAAGTCTACATTTATGGTTGAAATGTGGGAAGTTTCTAATATTTTAAAGAATGCTACTAATAAGAGTTTAGTCTTATTAGACGAAGTAGGTAGAGGAACTTCCACTTATGATGGTTTAAGTATAGCTTGGTCAGTTATAGAATATATTTCAACAAATAACAATTTAAAATGTAAGACTTTATTTGCAACACATTATCATGAATTAACAAAGCTAGAAGGTACTTTAGAAGGAGTTAAGAACTATTCTGTTGCAGTAAGCGAAATGGATGATAATATTATATTCTTAAGAAAGATAGTAGAAGGTGGTGCTGATCAATCTTATGGTATAGAGGTTGCTAAGCTTGCAGGATTACCTAATGAAGTCATAAATCGTGCTAAGGAAATTCTATTATCATTAGAGGATACAAATAATAGCATAGACAAAGAAGAGACTATAAAAGAAAGTATTGAAGTAAAGAATACTAATAAAGAAAAGATAAATAGCGAAATCAATGATAATAACCATAAATTAGAAACTAAGAGTCAAGAGAAGAATAATAAGGTTAAAGAAGATAACTACCAATTAGATTTTACTATGATAGAAAAAGAAAATTTACTTGATTCTATAGCTAATATAGACGTTATGGCATTAACTCCAATGGATGCAATGAATACCTTATATAAACTAACTATAGAAGCTAAGAAGCTAAAGTAACTAAAAGGGTGAGTATATGAAGAGAATTAATATATTAGATGAGCATACTTCTAATAAGATTGCAGCTGGAGAAGTAGTTGAAAGACCTTCTTCAGTTGTTAAGGAATTAATGGAAAATTCCATAGATGCAGAAGCTAAAAACATCACTATAGAAATAGAAGAAGGTGGATGCTCATTAATTAGAATTATTGATGATGGAAATGGAATTCATAGAGATGATATTAAAAAAGCATTTATGCCTCATGCTACTTCAAAGATAAAAGATGTTGATGATATATATTCAATCATGACATTAGGTTTTAGAGGAGAAGCATTGGCTTCTATTGCCGCAATATCAAAGGTGAATTTAAAAAGTAAAACAGCTGAAGACGAATTTGGTTCTGAAATAGACATTGAGGGTGGAGAAATACTATCTTTAAAAGATATAGGGTGTAATAAAGGTACTATTATGGAAGTTAGAGATCTATTTTATAATGTACCTGCAAGAAAGAAGTTCTTAAAGTCAATTTCAAGAGAGGGTTCTTTAATAGGTGATATTATTAATAGAATTGCATTATCTAATCCGGATATATCAATTAAGTTCTATAATAATGGTAAGAAGGTTTTACATAGTTACGGTACTGGTAATCTTAAAGATGTAATAAGAACTATATATGGTAAAACTATTAGTGAAAATATCATATATTTTGAAAGTAAAGAAGAAGATATATCTTTATATGGATATATAGGAAAAGAAGAGATTTCAAGGGGATCTAGGAATAATCAAAGCATTTTTGTTAATGGTAGATACATTAAAAATAAAACTATAGTAGCTGCTATGGAAAATGCATTTAAGTCCTTTGCTACAGTTAATAAGTTTCCTTTCTTCGTTTTATTCTTAGAAGTATATCCTGAATTTGTAGATGTTAATATTCATCCTACAAAAGCTGAAATAAAATTCAAAGATGATAGGATAATTTTTAAAAAGATATTTGATTTAGTCCATAAAGCTTTTAAACTAGAAGTCTTTAATGATTTTTATATACCAGAAGAGGAAAGAGAAGATGTAGAGGAAGTTAATAAAACTGACGAAGTTGAAAATATATCTTTTAATATGGAAGTAGTAACAAGAGAAGAGGAAATTTATAGAGAACCAATTTTAAACAAGGATTTAGATAATCTTTCTTATGAAGATATAAAAAAGGAAGAGGAAATATATGAAGCTCTTAAGAATAACAATGTAATTTATAATAACAATAATAATTTAAATAAAGAAGTTCATTCAGTAGTAGAAGAAGAAAAAGAGCCATTAAATAATAATACTAATAGAAATGCTAAATTCCCAGCATTAAAAATAATAGGTCAATTTAACAAAACATATATATTAGCTGAATATGAAGAAGTACTATATATAATAGATCAGCATGCTGCTCATGAAAAAATATTATTTGAAAAGTATTTAAGAAATATTGAAGATGGTGATATTGTAGTTCAACCTTTATTGGTACCTACTTTAATCGACTTAACGACTGATGATTACTGTTATTTTGAAGAAAATATAGATATTTTTATTAAGGCAGGATTTATTACAGAAAAATTTGGTGGTAATACTATAGCTATTAAGGAAGTACCATATTTTTTAGGTAAATTGGATGCTAGAAATTTATTTATAAATATATTAGATAATATTAAATCCTTAGGTAGTGGTAAAACAACAGAAGTAAAATATAATAGAATAGCAACTTTAGCTTGTAAAGCTGCAGTTAAGGCTAATGATTATTTAAATGAAGTTGAGATGGAAAGATTGATAAGTGATTTAAGATATATAGAAGACCCATTCCATTGCCCTCATGGTAGACCTGTAATAATTAAATTTACGAACTATGAGCTAGATAAAAAATTCAGAAGAATAGTTTAAAGGAGAAGTAATGAAGAAAAAAATACTAATTATTGCAGGACCAACTGCTGTAGGAAAAACAAGTTTATCTATTAAACTTGCAAAAGCATTAAATGGAGAGATAGTATCAACAGATTCTATGCAAATTTATAAGTATATGGATATAGGCTCTGCTAAAATAACTAAAGAGGAAATGGAAGGTATTGTACATCATATGATAGATGTAGTTGATCCTAAAGAATCATTTTCTGTTGCTGATTATAAAGAGAAGGCTTCTAAAGTTATAGATGATATTTTATCTAGAAATAAACTACCTATATTAGTAGGGGGAACAGGACTTTATATAAATGCATTAACCTGTAATATGAATTTTACTGAAGCTGATAAAGATATAGAGTATAGAAAAGAACTTGAGAATTTAGCTGAAGAAAAGGGGAATGAATTTATTCATAATATGCTAAAGGATATAGATCCAGTTAGTTATAATGAAATTCATTTCAATAATAGAAAAAGAGTAATTAGAGCCTTAGAAGTTTACAAATTAACTAAAAAACCATTTAGCTCTTATAACTTAGGAGATGACATTTATAATGGTCCATATGAAACAAATTATTATGTTTTAGATATGAATAGAGAAGTTTTATATGATAGAATTAACTTAAGGGTAGATATTATGATGGAGAATGGGTTACTTGAAGAGTGCATAAAACTTAAAGAAATGGGGTATAATTCTTCTATGCAGTCAATGCAAGGTATAGGATATAAAGAGATTCTTTATTATCTAGATAATAAAATAAGCTTAAATGAAGCTATTGAAATGATTAAAAAGGGATCTAGAAACTATGCTAAAAGACAATTGACTTGGTTCAGAAGAGATCCAAGAGCTATATTTATTAATAAAGATAACAAAAATGAAGAGGAAATATTTAATAAAATAGTATTGGATTATAAGAAATAGGTATTATGATTTATGGAGGTAACTATGAATAAACAACCAAACAACTTGCAAGACATTTTCTTAAACGGTGCTAGAAAAAGCAGGATATCAGTAATTATTTACCTAACTAATGGATTTCAATTAAAAGGTTATGTAAAAGGTTTTGATAGTTTTACAGTGGTATTAGATAGTGATGGTAAACAAATGTTAGTTTACAAGCATGCTATTACTACAATAACTCCAGCTAAACCAATTTTATTTTCTAATGAAGAAGAGTAGGCATTTTGCCTACTTTTTTTGTAAAATAATAAGCTTTTATTTTAAATTATTAGTAAATATGTTATTATAGATTCTATAAATGCTATTGCAAATAAGAAGGGAGAGAAGCATAGTTTCTATGCAACTTAAATTATGTTAAAGCTAACTGAAGAAATGATGATTAAAGAATTTAAATTTACAGAGAAGACTTTTGAGCTATATAATAAGGCTTTAAAAGATGTTGAAGAGGTATTTAATACTTATGATGAAATTAGAGAGTATAATCAGTTAAAAGTATTAAAGGCTTTTCAAGAAGAAAGAATTAGCGAGTCACATTTTACTAACTCATCAGGTTATGGATATGATGATATAGGAAGAGACTCTCTAGACAAGGTATATGCAAGAATTTTCAAAACAGAAAGTGCACTAGTAAGACCGCATTTTGTTAATGGAACTCATGCTATTGGTTGTGCCTTAATGGGTAACTTAAGAACAGGTGATACAATGGTATGTATTTCTGGAGCACCATACGATACATTGCATAATATCATAGGTATTAGTGGTAAAGAAAACATAGGCTCACTTAGAGAATATGGTGTTAATTATAAACAAATAGATTTAAAAGATGGATTTTTTGATTTTGATAAAATAGAAGAGGTATTAAAAGAAGACAAAACAGTAAAACTTGTACATATCCAAAGAAGTACAGGATATGGATGGAGAAATTCATTTTTAGTTTCTGATTTAGAAAAAGTAATATCTTTTGTTAAAGGAATTAGAAGTGATGTAGTAGTATTTGTAGACAATTGCTACGGAGAATTCATAGATACAATTGAGCCTACAGAAGTGGGAGCAGATTTAATTGCAGGTTCATTAATAAAGAATATAGGTGGAGGAATAGCTCCAACAGGTGGTTATATAGCTGGTACTGAAGAGTGTGTTACACAAGCATCATATAGGCTTACTACTCCAGGAATAGGAGGAGAGTGTGGATCTACTTTTGGTGTTATGAGACAATTCTATCAGGGATTATTCTTAGCTCCACATATAGCTATGGAAGCTGTAAAAGGTGCTGTATTCTGTTCTAGAATAATGGAACTAGCAGGCTTTGAAGTTCTTCCTAAATATAATGAGAAAAGAAGTGACATAATACAAGCTATTAAATTTGGTAATAAAGAAAACTTAATCAAATTCTGTAAGGGTATTCAAAAAGGATCACCTATAGATTCCTTCGTAGAATGTGAAGCTTGGGCTATGCCTGGATACAATGATGAAGTTATAATGGCAGCTGGGGCATTTATTCAAGGGTCATCAATTGAGCTATCAGCAGATGCGCCAATAAGAGAACCTTATATAGCATATCTTCAAGGTGGACTTACTTTTGATCATGCTAAGATAGGAATACTAATAGCTTTAAATAATATTTTGAATCAATAAAAGTAATAGAGCTGCCTTATGGCAGCCTATTATTTTTCTATAATAATATTATTTAAGTCTAACTTAATGCTATTGCCTTTAAAATTATGTTTTAAAATATTAATAATGTAAATTAAATCTTTTATTGAGATAATAGCAGTAGCAGAAGCGATAAGGTATAGATAAAAATTAAACTCTAAAAAATAACTTAAAATAGTTGGAACCAATATTAATAGTAAAAAAGGTATTAATATTGATAGCAAATATCTTATTTTAGGAACTGAACTTTTTGTAATAATAGTTGAGTCAAATGTTAAAATATTCAATGCAATCACAATCTCATCCTTTGAAAATACATTTGGTAATAAAAATGATTTTATAATAGAGTATGGCAGATCTATAATATAGTATAATGGAATTAGTAGTATCAAGAATTTCACTCCAACCTTAATAAAGTTATCTCCGAAAAAGAATAAACTATAGCCTAATCCAAATGCATAAAGAACGGCTACAACTACTTTAAAGATTAGTATATTTCTTGATGATTTTTCTTTCTTAATTACAGCAAACTCTTTATTATCATTAATTTCAGGTTTATCAGATTCGTTATTAAATTGATTTTCTTTTTTTATTATAGAAATCTTCAATTTATAAACCTCCTTACATATAAAAAAATAAGAGCCATACATAATTATTGTATGACTCTTAAAATTTAATATGCTCTAAATAAACCTACTAATTTGCCAAGTATTAGGCAATTTTCAACAATGATAGGAGATAAGGTATCATTTTCAGGTTGTAGTCTTATATGATCCTTTTCTTTATAGAATGTTTTAATGGTGGCTTCATTTTCAATTAAAGCAACAACAATATCTCCATTTTTTGCAGTTTGAGCTTTCTCGATAATTGCATAATCTCCATCGTTTATACCTGCATTTATCATACTATTACCAGTTACCTTTAACATAAAAAGCTCTTCATTGTGACTTATATAATCTATTGGAAGTGGGAAAGTATCTTCAATATTTTCTGTAGCTAATATTGGTTCCCCAGCAGTTACTTTTCCTATTATAGGGATATTTAACATTTCTTTTTTAGATCCTGACATTTCCATTATTTCTAAAGCTCTTGGTTTAGTTGGATCTCTTTTAATTAGGCCTTTTTTCTCTAATCTTTTTAGATGACCATGGACAGTAGATGTAGATCTTAAATTAACTGCCTCACAAATTTCTCTTACTGATGGTGGGTATCCTTTGTTTTCTGTGTACACCTTTAAGAATTCATATATTTCTCGTTGCTTATCTCTCAATTCCATCATCAAACACCTCACTTTATTTAATTTATTATAACATAATATAAATAAAATATCAAACTTATGTTCTTTAAATAGATAATATGTTTGCTTATTTCATTTTATTTTGATATAATATGCTTTATGAATAATATCTAATAGGTGGTGTTTTAGTGAATATTAGAAATTTTAATGAAGATGATATATGTGACATATATCCAAATAGAATTTGTGATAACTGTGGAGATTGTTTAAAAGAAGAAGGAATAGATGTAAGAGCTATTAAAATAGAAGATATAGCTAAGAATGTTGAAGAAAATGCGTTTTTAGAAGAAGAATATAAAAAGATGCTAGCAATGATTAAGGAAGAAGGATCTTTAGATAGTTTAGATAAAGATTCTTACGATGAGTTAGCTGGGGAAGATAATGGGGAATACGTCGACGCTTTTGATCATATAGAATATATAGATGATTTAGAGTTGTTTGATGATGAGAACTTTAATGAAGCTACTGAAGAAGTATTCCCAGGTGTAAGAAAACTAAAAATTAAGCATTAGAGCGAATATATTATAATAAAAAGAGCTGTCAGCGTAGACAGCTCTTTTTTATACTTTTGATAATGGATTAGAATTAGCTGCATCTCTTAATATCTCTTCATCAACATGGGTGTAAATTTGAGTTGTAGATATATTTTCATGTCCCAATATACTTTGCAAGCTTCGTATGTCTACATTACCATGTTTATAAAGTAATGTAGCAGCAGTATGACGAAGTTTATGAGGAGTGTATTTTCCGTTTTCTAATCCGGAGTTACTTATATGTTTCTTAACTAATAATTCAACAGTCCTTTTATTTATAGGTTTTGAATGGGAGGAGAGTAGTAGATATTCTTTATCCTCTGGTGAGGCCTTTGAATCATCTCGAACCTTTAAATAGTTATCTATTGCTTTTAAGCAAGCTTCATTTAAGTATACAGTTCTTTCTTTATTACCTTTACCTATAATAGTTAAAGTATCACCTTTGATTTTATCTAATCTAATACCACATAATTCAGAAAGTCGCATACCACAATTTAAAAATAAAGTTAGAATACAGTAATCTCTATAATAATTCTTATTTTTTTTATCTAATGAAGTTAGCAAATTTAAACTTTCGTCTAAAGTTAAATAAACTGGATGCCTTTTACTTATCTTAGGGGACTCTAAATCAAAAGTAGGATTCTCATCAATAATCTTAGCCTTGCCTTGTAAATATTTAAAATAGGATTTTAAAGCTGCTACCTTACGAGCTCTGGCGTATGTTCCATTTCCTCTTTGCTTTTCTGAATAACTTAAGAATCCATATATATCAGTAAGTTTTATATTTCTAATAAAATCATTATCTATATCTTTTATATCAATTTCTTCAAATTCAATATTGTCATCTGTAACTAAGCCTTTATATACTTTTAAGAATTTAAAGAATAAAGATAGATCAATTTCATATGCTCTTATAGTATTAGGGGATTTACCTTTGATAGTTTCCAAATAATCTAAAAAATTAGAAAGACTCTGTGGTAAATTTTTAGATTCAGGAATTTCTATTCCGAACTTATTTATTGATGAAGCATTTTTCAAATTTGATTTTTTATCAGAATTGAATTCGATATCTGAATAAGAGTTCTTTTTATTTATCTTCTTTGCTTTTTTAATAGATCTATTCAAACCTAACTCTTTAAGCCAAATTTGAACATTCCTTACACCAGTATCGTAAATCAAAGCTATTTGAGAAGTAGTTAGCTTGTGAATTTCTGATAGTTTAAATATATCTTCAATAATAAATTCATATCCACGAGAAACTCCTAAATTATAATAATTTGAGTAGGCAATATGTAATTTTTTCTTATCTTTATTAGATAATTCTATGTTAAGTAACTTAATAATATCATCATTATAAGAGAAATCTTTATATTTATTAGTTATATTTCGTATTTCAGACATTTTTTATACCTCCAAAAACCATGTAAAGCCTTGATTTTATTATATCACAGCCTTTCTTGTATTGCAACATTACGAAATGCGCTAAATGTATATTTAGCGAAATTATTTTTAACTAATTTTAAGTATACGTATTAAATATTATGTAAAGTAATTTATTAGGCAATGTCAAACATTGCCTTTTTTTATATGTTTATTTCATTGTAATCTAATTTATTGAATTTATTTAAATAGATTCTAGTTTTATTTATTTCTTTTCCTTCTAATAAATAATACCAAAAATCTTTTTCAAAACCTTTTATATATATTATTTTATTATCTTCAACTATTTCAAACTCATCCTTAAGTGAATTTAAATTCCATAACTTAATCTTAGGTATTTCATAACCGGCTAATATCCATTTTTCTTCTATATCTTCATAATTACTTACTTCTAAGTTTTTATCATCGTTATATATAAATAATATAGATTTTGGTGCTTCTAATCTTTTTATATCCTTTTTTATTAACGTAAATAAAAGTAAGTCTAAACCTTCATCTAAGCTTATATTAGAATCTGATAAATTCTTATTTAAATTATTATATATATTTGTATAATCCTCTTGTAATATTTTGTTGAATTTAGGATTGTTTTTAAAGGACATATAATAGTTTTTAAAAAAGTTGAAATTTATTTTTTTAAATAAAAGCAATGTAAATACTATTATGTTAGTATATATTTTATTACGTTCAGGATCATCCTCTTTTACTGCATTTATAACTAATGTATTTTCTTTATAATAATAAGAGTTAAGGATTTCTTTAACTATAATATTCGCTTTGTTGTCAAAATATAAAGGTGTAGATGTATTTAATAAAATATTATTACTTTTAGCACCTTCATGTATTCCTTTATATACCAAGGTGTTATTTCTTATTTTTCTTCTTAATATTGTTAGAATCTTTCGATATTCCTTTGAAGAATAACCCAATAAAATTCTTGTTTTCTTTGCTAGCATTATAGTTTCTTTTGAAGAAGCATTTTCTGACTTAAGCCATTTTCCTAAAGTTGATGGATTATTTAATCCTAAATCAATTTGTATTTGCTCTTTAAAAATACTTATAACAGTATCTTCGAACTGTGTATCAAATAATGCAAAGTAATCATCCCATCTTCCGTATTTATGTATATAATTTATTACTTTATCAATAATATATGGATGCTCTGTTGCTAAGTATTTAATAATAACTTTAAATACTCTTCTCTCTCCTAATCCTTCTCTCTTATCTCTAATAAAGAATAAAAGTTTAATACTTGTATTAGTGTTTGAATAAAATATATCTAAAAAGTCATGAATTATTTCTTCTTCTTTAGAGTGTCTGTAGTAGGTAATTTTATTTATAAATGCTTCCATCTCTCCTACTTCATCTATTCCATAGTCATTTTCTATGTTAGTTATATGAATTAAATATTTTTTAATTTGACTTAATAACTTCATAAATCCTCCTAAATATAAAAACAAGGCACTTTCAATTAATAATAGTTATATTAACAGGATGTAAGTGCCTTAGATATCATACAAGATACTATATAATTACTTAGCTGTAAGTATCTTTATTTAGTAATATTCTATTGTAAACATTTATATTTTAGAACATAAGATTAATAATTTACTGTATTTGAAGAAATCAATTAATATATTATAAATAATAATCTCTTATCAGGCTAGAAGTATTAAAAGTATATAGGAAGATATCATCACATTTTAAATAATTCACAATAAAAAACCCCATTAGTAAATCTAATGGGGTTTCTAAAACTATATCTTATAACTAATAGCTCTTATGACTGACATTTAGTTATTATTCTTAAATATGTTAAAAGGCTTTCCTACCGGTAAAAACACCTTTCCGAAATGATTATTTAATACTGATGCACCACAACCATAGAATGATAATATAGCAATTCCTAATTCAGAATATGCAGCTAAGTTGTGAGCAAACTCAGGTATAATATTAAAAGAATTTAAAGCTAATCCTATAAATAAAAAGTCTATTAATACAAATATTGAAAATAGGACTTTATGTGTTTCCATAGCACCAATAGTCATAAATAATGTAAATATTAAATATGCTAAAAATGCGAATCCTAATTGCTTACTATCAGCAGCTGCAGCTAAATTTTCACCAAATACTCCATTTTGGATAAGCCAAGTCATACCCATTGAATACCAGAAAAATGCGTAAGCACCAAAAGCTGTAGCACCAAAAGTATTGTTATGCTTAAAATCATTTAAACAAGCAACTAATTGCGCAGTAGCTCCAAGGAATATTGCCCAAGGTAATACTAATGATACACCTGATGTAATTCCTAGTTTTTGAGATGAAGCAACTAATGTAATTACTGCTAAACCAAATAAACCTAATGCAGAAGGATCTGCAACTAATATTTTTACTTCTTTTGTTTCTTTCATAATGTCCTCCTATGTACAATAAATAGCCTTTAAAAGATTATCAAAATTTAAATTGCATGTCAACAACATATGAAATTAATATCAATATCTTAATTTTGAAATATGAACATCATTAACTAGGTTTATAAAATTGTACATTATTAATACATTATTAAAGTTATAATTTTCATAAAATTCATTAAAACTATGAGGAAAACTTCTTAAATCTAAAATATAGACTTCTTTATAGTTATTTATTAAAAATTGAATATAAGAATTAGCATATGAGTCTTTAATCACTAGTATTTTAGTATCTTCTTTAATATTATTATTATTTATAACTGTTAATCCATTATTCCCTCTTAAGAATCCTGAATATTTATCACTACTACTCCACTTAGCAGTGTCGTTAATATTTTCTACTTGTTCGCCATCAATAGATACTTCTATATTATTAATATCATAATAAGTAATGATATCTGACTTAGCATTGAATTTCTTACTCTTTGAGAAATATGTTCCATAGAAGTCATAGACATAGTTTGGATTTAAAGTGCTTATATCTATAGCTTCAATATTATTATGCTGTGAGAACTCTTTATATGCTAAATAAGCTCCGTATGATGTCCAATGATGATCAGTTTTATAATATATATAATCATTTTTCTTTTCTCTAAATAAATCCACTAACTCAATATTGTTAGTACTATCAAAATTTGAATAAATCTCTTCGATATAGCTTTCCTCATCTATTAATTTTATTCCATTCGGAAGTAAATCTTCATATATAGTAAAAGAGCTTGGTATAATCATAAAAGAGATATTTCTATCTATATATTTATCAGTGAAACTTTTAATAGAATTTAGATTTTTTTCTAAGGACTTATTATCTATCTTTTCAACTTTATCAAAAAGAAAATCTTCTTTACCATAAATAATATTATTATTTTCTACTTTCCCTAATAGTAATTCAGTTCTTGATTTTAAGTTAATCCATGTATTCCTTAATAGAAATTGATCATTAATATACCTATCATAGTTCTTAGAAAATCTACCATTTAAAAAGTCACTATAATAAAATTCTGGCTTTTGAGCTAAAGTTCTATTTTCATAATCTGAAAAATATAAATCATTATTGAATATATCAATAATAAAAATTATAGAAATAAAGGATAATATTATAATCGTTAAAGGATATCTTTTTTTATTATTCATCTTTGAAACTCCAATCAGAATCTAAAATATAAAAATGGATTGTAGCTACTATCAACTAAGTAAGCAATTGATAGCAAAAATAATGTAAATATAATGATTGTTTTTATACTCTTACGAATATTATTATAGAATCTCATAACTACTGGTGTTGAAAATAGTACACAAATTATTATTATAATTAAATAGTTTCTTAAGTAATATAAATAATCTAGATTTAGATCAAGACTAAATAATCGAGTTATATACAATTTTAATGTACTTAAATCTGTTATTGCAAATATACACCATCCTATTAATAAAAGAATTATAGTATAAAAATGAGATAGCAATACATTCTTATTTAAAATTTTTGATAAGAACAACTTTTCTAAATAAATTAAAATAAAAAAGTAAATACCCCATAGAATAAAATTATACTCTGCACCGTGCCAGAATCCAGTTAAAAACCACAATAAAAGTAGGTTTACAAATAACCTTTTCTTACTTACTCTATTTCCTCCAATAGGGATATAGATATATTCCTTTAACCAGGATCCTAAAGTAATATGCCATCTTCTCCAGAATTCACTTATACTTCTAGATATATAAGGAAAATTAAAGTTTATTGGAAAGTTAAATCCAATAATTTTTCCTAATCCTATTGCCATAGATGAATAACCACTAAAATCAAAGTAAATTTGAAAAGAAAATGCTAAAAGGCCAATCCATGCTAATGGCATTGAAATATTCTGAATATCTTTACTGTAAATTTCATTCCATAACATACCGATATTATTAGCAATTAATACTTTTTTTGAAAGTCCTACGATAAATTCTTCTAGTCCTTCTTCTAAATTACTTAATGTTATTTTTCTATTCTTTATTTCCTTATTAATATCACTGTATTTCACTATAGGTCCTGCTATTAGTTGAGGAAATGAGGAGACAAATGCTCCAAAATCAATTATATTCCTTTCTGCCTTGAATTTCCCCCTATAAACATCTATAGTATAAGAAAGTGTTTGAAATGTATAGAAGCTTATACCTAATGGTAGTGAAACTTTGATAGTATTTATAGATGTATTGAAAATCATATTTATATTATCAATAAAAAAATTGCAGTATTTGAAAAAGAATAACATTCCCATGTTAAAAAAAACTGATAATATTAATAACAGCTTGCATTTAGCTCTATTCTCAAAGTTATTTTCTATTATAATAGATATAACAAAATCAACTATTATAGAAGCTATCATTAAGGGAAAATATTTAGGTTCTCCAAATGTATAAAATATCAAACTGAATATAAGCAAAGTAAGGTTTTTATATTTGATAGGTACAAGAAAGTACACAATCAAAAAAATAGGTAAAAATCTAAATAAAAAAATTAAACTACTAAAAACCATAAATAAACCTTTCTAAAAATAGTTGTATCAATTTAATACAGCTATTAAATTCCTTTATTCCAAAAACAAAAATCTAGTATATTCATAATATAATATCAAATATCAAGTCAATAAATATATAAAGCTTCCAAATAATATAGTTAATCCACTTGGATCTTGCTTAAGAAAGTAGACTTATATTATTGGAAGCTCTAATTCTATGTAATCCACTAATCAATTATTTGAAACATTCATCTACAGCTGCTTCTGCTGCCTTAACATCTGCATTAATTAATAAAATTACATAATTACCTTTTTCTTTTAAAATTGCATTTTCAACTTTTTCTTTTTGATCTGGTAGGTATGCATTATTCTTTTCATTATCTAACATTTCTTGTAAGTTAGCTTTAACTTCTTCTACCTTACCATCTTTAGCCTTTACTATTGCAGCAACATCTGCCGAATTAATAATTGCAGCTTTAGTTATTGCATAATCATCCACATTATCAAGGTTAATCTTAGCTATGTCCTTTACTAATTGTTCATCCAATTCCATAGGCATTTGCATAGGTGCTTTCTCTTCAACTTTTTGAACTACATCCTTAGCTGTTAATCCATCCTTTAATTCGGCACTATCTGATGCTTTATTTCCACAAGCAACAAAAGAGGCACAAACTAGGGCTAGACTTAGACATTTTAAAAGTTTTTTCATAGTTAATCTCCTTTTATGATATGATACTTTTTTCTCACTAAAATTATACTATATTTATTATAATCATAAAAGAATTAATTTAAACATTTTCATACTTTTTGTAATTCTTAATTTTTTCATCTAAATCTTCTAAATACTCAAGTCTTTCATATTTAAATAAAAGCTCTTCTTCCACTTCTTCTTTTTCTCTTAATATTTCATTAAGAGCACCATAGTTAGTTGCATTTTCTTCAATCTTTAATTCTAAATTAGATATTTTAGTTTCAAGTTCTTCAATCTTATCATATATTTCTTCAAATTCTTTCTGTTCTTTAAAAGTAAATTTAGGTCTTGTATCCTTATTTTTATATGTTTTATTTACTTTAGTATTCTCCTTAGAATAAGTTACTTCACTATCTTTTTTAATATTTTCATATTCTTTATAAATTAAATAATCACTGTAATTACCTATAAACTCTTTTATTAGTCCATTGCCTTCATAAGAGAATATTTTATTACAAAGCCTATCTAGGAAATATCTATCATGGGAAACAATAATCACTACCCCTAAATATTCATCTAAGAAATCTTCAAGTATTTTTAAAGTTTCTATATCTAAGTCATTAGTAGGCTCATCTAAAATTAATAAATTTGGAGATTCCATCAATATTCTTAGTAAATGAAGTCTTCTTCTTTCTCCACCAGATAACTTTTCAATTGGAGTATATAATGTTGCTCCATCAAATAGAAATCTTTCAGCTAGTTGAGTAGCTGTAATTGTATATCCATCTTCAGTAGGAATATTTTCTCCACCTTCTTTTATATAATCAATTGCTCTTTGATTTAAATCCATATGACTATTATCTTGAGAGAAGCTACCTAACACAACAGTTTCTCCAATTTCTATAGATCCATCATCTGGTTTCATTTTATCAGTAATAATATTAATTAAGGTAGTTTTACCAGCACCATTCTTTCCTATTATTCCGACTCTATCATTTTTACTAAAAATATAATTAAAATCTTTAATTAAGACTTTATCGTCAAAACTTTTAGATATATTATTAATTTCTAATATTTTTTTACCAAGTCTCTTACCTATAAAAGGAATTTCAATTTCTGAATTAACTGGAGTGTACTCCTTACTTACTAGTTCATCAAACCTTTGTAGTCTTGCTTTTTGCTTTGTAGTTCTAGCTTTTGCACCTCTTTTTACCCACTTTAATTCTTTTAAGATTAATTTCTGTCTCTTATCTTCTAAAGTAGATTCAAGTTTCATTCTTTCAGCTTTCTTCTCAAGAAAATCACTGTAATTTCCTTCATATTCATATAAAGTACCTCTATCTAATTCAAGTGTTCTATTAGTTACTCTATCTAAGAAGTACCTATCATGTGTAATCATAATTAAGGCACCCTTTCTTGAATTAAGATACTCTTCAAGCCATTCTATAGATTCAGAATCCAAATGGTTTGTAGGCTCATCTAGTACTAATAATTCACAAGGGGTTATTAATGAAGAAGCTAAAAATACTCTCTTTTTTTGTCCACCTGATAGTTCACCCATCTTTTTATTGAAATCATTAATGCCGAGCTTAGTTAAAATAGTCTTAGCATCACTCTCTAAATCCCATAAATTCATAGTATCAATTTTACTTTGTAAATCTATAAGCTTGCTATTTAAGCTATCATCATATTGAACTTTCTCTAAAAGATCTTCATACTCCATTAATAATTTCATTTCAGGAGTATCTCCTTTAAATATTTGCTCTAATACAGTTGAAGAATCCTCATATTGAGTATCTTGAGATAAGTATTCTATTCTCAAATTTTTTCCTTTGATTACTTTTCCATCAAAAAATTCATCTTTACCGGTCAATATTTTTAAAAGTGTTGACTTACCAGCACCATTTAATCCTATAAGGCCTATCTTATCTCCATCATTTATATTTAAATTAACATCTTTAAGTAATATTTTTTCGCTATATGACTTATTTATTTTTTCTAGTGTTATTAAATTCATTTTTTTCTCCTTACTTTTATCTACTCATATATATTGTAAATAAAAAAGTAAGCTTAGACAACATTAAATATCTAAGCTTACTAGCTATCTTTAAAGTATATAAGTTTACTGTAATAATAATCTATCTTTATATTTATTCTCTATTAGTTTATATACTGGAATTCCTACTAAAGTAACTACTACAAATTCTCCTAGTGCAACTTGTAACATACTTAATACCATTGGTAGACCAGCTACTATATTAAGCATCCATCCTATAATTAATCCATTAAATATGGTTGGCCATAAAGAAGCAATTACTATACTTATTTTTCTATTTTTTATGTACCTTCCAGTTAAG
Organism: Clostridium tertium; assembly: GCF_902652255.1. Classification (GTDB taxonomy): domain Bacteria; phylum Bacillota; class Clostridia; order Clostridiales; family Clostridiaceae; genus Clostridium; species Clostridium tertium_A. The sequence goes on from NZ_CACRTO010000005.1 coordinate 178,575, forward strand.
TAAATACTAGTTACACTTAAGAAGGTAGCTAGTGTACCAAATATCATATCCATTGGACCGTATCCACCAAATATATTTGCAAGTAAACATCCTAATGTTAATCCAATTATATAGAATGGATCAATAAAAGCTAGAAGTACTAAAATTTCTGATATCCTAAATTGTATAGGACCGTAACTTATAGGGATTAATATAATTGTTAGGATAGTATAAATAGCTGCTATTACTGCTGTTTTAACAAGTTTCTTTGTAATATTATTTCTCATTAATCTTCCTCCAAATAATTAAATATAAAAAGGTGCCTAAAATAATAGGCACCTCAAAATTACTAACACAATGAAAAGCAATAGATATATAAATTTTTAAAAATAAAGTAGAGGATAGATATAACCCTCTACAATAAAAATCAAATTTAATATAAATTGCAATTAATTACCGTAGTTTTATTTATAGACAGGAGGTTTCCGAACTGTCTTATTAAGTTTACTAATACATTATAGTTTATTTACAGATACTTGTCAATTAAATACTTATTCTTCTATAAATTTCACTATTTTTCTTAGCTCCTCTTCTCTATTTAGCCAGATATTTTTTTGCCATACTCTATAAAATCTTATGTTTTTATTAATTAAGTAATCATTAAATTCATAAAGCCTAGATTCATTCTCTATCGAATCAATTGTATTAATTGAATTAAATAAAATTAATGATTCTTTTCCATTAGATTTAACTAATAATGTATTTATTGGTGTCATTGTATAGTTAAACACAGAATAACCTTTGCTTTCAAGATATGATTTTGTAGAAACTACAACATCCTCATTTATACTAATGTTAATATCATTAAAACTCCTGGAAATGTTAAATATATTAATTGAATCAATTTCTTCGTTATCTTGCTTTGATAGTACAATTAAATTATCTGAAATGGATTTAAGAGAATGTATATGATTCTTTATCTCACCATAAATAGGTTCACTTATTATGACAAGATCATACTTCATAGGAAATTCCCTTAATAAATTTAAGGATTCTGGTTCGTATTTTAAATAATATAGAGGTATTAGACTTAACGCCTTCGAATCAATAGAAAAAGACTTTGTAAGTAAATTAAAGTTCTCTCTTAAGTAATTCTCCCATACAAGGTTTATTGAGTCTAAAGTTAAATTTTTTTTCATTTCTATCTTTATTTTAAGTTCACTTAGAATATTATCATAGTCATTAACTTTATCTAAAATAGATCTATGTTTAATCTCTGCCTCTTCTATTTCATAATAAAGCTTCATAACAGCCAAGTTATTTAATAACTCTTGAATATTATTTTTATCCAATGAATTATTATAGCAATATAATAAGATACTATTCTCTATATCTGATAATGAACTAATAATTATCGTTAACTCCTTTAACGAACTAAGTAAATCAATTATTTTGCTATATAAATGAATTGAATTAGCAATATCTTCTCCCCTAAGGATATTATTAATTAGGGTTAAATACTCCTCTTCTACTAGTACATCTTTCATTTTTACTGTCTTATTTAATATGTTATTAAGCTTATTATAGTTACTTATATATTCATTGCATATTTCATTTTGTAATAAATTAAATTCTTCATAATTCTTTGATTTCTTAAAGAAGCTAAAAAAACTTTTTTCTTCAGATTTTTTTATTATATAAGAGTTATATTTATAATTAACCTTTTTGGATAGATTATCAATATCTTCTATTGTCATATCTATATTTGAATTAAATTCATCTATGAAAGCTTCAGTGTATTTAGATATAACTAACTTATATGAAAGGCTATTATTATCCTTTAAAAAGTTTATACTATTAAACGCCTCTAAGATTTGCTCATATTCTATTGATGGTCTAATAAGCTTTATATATTTATTATCTTTTAGTCTTCTATACTTAGTATATTTAGTAATAAAATCCGATTCTATTATCTTACTAGATGTTTCTTTTACTTCATAATAACTAAATTTATTAAGTGGATTTTTAATTCTAAATATTCTATAATTCTCATATAATTTATCTGTCTTATTAATTTTTTTTATGGTTATTTTATATTTATCTATAAGGCTAATTCCACTTTTATCATTGCTATAGAGTATCTTGTTAAATTCTTTTAATAGGTCTATTTTTTTATTTATTTCTCTAGAGATTAAATTAACCTTACTTATTAATGTACTACCTGTACACTGTCCTAGTTCATTGAATTCTTTTTCTAATTTATCTATTATATCATTAGATTTATTCATTTCATTTAAATTTATAATTTTATCTTTTATAATTCCTATACTTTCAACTTTATATAAATCAGATATGCTTTCGCTAGATATAATAAGGATATTCTTCCTATTATATAAATAACTAGATACAAAGTTATTCAAAAGAAAATTTTTTTCATCTAAATCATTAAATATCAAATTTAAAGTATTATTATGTTTTTCTTTAATAAAACTATCCATAATTAAGTTAATATAATAATCCTTATATAATATATTATTCTCCATAAGTGATTTGCTTAAGTAATCTTAAGACTCCTCCTTTAATTTTAGTTATTAATACAAATATATTCATATGATAAAAAAATATAATTACTAATTAGATTTTTATTTCTTTGTCAATAATATTAATATCTTTTAAATAAGGAGGTATTAATTTGAAGAAGCTAGTTAAAGGTATTAAAGCTTTTATAGCTTTATTTTTATTTATAATTATTTCTTCACTTATTTATTATAAAGGATCTATTTTATTAGTCTTTGATATATATAAAGAACTAAAAGATTCTAATAAAAGCATAGAGACATTAGGTAATCTAATAAATTATAAAGCAAGTAGCTCTATGGAGGTAAAATATTTAAAATACAAGAATACAGCCTCAAAAGAAGTATTTTTAGACTTATATCTTTCTAATAACTATAATAAACCATCACCAGTAATTATATATGTTCATGGTGGTAGCTGGATATATGGAGATAATAGTATCCCTATTGGTCTAGAACCAATAATAAATGCTTTTAATAATAGAGGCTTTACTATAATTAGTCTATCTTATGAGCTATTAGACAGTAGAAATATAGATTTAAAGGATCCTATTATAGATGTTAAAGATGCTATTAGGTGGGTATATAAAAATAAAGATAAATACAATTTTAATACTAATGATATAGGACTGCTTGGAATATCTTCAGGTGCACAGCTATCTTTAATGGCTGCCTATACAGATGACGAATCATTTATTGGTGATAAGGACCTTTCTAATTACTCATCTAAAGTAAATTATGTTATAGATATATTTGGACCTACTGAATTAAGCACCTTGGATTTTTCAGATATAAGTTTAAATAATAAAAAAATTAAGAATCTAATTAATTCCAAAGATGAGTTAGATAATTATAGTCCAATTAATTATATTAGTGATGAATCTCCTAAAACATTAATAGTACATAGTATAGAAGATGAAATAGTACCATATTCAAATAGTGAAGATTTATATAATAGTCTTCTTTCTAATAATATAGATACAAATTTAATAACTTTGAAACAAGGAAGTCATTTCTTTACAGACTTTAATTTAAATGAAGTATATATAGCTATTATAAAAGTTTTAAAGTTTTTAACATCAAGTACGTCATTATAATTTAAATTTTAATACACTTTTAATAATAAATTTAAATTAATATTCTAAAATACTTTAAAAATTCTTTTGAAATTTTCTCTAATAATAAAAGTCCTTCTGTTTAATTTACAGAAGGACTTTTATTCATCTAATTCTAAGTAATTCCAAGAAAATTACCACTTTAATTAGGAATTCATAATTACTAATCTCTTAGCAGCCGTATTTTTCATAATATGCGTTTATAGCATTCTTCATATTATCATCTATGTAGATCTTACCATTTAATTCTCTATTATATAAGTACTCTACTACTTCAGCCATAGTAACAATAGCATAAGTAGTTATGCCAAAGTGCTCTTTAATTTCTACTTGAGCTGACTTATCTGACTTTCCTTTTTCCATTCTATCAACTGATATTATAAGACCTTTTATATCTACATTTCCTTGTGCCTTTAATATAGGAGCTGTTTCGTATATTGATGTACCAGCTGTCATAACATCTTCAACTATTACTACTTTAGAATCATCTTTTAATGAACCACCTAAAAGTATTCCACCTTCGCCATGGTCCTTAATTTCTTTTCTGTTAGAACAATATTCAACATTTAAGTCATATAAATCATTTAAAGATATTGCTGTAGTTACAGTTAGAGGAATACCTTTATATGCAGGTCCAAATAAAACATCTATATCCTTTCCAAAATGTTTATGTATAGCTTGAGCATAAAATTCTCCTAGCTTTTTTAACTGTTTTCCTGTTGTATAATTTCCTGTATTAATAAAAAATGGTGTGTTTCTTCCGCTTTTAGTTACAAAATCGCCAAACTTTAATACATTACTTTCCACCATAAATTCAATAAATTCTTCTTTATATCTTTCCATACTAAACATTCCTTCCGGTATAAGTATTTAACAAGCATATATTCTTGTCTGTATAATTTTATCATTAAATTAAGGAAAAAACTAGAGAAACTCTCTTAATAATTGGTTATTATTCATTACTAATTATTAATTGGGGCTGCCAAAACAGCCCCTTTGATGAATATCACTTTTACTTTAGCCTCTTGCTTCTTTATTCAATTGGTATAACCTTTGTCTCTCAGGTAAAGTTAGTTCAACAGATCCTTCACGCTTATTTATAAGCTTTTCAAGTTCTTTAAACTTATCTTCTCCTAATTTAGATTTAATTACATAAGTCTTCATATCTTTTAACTTATTTTTTTCTATACCACTTAATAAATCACCATTTTCAACTTTTGACCTAAAGTTAGTTAACTCTTCCTTTTGTGAGGCATCTAGATATCCTTCATTTTTCGGAGTCCAAAAGTCATCAAATTTATCTTCCTTATCTATACTATATTCTACTTCCTTATAAACTCTGAAGGCATTACTTTTATTTTTCACTTCATCATTAATTATACAATTGAAACTAGATGTTAGTATTGTAGTAGCTAAAATGATTGAAGCTAAATTAATAACCATACTTGTCCCTCCTTTTTAGATATTCACAGTATTAGTATGTGAAATAATGATAAATTTAAAGGAGGGAAAAATTTCTTTATCTACTTATCAACTAAATACTCATTAACAGCCTTTGCAGCTTCTAATCCTTCTCTAATTGCCCAAACTACTAATGATTGACCTCTTCTTGCATCTCCACAAGAGAAGATATTTTTTATATTAGTTTTAAAATCTCCATATTCAGCTACAATATTTCCTCTATCACTAATAGCAACATTAAAAGTATCTTTTATAGTTTCTTCTGTTCCTATGAAGCCCATTGCTAATAAAGCAATATCGACTTTAATTATTTCTTCACTACCTTCAACCTCTTTAAAAGTAACTCTTCCAGTTTCATCTTTAATCCATTGAACTTTTACAAATTTTGCTTCTTTTAAATTTCCATCAGTATCAGCAATAAACTCTTTAACACTTGAGCAATACCTTCTTGGATCTCCACCAAAGACTTCAATTGCCTCTTCTTGTCCATAGTCAATCTTTAAAGTTCTTTTCCATTCAGGCCATGGATTATTAGACAATCTTTCTATAGGTAAAGAATCAGTAATCTCAAGTTGAATAACATTACTACATCCTTGTCTAATCGCTGTAGCTATACAGTCTGTTCCTGTATCTCCACCACCAATTACTAAAACATTTTTATTTTTAGCATTTACAAAATCTTTTTCATTTGTTTTATTATATACATGCTTAGTACTACCCTTTAGATAATCTACTGCAAAGTAAACACCTTTAGATTTTCTTCCTGGAACTACTAAGTCTCTAGGTTTAGTAGCACCAGTTGCTAAGACTACTGCATCATACTCATTTAACACTTTATTTTTAATTGATTCATCTTTAGCTGCATCACTATTAGTGTAGAACGTTATACCTTCTTCTTTTAATAAATTCACTCTGTTTTGTACCAGATTCTTGCCTAATTTCATATTAGGTATACCATACATTAATAATCCACCAGCAGTATCTTCTCTTTCATATACATCTACAGTATATCCATATCTATTTAAATAGAATGCTGCAGATAATCCTGATGGACCTGATCCAATAATAGCTACCTTTTTATCATTTCTATACTTTGGAGGATTTGCTTTTATTCTTCCATCCTCCATAGCCTTATCAATAATATACCTTTCATTCTCTTTTATACTTACAGAAGGTGCATTTAATGCTAAAGTACAAGATGATTCGCATGGAGCTGGACAAACCCTTCCTGTAAACTCTGGAAAAGGATTTGTCTTTAATAGTCTATCTAATGCTAAGTCTAGGTTATCTCTATATACTAAATCATTAAACTCCGGTATTAAATTATTTAATGGACATCCAGAAACCATTCCTTTTAAAAGTATGCCAGATTGACAAAATGGTATTCCACAATCCATGCATCTTGATCCTTGGATTTTTTGTTCTTCCTTTGAGAGCAATGAATGAAATTCATTATAATGTTCAATTCTCTTTTTAACTGATTCGTTTTTGCCTACTTTTCTTTCAAATTCTAAAAATCCTGTTGGCTTTCCCATTACATTGCACTCCTTTCATAAAAGGCATTTAATAAAGCATCTTCATAATTTAATCCTTCATTCTTTTTTTCTTCTATTAAATCCAAGATAGCTTTATAATCTCTTGGAATTATTTTTATAAAATTATTTGATTCATTATCCCAGTTTTCTAATAAATTATTTCCAAGTTTTGATTCTGTTTCATGAACATGTTCTTTAATAAGAGATTTCAATTCATTCAAATCTCCTGATTTTAAGTCTTCAATATCTATTAATTCTTTATTGATTTTCTTATCTAGTTTATTATCCTTATTATAAATGTAAGCTATTCCTCCACTCATTCCAGCTGCTATATTTATTCCACATTCACCTAGAATAGCAACTGTTCCTCCAGTCATATACTCAAGAGCATTGTCTCCAACCCCTTCCACTACAGCAGTTGCTCCAGAATTTCTAACGCAGAATCTTTCACCAGCACCTCCGGCAATAAATACCTTTCCTGATGTAGCTCCATATAAGGCAACATTTCCTATTATTACATTATCTTTTTCTTCTTGTAGATTAGGAGTATTATTCTTAACTACAATTTTACCTCCAGATAATCCCTTACCTAAATAATCGTTACAGTCACCATTCACTTTTATAGTGATACCTTTTGGAATAAAGGCCCCTAAACTTTGACCTCCGAAACCAGTACATTTTATTTTAATAAAATCTTCTTTAAATTCTCTTCCTGAATAATTAGAAGTAATATATGAACCTAATAAAGTACCAAAAGTTCTATCAGTATTACTAATTACTAAACTAAGATTAATTTGTTCACTAGTTTCCATCTTTTCTTTAATATAAGGAATTAGAACATTTCTATCTAATGTTTTATCCAATTTTTCTTTATAAGAAGAATTAAATTTATTACCTTCTTTAAAGAATATAGGTTCATTTACTAATATAGATGATAAGTCTACTTTATTTCTCTTATATCCCTTAACAGATTCCTTTTGTTTTAATAAATCAAATCTACCAACCATTTCATCAATAGTTCTAAATCCAAGTTTAGCCATATATTCTCTTAACTCTTCTGCTATAAATAACATAAAGTTTACTACATATTCAGGCTTACCACTAAATCTCTTTCTAAGCTCTTTATTTTGAGTTGCAATTCCTACTGGACAGGTATCTAAATTGCATACTCTCATCATTACACAACCTAAAGATACTAGTGGTGCAGTTGCAAAGCCAAATTCTTCAGCTCCTAATAAAGCAGCTATAGCAACATCTTTACCTGTCATAAGCTTACCATCAGTCTCTATCTTAACTCTATCTCTTAATCCATTTAATATTAATGTTTGATGAGTTTCTGCAAGACCAAGTTCCCATGGCAATCCTGCACTTTGAATTGATGTCTTAGGTGATGCACCTGTTCCACCATCATGTCCAGAAATTAATATTGTGTTAGCTCCTGCCTTGGCAACTCCACTTGCGATAGTTCCAACACCTGCTTCTGCAACTAGCTTTACGGATATTTTAGCTTTTTCATTTGACTGTTTTAAATCATATATTAACTGAGCTAAATCTTCTATTGAATATATATCATGATGAGGAGGTGGGGAAATTAATCCAACTCCAGTAGTTGACCCTCTAGTTTTAGCTATCCATGGATATACTTTCTTGCCAGGAAGTTGACCACCTTCGCCAGGCTTTGCACCTTGAGCCATCTTTATTTGAAGTTCATCAGCATTAACTAAATATTCTGAAGTAACACCAAATCTTCCGGATGCAATTTGTTTAATAGAAGACCTTCTAAGATCACCATTTTTATCAACCTTAAATCTCTCACTATCTTCTCCACCTTCACCAGTGTTAGATTTACCACCAAGTCTATTCATTGCAATAGCCAAAGCTTCATGAGCTTCTTTTGATATAGAACCATAAGACATTGCTCCAGTTTTAAATCTCTTAACTATTGATAATGTACTTTCAACCTCTTCAATAGGAACTGGTTTATTTTCATAATTAAAGTCTAATAAGCTTCTAATAGTTATATAATTATCTTCACTATCTATAAGCTTAGAATATTCTTTAAATAAATTATAATCTCCTGACTTTGTTGCTTGTTGTAATTTATAAATAGTTAAAGGATTATAAAGATGTTCTTCTTTACCTTGTCTATATTTATCATATCCACTTGAGTCTAATGAAAATTCAAAGTTTACTTTACTTTCTTCAAAGGCTTTATTATGTCTTAACATATATTCCTTTTCTATTTCAGAAATATTTAGACCTTCTATTCTACTTACTGTATTAGTAAAGTATTTATCAATTATATCTTTGCTAAGGCCAACAGCTTCAAAAATTTGAGCTCCTCTATAAGATTGGATTGTAGAAATACCCATCTTAGAAATAATTTTAACTAAACCTTTTACAATAGCTTTATTGTACTTTATAACGGCTGTATCATAGTCCTTATTAAGTAATTTATATTCCTTTAATCTATTTATTCCTTCATATGCTAGATATGGATTAACTAAAACAGCTCCATAACCTATTAATGTAGCAAAATGATGAATTTCTCTAGGTTCTGCACTTTCAACTACTAAATCTATATTACTTCTAATTCCTTTTCTAATTAGATAGTGATGAACTGCTGCTAATGCTAGCAATGATGGAATAGCATAATTATATTTATCTGTTCCTCTATCACTTAATACAATAATGTTAAAACCTTTATTATAAGATTTTTCTACATCAGTCATTAGATTCTTTAAGGCTTTTTCTAAATTCACATCATTTCTATAAAGAATACTTACAACTTTAGTTTTAAGGTTTCTTTCCTTTAAACATTTAATCTTAGCTAAATCTTCATTACTAATAATAGGTGAAGAGAATTTTAAATGAGGTAAGTTCTCGTTAAATTCACCTAATACATTTCCATAACCACCTAAATATACAGTAGTTGAAACAACTATATCTTCTCTAATAGCATCTATAGGTGGATTTGTAACTTGAGCAAATAATTGTTTGAAGTAATTAAATAGTAATATAGACTTATTAGATAATACAGGAAGAGGCGTATCTATACCCATTGCACTTAGTGATTCTTCTCCATTTTCACTCATAGGTAATATAGTGTTTTTTAAGTTCTCAAATGAATAATCAAATATCTTAAATAATTCATCTATCTTACTACCTGAATACTTTTCTATATCAACTTTATTATCTAAATTCAAATCTTCTATTTTATATATATTATCATCAACCCATTGCTTATAATTATGCTTATTATAGTATTTTTTCTTTAACTCAGAGTTAGTTATAAATTTCTTATTTATAGTATCTACTAGTAAAATCTTACCTGGAGTTAATCTCCCTTTTTCAACGACTTCGGCCATATTAATATTTAAAGCCCCAACTTCAGATGATATAATAAGGTTATTATCTTTAGTAAGATAATATCTTGCTGGTCTTAATCCATTTCTATCTAAAGTTGCGCCCATAACATCGCCATCAGTAAATATAATAGCCATTGGTCCATCCCATGGTTCCATTCGTGTTGCATTAAACTCGAAATACGCCTTTTCATCTTCATTAATAAGATCATTCTTTTCCCATGGTTCAGGTACTAGCATCATAATTGCTTCTTCTATACTAAAACCATTCATAATTAAGAATTCTAAAGTATTATCTAATATAGCTGAGTCTGAACCTTCACTATTAATTATAGGTAAAACTTTGCTTAGTTCATTTCCTAAATCCTTTGATTTTAAACTACCTTCTCTTGCATATAAACTATTAATATTCCCCCTTAGAGTATTAATTTCGCCATTATGAATTATATATCTATTGGGATGAGCTCTCTTCCAGCTTGGAACAGTATTTGTACTATATCTAGAGTGTACCATAGCAATAGCTGAAACTACTTTTACATCAGATAAGTCTAAATAAAAGTCTCTTAATTGACTAGCTAATAATAATCCCTTATATACTAAAGTCTTAGAAGATAGAGATGAAATATAAACATCTAAATGTTGAGTTTTCTTTTCAAATCTTCTTCTTAAAATATATAACTTTCTCTCAAATTCTTTATAGTCACTTATATTATTAGGTTTTTCAATTATTACTTGTCTTATAATAGGCATAGATTTTAATGCTTTTTCACCTATAACTTCTTTATTAATGGGAACTTCTCTCCATCCTAATATTTTAAGTCCTTCTTCCTTGGATAATGAAGTAAATTCAATTATAGCTTCCTCTGAATCTTTTGAAGAAGGAGGAAGGAAGAACATTCCTATAGCATAATCTCCTTCCTTAGAAAGATCTATGCCTATATTTTTGGCTTCTTCCTTAAAAAAGTTATGAGGAATTTGTATTAATAAACCTGATCCATCCCCAGTTTGTCCATCAGCATCTGTCCCGCCTCTATGCTCTAAATTAACTAAAATTTCTAGGGCATCTTGTATAGCTTTATGATTTTTTTTACCATCTATATTTACAACAGCTCCAATACCACATGCATCATGTTCAAAAGAGCTTCTATATAATCCTATATCTTTATGCAATGTTATTCCTCCTTTCATAGCCTGTAATTATCTAAAATTTCTTTAGAGTAATCTACCATCTTCATTCCTAAGTCCATACTATTTTTTTGTATATGCCTAAAGGCCTCCTCTTCATCCATATGAAGTTCTCTCATTACTATTCCTTTAGCCTTTTCAATAATTTTTCTATCACTTATCTTGGATTCTAAATCATGAACTTTATCTTTTAATTTTCTTACCCTTTTTTCACTTTGATAAATCATATCTAGTGAATTTATAAGTAAGGTATTATTAACAGGACTAGTTATACAAAAAATATCTGTTTCTTCTTGAACAATGGACTTATAAGGTTCATTTACAATTGCAAGGAAGCTACATTCATCTCCTATAGTTTCATAAATACTAATTAAGTTCATATCATTAAATTTGTATCCACTAATGACTATAGATGGTGAAAATTGTTTTATAGCTCTAATTAGTTCATTACCAAAAGTACATACTGCTAGTACGTTATAGCCGTTTGTAACTAATATTGATTTAATTTTTTCTCCTATTTCCGCTTTACTAAGTGCAACTATAACATCTATTGTCATTTTCCTTGCTCCCCTACTTGTAAATTAATATTGATTTAAATAATTATCTATTTCCCATTGATGGACTTTAGTTCTATAATCGTTCCATTCTGATTTTTTAGCTTTTATATAATTGTTAAATGTATGCTCTCCTAAAGTTTTTCTTACTAATTCACTTTCTTCCATATATCTAATAGCTTCTTCTAATGTTCCTGGTAAGCTATCTATTCCTTCCTCTGCTCTTTCTTCTAATGTCATCTTAAATATATTCTTTTCAACACTTGCAGGTGGTTGTAAGTTATTCTTAATACCATCCAAGCCTGCAGCTAAAAGACAAGCTAGAACTAAATATGGGTTTGCACTTGGATCTGGACATCTTAATTCAACTCTTGTCCCATTTCCTCTTGTAGCAGGTACTCTTATTAATGGGCTTCTATTTTTAGCTGACCATGCTATATACACTGGTGCTTCATATCCAGGTACTAATCTCTTATAAGAGTTTACTAATGGGTTAGTAATAGCAGAAATTCCTTTGACATGTTTAACTAAACCTGCTATAAAGCTGTACGCTGTACTACTTAATCCTAATTTATCATTATCATCAACAAATGCATTTTTTCCATCTTTATTTAATGACATATTTATATGCATTCCTGATCCATTTATTCCAAAGAAGGGTTTCGGCATAAACGTTGCATAAACGCCATGTCTTTGAGCTATTGATTTAACTACTAGCTTAAATGTCATTACATTATCAGCTGTTGTAAGCGCATCTTCATATTTAAAGTCAATTTCATTTTGTCCATCTGCAACTTCATGGTGTGATGCTTCTATTTCAAATCCCATATCTTCTAATACTAATGATATATCTCTTCTTACATTTTCACCAGCATCAAGTGGACTTAAATCAAAATAACCAGCCTTGTCTTGAGTTTTTAATATTGGTTCTCCATATTCATTTGTTTCTAATAAGAAAAATTCACATTCAGGACCTACATTCATTGTATATCCTAAATCCTTAGCTTCTTTTAAAACCTTTCTTAAAATATTTCTTGGATCACCTTCAAAAGGAGTACCTTCTGGTGTATAAATATCACATATTAATCTTGCAACTTTCCCTTGTTGAGGTCTCCATGGGAAAATTACAAAGCTATCTAAGTTTGGTCTTAAATACATATCTGATTCTTCAATCCTAACAAAACCTGAAATTGATGATCCATCAAACATCATTTGGTTATTTAAAGCTTTTTCGAGTTGCTTATCTGTTATTGCAACATTTTTTAAAGCCCCAAATATATCAGTAAATTGCAACCTAATAAACTTAACTCCATTTTCTTGTACTAATTTTATAACATCTTCTCTTGAATATTTTGACATAATACCTGCCCCCTTTATTTTTTATAAAAAAAGGGCGCACAATAGAACCAATCTATTGAACGCCTTTGTTCTTAACTATTTTTTATCATTATATTACCTTTTTAGCTATTTTGCAATAGGAAATTAAAAAAAATTCTAAATATTTTTCCAATTTATTATTATTTCCTATACTTCTTTACGAATCTATTTATTCTTTTAACGGCTTCTATTAAATCCTCTGTTGAAGAGGCATAACATGCTCTTATAAAGCCTTCACCACATTCACCAAAGGCATTTCCTGGTACAGCTAATACCTTTTCTTCCATAAGTAACTTTTCACAGAATTCATCAGAGTTCATTCCTGTAGACTTAATACACGGGAATACATATAGAGCTCCAAGAGGTTCAAAGCACTCTAGACCCATTTCTCTAAATCCTTGAACTAATATTCTTCTTCTTCTATTGTATTCACGAGCCATTTCTTTTACACTATCATCCCCATTTTTCAAAGCTTCAATAGCTGCAAATTGTGCAGTTGTTGGGGAACACATAATAGCATATTGGTGTATTTTCTTTAAAGCCTCTATAAGTACAGGATGTCCACAAACATATCCTAATCTCCAACCAGTCATTGCATAAGCTTTAGAAAATCCATTAATAACTAAAGTTTTATCTTTAACTTCTTCAAAGGATGCTATTGAATAATGATCCTTATCATAAGAAAGCTCAGCATAAATTTCATCTGAAATTATTATTATATCTCTATCTTTTAAAACTTCAACAATTCCTTTTAATTCTTCCTTCGTCATAATAGCTCCAGTAGGATTATTAGGGAAAGGAATGATTACAACCTTAGTTTTAGATGTAATAGCTGCCTCAAGTAACTCAGGAGTAAGCTTAAATTCATCTTCTTGTCTTAAATTAATAGTTACAGGTGTAGCTCCACAGAATGTAGTACAACCTTTATAAGCTACGAAACTAGGTTCAGGTATTATAACCTCATCTCCAGGTCCTACAAGAGCTCTTAGAGCTAAATCAATACCTTCACTACCGCCAACAGTAACTAATATCTCATTACTTGGATTGAAACTTAAATTAAACCTTCTATTTAAATACTTAGAAATTTCTTCTCTTAATTCTATATATCCAGCATTAGAAGAGTAGTGAGTATATCCTTTTTCCAAAGAATATATACCAGCTTCTACTACATTCCAAGGTGTAACAAAGTCAGGCTCTCCTACTCCCAATGAAATAACATCCTCCATTTCATTAATTAAATCAAAATATTTTCTTATACCTGATGGTGGCATATTCCTAACATTTTCTAGTAGCATATCTTCCATTATCATATAAATATAGCCTCCCTGCTTTCAATTTTTCTTTCCTTGAAAATAGTACCATGATCTTTATACTTCTTTAAAACAAAGTGAGTAGCTGTACCTGTTACACATTCTTGAACAGCAAGTTTTTCAGATACGAATAGAGCTACTTCCTTCATAGTTTTTCCTTCTACTATTACTGTTAAATCAAATCCTCCAGAAGACATTAAATAACAAGCTTTAACTTCTTTAAACTTATATATTCTTTCAGCAACTTTATCAAACCCTACTCCTCTTTGTGGAGTAATCTTAACTTCAATTAAAGCTGTTACTGTCTCTTTTCCTGTATTTTCCCAATTTATTAAAGTAGTATAACCTGCTATAATATTTTTTTCTTCATAGTCAGTTATAGCTTCTCTAACTTCTTCTACAGTTTTGCCAGTCATTAAGGCTATTTGTTCATCACTATACCTACTATTCTTCTCCAAAACTTCTAAAATCTCATCCATTTTTATTACCTCCATATAAAAAAATAAATCCTCCATCCCTAAAAAAAGGGACGAAGGATAACTTCCGCGGTACCACCCTAATAAGCAATTATCAATTGCTCACTCAGCTGAATAAATCTATTCAATCTCTATAACGGGAGATAACCGTCAATATCTAATTAAGAAATAATTTCTTATTTTTCAATACGCGATTCAAAGGCTGCTTCATATAACATATCATACTAAATTTACACCATGCTTTAGCTCTCTTTAATGCTTAGTTAAATTACTCTTCCTTATCATTATCTTTAAGTATCATTTTTTATAATTATAATAATAAAATCATTAAACTTCAATAGTTTTTATAAAATTATGCATATTTTTCTAAATAATATATATTTATTATAACAAAATAAACTATTTTACTAATAAATATAAAAACTTTAAAGCAAAATTCAAACAAAAATCCCCCTATATAAATAGAGGGATTCTAAAAAACTAATTCTAGTAATTTAAAACAAATTACACCCTTAATTCTTCATTTTTAATTCTGCATCCTTATAGGGCTTCTCCTATTAATGAGAATGGTTGAGCTCTTACTATCTTAACCATAACTAAGTCACCAGCTTTAATGTTTTCACCAGTAAAGTTAACTAATTTACCATTTCTAGTTCTTCCAGTAAATTTACTATCATCATTTTTACTAGTACCTTCTACTAATACTTCAACAGTTTTACCTTCAAACTCTTTATTTTTCATAATAACACTTTCGTTAACTGCCTTTACTAATCTATCAAATCTATGATGCTTATCTGCATCTGGTACTTGGTTTAGCATCATATCAGCAGGAGTATTATTTCTTCTTGAATAAATAAATGTAAAGGCTGAATCATATTGAACTTTTTGGACTAAATCCAATGTGTCTAAGAAGTCTTCTTCAGTTTCTCCTGGGAACCCTACTATAATATCAGTAGTTAATGATACTCCTGGTATTTCCTTTTTAATTAATTCTACAAGTTCAAGATATGCTTCTTTAGTATAATGTCTATTCATCTTCTTAAGGATTCTGTTTGATCCACTTTGTACTGGTAGATGTATTTGCTCACAAAGCTTATCACATTCTTTAATAGCATAAATAACATCTTTATTTAAATCCTTTGGATGAGATGTCATAAATCTAACTCTCTCAAGACCTTCAACTTCATTTATCTTTCTTAAAAGTTTAGCAAAATCTATATCTTCTTCTAATCCCTTACCATATGAGTTGACATTTTGACCAAGTAAAGTTATTTCTTTATATCCTTTAGAAACTAAATCTTCTATTTCCTTTATAATATCTTCAGATTTTCTACTTCTTTCTCTACCTCTAACATAAGGAACTACACAATAAGTACAGAAATTATTACATCCATACATTATAGTAACGAATGCTTTAACATCACTTTCTCTATCTATTGGAACACCTTCAATAATTTCTGTTTCTTTATTGAAGATTTCTTTAACTTGTACTCCTTCAGTTTTAACTCTATTTAGGTATTCAGGGAACTTATAAGCATTATGAGTTCCGAATATTATGTTAACGTGAGGGAATTTACTTAATATTTTATCAGCCATTCCTTCTTGTTGCATCATACATCCACATACAGCAACAATTAATTCTGGTTTTTTCTTTTTTAAATGTTTAAGCTCTCCTAAGTTTCCAAAAACTTTATTTTCTGCATTTTCTCTTACGCAACAAGTGTTAAAGATTATAATATCTGCATCCTTTATATCAGCAGTTTTACTATATCCAATACTTTTAAGCATACCTGATAGCTTTTCTGAATCTTCTTCATTCATCTGACAGCCCCAAGTTTCAATAAAATATTTTAAATCATTCATTTCTTCCTTCATCAGTAATCTCCTTCTATAGAACTATTTCTCCAGTAACATTATAATAAAAATAATAGTAATTTTAAATACTTTAAATAAAATTACTATTATATAATTATTCTTTCTATTCTCTTTCCCATATTAATATCTTATTCTCATCTCTAAAACCTATTTTTCTGTATAAATTTATAGCTTTTACATTGCTAGAATCAACTCTTATATATAAATCATCTATCCCATAATCCTTAGCATACTTTATTATATCATTAAGAAATACTTTTCCAAGACCAAGTCCTCTATATTTGCTTGTTATCCCAAAATTAACTATAGTAAACATTGATCTATTATATATAATTTGACCATAGCCTATATACTCATTATTTAGTATAGCAAATATGCATAAATCATTGATGTAATAATCTTGTGCCATATCAGCATAAATATCTTCAGTAGTTAAAGGAAGCCTATTCCATTGCTCAAAAATATCATTCTGGATGTCGCATCTCAATGTTTCATCTTTACCATTAACCATTTTCCTAGTATAAAAATTAATATGTTCTTTTATCCTTAGCTTAAATATAGCTTCTTTTAGGTATTCTTCTTTTTTATCTTCATAAGTATTTATATTTAGTTTTAATAATAAAGTGTATTTTTTCTTCTCAAAGCCAAGTGCCTCTAAAATCAGAGAATTTTGAAGTGTATCTAAGGCCTCATATGAAAGTATATAATTATCAAAATAGCTTAATATGCTTTTTTTAAGTAAACCCATATACTTAAAATCCACAAATAAAGCCCAAACCTTTGTATATTTACTTGAAGTACCTTCATACCAAATATATCCTACATACTTATCATTTACTTTAATTAACCTTATAAATTTTCTATATAAAAATTTAATTAAAAAGTTTTGATTTTCATAGGATTTAAAGAAGTCTTTATTATAATTAATTTCTTGAAAGTTCTTATAATATATTTTCCTGAAACTATCCATATTGTGTAAAGTCAATTTCTCAAGCATTCTCAAAACCCCTTCTTATATATATAATAAGTATAATTCTTATATATTATAAAGGTCAATATTAAGACCTAAATAAATAAGACACACATAACAATTTATGTGTGTCTTGTAAAATATATTACTTAGCGTCTCTTATACTTAAAGCAATTTTCTTATTTTCTGCATCTACAGAAAGAATCATAGCTTTAACTTCATCACCTATATTTAGAACATCAGCAGGATTATTAATTCTTTCATTTGATATTTTAGAAATATGAACTAATCCATCAACTCCTGGTTCTAATTCTACAAAGGCACCAAAGTCACTTATTCTAACAACCTTACCTAATACAGCTGAACCTTCTGGATATTTTTCTTCAATATTGCTCCATGGTTCTGGAGTTAATGCTTTAATACTTAAAGAAATTCTGTTATTAGCTCTATCAGCTTCAATGATCTTAACATCAATAATATCGCCTTTATTTAATACACTTTCAGCATTTTTTACATGACTCCAAGATATTTGAGATAAATGAATTAATCCATCTACTCCATTAATATCTGCAAAAGCACCAAAGTCAGTAAACCTCTTAACTTCAGCCTTTACTACTTCGCCAACCTTAATATTTTCCCATGCAGCATCTTCAATTGCTTTTTTAGCTTCTTCTAATATCACTCTCTTAGAAGCAACGATCTTAGAAGGATTTTCAATAGAAAAATCTATTAATCTTACTTCAAGCTCAGTACCTTTTAAATTACTTCTATCTTTAGCATATCTTATATCTACTTGAGAAGAAGGTACGAAGATTCTTACTCCTTTATAGTATCCAATTAAACCTTTTTCTATAGTATCTTTAATCTTTATAGTGAAGGTTTCCTTGTTATTAAACTTTTCTTCTAAGTCTTTTAAAGTTGATTTCTTTTCATATTCAAGTCTAGAAAGAACTACATTTCCATCTTCATTTCTAAGTTTAATAACCTTAGCTATAATTTCATCTCCAACTTTAATTGTTTCTAAATATGAAGATAAATTTTCTTCAGAAGTTAGTTCTTTAAAAGGTATTACTCCGTCAAGTTTATATCCTGATAATGATACTACAACTTCATCTCTTCCTATAGATAGTACTTCTCCATTGATTTCATCACCAATTCTAAATCTTCTATCCATTTCTTCCATTAGCTTTAATTGATCTTCCATGTTAATTTTTCCCCTCCATAATATCAATTACTTCTTTTATAATCCAGTCAGGAGTAGATGCACCGGCAGTAATCCCAACAGTCTTATCCTTATTAGTTTCAATGAATTCATTGCTAAGTTCCTTAGCATTTTCAATATGGATTGTGTTTGGACAATTTGACTTTGATATTTGATACAACTTAGTTGTATTAGAACTATTTCTTCCTCCAATTACTATCATCGTATCAACAACTCTTGATAACTCATTAGCACTTTTTTGTCTTACTTCTGTAGCAGAACAAATAGTGTTAAAGGCTAATAACTCTTTGGATTTAGAAGATAAATTACTTACTGTTTTTTTCCAAGTTTCTTCTTTCTCTGTAGTTTGAGATACAACACATATCTTTTTAGGTAGTTTTTCATCAAAGTTTCCATCTTTAGTTATTATGGCACTATCATTACACCATCCGTTTATTCCTATTACCTCTGGATGTTTATCATCTCCAAGTATAACAATATTATACCCTAAATCAGAGTATTTATTAACTTTTTTGTGAATGTTTGTTACATATGGACAAGTAGCATTAACCACAATAAGTCCTTGTTCTTCTAGGCTTTCTGAAACTTCTTTAGATACTCCATGAGATCTAATTACAATAACATCGCCTTCATTTAATTTATTTATTTCACTATAATCTATAGCGTAAATATCATTTTCCTCTAAATACATAACTACATCATTATTATGTATTAGTGGTCCTAAGGTATATATTTTCTTATCATATTTCTTTTTTACCTTTAATGCTTCTTCAACTGCTCTTTGAACACCAAAGCAAAAACCTGCATTTTCTGCTAATAAAACTTTACTCATATCAATTCTCCTAAGCTTTTAATTACATATTATACTTTAAGTATATTATAAAATCTAATTTATAGACTATAGTACACTTAGATTCTTTTTAATATTTAAAGATATCTCTTTAACTACTTCATTGATAGAAAGCTTAGTTGTGTCAATCTCTATTGCATCATCAGCTTTTTTTAGAGGATCTACTTCTCTATTACTATCTATATAGTCTCTTTTAATAATATCTTCAAGTATTGTAGAATAATCTACTTCTAATCCCCTATTTGTTAATTCCTTATATCTTCTTTCAGCTCTAGCCTCTGGAGTTGCTGTTAAGAAAAACTTAAACTTAGAATCCTTTAATACCACTGTTCCAATATCTCTGCCATCCATTATAACATCAAATTTATTTGACATTTCTCTTTGTAAATTTACTAAGATAGCTCTTACTTCTTTAATAGAAGCATATTTAGATACTATCTTACTAATTTCAGGCATAGTAATTTTATCTTGAATATTTTCCCCATTTAAAATTAAATCATCATTTTCAAATTTCATATCAAAAGTACTAATTAAATTGCATAAAGCTTCAATATCTTTGTCCCCTATATTATTTTCTTCAGCTTTTAAAGCTACAGCTCTATACATTGCTCCAGTATTGATATACATTAAATCAAATTCCTTTGCAACTAATTTAGCTATTGTACTTTTCCCTGCCCCCGCTGGTCCATCTATAGCAACTGATAATCTCAAAATAGTACTCCACCTTTCATATATGAAAAACATTTCATATAAATTATAATATTATTATTAATTATTAACAAGTAATTTTAAATATTACTTCCTGCTAAATAACCTGTAGATAACGCAATTTGTACATTATACCCTCCTGTATAGGCATCTACATCAATAACTTCTCCTGCAAAAGAAAGGTTATTGATTAACTTTGATTTCATTGTAGAAGAATCTATTTCCAATGTATCTACTCCACCTGAAGTTACTATTGCTTCCTCTATTGGTCTTAATTTTCTTAGTTTTAATTTAATACCTTTAATTAAATTAACTAATGCTTTTCTCTCTTCTTTAGTGATTTCATTAACTTTTTTATTTTCGTTAATATTAGATAAATTTATTATTATCGGAATAAGTTTTTTAGGAAATAAGTCATCTAAAGAGTTTTTAAATTCTTTATTAATATATTTCTTAAAATCCTTTTGAACTCTTAAATCTAATTCTTCAAAAGTTAAAGCTGGTTTTAAATCTAGAAGTATATGATATCTTGAATTATCATCAACAAATCTAGATGCTTTTAGGCTTATAGGACCAGAAATACCATAGCTAGTAAATAATATTTCTCCTTGATCTTTATATAAAGGCTTTTTCTTATCCTCTTCATATAATGAAATCCCTATATTTCTAAGAGTTAGTCCCATGACTTCTTTAATCCAATTATTCTCTAATTCAATAGGAACTAATGATCCTTTAAGATTAGTAATATTATGTCCAATTTTTTTAGAAAACTTTAATCCATCTCCAGTAGAACCTGTTAAAGGATATGATACTCCCCCAGTAGCAATTATATAATTATCTGCAGATAAAATATATTTATTATTTATTTTAACACCTTCTATATTTAGATTGTTATAAATAATATCAGTAACTTTTGAGTTTAATTTAATATCTACGTTATTATTATTTAATTCTTTTAAAAGTCCCTTAATTATATCAGAAGATTTATCAGAGTTTGGGAAAACCCTACCTCCTCTTTCAGATTTAAGCCTTATTCCTTGTGATTCAAAAAAATTTATAGTATCTTCATTAGTATAAGAGTATAATGCACTATATAAAAAATGAGGATTACCTGGTATATAATCAAAGAATTCTGAAATATCTTTGCTATTAGTTACGTTACATCGTCCTTTACCAGTAATAAAAAGCTTTTTACCAACTTTATCATTTCCTTCAAGTAAAATAACTTTATTTCCACTTTTAGCTGCTGTAATAGCTGCCATCATTCCTGCTGGTCCTGCTCCTATTACTATTACTTTTTTCATATTAATCCTCCAATGCATTATTTTTTCTTAAATTAATATATCATTTAAAGTCTCTAATTACAACTTTTATTATACAAAAATAAGCTCTAAATAATATAAGTAAAATCTCCTTTATAAAAACAAAGTGAAGTAACTTATATTAATTAAAAGCTAGTAATTTATTATAATACCTGTGTATTACGATATAAACTATAAATAGTATAATTTTAAAAACATATAAATATGTATTTACGTATAAAAATAGATGTATCAAACTATTAATTAAATATTGATACATCTATTTATTAAATACTTTTATGTAAAATTAAAATTTCTTTATCTTATACACAAGCTATAACTAAGAAATATTATTCACTTACTAATCTTCTCCAACATTTCTATTATTATAAGAATATACATTGTATTCTTTCCAAATTGATTCAAGACTATTAAATGTATTTGCTATGCTTTGTTTTTCTCTCATTCCTACTGCAATTATTAATGCATTAATAACTGATAAAGGTGCAACTAAAGAATCAACAAAGGAAGCCATATTACTATGGGCAATTAATGAGTAATCAGCCTTTGATGCAAGTGGTGATAAAAGACTATCAGTAATTGCTACTACATCAGCTCCTCTATCTTGCGCAAAAGCTAATGCATCAATAGTTCTTGAAGCATATCTTGGAAATCCAATTCCTATAACAAGATCTCCTTCTTCAAGATTTATCATTTGCTCGAAGATATCAGAAATTCCATAACCAACTGTTTTAACATTTTGTAATATTATGTTTAAATAAAATCCTAAAAATTCTGCCAATGCTGTTGAGCTTCTAAGTCCAATTATATATATTCTTTTTGCTTCAAATATCTTATTAACAACATCTTCAAAGGTATTATAATTAATCTTTTCTAGGGTAGCTCTTATATTCTCTATATCAGCTTTAAGAACTCCTTTAAGTGCATATCCTTCACTTACATAATCATTTGATAATTCTAATCTTTGAACTGTTGTAAGTTTATTTTTAATTAATTCTTGAAGTGCTTTTTGAAGCTTTGGGTATCCAGAAAAGCCAAGTTCATTTGCAAATCTTACTACAGTAGATTCTGAAACTCCAACTGATACACCAAGCTTAGCTGCAGTCATAAAAGCTGCTTTATCATAGCTTTTTAAAATATACTCAGCAATTAATTTTTGTCCTTTGCTCAATCTTGGGAATTTTGATTGTATTATTCGCATTAAATCTTTTGAGTTATCATTAAGATTGTTATCCATTCATATCCCTTCTTTTCACTTAAACTTAACAACTTATACTATTATACTATCATTTATTGAATAAACCATCAATAATTATTTCATTTTTATATAAAAAATGAATAAAAACTTGTATCATATTTATAGGTTGTCAATTTTATTTTTTCTCTACAATTACTAGCATAGGTGAGATTTCTTGCCTGTTTAAATAGGATTGAACCATAACTCCATATTTGTTTTTAGGGAGATTTTTTAAATACTTTAAAATGCAAGTTTCTTCTATTTTACCTTCATTATGACCTCTATAAATGCAAATAGTCATTATTCCTCCACTGTTTAATAATTCAAGTCCTATTCTTATACTTTCAAGAGATGTTGTATGCTCAGTAGTTATATTTTTATCTCCACCAGGTAGAAATCCTAAGTTATACATTATACAATCTACATTTGAGTTAACATATTTATCAAATAAATGATGTGAGTCATTAATTACCTCAACATTCTCTACATTTTTCTCTCTATAACATATACATGGTTCCTCTTGAATATCAAAAGCGTATACTTTCGAAAAATTCTTAGATAAAAAATCCGCATCGTACCCATTACCTAGAGTAGCATCAATTGCTACATCTTTATTTAATACATAGTTTTTTATTATGTCATGTGATAAATCACTTATATTTCCAACATATCTATACATAATTACCTCAAAATTTTCTATAAAGAATTTATATAATTGATTTCTTCTTCTCTTAGATTTCTCCATTCACCCTTTTTTAGATATCCAAGCTTAATATTACCTACTTCAACTCTTTTTAGAGACAATACTTCATGACCTAATGCTTCACACATTCTTCTTATTTGTCTATTCTTACCTTCATGAATTATTATTTCTACTACCGAGTTAGTAGATTTACTTTTCTTTTCTATATCTAATAAAGTAATTTTAGCATCGGCAGTAATATATCCACCTATATCTATTCCACTTTCAAACCTCTTAAGTTCCTCTTCAGTAAATTCACCTTTACAAGTGGCAATATATTTTTTCCCAACCTTAACTCTTGGATGAATTATTTTATTATATATCTCTCCATCATTTGTAAGTAATATCAATCCTGAACTATCATAATCTAGTCTACCTATAGGATAAATTCTTTCTTCAACTTTAACTATATCTAATATAGTTTTTCTTCCTTTTTCATCTTTAACTGAAGTTATATATCCTTCTGGTTTATTAAGCATTATATACAGTTTCTTTTCTTCAGGCTTTATTATATTACCTTTATATGTTACGACGTCTTTTTCTGGATTTATTTTAACACCAAGCTCAGTAACTAAATTATTATTTACTTTTACTTCTCCGCTTTGTATTATTTCTTCACATTTTCTTCTAGATGCAACTCCACATCTAGCCATATATTTTTGTAATCTTTCTTCCATATATCTCACTCCGTACCTTTAATAAACAATTAATATAGTACTCTAGTATGTATTTTTCTGCAATATCAATTTCTATATTAATTATAATTTATGTATTCTCAAGAATATAAATACTAATTCAAAATAAAAGTAGCTGTACCAATATTGATTAATAAATACTGGTACAGCTCAAAATTCAATTACTATGTTAAACTAAATAACAATTCATCTATTCCTTCTTTAATTTTCTTTATCTTCTCTTCTTTAAACTTCATATTACATAGAACTTTTTGTGGAACATCTTTTGATTTTTCTTGTAGACCTCTACCTTTATCAGTTAATTCAGCAAAAACTACCCTATCATCTTCCTTTGATCTATATTTTTCTATAAGCTCCATAGATTCAAGTTTTTTAAGAAGAGGTGTTAATGTTCCTGAATCTAAATGTAATCTAGAACCAAGATGCTTCACTGTAGCTTTATTTTCTTCCCATAATACAAGCATTACTAGATATTGAGTATATGTTAGATTTAACTCATCTAATATTGGCTTATATAATTTAATTATTTCTCTAGATACAGCATAAAGAGAAAAACAAATTTGATTATCTAACTTCAAATTATCATACCCTGACATTTTATCACCTACATAATGTATTCACTAAATTTAATTTTATACAATTAATTTATTAACCTTAATATTATATCTTTTAACTTTTATTGTCAATGTTTATATATAAATAAATTAATTTTCATATTAAATAGTGATAGCTCACCACAAAGCTCAATTGCTATAGAACCATGGAAAGAACAACAAAATATCTAATATATAATTCTAGTTACTTAACTGTGCTATAGGGGAATATTAAGAAGAGGCTCCAACTGAATTATTAGTTGATATTAGTATTCTTTATACAGACATTTTTAATTAATATTGCTTGTTAGCTTTCTTCCATCGAAATAAAGAATCTCAAATGAAAAAAGAAGAGAATTTGATTATATAATAAAATTCATAAATAAAAATTAAGGACTGACATCAATCAGCCCTTATATTATTAATTTAATTACTATAGTTGTTTAGAAATCCCTTTTTGAATCCTTCAATAATATCTTCAATATCTTCTATACCTAAAGAAACTCTAATTAATGTGTCAGTAATACCAAGTCTTTGTCTTTCTTCTCTAGGAATAGCTGCATGACTCATTTTAACTGGATATGATACTATAGTTTCTACAGCTCCTAAACTTACAGCCACTACTACATTTTCAACATTATTTAAAAAATACTTAGTTTGCTCTATATTTTTAAATTTAAAGGATAAAACAGCACCTGGCCCAAAGGATTGCTTTTTATGAATTTCATAATCTTGATGTGATTCAATACCAGGATAATATACTTCTTCTACTAAATCTTGTTCTAAAAGCCACTTTGAAAGCTCTAAAGCATTTTTTTGAGATTGATTCATCCTTACTTTTAATGTTTTTAGACCTCTAGATACTAAGTAGCAATCTTGAGGTGATAAAATAGCACCAAAACCATTTTGGATTCTATATATTTCATCAGATAATACCCTATTATTAGTAACTGCAAATCCTGCTATTACATCACTATGTCCTCCAATAAATTTAGTAGCACTATGAACAACTATATCTATTCCTAATTCTAAAGGCCTTTGAAGATATGGAGACATAAAAGTATTATCTACGATAGTAACTAAGTCATACTTCTTAGCTAAATCTACTGCTTCCTTTAAATCAGTTATCTTTAATAAAGGGTTAGATGGAGTTTCAAGATAAATTGCCTTTGTATTCTCTTTAATAGCTTTTTCTATATTTTCAATTTTACTTGCATCAACAAAGGTAAATTCAATATTAAACCTATTAAAAAGCTTAGTAACTGCTCTATATGTTCCACCATATACATCTTCAGCTACCACTAAATGATCTCCAGCAGAAAATGTGCTTATTACTGAAGAAATAGCTGCAATTCCAGATGAAAATGCATAAGCAAATTTACCACCTTCAAGACTAGCAAACTCTTCTTCTAATGAATTTCTAGTTGGATTTCCAGATCTCGCATAGTCATATTCACCAAAGTTGTCTATATCAAATTGATGGAAGGTAGAACTTTGATAAATAGGTAATGTAACTGATCCTGTATTTTTATCTATAGTTTTTTCACTGTGTAATAACTTTGTTCCAAATCTCATATTAATCCCCCAATACTGACTTTAAATCATCTAATAAATCATTTATATTTTCTATTCCAACTGATAATCTTAATAATTTTTCATCTACTCCAAGTCTTTCCTTAAGCTCATTAGGCATATCAATATGAGTTTGAGTATATGGATAAGTAATTAGAGTTTCAACTCCACCAAGACTTTCTGCAAAAGAAATAACTTCTAATTTTTTTAGTAGCTTAGCAACTAATGAAGTCTTCTTCACTTTAAATGAAATCATTAATCCATAACCAGTAGATTGTACTATATTTACATCATAACCTTCATGGTCTTCAAGCCCAACATAATATACTTTTTCTATATTTTCATTTCTTTTTAAATAATTTGCAATAATAATAGCATTTTCTTGTGATTTATCTAGTCTTATAGATAAAGTTTTTAATCCTCTTAAAAGTAACCAAGAATCAAAAGCTGATAAAGTTGCACCTGTTGAATTTTGAACTACCCTTAATCTACTTATAATATCCTTATTATTTGCTATTAAGAAACCAGATAAGACATCATTGTGACCCCCTAAAAACTTTGTGCCACTATGAATTACTATATCTGCTCCTAATAATAAAGGTTTTTGAAAGTATGGAGTTAAAAAGGTATTATCAACTATTAAAGTCAGTTTATACTTTTTACAAAGATAGCTTATATCAGAAATATCACTTACTCTCATTAATGGATTAGAAGGAGTCTCTATAAATATGGCCTTAGTATCGCTAGTAACAGCTTCTTTAATTTTATCTATACTAGTCGTATCTACAAAGGTAGATTTTATACCAAATACATTATAAATATCATTAAATAATCTAAAAGTACCACCATAAAGATCCTCTGAAACTATAATGTGATCTCCAGGTTTAAATAAGTGGAAACAGGCTGTAATTGCTGCAACTCCAGTTGAGAATGCTAAAGCCTCTTTACCTTCTTCTAAAAGGCAGATTGTTTTTTCAACTTCTTCTCTGGTTGGGTTATTAGTTCTTGAATAATCATATCCAGTACTTTTATTTAATTCTGGATGTTTAAAGGTTGCACTTTGATAAATAGGATAGCTTATTGCACCAGTAACACTATCTCCACCGCTTGCCCCTCTTACAGAGATAGTTTCAAATTGTAATTTCTTTTCATTCATTTTAAATCCCCCTTTTATAAATAAAAAAGAACTCTTCCAAATAGAAAGAATTCTTAAATACAAATTTATTTAATTGTACACTAGTTTTCTTATTTTTCAGATTAACTGTAGGATTTAGCACCACACAAATAAATACATAAATGTAGGTTGCCGGGTTTCATGGGGCCAGTCCCTCCACCGCTCTTAATAAGAACTATTCAATTTTAAAACAATTATATTATATAAACAATTAAATTTCAAGTTTTTTCAAGTAATTAATTTATTACTTTTTTACATAATCTTGTTCATGCAGAATTATTTAAATATTTAATATAGATGCTTTCAATTGATTAAATTTTACTTTAGATGTATTTTTCACTTAAATTACGTAATTTTAAAAATGTAGATTATTTATTGAAACATATATATAATAAAACTTAGGATTAATTTTTGGAGGTTTCTTTATGAAGGATTTTATAAAAAAGTTTTTATTTAATAACTGGCTATATGTCGTAATGGTTTTAATAATACAAGGGAAATCCATGTTGTTATTATCTATGCTTAGAACAGAAAACTCTTCTAGCATAAATTTGGCAACTATGTATTTTGGAGTTCCTGCTATATGGGCACATTTACTAATTATAGCGTTTATATTTAGTATAATGTTTTTATTTAAATATAAAGGTAAGATAAAAGCTGCAATAATTTTAAACGTTATTATAACTTTACTTTTTATTGCAGATATATGGTATTACAGAGTAAATGGAACATTTTTATCTCTAAGACACTTACTACACCCTGAGATTTTTAATCCAATAGGGAAAAGCTTATTTAATTTTAGAGCTGTAGATTTACTGTTTTTTGTTGATTTTGTAGTGTTCTTTATACTATTTAAGTTTGATAGAATTAGAGATTTTAAAGACGAATCTAAGTTAAGTTTAAGAATAATTAAAACTATAGTAATTGCTGGATTAAGTTTAGGGATAATTTTATTTTCTCACTATATAATCGATATTAAGGGCTTAATTCCTGGACAATCCTTTTTAAGATTATCTTGGGCTCCATTCCAAAGCTTTAGTGATATGAGTCCTCTTGGATATCATGCTTATGATTTATTTTACTTTGCAAATAAAAATGTAGATTTAACTGAAGAAAATATTAATGAAGTAGAAACTTGGCTTAACAATAATAAAGAAAAATTGCCTGACAATGACTATTTTGGACAGTTAGAAGGTAAAAACTTAATAGCAATCCAAGTTGAATCTTTAGAAAACTTTGTTATTAATCAAAAGGTGTATGGTCAAGAAATTACACCAACATTAAATAAATTACTAAGTAACAGTTTATACTTTGACAATATATATGAGCAAAATAATTCTGGAACTAGTTCAGACTGTGACTTAATGGTTAATACATCTATTTTCCCTGTAAGAAGTGTAAGCACCTTCCCAACTTATCCATGGACTTCTTATAACAGCTTACAAATGTTACTTAATGATAAAGGATATAACACTATATCTACTCATGCTGAACTACCAGGTAGCTGGAACTGGGCAGAACCACATAAAGCATTTGAAGCTGATAAACTATGGGATTTATATGAATTTGAAAAAGATGAAATAATAGGACCTGGATTATCAGATGAATCATATTTAAGACAGATATCTGAAAAATTAAAGACTGAATCAGAACCTTATTATACGTTTATTGCAACATTAACTAGTCATGGACCTTTTGAAATGCCTGATGATAAGAAACTTTTAGACTTACCTAAGGAACTCGATGAAAACATGTTAGGTGGTTACTTCCAAAGTATAAGATATACAGATGAAGCAATAAAGTTATTCTTAGAGGAATTAGATAAGAATGGGCAATTAGATAATACAGTTGTAATGATTTATGGTGATCATGGTGGTGTTCACAAATTCTATGAAGATCAAATAAAGGATGCACCACTAAATGAGACTTGGTGGCAAGAAAATACTAAGGAAATACCTTTTATAATATATAACAAAGATATAAAAGGACAAACTATTTCTAAAGTTGGTGGTCAAACTGACTTCTTACCTACTATTTCATATCTTTTAGGAGTTGAAAGAAAAGATTTTGAAAATACTTCTATGGGAAGAGTTTTAGTAAACACTGATAGAGATGCAGTTATATTAAATGATGGGGAAATAAAAGGAACTCCAAAAGATATAAATGAAGAACAACATCTTAAAGATACATTTAAAATTGCAGATTATATAATTGAGGGAGACTACTTTAAAGTTATAAATAAATAAAACATTTATGCTATCAGCCATGTAAAATTCAGAATGGATAATGAATAATTAATGAAATAATTCACTTGTGAGTTTTCAAAAACTAAGTTTGTTTAGTAAATTGGCACAAATTATATCAATATTTATTCACTTCATTAGTGATTATTAATGGGGCTGTCTTATAGACAGCCCCATTATTATGTATTATCTTTTAAATTTTATGTAAGAAATTATAATAGTTAAGAAACACCCTAAATAAATAGCAATTGGTAAAATACCTATACCACTATTATCCTTATTAGCCGATAAACTTTCATTTGTATTATTCTTTTTAGTAGTTAATACCTTCTCATTATTTGCTATGTCATAATCTTGCTTATTATCATCTTCAAGGGCTATTTCCTCTTCAGCATTATTATCTTCTAACTTAGATTCTATTGAATTTTTAAAGTTATTTATTACTTCAGTATTATTTATATTGGAGAATACCTCAAGGGTCAGTACATCTGTATTGCTTTTAATTGCTTCAAAGTAAGATTTTATTCCACTAATATTTCCTTTAAATATAGGATTTTTAGTAGATTTTTCTTTTAAGGTAAAATCTCCATTTTTAAAGCTGAAGTCTATATCTAATCTTAGACCTTCAGCCATAGCAGTAACATTTTTATATATTCTTAAAAGTTCACTAATCTTATAGTCTTTGATATTTTCTTTTCCTTTTACATCATCAGTAATTTCCCTACCCTTATCTACTACCTCATCAATTTCTTCTTTACTTATATCTAAATCGTTAATATATTCAATTAAATTATCTATACTTAAATTATTCTCTAAAAAATTTGTAAAAGTACTTGCTGAGGCACGTATTTTATCACTAACTAAAATAATAGCTATAACGAAAATTACTATTAAAACTTTTTTGCTGTTTTTCATTTAGTCACCCCTTTACATAAAGAGTATTCCCATTTTATCTAAAATATAATCATTTATAGTTAAATTTCCAATAACTAAAGTAAAATAATTCCATTATTTCCCAGAAAATAATTATAGTATTCCTTAAGTTTTTCATCTATCCAATAAACATATATTTACTATAATGTTCAAATTATATATTATTAATATAATATATATTTTAAGGGGGGAATTTTGATTGTTAGTATATATATGCTGTTCAGGAGGAGCAACTTCTAGTTTGTTTTGCTCTAAAATAAAAAAATCCTCTACCGAAGATAATGTTTTAGTCGATGATATTATGACCATAATATCCAACTTTGATGAGTATGGGGATAAATTTAAATTCATACTTGCCTATGGACCTGCTGGTTTCATTAAAGAATCATCTATAAAAGACTATAATTTAGACAAAATAATTGACCTAATTTTAGTATGCCCACAAGTAAGATACTTAGTACCCTCTATTAAAAGAATTACAGAATCATATAATATCGCTTGTGATGCTTTAGATATGAAAACTTTTGGTACTATGAATGGTGAAAAAGCCTTAAAAGACATTATAGAATATGCGTCAAAATAAATATTCCAATAATATAAGTTAATGGACTTTTAACTTTTGAAGCACAATTAACTTATATTATTGGAATTTTCTAATTTATATATTATGTATTAAATTTTACCGCCATTCCATTCTTCTAAGGATAATTTTACAGATCTAGTCATTTCCTTAGAAAAATCTGATTTAACCTTCATATTATAGTGATATTGAGCATAATTATTAGCATTATATTTATTTTTAGAAACAAATAGTTGATCTCTATCCTTGAACATTTCTTTTATATCATCTTCATCTAGTTCTTTATACTTTTCTTCAAAAATGACATATTCATCATCAAATCTCTCTTTTAGAGGTATATTATAACCTTCTGGGTGATACCCTAACGTAATCATAGTAACTGGATACACATATTTAGGTAGATTTAATAGTTCTTTATGATATTCGTAATTCTCCATAATATCACCTATATAACAAGACCCTATTCCTAAACTTTCAGCAGCAATTACAGCATTCTCAGCAGCTATTAAAGCATCTTGAGTTGCAAGCATAAGACTTGCTTCAGTAGGGCCTTCAAAATTTTCACCTTTTTCAGCCATAAAGTCTTTGGTGTTATTACTTTCATAGTACTTATACCATTTACTATAATCAGCTAAAAACACTAGTAAAACAGGAGCTGTTTTAATAAAAGGTTGATTATCACAGCTTACAGAAAGCTTTTCTTTTGTTTCATTATTCTTTACTATTATTATCGAATAGCACATCATATTCCCTGCTGTTGGTGCTCTCATTGCAGATTTTAAAATCAAGTCTAAATCTTCCTTTGAAATATCTCTTTCATCATATCTCCTAAGTGATTGCCTTTTTAATATTGTACTTATTGTTTCATTCATATAAACTCCCCCAATTTTCAATTTAAACTTTTAACTATCTCCAAAGCATACTTATTTAGTAATTCTAAATCTAAGTCATATTCAAATTCCATTAGCTGACTTAAGATTACATTCCCCTCTGTTTTGTAACTTAATATCTTCCCTTTAGCTTCATTTCTAAAATCACTCCATGTCCATAGATGTGCTGATCCTTCAATAGATTTAATTTCATATATATAATTACTGGACATTAAAATATACTGAGCCAAAGGAATTTTTTTATTATTTTTATCATATATAAATTCTTTAGAATAAGTCTTAATTAACTCTTTCTTCTCTTTATCTAAATTTGAGTATTTAATATATATTTCTTTATATCTTCCCATATAAAACTCCATAAAATAAATTATTAATTTAGGGCTGTCTATTACGACAGCCCCTATAAATATTATTCTACATCGTAAATTTTATAGTACTTATTCTTTAAATAATCTATAAAGTATTTAGGATTAAGCTCTTCTCCTGTAATATTCTTTATAAGCTCTCCTGGAGTATAAACAGCTCCATGAACATGTACTTTTTCATTTAACCACTTAGTTATTTCGGTAAGATTTCCATTCTTAACTTCTTCCATAACATCAGGTTTTTCTTTTAATAAAGTATTATACATTTGAGCTCCATATAGATTTCCTAAAGCATAGCTTGGGAAGTAACCAAAGGATCCATCTGACCAGTGCATATCTTGAAGAATTCCTTCCGTATCATTTTTAGGTTCTACACCTAGATATTCTTTGTACTTCTTATTCCATAAATCTTTAAGTTCATTAACAGATATCCTACCATTAATTAATTCCTTTTCTATTTCATATCTAATTATAATATGAAGTCCATAAGTTAATTCATCTGATTCTGTTCTTATTAATGATGTTTCTACATAGTTCATAGCTTCATAGAACTCATCTAAAGTAACATTTTTGAAATCTTCAAAATATTCCTTAGCTACTGGTAAAAGATAAGAACAAAATTCTTTACTTCTTCCTAAGATATTTTCATAAAATCTTGATTGTGATTCGTGAATTGCCATAGAAGCTCCTTGTTGTAATCCTGTTCCTTCTAAGTCATCACTAATATTTTGTTCATATATCCCATGACCACCTTCATGAATTGTACTGAATAAAGCTGAAGTAAATTCATCTTCATGGTAATTAGTAGTTAATCTAACATCCTTATTTCCGAAGTTAGTTGTAAATGGATGTACACTTACATCTAATCTTCCTGCTTCCTTATCAAAACCTATTTTATCTAATATATTCAAAGATAATTCTTTTTGTTTATTAGCATCAAAATGACCATATAAGAAGTCACGGTTTAATTGCTTTTTGCTTCCCTTAACTTTATTTAATACTTCTATTATTCCATCTCTTAATTCAGAGAAAATCTTATCTAACTTCTCTGTAGTAATACCTAGTTCATACTTATCTAACAAAGTATCATATTTATCATTTTTATAACCCCAGTAATTAATAAATTCCTTTTGGAATTCAACTACCTTTTCTAAGTAAGGTTTAAATATTTCAAAATCATTTGCGTCTTTAGCTTTTTCCCAAGCTAATTCTGAGTTACTACAAAGTCCTACGTACGCTACGTATTTATCTTGTGGTATTTTCTTAGTTTCATTATAGTTTCTCTCAAGTTCCTCAACCATTCTTCTATCAACTAAAGTCATTTCATTCATTGCAGGTTTTAAATCTTTTATAAACTCTCCTACTTTATCATTAGTTATCATTTTAAAAGATTCACCTGATAGATATTCTACTACCTTAGATCTTGATTCTCCTGCTTTACTTGGCATATTAGTTCTCATATCCCAATAAATCAAGCTTAACCCTTGTACTAATTTCTCATAATCATTTAAATATGATTTTAGTTCATTTAATTTATTATTTAATTCCATAGCCTTCCTCCTAATAAAAGTTTTTCTAATATAAATATACTACAAAATAGAATTAAAATTAAGTTTATTTTAATTGCTTATTATTTTACAAAAAAGGAATATGACTTAAGCCATATTCCTTTATCAAACATTTTAAATTCTATATTAGTATTACATTATCTAATTTCCTTCATTTAATGAATTATATAATGCTTCTTCATCAATATATTTATCTACATTATTATAATCGAATGAAGTAGGATCAAAATTAAATAGTATTAGATATAGATCATTTTCATTAGCAAATTTCCAGCTACTTTTTTCTTTAATAAGATTTACTTTTATTGTTCTATTACTAAGTGTACTATTTTTTACAGTATCTGTCATTATCTTCATAACAAGTTCCTCATTTTCCTCGTCTGTAGTATTAACCCCTGCTAGTACTTGTTCTACTCCAACACGAGCTATCTCAGTCATAGATGTTACTAAAGTTGCTTCAAGATCAAACCCATTAACATCTACAGAAACAACAGCCTCATCACCATTTATATCTTCAGAAGCTATTTCATATTCTAACTTTTGTGCTTGCTTGATTAATTCATTAGTAAATTCTACTTGGCCTTCACCTGCTCCAGCTGACATAGCTTCTATCATTGTAGATACTAATTTATCATCAGCATCTTTAATCTCATCTATTTTGCTTTTTACAACATCAGATGGTGAAGTACTATTACATCCATATAATACTCCAATAGATAAAACAAGCGTTAAGCAAAGTGAAATTTTCTTAAATAATTTCATAGTAATTACCCCCATAGTTTAAATCAATAATATTTTACTATATAAGTAAAATATTGTCAAAACCATTTCCATATAGCTAGAATTTTATATTTATCTTATATATTAATTAATAAGGTTTATCTCATTAAAATATTGAATATATATATTAAATGCTTTATAATTTATTTATTACATTTAGGAGGAAATATTATGAAAGCACTAATATATTTAAATACCATACATCATCATAGCTAGAGAGACTTCATCTATTTTAGATGCAAGTCTATTTTAAGTAGGCTTGCTTCTCTAGGCTATGATTAGTGCAATCATATTTGTTAGCCCTGTAGAATCTGCCTACAGGGCTTTTTGTTATATAAAATTTTTAAGGAGTGATAAATATGAAAAATATAATAATTAAACCAAGTATATTACCAGGATTTATGGAGTTATTACCACAGGAGCAAAGAATTTTCAATGATATTGTAAAGAAAATAACTAAGGTATATGAAGACAATGGATGCTTACCAATTGATACACCTATAATCGAAAAATCAGAAGTTCTTTTAGCTAAAACTGCTGGAGAAACTGAGAAGCAAGTATATTCTTTTAATAAAGGCTCTAAAAATCTATCTTTAAGATTTGATTTAACTGTTCCTTTTGCTAGATATACCGCTCAATACTTTAATGATTTAACCTTTCCATTCAAAAGATATCAAATAGGAAAAGTATATAGAGGTGAAAGAAACCAAAAAGGAAGATATAGAGAGTTTTATCAGTTCGATGTAGATATTATTGGTAAAGAAAAGTTAAGTATTAAGAATGATGCTATCGTAATAAGCTTAGCTTCAAAAGCTTTTAAATCTATAGGATTAACTAATTACAAATTTCAAATTAGTAATAGAAAGATACTTGCCGGATTACTAGAGTATTTAAACATTGAAATTACAAATGAAGTAATGATTCTAATAGATAAATTCGATAAAATAGGAAAAGAAATATTTGAAGAAGAATTATCAAAAATTCTTACTAAGGAAAAGGCTGAAATTATTAATAAAATTATTAATATAAGTGGTAATAAAAATGAAGTTTTAAATGCTTTAGAATTATTAAATATAAATAATAAAAAATTTATGATAGGTATTGAAGAATTAAATGATGTTACAAACACCCTTGAGTTATTAGGAGTTAAAGAAAATGAATATGTAATTAATCTAAAAATTATTAGAGGCCTAGATTATTATACTGGAACAGTCTTTGAAACCTTATTAGTTACTAATGAAGGTTATGGATCTATTTGCTCTGGTGGAAGATATGATAACCTAGCTGAAAACTATACAAATAATATTCTTCCTGGTGTTGGGATTTCTATTGGTTTAACAAGACTTTTCTTTATTTTAAAAGAAATTGGCTTTGTAGATAATTATGCCCTATCCCCTACTATTGAATACTTGATAATTCCAATTGCTGATGTCACTGATTATTGCTATGAAGTTTATAATAAACTTATCTCTTTAGATAAGAAAGTAGAAATATATTTTGAAGACGATAAGTTAAAAAAGAAAATGAATTATGCAAATAAGTTCTCTATACCTAATGTAATTATTATAGGTGAAGAGGAAGAGGCAAACAGAAGTATAAACTTAAAAGATATGACTACTGGACTACAAAGCTCTATTAAATTTGAAAATATAAATTATATGTAACCCTAAATTAAATATTTAATACAAATAGTTGATATGATACAAATTAACTTAAATCATTTTATACTCTTTCAATTCTCTACCTTATTTACTTTTTATGGATATAACATTACAATATTTACATAAATTAAGAGGGAGTAAAAATGCGTAAAATACTATTATCAATATCTTTAGTTATTATTCTTATGATTAGTTTAATTGGATGTAGTTCTAAAGGAGAAAGCACAGATACTAATAACGATTCTATATCTTCTGAAGAAAATTTATTCAATGTTAAAGTTACATTACCTTCAATCTTTTTTGAAACAGCAGATACAAGCACTATAGAATCAGAAGGTAAAGCTAAAGGAATACATGATGTTTTAGTTAATGAGAATGGCTCAGTAACATATACAATGAATAAAAAAACTCATAGAGCTTTATTAGATGAATTAAAGACAAACACAGATGAAATGATTTCAGATACTTTAGCTGATAAAGATACCTATTCTTCTTTTGATAAAATAGAATATAATGATGACTTAACAAAATTTAATATATATGTTGATTCATCAAAGTTTAATCCTTTTGAATCATTTTCAGCACTTACATTCTATCTATCAGGTAATATTTATCAAGCTATGAATTCAGTGGATGAATGTAACATAAAGACTATAGTTAACTTTATTGATAAGAACACTAATGAAGTTATTGAAAGTGGAGATTCTTCAAAGATAGGGAGTGCTCAATAAATTAATATAACTTTTTATAAAGGCATTATATAGATTAAAAATTTAATCTATATAATGCTTTTTTATTTATTATTTTCTTAAGAACCCTATTTATTATATTGAGGTTCTTGTTGCTTTACAAAATCAAGTCTTGATTGTAATGATTGCTCTACACCTGACATAGTATTAGCAAGTTGATTAAACATTTGTTTAGCTTCTTGATTATCTGTATCTAAAGAAAATGTCTTCATATCAGCTGCTAATCCTTTTGCACTTGCTAAAGCTGTTTCTATTTTAGTTCCTGTTGGCATAATATGTCCTCCTTAAAAATTTATTTTGCAAATATATTGTCTTACAATCCATTTTTAAATATTCCTAAATATCAAATGAAAAATATCCCTTTATTAATTTATTTCCATCTAAGATATTATATCTAGCACTTTATACTTGATTAATAATTATTTCTAATCAGTAATGAATTAAAATTATGTATTCAGGTTAAAGTAACTTAGTAAGGAATTTTATTAATATAAAGGAGATTTTTATATGACAGCTATTTCAAAGGTAAAACAAACCCTAGCTACATTAAAAGGTGCCGAAGCTACATTAGATATGTATTACCTCCAAGAACAAAATAAAGAATCTAGAAAAATATATAAGGAAGCTTCTATGGAGCTAGATAAAATAAAAGTAGATTTAGAGCAAAGAATTGGATTTATGGAGCTTGAAGAACCACAATATAAGGGCAATTAAATGAGGTGAAATATGGATACTTGGTTAATAGTTTTATTTAAATCAATAATTCTATTTTTTATAGCAATTATAATAACAAGATATATGAAGAGAAAAACATTAGCTAGAGCTACACCATTTGATTTTATTTCTTATAGTGTAGTTGCAGTTTTAATTCCACTGATTTCTTTAGGTATTATAACTAATTTCTATTTTGGAATTATAACATTAGTAATTTGGGCTATAATGCCTCTTCTGCTAGATTTCGCTTCTATGAAAAGTAAGACTGTTTATAATTTGCTACATGGAAAAGAAAGAGTTTTAATTAAAAATGGTAAAATCATGGAAGATAACTTATCTAAAGAAAGAATAACAGGACAAGAGTTTTTACAAATAATGCGTTCGAAAAATGCTTTTAATTTAGCCGATGTAGAATTTTCATTATTAGAAACTAATGGTGATATAAATGTTAGTTTAAAAGCTGATAAGAAACCTGTAACTTCATATGATTTGGGTAAGAAGGTTCCTCAAAAATCTGAACCTCAAGCTGTGATTTTAGATGGAAACATATTGAATGAAGGTCTTACTAATGCAGGATTAAACATAGGTTGGCTTAATACACAACTGGAAGCACAGGGAGTTCCTTTAGAAAGTGTTTTCCTAGGGCAAGTAGATTCTTCAGGGGATTTATACTTAGACCTTTTTGATGATATGATCCAAATTCCAAAAGCTCAAGTTAAGGAAATGCTATATGCAAGCCTTTTAAAGTGTCAATCAGATTTAATGTCCTACTCCTTAGATACTGACAATGAAGAAGCTAAAAATATGTACTCTAAAAATGCTAAAAAATTAGAGGAATTAATAAATAAATTAGAACCATATTTATTACGTTAGAAGGTGAATTTAAATGTCAAATATGAAAAAGAAAAAAATGACTTCTACTCAGCAACAATATGATGATTTAGTAAAGGCTATAGAGCCCAAAAGACCAATTTTAAAAAACTGTTTAAGAGCATTCTTAGTTGGTGGAGGAATTTGTACTATTGGTCAAATATTTAATTGGCTTTATATACATTATTTAAACTTTGATGAAAAAACGGCTATGACCCCTACTTTAATTACACTAATATTCTTTTCAGTCTTATTTACAGGGCTTGGCGTTTATGATCACTTAAGTCAATGGGCTGGCTGTGGAACTGCAGTACCAATTACAGGTTTTGCAAATTCAATAGCTTCAAAATCAATTGAACATAAAAGTGAAGGCTTTGTTCTTGGCGTAGCCGGTAATATGTTTGGTTTAGCAGGCGCTATAGTTGTATATGGTATAGTTGCAGCTTTTGTAGTGGCTACAATAAAAATGACTATAATATGGTTAGGGGGTATGTAAATGCTAAAAGGACATCAATCATGGGTTTTTGAATCAAAACCTACTATATTATCTTCTGCAGCTCTTGGCGGTCCCTTCGAAGGAAATGGTGCTTTAGCTAATGACTTTGATATAATTACTGAAGATTTATGGCTTGGGCAAGATAGCTACGAGAAAGCTGAAAAAGTTATGTTAGAACATGCTTGTAATAGAGCTATAGAAAAAGCTAATTTACAGAAAGAGGATATAAACTTCTTCTTTAGTGGAGACTTAATGAATCAAATTATTACTAGTAGCTTTGCTGCAAGAACTTTAGCCATTCCATATCTAGGAATATTTGGTGCATGCTCAAGCTCTATGGAAGGTTTAGCACTAGCTGCACAACTTATAGAAAGTAAGGCTGCAAAATACGTTTTAACCTCTGCAAGTAGCCATAATGCTGCAGCAGAAAAGCAATTTAGATACCCTACAGATTATGGAGTCCAAAGACCACCAACTGCTCAATGGACAGTTACAGGTGCAGGAGCTGCAGTTCTTGCTGCAAGTGGTGATGGACCAAAAGTAACATCTGCAACTATAGGTAAAGTTGTAGATATGGGAATATCTGATCCATATAATGTCGGTGCTGCAATGGCACCAGCTGCTGTAGATACTATTGAAGCTCATTTTAGAGATCTACAAATAGATGCTACTCACTATGATTTAATTGCTACTGGAGATTTAGCAAAGGTTGGTCATGAAATTGCTAACGCATTATTTAAAAAGCATAAAGTTAATATGCCTGAAGATATTTTTACAGACTGTGGCTTATTAATATACAGTAAGGAGCAACCAAGTTTTTGTGGCGGAAGTGGTTGTGCTTGCTCTGCTACTGTTACATATGGACACTTACTTAATCGAATGAGAAAAGGAGAGCTAAAAAAGATATTAGTAGTTGCAACTGGAGCTCTAATGTCCCCCATCTCCTTCCAGCAAAAAGAAAGTATACCTTGTGTAGCTCATGCTGTCTCTATAGAAATGTAAAAGGGTGTGATATTATGGAAAAGTTTATATTTGCCTTTATTGTAGGTGGTATTATTTGCGTTATTGGTCAACTTATAATGGATATCTTAAAAGTAACTCCAGCTCATACTACTTGTACTTTAGTTGTAATTGGAGCAATTTTAGGTGGATTTGGATTATATGATCCTCTAGTAAAACTAGCAGGTGCTGGTGCTTTTGTTCCTATAAGTAGTTTTGGAAATACACTAGTAACTGCAGCAATTACAGAAGCTGAGCAAACTGGATTTATAGGTATTTTTTCAGGTATTTTAAAAACAGTAAGCGGTGGTGTTTCTGCTGCTGTAGTATTTGGCTTCTTTGCTGCAATTATATTCAAACCTAAAGGATAAAATAAAAGGAATGTTAAATAGCTCATTAGCTTAACATTCCTTTTATAAACTATATAAATAGTTAAAATTCTTACTATAAAATATTTTAAGCAGTTCCAAGCATAAAACTTTTGTATCATTAATAAACAGCAAAAGCCTTTTAATCAAATATCTTAAAATAATAATATAAGATCTATTAAACTATTAGTATACATAATCAATTCGTCATAATTTAATGGATTAGAAGTTTTTATTATACCATCTAAATTAAACTGAATATCCTTTAAATACTTAAGAAGATAAATCTTACTATTAGTATATCCTAAAGTAAATTTATCATTTTCTAATCCATCTATAATACCATCTACTACAGCTTTAGATTTCAATGTTTTCTGATTTATACCATCAAGAAAATCCTTAATAAACTCTATCTTAAAGACTATTTTTTCCCTCATTATAGAAGTCATTTCTCTTAAAATATATATTTCGTCATTCAAATCAACGTAATTTTTCTTACCTATTATTTTTTCAATTAATTTTCTATCCAATACACCCTCCACATAATATCTCATTACTTTAATTTTAATAGTAATTAGATTTATTTTCAACATTAGTAATATTACTAACATTATTATAGTATCTTATTTTCATAGGTTTGTTATTTATAAAGCTAAACTTCTTTAGTTATTTTTTAATTGAGAAATATGTTATATATAAATAAACCATCAATAACACAGTTCTGTATTATTGATGGTTTAAAATGATTATAAGCTATTACTATGCTTTAACTTCTTTTATATTTGATTTTTTACCTAAATTAATTGCTATAGCAGCAATTGAACAAGTAATTATAGCCGCTAGTAAAATAGACATTTTCACTATATTTAGTATATCATCATTACCTGCAAATGCTATTTCAGATACAAATATAGACATAGTGAAACCTATTCCTGCAAGCATTCCAACACACATTATATCATACCATTTAACATCCCTAGGTTTTTCTATAACCCTAAATTTAGATAAAACAGATGTAAATAATAATATACCTAAAGGTTTTCCTACTACTAGTCCAATTATTATACCTAAAGATACCTTTAATGCTCCTTCTGGAATTGATGAAATATTCATATTTATTGCAGTATTAGAAAATGCAAATAAAGGAAGAATAATTAAATTAGCATAAGGTGCTAATACATGTTCAATTCTAATCAGTGTACATTGAAGTGTATCCTTGTCACACTTACTAATTGGTAATGTAATAGCCAATAAAACACCACTTATAGTTGCATGTATTCCACTTGCATATATGCAAAGCCATAAGATAAATCCTAATATAAAATAAGGTGTAATTCTTTCTTTTTTATCAATCTTTCTTAATGATAGTAAAAGTATAAATGTTATAGCTCCTAAAGCTAAAGGCATTAATTTTACTCCTGATGAATAAAATATTCCTATAACTGCAATAGAAATTAAATCATCTACAACAGCTAACGTTAATAAAAATATCTTTAATGACTTGCTAAGCTTATTCTTAAATATCATAAAGGCTCCAATAGCAAAGGCTATATCAGTTGATATTGGCACACCTACTCCCCCAGCATATGGTGTATTTCTATTAAGAATAAAAAATATAATAGCAGGGATAGTTACTCCTCCAATAGCTGCTATAAC
Organism: Clostridium tertium; assembly: GCF_902652255.1. Lineage (GTDB taxonomy): Bacteria > Bacillota > Clostridia > Clostridiales > Clostridiaceae > Clostridium > Clostridium tertium_A. Next base: position 221,340 of record NZ_CACRTO010000005.1, read on the forward strand.
AGGGAAAGAAGCTCTTTTAACATCTGATAAATGTCCTCTTATAACTTCCATTTTAATTTCGCAACCAACAACTAAGAAGAAAATCGCCATTAAAAAATCATTTATAAACTTATGCAAATTAAATCCTGGTAATATCTCTATATGATGAAATATGTTCTCATAAAGAACTTTAAAAGGGCTATTTGCAATTATTAATGCAAATATAGTTGCAATTAATAGTAATAATCCTGGTAGTGCCTCCCACTCAATAATTTTTTTGAAATTAATCAAATTACTTCTTTCTTCATTTGTAAAATCCATTCCGTCCTCCATTTGTCAACAATTCTTAAATTTTCTATATTTAAAAACACATAATTATACCTTTTGGAAAAATACATAAATGTATACTTCCAAAAGGTATATCCTTGCGCAAGTTCTATTATAACAACTATATTTCACTTTACAATAAAAGTTATTTTTTTAACTATTTTTTAATTTATTTAAAAATATTTATGTTATTATACATAAATTATATAGTTTAAATATATAAAATTATTACTATTAGTTTCAATTTTGTATTTTTAAGTAATGAATACGATAACATTTCAATCTTTTTATTTCTACTATTGTTAAATTTATTTCATTAGTATACTTACCTTTAAATACAATAATATTAAACTACTATGTATGTTGCTTTTATTATTATAAATAAAATTAAATCCTATTAAATAGGTTAATTATAATTGTATTAAGCACTTTAATTAACAATAATTTTAAGTATTAATTTCTATAAAACAAACAGACAGTAGATAAATTCCTTTTACAAAATCTACCTACTGTCTTAATATTATATAATTTCTATTTCAAAATTATGATTTTTGACAATTCATTTATAACTTATTTCTATAAATATCTAATACATCTTTTATATTATAGAGTTAATCTAATTCAATAAAGTAATTATTAGATTTGAAATACTAAAGGCTTTATTAGTTTCAAAAAGTTCTTCTAATGACTCAACATTTTCTTCTAAATGCTCTATATCTTTAGAATATGTATGTGCAATATCTACCATATCTTCAAAGGTAAATTCCTTGTTTTCTAGATATCTTACTGCTGCTAATTCCTTAATCATTAAATAGCTTACTATAGCTAATTTTATCTTAGCTAATACATCATAATTAAAAACTGCCTTCATAAAATACCTATATACAAAGTAAAGTAATATTTGCTCAAATTCGTAAGTCTTTTCTTTATAATACTCATTAAATTTATTATGAATATCTACGTAAATATCTTTATCTCCTTCACTTTGCCAAAAATATCTTACTGCATTTTCAAGACCTAAAATATCATTTGGTTTAATATGCTTTAAACTAATAAAAACATCAAAGAAATCTCTAATATTATTATATTTTTTATTTTCCTTTCCCATAAAGTCTTTTAATTCATTGATAATGCTATTAATAACTTCCTTATCTGTATACTTGTCTTTTACTGACTTTATTAAATTAATATCATTTCTATCAATTTTTTCTTGAACATCATCAATAAATTTTAATACAATGCTACATCTAATATTTAGATCTAAACTTGTATCCTCTAAAAAATCAAAAACTACTTTTCTACATTGCATAAGATTTATATATAAATTTGGGTTTATATCATTATAAGAGCTTACTTCTTCATCACTTTCTTCTAAAATGAAATTCATCTTTGAAGAAGAGCCAAGAATTATTCTACATGCTTCAGGACAAGACAAAGAAAGCCCTATTTCTCTTAAAGAACCAAATTCCTCAAGGTAACGTGGATATTGTCTACAAGTATAACAAAGCCCATCTCCACCAATATTACTATATATCTCACATAAATTATTATCATTTAAAAATGAGCATCTATCTCCATTTAGAACAAAAACATTATCACCTTCATCTATAACTATCTTGCTTCTTAGATAATCTCCAAACTCACCTTCTACCGCTTGATACTTCTCATAAGATTTATCATCTATAACTATTCCCCATCCAGCACAGCAAGTATCTTCACATTTATCAGCTATACATTTAAACTTATCAAAATAATCTGGTTTTCTTATTTTCATTTTATCCTCACAAAACTTAAATTCTATTATATCTATGTTCAAATAATTTTACTCTATCACTACTTAGATAACAAATTAATTTTAATACTGAAATTATAATGATTCAAGAGTTATTTGAATTTACATTATATATAAGAATTTAGCCTATAGAGATAGCTTTATTTGTAGTGCTGCTAAGAAGCTATATTGCTTATAGCATTACAATCTACAAGTCCCATAAAAATAGTGTACTAATTAATCAAAGCTTTATAAAATTGAATTATATCAATTTTATAAAGCTTTTAAGATTAATTATTCGTAATTTGTGTATAAACTCTTGTGGCTAATTCATCATCCATTAAATAAAGTCCTGCAGGATTATCTTGAATTCTTCTTACTCTCTTTACTAATGAATTAAAGTTATTTTCTTCCTCAACTTGTTCATCTATAAACCATTTTAATAGACTTATAGTAGAATGTTCTCTTTCTTCATAAGCAATATCTGTTAATTCATATATCTTTCTAGTAACTAATTGTTCATGCTCATAACCTTTTTCAAAAACATCAATTATTCCATCATAATCTCCATTAGGTTTGTTTACTTGCTCTAATATAACTGTACCATTCTTTTGATATACATAATCATATAATTTCATTGCATGATCTAATTCTTCCTTTGCTTGAACTCTAAAGAAGTTAGCAAATCCATTTAAATCTATAGATTCACAATATCCAGCCATAGCAAGATATGTGTATGAAGAATAGAATTCAAAATTAATTTGATCATTTAAACCCTTTAATAATTGTTTACTTAACATAAAATATGTACCCCCTCGTATAAACTATATCTCTTTATATTCTATACCATTTCCCATTTTTTAATCAATAACTATTCAACAAAATTAGTCATTAAATTTGATAAAATTCACCAAGTTATTATTAGATATGCTATTTTCTATAATATATCTATTTAAATTAATCCAGCTAATACAATTATCTAGAATTATTGCATCACTTGATACTACATTCTCTTTAGATTTTAAAATACTATCTACCTTATCTAGAACTTCTACTTCTATTTCTAAGTTTGAGCCTTTAAATATATCTAAAATCTTAATTTTTAATCTACCAGAATTTGAAACAGGCTTATCTAAATAAAATATAGCTTTGTCAATTTCATTTATAACTAAATAATCCTTTATTAAGTTAATAGCATTTTCCGTCTTATCAATAATTGAATAAGTTCCTCTTAATCCTGCTAAATCTCTTATGGTACCATCCATGGATTTAATAACTAAAGAATTAGATAAAGCTACTTCTAAAGTTATTATAGTATTAAATCCATCTATATGGACTATATTAACATCGTTAAGATCACTAATCTCTTTTGACTTTCTTATTCTTATATCATCATCTTTTGAAATCCCTCTTGCTAAAGAAAGCCTCTGCCTTTCAGATAAAAGATAATGGTTACCTATAAAAGTTGATGAACCTTTAAGCTTATAGCCTCTATTTAAAAGATATATTAGATCCTCTGAAGCCTTATATAATTTATTTAAGCTATCCCCTTTAAAATCTTTTTCATCTGTTGGAATATAACCTCGTCTTACTGCTTTACTCATAATATTCTACCTTATTTATAATTTTATTTATTAATATTATTTCAATAGCTATAATAAATAATACAGGTGCTGTTTCGCAATGAAAAATTAATAATGAAGAATGAAAAATTGATAAAAAAACTCCTTTAGAGTTTTAATAAGTAATTAATTTTAGTAATTCTTGTAGGAATTACATCAATAATTCTTCATTTTTAATTGTTAATTTAGGCTATTTGTGAGACAGCACCTTATTGTAAAACTAAGGATTGTGCATTTTCTATTTATAAATTTACTTAAATAAAAAGCTCTATTATAAAAACTACTAAGCAAGCTGATAAAGAAACCTTAATTAAACTTCCACCCTTATATGAAACAATAATTGCTGTAATGAGAGCTGCAAGTCCTGACCACATACTACTAGTTGAACTTAGAATCCCTGGAAAAGTCATTACAGCCAAAGTAACAAAAGGTACATAATATAAAAATGAAAGAATAGTTTTATTTTTAATTTCCTTTTGTATTAATGTAATTGGTAGTAATCTTATTAAATAAGTTACAAGTGCCATTACTAAAATATAAATATAAACATTATTCTTCATTATTATCCTCCTTTATTGGAAACAGTATAGCTGCTGCTCCTGCAATTAATATAGTTAAGATAATAATTCTAAAACCTGATGATATTTCATTTAAAATTGGTAGCTTTGTAAATACAAAGCTTAGAATCATAGAAGCAAAAACTACAATTAATATATTTCTATTTTCTTTTGCTGGTGGAACTATTATAGCTATAAACATACCATATAGAGCAACACCTAAAGCACTTAAAACTCTTGGAGGAAAAATACTTCCCGAGATCCCACCAAGTAGTGTTCCTAGTGCCCAACCTGGCATTGCAACACTAAAAAGTCCATATGCATAATAAGGGCTTAACTTCCCCTCTGTGCAAGCTGAAACTCCAAAAATCTCATCTGTTATACCAGTTGCAATTAAAAACCTATGTATTAAAGGTACATCTTTATCTAACTTTTGAGATAAAGTACAAGACATAAGACAATATCTCATATTAATAACTAACTGAGTTATTATCATTTCAAAATAACTAGCTGAAGCTGCAATAAGCCCAACTCCTGCAAACTGTCCAGCTGAAGTCAGATTAGTAATAGACATTAAAACTGCTTGAAATACAGTAAGTCCTGCCTTTTTAGCTGCAATTCCAAAGGTAAAAGATACAGCTATGTATCCAAGTGCTATAGGAATTCCATCTTTAAAACCATTCTTAAAGTAAGTAATTCTACTCTCAGAATATAAATTTTCTTCTAAGAACGTCTCTTCAAGACCATCATTTAAATAGCCCCTTTTTCTTTCCATGTAAACATCACTTTCCTTCCCCAAATCACTACCAATTTTACTATAAATTCATATAATTTTCCAGTATGCGAAGCTATCTTTAATAGATTCACAATTTAACTTCTCTACTTACCAATATAAAATACTAATCTCGAATATAAAAAGAAGCTATACAAGATTGATAATTCATCCTGTATAGCTTTATAGTTTTATAATTTTCATATTTAGACTAAGCATTACACATTATTATAATAAGTTATAGTTAAATGACCAATTCCAAATAATATTGCTGTAATAATTAATAAAACATGTAATAATATTATTCCACTAAATAAAAATATTAAGGTTGGAATAATTGCAAGTGCCATAGCCTTTGAAAGTGTAGCTTTTTGAAAATATAAAATCCAAGTTAAGCAATAAGCTAAAGCTAGTACACCTATCAAAATCATATAAATACTTTTAGCATTAGAAAACCAGTATCCATACTCTAAAAATGAAATATTAAAAATCATTAAAAACATAGAACCAAATCGTCCAATTTGTTCTATAGTTTCAATAAACTTATTATGATATTTACTTTCAATATTCTTTTCTCTTATTGCAAATATAATGTTTGGAATCATGATGATTATTATAATTGTTAATCCGTAGGTGTTGAACCAATCCATGTATTTATCCCCTTGCATAATTTAATCATCACTACAAACACAGAACTTATTTTGAATCTCTACATATTCTTTATCACTTAACCTATCTAAATACTTGTTAAAGTGATCTTCAGAGCAGAATATACCTATTTTGTTTTCAAAGTAATTTTCGGTTAGTTCTTTATTACAATATTTACATTTTTTCATCTTAAATGATTAATTTCCTTTCATTTTATTTTATATCTACTACTATTTATTAAACAATTTATTTCAATATTTCGTTTAATTTATTTATTAATTTCTCTTTTTCTCTACTACCATCAGTTCTAAATCTAATATTAGGAATTCTATATTTATCTAATATATTATCCTTTATCATATCGCGTCTTATTTGTTTTTCGCTTTCAACATGATATTTATATCCATCAACTTCAATTGCTAAAATAGGCATTTTATTAATCTTATTAAATATAATAAAATCACTATGTGTCCAAGGATTTAATACAAATTTTTTCTCATCTGAATTTAATTTATTTATATTCCTTATAAGCATTTTTAGTGGTACATGAACTGCAACATCAAGAAAGTTATATTTCTCATATGAAAGAATATTAGTTATTAATTCATACATTAAGTTTTCTGAATTAAAATCAGATATTTTTTTTGATTTTTTAAGAACTTCAAGTAGTTTATTTGAGTAAGATTTATATAATAAATCAAAGATTGAAGAGACTTCACTTTCAATAATTTCAAGATTATTATATTGAATATAATTAATCAGATCTCCTATATTACTCTTTGTATTTTCAAAGTCTGATGTAACTACTATTAGTTTTTTTACAGCTCTCGATACAGCTACATTAATAATATTTGAATTATCTATAAAATCATTCACAGTATTAGATACAGTACTTAATATTATTATATCTTTCTCTCTACCTTGAAATTTATGTACAGTATCAATTTGAATTCCTCCACTTACATATTCAGATATATTATGCACTTGAAGTCTATATGGAGCAATAATCCCTATAGAATTTATATCTTCTATAGTAGGAAGAATATTATATCTAATTACATCAATTTGCCTTTGATTTACTTTTCCTCTTGCATGGTTTCCTTCATTAGTTTTATATAGTACTAATGGGTTATCATTTTCATTTGATTCTGTCAATACAATTAGCTCACTATTATAGAATTTTTTATTACAATAATCTATTATTTGTGGATGACATCTATAATGCTCACGTAATAATGTTCTAGGAATATACTTATTTAATTTACTTATTGATGATAATAAATTATTATTACTAAAATTATAAACCTCATCTAATTCATATCTTTTAAAAATATCATTACAAATAATCTTATCTCTTTCTTCAATTACATTAGTTAACTGTTTTAAGTCACCTACAACTACTATATTTTTAGTGCAGGATAAAGATAAAACTCCTGTTAATAAATCAACTTGAGATGCTTCATCTATTATTACATAATCAAACATATAGTTAGTGCTAATACAATTCCTTATTGAATGTGTAGTACTTAATAAGACAGGATACTCTCTCATAATATCATCGAAATTATTCCATAAATCTTCCTGTGTAAATTGTGGTCTCTCATTATTTTTACTATATTTAGTATATAAATAATTTTTAAATATAGCTAATGAATTTTCACTATAAGTTTTCATCTCATTATCGAAATTATAGTTATGTAATTCTTTTTCTATAGAGTGAATTTCATTAGTAAGTTCAGTATTTTTTGTTTCATAATATTTAATGTATATATCATCTATTAATTCATTTATTGGAATCTTATAAATTTTGAAATTAACAATTCCATACTTAAATAAATTTATTAGCTTATCTTTTAATGTAACTTTATATTCTTCAGTATTACTTAATTTCATATTAACTACAAAATTCATTAGTTTATCAGAATTTAATTTAAATAAACTTTTAAATCTATTAACTTCAGTTTTATCATAGATATATTCTTGCAAAAAATGTTTATACTCTATATTAAGATCATTGTATTGTTGTCTCAATCTAGCTAACTCATTCTTTTTTTGAAGCATATTATCTAAAGTAGTTTGAGAATTCAAAATATCCTGCTTTAATTTCTGTAATTTCTCATAATTAATTTCCCAACTACTCATATCTGTATAACGTAAACTTTGATTTTCTATGAAATTATCTTTATTTTCTTTCTTACCTAAAACGGAGCAAATAAAGTCAAGATTATTACTTTTCAACTTTTCAAATATATTATCTATAGCTGCATTATTATTAGATAAAACAGCAACAGTTTTGTCTTGCAGTAATATATTTGCTATTATATTTAATATAGTTTGTGTCTTTCCTGTACCTGGTGGCCCTTCAATAATACTAATGGAATTGCTTAAAGCTTTTTCTGCAGCTTCTTTTTGACTTAAATTAAATCTAAAAGGAAAGATCATAGTATCGTTATAATTATTCTTTTTTATATCTTTTGGATTTAAGTAGTATGAAAGAACGCTATTAGGACTTATAAAAGATATTTTATCATATTGTTTTTCTAAAAAATTTTTACTTCCATCAATAGTTAATCCTATTTCTCTTGATATTTCTTTAAAATATTCAAAACAATTCTTAGATTTTTTATCATTAAGACATGACTCTTCAACACGAATTTCATATTTAGGAACAGTCTGAGTATATTTATTTTTATAAATTACTTTAATATAACTTTCAAACTTAATAAGTTTTTCTACTCCATTTAATGCTTTTCCATTCAGATATATAACTTTATTCTCTATATTAACTTCATTATGATCTCGTAACCATATGACATTATTATAATTATATTTATAACTTTTCCCTCCTAAGTAATTGATTATGTATTTCCCATTTTCATATTTACAATATTTTATTTTAGAAGTCTGATCTTCTCCTTTAACGAGAATAAGATTTTTCTCTATATTCAATAGTAGTACTCCCTTTTCTTAAATTACTTTAACTAAATACATTGTACCATATTTTACTAAAACTCTTAATTTTTATATATTGTTTTATTATCAGTTCTTAACTTATTTTCGAGATAAGTATAGTAAATACATCTTTTAAAACTAAATAATTTATAAAAGCCTATAGAATTTTTATAACTGCTTAAAATTCTATAGGCTTTTATTTTAAATTGTTAAACTAAAATACTTTTCAATATCTAGTCTTAATAATTTATCATTTTTCAAATATAAATTCTTTATATTTTCTCCTTTTATATAATCACTAAAATCTAGTAAAAAATTAAAATTCAATATATCTATTTCAATATCAGTGAAATTTAATTTATTATTTATAACTAACTTTATTTCCTCCTCAAGTTCAAAAGTTTTAGGATATATTAATGCTAGTTTATTACATCCTCCTCTTAAAGCATAACTACACATTTGATACATATCGCTTTGACTAATTCCGTAATGCTCTAATTTATTACTATTTATAACTTTGTATTTTGTATCTAATATATATTCATTACTACAATTATCTTTAAGATATATATCCATTTTTAAGTTGAATAATTTTCCTGAATGATTTTCATTTAAATATAAATCTGCTAAATACAAATTACTTTTTTGCCTTATTATTTCCTTAAAATTGCAGTTATAGTTCTCTTTAATAAAGTTATAAATAAAATCTTCAAATATAAGCTCCATAGGTAATAAAAAGCAAAAGTTTAACTTATCATTATTTTTACCTAATGTAATAGAAGAATTCTTTAAAAACAATTCACATAATGAAATAACATTTTCGTATTCTTTATTAAACCTATTGATATTTATATTATTACAAGCGGATTCTCCAAATATAATATCATCAATATCCTCTAATATGAATAGTATTTTTTCTAAATTTATAATACTTTTTTTATTTTTAGATACAGAATATAATTTTCTAGCAACGAATTTTATAATTTTATTTACTTTGTTGTTATAAATAAAAGGTTCATGTACTACATTAAAACTATTCCATCTACCTGTAGATATATTATTTTTAAAGTACTCCTTAATGTTTATTCTTCCTTTTAGATAACTTAACTCTTCTTCCACTTCTTCATAACTAAAATAGGGACTTGAATATACTGCATCTAATGTAATTTTACTAAATATATAAATTAAAATTTCTAAAAAGCTTTCTTCTTTATTAAACTCTAAATCTATATCTATGATAGGAAATTTTATTCTACTACTACCTCTTAACCAGTACATTAAATTAGTTATAAGAAACTTATCTACATCCTCTTCTTTTATTTCATTAGTAAATATCTTTGGATAAACTGTTACACTCTCCCCATTAAAATTAATAAACCCAACATAATTCCTAGCCTTTATATAATCTCCATCAAAGGTTAAAAACTTCTGTTCTTTATCTCCTTCTTCATTATTATAAATATCACTATCATCATACAAAAAGTATCTTTTCTTCCAGCATTGATTTAAATATGCTCTAAATTCATTGCTATTTATTGAGTTAAGTTTTTTATAAGCCCCAAACTCTTTTAACTTTATCATTATTCTTCAATCCCATCATACTCTAATTGAAAGGTATTTATATTTTGTATTATTTTAATTCCAGCTTTATCTAAAATTTCAATAACATCCTCTGAATCCATATAAAAATATTCATTTAATAATGGAATTATTTTATTATTTATTATTTTATCTATATCCTCTAGATTCTTATTAATAAAGAATGCATGTCCTATTAAAAAATCTGCACTTCTTTTCTTAGTATAAATTTCATTATTTATACTTCTTAATATATGTTCAAAGCTTGGTATAAGGTCATAATCTGGATACATTGGTACAAAATCAAATCTTCTTCTTAATGCAATATCAATATTGGCAATTGATTTATCAGCTGTGTTCATTGTTCCTATAATATATAGATTTGGTGGTACACCAAAGCTTTCTTTAGATGGTAATGTTAATATAGTTTCATTAGCTTGACCTAATCTTTTATCCTCTTCTATTAAAGTGATAAGTTCTCCAAAAACTCTTGATATATTTCCTCTGTTTATTTCATCTATTATCATCACATATAAATGATTTAAATCATTCTTAGCTCTTTCAACTAAATCCTTAAATATACCATCTTCTTTAATAAATGAAAGCTGATCAGTATTATTAATATTTGCTTTTATTCCTTGTATAAAGTCTTCATAACTATAATTTTGATGAAAGGTCGTAAATACAATTCTTTTTTCGCTAAGATATTTTTTGTATCTATTAAAAACTGATTCCCTATTATTCTTTGCTTCGTTTATAATTTCATCTATTTCCTTATTCTCTACAATACTCACAGCATAATTAATTGTATTATAAGTTTTACCTGTTCCAGGTGGCCCATATAGAATAATATTTAATGGTGTAGTTATTTCTTTTTCAAAAGGCTTATAATCACCATTATTTTCATCTTCTATTTCTATATTGGCACTTGCTGGATAGTTATTTGAATTCTCTTTTAAGTTATCTAATATAGTATCTATATCAATTTCAAATACATTATTTATAACTTCAAGCTCATAGGCTTTTTTATACTCTTCTTTCACTGATATTACTTGCTTAGAACTAAATTTATTCCCCCAATCTTTAGTGTTATCCAATTCATTTGTATATTTATCTGTTTCTTTTATCTTTGTAAATTCATAATAATATAATCCCTCTTTTTCTGAAACATTCCCATTAAAAGCACCTAAAAATAGAATTCTATTATTATTATCAATTGCATAAAATATATTATTAATATTTGATACTAAATTAATCTTTTTTGTATTTAGTACTAATATATTCTCATTTAGTTTATTACTTATATTCTCTTTATCTAAGTTTGTTCCCTTATATGGTTGTATTTTAAAATAGTTAATTTCTTTATCCCATAATGAAATTATCTCTTTACTAAACATAATATGAGCATATACTATACCTTTATTTTTGTTATTTCTAACTTCTATATTATATTTATTAAGTTTCTCATAAATAATACTACATAGAGTATCATAATTCTTTTCAACTATTTTATCAGGAACTAAAAGATTAATAAATTGCTTCAGTTTATCATTTTTGAAGGCTGCTAATTTATCTTCTGGACTAAGTATATACATTATTACATTTCTAATTACCTCAGGAACTTTATTTAAATCATTATATTTTTTATAACTAATTAAACTCTCAATCCATCTATTTTGTCTTACAAATGTTAATGCTAATACACGTTTATCATCATATTTATTATAAACTAACTTGTTATATGAATTTTTATCTGCATAGGCAACTACTTCATAAATTAACTTAAGAAAATTATACTTTTCCTCATTATTCTCATATTTTTTTATAAAGTCTCCAGAGCTAAATGAGTTTAAAGTTTCCATATCTGACTTTAATTCATCAAGATTACTATTGCTAATTTTAAAGGATATATATTCATTCCATTTAGTTAATAGTTTTTCAAATGCATACTCTTCCATATACATATATTTTTGAATATAATCCTCATTATTTTTTATTGATAAATGTATTTTTTCTTTTAATCTTTCTTCATATTCATTCTTAGTTGCTTCATAACATTTTAGCAATATCTCAAACACTTTCTCTAAATTACTTAATTCATTTATGTCTATTTTTGAGTTTAATGTCCAATTATATTTATCAGGCATTATTTCAATATTTAGAGCCTTTATATCACTTTCTTCTAAATATTTCTTATTAACATATATATTAATATTACTTCTATTAAAATGTGCTTGAGCAAATAGCTTTGAATTTACTTTATATCCAGTATAGCTCAATGTTTTATTTGATATAACTAAATCTAATCCCATAAGAAAATTTGAAACTTTATCTTTTATTTCTTCAATACTCATTTATATCTCCTTTATGTATAGTTATTAGTATTTCTTCATAGTATATTAATTTAAAAGAATATATCTATATTTATTTTTTAAATCTTATTAAACTTTCTATTTATAGTTATAAACAAGATGTCCTATTAATGAAAAATAGTAAACTTGATTTCTTGTTTTATTTGATACCTCTTTACTTACTTTTTCATCATTCTCTCTTTTAATAAATAAAGGATAAACTTCTTTAAAATTAGTATAAGTTAATTTTCTTTCAGCTGTAATTTTGCTTGATGGTTCATTTATAGATGCTTTATTTATGGATATTATATTTCCATCACTTATTGCTGAAAACCATATTGGCTTTTTATTAGTTTTAGGTAATGTACTTAACTCTTGCCTTTTATTAAATAACCGATTTATAATTATTTCCCAAGCATTTTCAACATTAACAACATCTTTAATACTCATAATATTCACCCTTTCAAATTACTTGTTTTAATAACAAAATCTCTAAAATCTAAGTTTTCATGTTCATAATTATCACCAAATACATTATAGAAATAATGAATATCTTTTCTATAACGTAACTAAACTTCTATTTTTCGCATACATAATCTTGCTTAATAAAATATTATAAATAATTCATTTCAAATTTAACTATTAAATAATTCATCTAGCTGATTTAATGCGTCTTTTATATCTTTATAGATATAAAACTTCATTGGTTGTTTTTTTGTATAATCTATAATTTTATTTTCAACTAATACTGAGACTAGCTGACTACTAGTCTGAGCCTTTATTAGTTTGTTCTTATGATCTTTATTACTTATATAAATAAAAGGACCTACTCCAGTTGAAAAGTAATTATCTATTACTAATTCCTCGCTACTCTTTTTATCTATAGAATTCATCTTTTCAACATTATTATTTAGTGTTATCTATCCTTTATTTGAAATAAAGTTTATTATGTCAATAACCTATTTTTTAGTAAATTCAAATTGCTTTGTTTTACTATCATTTTTAAATATCTTTTCTATAATTAGTTTACTATCATCGATGTACCACTTAAACTCCTTTTTCCTTGAGCTTAATGTATAACTAATTTTAATATTATCATTCTCTTTATACATGCTACACCTCCAATATAATTTATAATATATATGATATCATTTTTACCATATTATGTATAGATTCTGTCTGTATAAGAAAAAAACTTACATCATTACTAAATTAATGACATAAGCTTTATTTTATACTATTCTATCTTACCTTTATAAAGATGTTTTTCTTCAATATTAATCTTAAAGTTCTTTTCATGCATCTTTATTATGCTTTCTTCTCTATCCGAAACTATTGAAAATACATCTCCCTTTTCCCCTGCTCTTCCTACTCTTCCTGCTCTATGTAAATAATCCTTAGGATCTTCAGGTATATCTAGGTTAATAACATGAGTTACTCCCTTTATATCTAATCCTCTAGCAGCAACATCTGAAGCAATTAATACTTGTATTTTACCTTTTCTAAAGTCTTCTAGAGCCTTTTTTCTCTCTTCCATTTTATTATTACCAGCAATAGTGGCTATCTTTATCTTACTTGCTGATAAGTTTTCAATTGCCGTATTTGTAGTATAACTATCATTATTAAATACTAATATTTTTTCTGCCTTTGTTGCATTTATAATCTTTCTTAAAGTTTCTATTTTCTTTCTACCATCAATTTTTATATAATTATGGCTTATATTTTCATTAACTTTATTGTTTTTAACTGATATAACATTTATATCTTCTTTTAATGTCTTAGCAATATCTAAAGTTTTCCCTGTTAATGTAGCTGAAAACATCATAACTTGAGTTTGCTTTTGAGTACATTTAATTATGTCCTTTACAGCAGGTAGATTGTTTTTATCTAAAAGCTTATCTACTTCGTCAATTATAATAGTTTTTATAGTATGTGCTGTTACCTTCTTTTTGCGTATTAATTCTAATATTCTTCCAGCAGAACCAACTATAATATGAGGTTTTGACTTTAAGCTATCTATTTGCCTTTTGATATTAGCACTACCTATTAAAGATGTAGATGTAATATCTAAAGTGGCTCCCTTTTTCAATTCATTGATTGTATTATTTATTTGAATAGCTAACTCGTGTGTTGGAGCTAATATTATGCATTGCATTTCTTTTCTATTTATATCTATTTTTTCTATTATTGGTAAAAGATAAGCTAATGTTTTACCAGTACCTGTTTCAGATTGTCCAATTAAATTATCTCCATTAAGAGCTAAAGGAATAATTTCCTTCTGTATTTCAGTAGGTTCTTTAATCCCCATAGTATTCAATCCACTTATAATTTTTTCGTTTATTTTAAGATTTTCAAAATTCATTCTTATATCTACCTCTTTCATTCAACTAGTGATTATTAAACTTTATCAGTAGTATTAAACTTTGTCAAAATATTTATAACACTCGTAAAGTAAAGCCTTTAATAAGCTTTTATTATATTCCAGTGATTTTGTCACAGTTAAATCCTTTCCATTATCATAGAATAGTCCATGAAATCTATAATATAGGAGGATTATAATGGCTAAACAAATAATTAGAAGAAAGGCATACGTTGACACAAAATATTGTGTTGCATGTGGAGTATGTCAAAAAACTTGTCCTTTTGGAGCAATTACTGTATATAAGGGAATCTATGCAGAAGTTACACTTGATAAATGTGTTGGTTGCTCTAAATGTGTAAAAGCATGTCCTGCATCAGTTATTGAAATAAAAGAGGGGGTATCTCAATAATGAACAAAAAGAAGCAGAAAAAGAATTGGTATGATTATCTTTGGATTTTAACTATTTTATATTTTACATTAGGATTATTTAATATATTATTTGCTTGGCTCGGTTTATTATGTTTTTCTATTCCTTTAATAATAAGTCTAACTAAAAAAGATAAAGCTTATTGTAATATATACTGTGGACGAGGACAACTTTTAGAAATTATCGGAGCTAAATTTTCACGAAATAAACCTATTCCTAAATTTTTAAAAACAAACTGGTTTAGATATGTATTTTTAATATTCTTCTTAGCTATGTTTGTTAATATGTTATATGTTACTACCTTAGTTTTTAATGGTACTACTGGTTTAAAGGAAGTTATAACTCTTATGTGGACCTTTAAATTACCTTGGCACTTTGCTGACTTAACTAATGTTGCTCCATGGGTTGCTCAATTTGCCTTTGGTTTTTATAGTATGATGCTTACTTCTACTATATTAGGTTTTATTACTATGTTCTTATATAAGCCTAAATCTTGGTGTGTTTATTGTCCTATGGGGACTATGACTCAAGGAATATGTATTATAAAAAATAAGCTTAATTAGGTATAGATAATTAAAACCATTAAAGTTAGATTAATTTAAATCCTGTACTTTAATGGTTTAACTTTATGATAAATATTCTTGTCAATGTAAAGAGCTATCCAACAAACGTTCAAATTGTGAATTAATAATTATTGATGTAGTTCTTCAAGAAATACATCAATAATTGATATTTAAAACTCCTTAGGAGTTTTTTCATTAATTCTTCATTATTAATTCTTAATTTTACATTATGCGGAGCATCTTTATGTCCAACTATTTAATTCTTCATCAGTTGCAAGTACATAATGAGTTCCATCTATGTGGTGATTTACACCCTTAGCGTAATCTATCCCACTAGTCTTGTAATCATAAGATTCCGCTATCCTTGTTTTTTCTACATTTGGATTTGGATGAGGAATTGCAGATATCAATGACTTAGTATATGGATGAATTGGATTTGAGAATATTTCTTCTGTAGTTCCTGTTTCAAGTAAATATCCTAAGTGTAATACTCCTATTCTATTTGAAATATATTTTACCATTGATAAGTCATGAGCTATAAATAAAAGTGCAGTATTAGTTTCCTTTTGAATTTCTTTCATTAAGTTTACTACTTGTGCTTGAATCGAAACATCTAGAGCACTTATAGCTTCATCTGCTATTATTAATTTAGGGTTCATTATAAGAGCTCTTGCTATACCGATACGTTGTCTTTGTCCACCTGAAAATTGGTGAGGATATCTATTAGCATGCTCCTTTGATAAACCTACCTTTTCTAAGATTTTATATACTTTTTCATTACGCTCTTCTTTACTATTATATAAATGATGAATATCTAGCCCTTGAGCAATTATATCTAATACCTTCTTACGTGGATTTAAACATGCCATAGGATCTTGGAAAATCATTTGCATATTAGTTCTTAAATGTTTATTTTCCTTTTCTGATAATTTCCCTGAGATATCTTCTCCATCAAATTTTATTTCTCCTGCTGTTGGATCATATAATCTAATTATTGAACGTCCAATTGTAGATTTTCCGCTACCAGACTCCCCAACTAGTCCATAAGTCTCTCCTGGATATATTTCAAAAGAAACTCCATTTACAGCTTTCACTGTAAACTTTCTACTTATTTTAAAATGTTGTTTTAAGTCTTTTACTTCTAATAAAGGTTGCTTATTTTCCATTAACGTATGCCTCCTTTAACATTCTGTCTATTCTATTACGCAACTCTTCTGGCATTTCAATCTTAGGTGCCTTTTCATGTAATAACCAAGTTGATGCATAGTGAGTATCTGTAATCTTAAACATAGGAGGTTCAACACGATTATCAATATTTAAGGCATAAATATTTCTTGGTGAGAAAGCATCTCCTTCTACTTCTTTTAATAGATTTGGTGGTGTACCTGGTATTGTATAAAGTTTGTCATCGTTAGTATCTATATCAGGCATAGCTGATAATAATCCCCAAGTATATGGGTGTCTTGGATCGTAGAATATTTCATCTACCCTTCCTTTTTCAACTATCTTTCCTGCATACATAACAGATACATAATCAGCTACCTTTGCTACAACTCCAAGATCATGAGTGATGTATATTACAGAGATATTCAACTTCTTTTGAATATCTTTTATAAGTTCTAATATCTTTGCTTGTATAGTTACATCAAGTGCAGTTGTTGGCTCATCACATATTAATAAATCTGGATCACAAGCAAGTGCTATAGCTATAACTACTCTTTGTCTCATACCTCCTGATAATTGGTGAGGATAACTTTTCATATGCTTTTCTGCATTAGTTATTCCAACAAGTTCTAATAAATCAACTGCTTTTTTATAAGCTTCCTTTTTAGGCGTTTTATAATGCCAAATCATACCTTCCATAATTTGTGCACCAATAGTCATAGTAGGATTTAAAGAAGTCATTGGATCTTGGAATATCATAGCAATTCTCTTACCATTTATTCTTTTTCTCATTTCCTTCTTTGATAATTTTAATATATCTACATCAACTTTTTCATTTTCTCTATAATAAGTAAAATCTATACTTCCTGAATTAACTACACCATTACTACTTAATATTCCCATTGCAGCCTTCATAGTAACTGATTTACCACTACCACTTTCACCTACTATAGCAAGAGTTTCTCCTCTATACAAATCTATGTTAACTCCACGAATTGCATTTACCATACCTGCTGATGTTTTAAAAGATATGGATAAATCTCTTATTGTTAATACTTTTTCTCTATTCATTTATCCTTACCTCCTACATTTCTTTCATCTTAGGGTCAAACGCGTCACGAATACCATCTGCGAGCATATTGAAGCTTAACATTAGTATTGCAAGTACTATTACAGGTGCAGCTATCATATAAGGATGAGTTGTAAATTGCTTAAAGGCATCACTAATTAATGATCCTAAAGATGCCATTGGAGCTGGAACTCCAAGTCCTATAAATGCTAAGAAAGCCTCTGTAAATATTGCATTTGGAATTGAGAACATTGTATTTGTTATTATAGGCCCTAATATATTAGGAAGAATTTCTTTAAATATAATAAAGAAACTTTTTGCTCCTAAGGTTCTTGAAGCTAATACAAATTCTTGCTCTTTAAGCTTAAGTACCTGGGCTCTTGCAATTCTATTCATACCTATCCACCCCGTGATCATAAGTGAGAAGGTAATTGTCATTAATCCTGGCTTTAGTACTATTATAAGTAAGGTTACTATTACAAGACTTGGAATACCATTTAGTATTTCTGCAAAACGTTGCATAGCATTATCTACTGCTCCTCCAAAATATCCTGAAATTAATCCATAGCTTAAACCAAATATAATATCTATTATAACGGCAACAAGTGCAATATATAGAGAAATTCTAGTACCCATCCATGTTCTAGTAAACATATCTCTTCCTAAAACATCTGTACCAAACCAATAATAAGTGTCTTCAAGTCCAGTTTTACTTCCATTATTTGAAACATACTTGTTAACTTCTACAGACCCTTGTGAAGTATTTAGAGTTTCTCCACCATCTAATATTCCAAGCTTTTCGATTCCTGGAACTCTTGGTGCTAAATTTTGATGTTCAATAATTTGTGAATCATATGTATGTCCATTCATGTGAATTCCTGCTATAGCCATAAATGTTATAAAAACAATACAAACAAGTCCAACTATTGCTCCTTTGTTTTTCTTAAGTCTTCCTAAAACATCTTTCCAATAAGATTGATTAGCATAAAGTGTATCGTCAGGAGATAAATTTTCTTTTCCAACTAATTCAAAGTCATTTTCTAAAAATTCTAGTTCTTCATAATTTATTTCTTTACTCATGATTATCCCCCTTTGCTAATCTTATTCTTGGGTCAATTATTCCATATAAAATATCAACTATAAGCATTAATCCAATAAACATAGCACTATAAATAAATGCTAGCGCAACTATTACGTTATAATCATTTGATTGTATAGCAGTAACTAAAAGACTTCCTATTCCAGGAATGGAGAATATTTTTTCTACTACTAAACTTCCTGTCATAAGTCCAACTACTAATGGTGCTAAAACTGTAATAATTGGAATTAGAGCATTTCTTAAAGCATGTCTAGTTAAAAGCGTTAGTCCACTTATACCTTTACTTTCTGCAAGTTGCATATAATCCGAACCTAAGACTTCTAACATCTCTGTTCTTGTAAAACGAGCTATTGTAGCAATAGTAAACATACATAGAGCTATTGTTGGTAGTACCGATGATTTAAAGGGCTGCTCTGCTGAATATAAAAGTGGAAACCAAGTTACCTTAAATCCTAAATAGTATGATAGTCCAAGTGCAAATACATATGAAGGTAAACTAACTCCTAATACGGAAATTATAGTTGTAAGTGTATCCCAAATTGTATTGTGCTTTATAGCAGCTATTACACCTAAAATTAATCCTATTACTGTTCCTAATAAGACAGCTTGTCCTCCAACTCTTAATGATATTGGTAAACGTGTTTGTAATAATGAAGAAATTGGTGTGTTCTTTGAAATTGTATAAGAAACACCAAAGTCACCAGTAAGCATATTTTTTACATAATTAAAAAATCTAACTAATAATGGCTGATCTAATCCATACTTTTGATTTAATAGTGCAAGTTGATCTGCAGTTAATTTTTCATCATTAAATGGAGATCCTGGCATATATTCTAGCATTAAAAATAGTACTAATAATATCACTAATAATGTCACTATGGAAATTGCTATTCTTTTAAGCAAATATTTTTTCATATTGCAATTCCTCCTTGTTAAAAAATGTGTTACTACACAATATGCAATGTTTTTTAGTAATTAAAAATGAAATTGGCAAAAGGTAATTTCATTTTTAATTATTAATTAGGGCTGTCTTTCGACAGCCCATAAATTACTTATTCAAAACTACTAATTCTTAGCTAAGTTCTTAAAGATTCTTGGAACTCCAACTGAGTGGTGTTCTACTCCTGTAACGTTAGACTTAATCATTACAGCATTACCTTTTTGATATACTGGAAGAATTACAGCCTCATCCATTACTGTCTTTTCTAAGCCTTTTAATGCTTCCCATCTTTCTTCAGGATTTAAAGCAAGTTCTCCATCCTTTGCAGATTGGATTGTTTTATCGTATTCTGCATTAGACCAGAAACCGTAGTTGTTAGGACTATCAGTTGTCCACATGTCTAAGTAAGTCATTGGATCTGCATAGTCAGGACCCCAACGAGTTAATACTGTTTCAAAGTCTCCAGATTGCATTCTTTCAACTCTGTTTTTCTTAGGAAGTACTTCTAATTCAACTTTAACTCCTGGAAGAGTTGTTTGAATTTCTGATTGAAGGAATTGAGCTACGTTTTGAGCTGATTCAGTATCTTCAACCATCATCTTATATGTGAAAGTTTCTTTTCCTAATTCTTGTTTTGCTTTATTAAAGTATTCTAAAGCTTTAGCCTTATCTGTTGCAAGATAAGTTCCAGTAGTTTCACGGAAGTCTTTTCCATCTGGTCCTGTAGCTAGTAATTCAGGTACTGCAAAATCTGCTACTATAGAACCATCTTTTAATATGTTATTAACTATTGCTTCTTTGTCGTAAGATAATGCAATAGCCTTACGTAAGTTTTCATTTTCTAGTCCTGGCACCTTTAAGTTAACTGAAACATACCATAAGTATCCTGCTGCAACATTAGTAAATTCAGGATCTTCTTTAAATTGCTCTACTTGGTCTCCTGCAAGTGTAGCTACATCTAAATCACCATTTTGATATGCAAGCATAGTTTGTTGAGCATCCTTAATTACTTGGAATTGTATTCCGTCAACTTTAACTGACTCAGCATCCCAATAATCTTCATTCTTAACTAAGTCTATAGTTGTAGCTGCTGGCTCATATGATGACATCTTGTATGGTCCATTAGCTAATATAGTTTCTGGTGATGTAGCAAAGCTATCTCCAGCTTCTTTATAGAATTCTTCATTTACTGGGAAGAATGATGGGAATGCTAATAATGATTCAAAGAATGTAACTGGGTGAGATAACTCAACTACTAAAGTTTGATCATCCTTTGCAGTTACTCCTAGTTCTTCTATTCCCTTCTTACCTGCTAATATGTCATCAGCATTTTTAACTCCAGCAATACTCATCATGAATCCATATTCACTTGCTGTCTTAGGATCTGCTAGACGTCTCCAAGCAAATACGAAATCTTTTGCTGTAACTTTTTCCCCATTAGACCACTTATTATCTCTTATTTTAAAAGTATAAGTTAATCCATCTTCACTTTTTTCTGCAGATTCTGCTGCAGCTAATATTGGTGATCCTGCCTCATCAATAGAATATAGTCCTTCTGTAACAGCTGCTATAGCTTCAAAAGAAGTACCATCTACTGCTATTTGAGGATCCATTGATGCAACTTCAACATCAAATTGTACTTTTACAGTTTGTCCTCCACCAGATGATGCATTACCTGAACCTTTTGATCCACCACAAGCTACTAAGCTAACGGATAAAGCAAGCGACATCACTAGTGTTAATAGTTTCTTAACATTTTTCATGTTTATCCCCCTTTTATTTATTTATCAAACAAACAAAATTATTATTTACAAAATGTTAATTTCGTTCATCCCCTTAATACATTATATATTGTCAATTTTATACTTGTCAATATATAAATATATTAACAGAATAAATATTTATATTATAATTTGATATAAATATTATAGTTTTATTGATAATTTATATTTTTTATCGTTTATTTAATTTAATAATTTTTTATTAAAAATCTATTAACATTAATAAATTTGTAATTGAATACATATTTATTTTTTAAATCCACATGTAGAATTATGTCTAAATTGTTAACAGATTTATATAGTTTGATTTAATAAATAAGGTTAATTCTATAAAAATAATAGGAGATATGTAAAACTGATTAAATAATCGTTATTTACAAATCTCCCATATCAAGTTTATTGAATGTATATTTTATAATTTCTCTGGTTACTAATAAAACTTTATACTTCCATTTTCTAAGATCTCATATTCTAATCCAGCATTAGTTATTGTAGACTTTACATCTTCATCATAAGACTTAATATACTTCATTTTCTCATTTATTATATTATTTAAGTAATTCGATGCTTCATTACTTTGAGAATTTAATCCTTTATAATAGTCAAAACAATTTTCTGCAAGATTAATATGACTTGTAATCTTTGTTTTTATATTTTGGTATTCTCCATCTGTATAGCTATCTAAATTATGTTTTTTGACTTCAGCTAATGTGTTTTCCATCTTATTTTTAGTAGCTTCTGAAAAGTCCTTATTTGAATAAGCAGTTGCTATATCATTAATAATTTTATTAGTATCTTCTACTATATTTTTTGATGTATTTAAAAGCTCATCCACTTCTTCTATTAATTCGTTTCTTGTATAAGGTAATGTATTTCTTATATTTTTAAATACATCTGAACTTAAATTATCCTTCACTATATCCTTCATGATCATAATCGCTAAAAGAAGTACCCCCAATAAAGATCCTACTATAATTGCCATGATAACAGACTTTTCACTTTTTTTCTTTTTGTATCTTTCACTATCAAATTTAGGCCCTTCTTTAGTATCTATCATTTCTTTATCAATATAGCTGTAAATGTAGTCATCTTTCTTCGACATTATATTCCCCCTATTCCTATATAAAACTAAATATATTATACCAAATTTATTATATTTTACCATATAATGTCGAGAATACTCCATTTCCTTTGTATAAGAAAAGGATGTATTAAATAATACATCCTATAATTTAATAATATTTATATATTTTTCTAAAGAATCACTGTCTATTATAAACAAAAAGCCCATATAGACTTCTTATAAACTAATTCTACATAGACTTTCTTTCCCTTGACCTAGTCTTATATATTTGTATAAAAACCATGATCTACTTTTATAATATCAATTTTTCTTGTATCTAATCTTATTTATGAATATAATCCTAGAGCTCGTCCACTTGTTATTGTCTCTAATTTACCAAACATTCTGCCTATTTTTTCTCTTAATTGATTTACAAGTGTTAAAACACTTTTTAAATCTATTGATAGTTGCTGTAAGCTTTCTAAAGCTTCTGCTATTATATGTAAGGCTATTGCTATATTACTTGAGCTTTTGGTACATATATTTCTACTATTAAGCCTCAGAAACTCAGCCCAAACCTAAAGCTATATCTAGTGATAAACATCTCGTAGATATAGCTTCAATATCCATTATTATATTTGATTCAAGCTTCATAACTGATCCTTTTCCATATTGCTTTTCTATCTGTTTCATTACTGAATCTAGTGTAATAAGTTTCTCCTTGTGAATATTCAAAAATTATCACCTCTAATTTTTTAGGTATGTGTTTATTTTAGCTTCAATATCTTCTAAAGAAACATTTAATAAAAAAGCAAGTTCAGAAAATAATGAGTTTTCTATATTTGATAATAGTTTTTTATCTTTTTCATGAAATTTTTTACCATTTGCTTCTAGCTTATCTTTTTCTTTAATAAGAGTATTAGCTATTTTAGCTATTTCTTTTCTATTTCCTCGTTTTACTACCTCACTATATACTTCTCCTCTTTCTTTATCTAAAGCTATCCAATCACATCCATCATACTTAAATGATTCTAGTATCTCCTTGGCTTCTTCTTGTGTTAAAAGTTCAAGCATTGATGCATTTTCATTATCTACTGGAACACTTATACTTAGTTTTTTATCACCCATAGGATGCAATATATAGTAGTTTCTCTTTTTATATGAAAAAGTCTTTTCACATATATCATCTATTTTACATATTCCATGTGATGAATATAAAATTAAATCCCCTTTTTTAAACATTTAATTTACCTCCTTTTTAATCCTAATAATATTCTATATTAATTATCCTAGATAATATCTAATACATTTTATTATACATAAAATCGCCTAAGTAAACGTTTACTTAGGCACTTATAAAAAAATCTCATGCAAATAAACAATATTTTTTATCTATACTTCTATTGTACCACAAAAAAATTAATATATGTAAGTAAATCTTTATTTATTTTACTTATATCAACTATATTAAAGAATTCTATTTTTATTATTCTAATTTTCTTTATACATTAACATATATTTACTTATGGTATCTGTTACTTTTCTATCGTGTATTCTATTTATAACATCCATATTCATAGTTTCAGCTGCATTCTTAAAACATGGTATATGTTTTATATCAGAATTGAATATAAGATTAAATATAAACATATGTATTTCTTTTATCTCATCACTATTTAAATCCCTACATTCTTGAATAATTGATGTTACAACTTCACGAATATATTTAGATATTTTCTTATCATTTTCTAAAATCTCTTCTTCTGTATATTTAGTTTTTCTATCTCCCCTAAACTCTTCGCACTTTAGCATCTTCTCATGAAAATGAAAATTCTCCATAAACTTAACCTTAAGCTCTTCTAATACCTTTCCCTCCCCCTCGTCTTCTATCATCTTACCTAGGAAAGGAATATTATTGATATAAGGATAGAATACATCTTTAATATGATTTTCATGTAATCTTACTATATCATCATGACTTAAGTTCTCTGTATATTTATGGGCTTTTTCAAAAAGCTTTTCCATTTTCTCTTCAATACTTTTCTTTATCTCATTAATACACTCTTCTCTTTTGATATCACACATAAAAAATCCCCCATATTTCAATATTACATTTACAATAATATACCATTATTATAAATTCTTCAATATTATAAATTCCTCAAATTCTATTTATTGAAAACACTTTAGAATAATTTAAAAATCTCTAAAAATTCTTATATTAGTATCTATTAGGTATTAGTAATCATAAATATAAATTCGTAGCATGTTAATTTTATTTATTGAAATTCATATATAAATATACAAGAATGAACCTTTCAATGATATAATTTACTATATATGGTAATAGAGGTGTGTTATGAGTGATTTAGAGAATAAGTATAATGATTTATATGAAAATACTATATGCCCTTTCTGCAGAAGCAAAAGTATAAAAATTATTGTTGAAAAAGAAAGGGAAGAATTTAATTTGCCTAGTGGTATTATTGGTACAATATGTCTTGGCCCCGTTGGCTTATTATGCGGACTATGTTGTGCTGATGGTGAAAAAGAAAAAACTACTTGTATATGTAATGATTGTGGAAAGAGATTTATAAATGAGTAATAGGGATAAGATTTGGCTTTATTCTATGAAAATCTTCTCTAAGAGCTGTCATCAGAAATCTGATAGAAGTTTTTTCTTTTACAATTATCAATTTCCAATATGCGCTAGATGTACAGGCCTCTTAATAGGTTATATTGTAGGAATCATATCTTTATTTTTCAATTATAGAATTTCTATTGTTTTAAGCTTACTCTTTATGATTATTATGTTTCTAGATTGGTTTACTCAGTATATAAATTTCTACTCTTCTACTAATACAAGGAGATTTTTAACTGGATTTATCTGTGCTTTTGGAATTATAAGTATCTTAGCTAATGTTACTACTAAAATCTTCAGCTTATTTTAGTTTAATTATTTTTATATCTTATAAAACGACTTAAGCATAGAAGTGGTGAAATACTGTATTTAATTTAGTATTTCACCACTTTTTATTTATATAAGTTATCTTCAATTATTTTGTTTGCAATCAGTCCTATATTTACTTCTCTTATATCCATATATACATCTATAATCCTATCTACAAGAGTAACTTCAACATACTCAATTTGCTTTCCATCTTCATCTTTATACGTTATTATATCATAAGTTATTATATCTTCTTTAAGTTGCTTCTTAGAAATCATCTAATTCTCCTCCTTAAGTCTATTCAATATATTTTAGCAAAAACTTTAGATTATGTCTATTTATCCATTCTTCCTTTATAAATAATTTCTTAGAATTAAAAATAGATAGGCATAATGCCTATCTACTCTTAACTTTATTAACTAATTCTTCGTATATACTAGGTGGTAATATTGCTGCTTTACCATTCCCGTAAAACGCAACATCGTCTATAGCAAGCCACCTGCTTTTTTGTCCATATTTGAAATTTAAAACACAATTTGCACCTAATAATTTTGCCTTATTTGCCATATCACTTTTTACGTCGTTTAAGTTTTTTAATTGTGCTCCTATTTTAAAGCTTAAATCTGAATTAACTTCCCCAACAATATTGGCATTAGTATTAGTTCCTTCAATAAATACTATGTCATTATATACAGTAGTATAAGCCATTAATCTTCTTCCCTTTCCATAATTGCAATAAACTCCTGTCTACTTCCAGCAAATGAAGCAATATCTGCAGTAGCCGCAGCTTTTAACTCCCATCCTTGATCTGCATATGCATTTAGTGCGTCTTCTAATTTTTGAGGATCAAACTTTCCTGAAAACCATTTATCTTTTTGACTAAGAACCTTATACTTTTTCATTTTATCCCTCCATCTATACTTGAATAATTAATCTATAAATTATATTAGTTGATTTTGGAATTATGACTTTTTTCATAAAAAATTAGTATATTCCTAAAATATAATAATGCTAAAATAAAAAACTGATAAGGCCTTTTAATTAGCATTATCAGTTCAATTTTTATAATTTATAAGGAATTATTTACTTCTAATTTTTTATTATTAATTAAGGGATGTATTAAGATAAACCTATCTTTATTCTTTTACATAATCTCTTAACTTAAAGCTTCCTAAGGTAAAGAAGGCTAAGGACATTAATACAATTACTATTATCGAAGCTACTATAGATTCACCATTTATTATTTTGCCAAGCCATGAAAATGGTGATATTACGCTTAAATATCCTATTGCCTTTGGTACATTAGAGAACTCATCTAAATTAGTTCCAAGAATTCCAACTGCAAAGGCTAATAAACCAAATATTACAACTGCTAAGCTTGCTAGAGTTTGGTTCTTAACCCATCTTGTTACCGTCATTATAATAGCCGTAGTTATTAAACTACATAAAGTTATAGCAAGAATACCCAAACCTAAATTAAATCTCTCTATTTTAAATATCATAATAGCTACAATTAAACTTATTGAGCTTATTATAGCTTGTATTATAAAGCTTGATATATATAATGAACCTAGTATTTGCCTATCTTTATTTCCTGTTGATATTACCCTTTTTAATACTTTTTGTGCTTTAAGCTTTAGTATATCTTCTGTTATTATAGTAGCACCTATCATCATAAAATAGCATATCATTATTACTGCCATATAGTAGTCATTACTATCTTTTTCATAATTTTCTACTATTACTGAGTCTATAGAATTTGTACTTAAACCTGAGTTTATACTTTCTTCTAATAGGTTATTAACATAATTATTTATTATATCTTCAGCTATTATTGAACCCATTCCTGTTTCTACTACATAGTTCTCAATTTTAGGTGTTTTACCTAAATCTATATTTTTATCAAAATCTTCATTTAACACATATACCATAGCTAATTTTTTATCCCTTAAATCGTTATAGCTATCTTCTACAGTTCCTTCTAGATTTTTTATATCATACTTTTCTTCCAATTCTTGTATTAGCTCTTTAGAATATTTGCCAGATGTATTATCTATTATTCCTATTTTTCCTAAGGATGAGCCTCCTGATCCAGTTCCAACAACTCCAAATAACACAACCATAGGGAAAAGAAATGTCATTAATAGCATTGCTGGATTTTTTATTGTCCTTTTTATATTTATCATTGTAAGTGTTATTAAGCGCATTTTTTACCCCCCTTTGATAAAGCTATTTTTCTTGATATAACTATTTTTATAGTTGCAAGTACTAATAATACTATTGGAATTAATATAACTAAAGATAAATCACTAATATTGCTACTTATACTTCCTTCTAAATTATATATATTAAGAAGCTTTGATATATAGTGAGTTGGTGCTAGTACCTTTAATGCATTGCCTTCACCTGTGAAAGCTTCCATTCCTATTATAGGTAAGCTGAATATTAATGCTCCTATTAACTTTCCATATTTAGCTCCAAAGAAGGTCAAAACAGACTTACTAATACCTACTATCATTAGTGCTGATGCTAGTAATAATACTATTAATGGTATTAGAGGTCCTGTAAAACTAATTCCTGCAATTCTAAAGAAGAATATATACGCTCCTATAATTATAAATGAGTAAATAAAAGATACAAATGTATCATAATAGAAAAACTCAAGCTTACTAATTGGTGTTGAAATAATTCTCCTATCTACTTTCATACTAATATCTGTATAACTAGCTTGTATTTGAGAAAATATAAGCATACTAATTACAAAGCCAATCATTGATGCTGCCATTACTTCATAACTGTTTGATGTTTTACTTGTATTTATATTTGTAGTTTCAACTATAGCATTCTTTGATATTTCTTCTAAAGATTCATTAGATCCTCCTGCTATACTTACATAAAGATTTTTATGATATTTATCTAATATTATCTTTAAAGTATTTGTTGAATTGTTAAATCCATCTTCTAATTTATTGATTTTTATTTCGTTTTTTTGTAAAGATATTAAACTTTCCTCATAGCCTTTAGGAATATTAATTTCTAATACAGGCTTTTCATCATCTATCTCTACTAATTCCTTCATATCTTCACTTTTTAATAGCTCAACTAAAGCTTTAGACATATTACTATTATCATTATCAATAATTTTTACTTTTACATCATTTAATTTTAAAGGATTCTCATGTAGGCTATTTTGAAGAAAACCCATAAATCCAGCTAATAATATTGGAAATAATACAAAATATAATATTGTTACTACTCCAGTTGAAACCATCCCTTTTAAAGTAGTCTTTGTATAATACAATAGCTTCATAAAAATCCCCCCTAATCCCTTAATGTCTTTCCTGTTAATGCCAAGAATACATCCTCAAGCTTTGCTTCTTCATAGCTTATCTTTTTAATATTTATCTTATTTTCTTCTAAAGTTAATAAAACATTATTTAGCTTAAAATTGGAATCTATAGTTAATATAATACTATCTTGATTTTCCTTAACATTTAGTATTCCTTTAATTTTACTTATATTTAAAATTAGTTCAGCAGTTATTCCACTAGCTTCTATAATAACCTTGTTATTTGGGAAAACAGACGACTTAATTTCTTCTTTGCTTCCATAAGCTATTTCTCTTCCAAGGTCCATTATAAATACTCTTTTACATAGCTCTTCAACCTCTTCCATATAGTGAGATGTATAAATAACTGTTGTTCCCCATTCTTTGCAAATATTTTTAGTGAAGTTAAATATATGATTTCTTGATTGAGGATCTACTCCAACTGTTGGTTCATCCATTATTAATACTTTTGGATGATGCATAATTGCTGCAGCTATATTTAATCTTCTTTTCATACCACCTGAAAACTTTTTAACTTTTTCCTTCTTCTTATCTAAAAGACCTGTAACTTCTAATGCTTCCTTAATTCTTTCTTTTAACTCTTTTCCTTTTAATCCATAAAAAGCTCCAAAGAATTCTAAGTTATCATAAGCTGTAAGCTCTTCTAATAATGAAATATCTTGTGGAACATATCCTATACATTCTTTTGCTTTAATTGATTCTTTTAAAATATCATAGCCACAGATTTTTACTGTCCCACTATCTGGCTCTAATAAACTTGTCATTATATTTATTAAAGTTGATTTCCCTGCACCATTAGGTCCTATAAAGCCAAATATTTCTCCTTTTTCAACTTCGTAACTAACATTGTCTAGTACTAACTTATCATTAAATCTTTTTGTTACATTTTTAATTTCTATTATACTCATAATAAAATTCCCCCTAAGCATATATCTTAATTCTATAATAAGATAAGCCCTAGGGGGATACCACTACTTGAAGTCACTTCATAAATGACTTAAGTCACTATTCCATTTTTAAAAGCAAAAATTGCAATTTGTGTTCTATCTCGTAAGTTTGATTTTGCTAATATATTAGTTATATTATTCTTTATAGTTCCTTCTGATAAGTATATTTTTTCAGAGATTTCTTTATTAGTTAAGCCTTCAGCTATAAGTTTAATAATTTTAAGTTCCTTTTCTGAAAAATTATATTTTTCTAATTCCTTAGTATTTAATCCTTCTTTTTCACCACTTAGCATCTTATCTGCAACTTCTGGATGCACTACCATATTTCCCATATAAGCAGCTTTTACTCCTTCGTATATTACATGATGAGAGCTGTCTTTTAACATATATCCAAAAGCCCCATAATTTAAGGCTGACTTTATATATTCTTTATCATTAAATGTAGTTAGAATTATTACCTTAATTTTAGTGAATTGCTCTTTTATAAGCCTTGTCCCCATTACACCATCGCAATCCTTCATTCTTATATCCATAAGAACTATATCTATATCCTGACTTTTACATATCTCAAGGGCCTTATATCCATTTTCTGCAGTTGCTACAACTTCAATATCATCAAAGGTTGATAACATAAGTTTTAACCCTTCTCTTATTAAGCTTTCATCATCTACAATTAATATTTTAATTTTCTCCACTTATATCTCCCTTTCTCTAGGAATTACTAATTTAATAAAAAAGCCTTCCCCTAAAGCTGATTTTATATCAACTGTACCACCTATTTCATAGGCTCTTTCTTTAATATTCTTAAGTCCAAAACCACTTTCTAGCAATGAATCAGTTCCTATACCATTATCCTTAAAAGATATCACAAAATCTTCCTCTGTAAAGTTCATAATTACTTTTACCTTAGTAGCTTTTCCGTGTTTTAATGAATTAGATAAAATTTCTTGAGTTATTCTATGTAGATGAGTATCTTGCTTTGGAGATAAAGCCCAGGTCCCCTTAGATATAATTACATCTACATCTATTCCAGTCATTTTTTTAAAATTCTTACATACTTCTTGAATTCTAATAACTCCTCTATACGTATTGTATTCTTCTGATTTAAGCTCTTTTACTGCCTGCTTAACATCTTGGAAACTTTCATTTATAAAATCTCTTAAATTCTTTAACATATCCTTTAGAATACTTCCTTCTTTATCTGCTAAAGCTTCCATTGCAGATAGCTGAATCATAGCTGTAGATAAAGCATGTCCAACACTATCATGTATTTCCCTTGATATCCTATTTCTTTCTTTTAAAACTGTTAATTCTTCTATAGAAGATAAACATTCCTCTAAATTATTATTAGCCTCTCTTAGGTTTTCTTCTGATATTCTAAGCTTATCGTATAATCTTTGAGCTTCTTTTTTAGTATCATAAAGTCTTGAAATATAACTTAAAAGAATTGAAAAAATTATAATTACTATTAAATTTATAATTCCACTTTCTATACTCCCATTTAAATATGATGAAGTTGAAATAATTAGTATAACTGCAGCTAATATGCTCTTTATCTTTATATCCTTTATTGAAAATACATCTATAGTAACGCCTATCAAATAGAAAAGAATATTTCCACCAAAATTTAAATAAGCAAAGACTATTGAAACTAATTCTATTACTATTGATAAAACAATAGACTTTTCTTTTTTAAAGAAAAATATCCTAAGGTTATTATTTATTATGAAGGCTAATAGAAATAAAATGCTAAATATATTTGTGCTTTTACGTTCAATTAAAACATCAGCAATTAGTATTAAAATTGATAAATACCTTATTAATAAAAGTTCATTACTTTTTCTCATAATTTTCTCCAGACTCTAATTCTTCTTTTTATATACTAAATATATACCAAGACAAACTAATAATAAAGCAATTAGTATTTTTATATCGAAAATATTCTCCTTTAGTACTATTGCAGATAGTATCGTCCCAAAAACAGGAATTAAAAAATTAAATACTGAAATTACTCCAACCTTATTATACTTAAGTAATTGTGACCATAAAGCAAAGGCCACTGATGATAATAAAGCCATATAAATTAATAAGGAAGTAGATATAAAAGTGAAATTTCTAAGGCTTCCTCCTAATGCATATCCTATTATTGTTAGAACTAGTCCACCAATTGATAGTTGATATGCTGTTAAAAGATAAGCATCTTTATTTTGACTAATTTTCTTACTGTAAATTGATGAAATGGAAAGCATAAAGGCAGCAAGCATTATAAATCCTTCTCCTCTAAAGCTTATTCCACCTTCTAAAACTGAAGATGTTCCAAGGTTAACAATTATAACTCCTAAAAATCCTACTATACACCCTATAACCTTATTAAAATTAAGCCTATCATTTTTATAAATAAAGTGAGCTAAAATAATACTAAAAAATGTTCCTGTTCCATTTATAATAGATCCTCTTACTCCAGTAGTGTAAGTCATTCCTAAATAAAAGAATATATATTGCAAGGTAGTTTGTCCAATACCTAATATTGTTATTTCCTTTATATCTTTTAAATTTAAATTGAAAATACTTTCCTTCATAGCTAATTTTATAATTAATATAAAAACTCCAGCTAGGAAAAACCTATATCCTGCAAAAATAAGCTTTGTACCAACATCATTACTTGCTATATCAAATAATTCATATCCAACCTTAATTGCTGGGAAGGCACTTCCCCATAAAAATGTACATATAATTGCAATTACTATTATATTTATTCTATTAGTAAAAAATTTTGTTTTATCCAAATTTCTTCATCCTTTCAGTTAATATTATTTATATAAAGCTTATTTTAATTTTTTTCACAAAATTAATTATACACTGAAATTTAGTAAAAAAAGTGCTATATCTTAAAATTACAACTATAATTTTAAGAAAGCACTTTTATAATAAACTTCCATTATATTAAAATAATCAATGTATTTTTATTAATCTTTAATATATCTCAATAGTAGATTCTTTTATATCTTTGCTTAAAAGCATGTCCTTAATTTTTTCTAATAAATTACTTTTATTTGCATCATTCACTGCCTTTATAGATGCTGTTAATATATGAACTTCACCATCAATAGTCCACATATTAATCTTTTCAATACTATCTATTTCTTCCATTGATATCAAATTATTTTTTATATTATTATAAAGCTCTTCATCTGGAACTCTTTGCATTATTATCATAATAGCATCTCTTAAATTATTATAGATATTTCTTCCTATAATAACGGAGATAGCAAGTGAAAGAATTGGATCTAAAATATACCAACTTGTAAAATATATAACTATACTAACAACTAATACTGCTATCCATCCAAGTAAATCTTCCATTAAATGCATCATTACAGTCTTGTCTAATATTTTTTTAGAACCTTTCATTCTAAATACAGATACTCCATTAATAACAATACCGATTATAGCTAATAATAACATTCCTTCAGCTTTTACATATGTTGGGTTTAACAAAGCTCGTACTGCTTCTGTAAAAACAAATACTGTACCTACGGATAACACTACAATATTTATTAATGCACCAATAAGTGAAATTCTCTTATATCCATATGTGTACTTCTCGTTAGATTCTTTATTACCAACCTTTTCAAATATAAAAGATAAGGCTAATGATAGGCTATCTCCAAAATCATGTACAGCATCAGATAATATCGCTGTACTACCTGTAATAATACCTCCAAATAATTCTATAATAGAAAATCCAAGGTTTAATAAAAATGCTAATGTTACATTACTTACACTATCATTATGATTATGCAAATGACTATGGTTGTGGTTGTGTTTCATATTATCCTCTCCTTTAATTATGTCTTATATGATCTAATGCTTTATTTACAATATCTACTACGTGTTCATCGTCTAATGAATAATAAATATTTCTTCCTACTTTTCTACTTTTAACTTGTCTTTCATCCTTTAATTTTTTTAATTGATGACTAACAGCTGATTTAGTCATGTTAAGAGCTACTGATAAATCACAAACACACAACTCTTCCTGTGCTAGTGAAGTTAGTATTCTAATCCTAGTGTTATCACCCAATACTTTAAATAATTCTGATAATTTTCTTATCTCATCATCTATTATTGCATTTGCTTTAACTCTTTCCACCTTATCTTTTTCAATTGGCATACAATCAGATATATTATCTTGCTTCATAGTATCCTCCATTTTATATTATCAGTATTTAGCTATTAAAAATATATTAAATAGTTGAACGATCACTCAACTGTTAATTGTATTATAGTTGAATAGTCGCTCAACTGTCAACCTCTTTTTATTATTTCTCTTATTATAATTTCTTATATTAAGATTACATATACATTGATTTTAATTTGATATTTTTCCTATATTTCAAATAAACTATCGTATTATATTAAAAGAACAAAAAATAAGAGATAGTAATCATCTCTTATTTTCTGTTCTAATTATTTATATAATAGTTTTATACATATATTTAATACATAACTACTATGATATATTTCTTATAATCTTTAAAAAATTATCTATAATTAAACTTATAATAAACTTCCCATCATAGGATAATCATCTTCACCATTTCCTCCATTTATTGATTTTATTCCTGAATGAAGGAAGGTAGATCTAATTATTGAGTTGTTTCCATATCTATCTCTTATGGAATCTATGGCTTTATCTAGAGCTCTTTGCTTTTCTACCCTTTTACTATCAAATAGAGAGCATTGAAAAAATTCATTGCTACATAGTTTACTTACTCTTACACCTAATTGTCTTATAGGTTCTTCTCTCCATGATTCATCAAAGGCTATAGTCAGCTCTTTAAATATTTCTTCTGTTAAATCTGTATAACTTTCTAAAGATCTTTGATGAGTATATCTTTCAAAATTGAAACCCTTTATAGAAATAGAAACTAATTTACATAAACTATTATTATTCCTTAATCTATTACAAACTGATTCTGTTAGAGACAGTATAATTTTTAAGGCTTCTTCTCTACTTGTTACATCCCAGGCTATAGTTGTAGAATTACCTATTCCCTTTACTTCTATATAATTATACTTTCTTACAGAGGATTCTTCATTTCCATTAGCATAATTATATATAGTAGTACCATGACTTTTAAATACGCTACATAATAATTTCAAGTCAAACCTTGCCAGTTCCCCTATAGTATTTATATTGAGCTTATCTAATTTCTTTTTAGTTGCCCTACCTACCATAAAAAGATTATCTACTGGAAGAGGCCACATCTTATCTTCTATTTCATCTTTAAATAATGTTTGTATAGAGTTTTTTGGTTCAAAATCACTGGCCATTTTAGCTAATAGCTTATTTGTACTTATACCAATATTAACATTAAAACCTAGTTCTTTTTTTATTCTAAGCTTTATTTCTTCAGATTTTTCCATATAATTCTCTTTAAAATGACTCATATCCATAAATACTTCATCTACAGAATATCTTTGTATTTTAGGAGAATACTCATAAAGTAAGTTATACATTGCATTACTGCAATCCATATAAAGTCTGTAATTAGGTCTAAAAATCTTTAAACTAGGACATTTCCTTAAAGCATCTACTATTGGCTCTCCAGTTTTAATATTAAATTTCTTAGCTGGAATAGACTTAGCAAGCACTATTCCATGCCTGTCATCAGTACTACCTCCAACTATTGATGGAATTTCTCTAATATCTTCCTCTGTTTCTCCAAGTTGAAGCATTCTTATAGCACTCCAAGATAGATAAGCTGAATTTACATCTATATGAAAAATTATTCTATCACTCATCTTATTTAAATATATCCCTTTACTCTATATTTCTAAATCTTAAATAGTATCCATTTATAGCTTTTAGCATCATATTTAATTTCAAATATTCTCTCTACTCCATTTATAGAGGAACTACAAACAAACTTCTCCATAATGTTCCCTGCAAGCTTTTCCTTCTCTCTCTTTAGTATTTTGTTAATTTTTATTACCTTAGCTTCATCTTCTTCTATTTTAAATTTAATTGGATTAATGGATCCATCTTCATTAAACCAAGCTATCATTTTAATTGGTTTAGCTACAACTTTCAAGGATATCCCTCCCATGGAAATTCTTATTTCAAGTATAGCAAACATATGTTCTTTTGTAAATATAGTTTGCCTATTAATATAAAAAATACTCCTTATGTATCTAAAATATGACTAAAGAATTATCATAGTGAAATAAAAAAATAAAATAGCTGTATCAGCATTGTTGATACAGCTTATTAATTAATCTTTATATATTATTAGTTATACTATATTTTTAACATTTACTATAGCTTATATACCTACGCTATTAAATCTTCTGCCTTTTTTATAGCTTCATCTGCACTCCAGAAAATCATATTATTTCCAAGCTTTTCTTCAAATCCAGCTTTATCAATAATATCCTTAACTTGCTGTTGTAGCCCACATAACATAAATGTACAATCTTTATTTCTTCCTTCTTCAACTATATCTGCTAAAGCTTGAAGGGCTGAGGTATCAATTAATGGAACACCCCTCATAGATAGTATTATAATTTTTGCATCATTAATTGAAAGTATTTCATTTTTAAACTTTTCTGCTGTTGCAAAGAATAAAGGGCCTGTAAAGTATATAACTTTAATATTATTTAAATTCTTTCCTTTAAGTTCAACATTGTCTAATCTTTTCTCATCTACTTCACTTATTGATATATCCATATTTGAAATCTTAACTATAAATAAAAGACTAGAAAAAATTACACCAATTAATATAGCTTGAGTTAAATCAAAGACAACTGTTGCAATCATTGTTATTAAAAACTTAGATATTGCCCCTTTAAATCTTTTAGAAAATATGTATTTTATATTTTCCCATTCATTCATCCTCCAGGCTGTAACCATTAATACACCTGCAAGAGCTGATAATGGGATATTAGACATTATAGGCGCAAGTAAAAACATAGATAACATTAAGAATACTGAATGAAGAATACTTACTAATCTAGTTTTACCTCCAGATTTAATAGCAACACTAGTTCTAGCAATAGCTGCAGTTGCTGGCACTCCTCCAAAGAAAGGTATTATGAAGTTACCTATACCTTGTGCAATTAGCTCTTTATTAGTATCAAAAGGATCGCCTTTCATTTTCTTTCCCACTTCTCCACATAGCAAGCTTTCTATCATTGCTAATGCTGCTATACTAATTGCTGGTACTAATACATTTTTTATAATATCAAGGTTTATTGAAGTTATACTAAGTCTATCATCTAGAATTAACTTTTGTGGTATATCACCAATTACATCTAAAGGTAATTTGAAAATCATATTTATTATCAAAGCAACTATTAATCCTATTAAAGATGATGGTATTACTTTATTAAACTTTTTAGGCCATAATATCATAATAATAATAACTAAAATTCCAATTAAAAGAGCATACCAATTTGGATTTAATGGGCCACTCAAAAAGTTAAACACTTTTATAGCTGCTGAATCTGATGATTTAGTTGATACCCCAAAAAAATTATCTAATTGACCTATTGCAATTATTAAAGCAATACCTGATGTAAATCCTGTTATTACTGGCGTTGGTATATAAGAAACTACTTTTCCAAGCTTAAATACTCCTGCTAGTATAAGTATTAAGCCAGCCACTGCTCCTGCTATCCATACACCATCTAAACCATACTTCTGAAACAATGCTACTAAAATAGCACTCATAGCTCCTGTTGGTCCAGATATTTGAAAGGATCCTCCTGATAATGCTCCTATTACTAATCCAGCTAATATTGCAGTTATTAATCCTGCAGCTGCAGTTGCTCCTGAACTAACTCCAAAAGCTAATGCAAGTGGTAGGGCTACTGCTGTAACAGTTATACCTGCCATTAAGTCTTGTTTAAAACTTAACAAATTATAATCTTTAAATTCATTTTTTATGTCCCTAATATAGCTTTTCAGCACTATATGCACTCCCCTTTTCATAATTCTTTCGTAGATTTCCCCATAGATATTTTAACGCCTGTTACAAATTAATGCAAATTATGTTTAATTTCCAATGATAATATTTATAAAATCTATATAGTTCATAAGAAATCTATAATAAATTAGAAAGTTAGAAATTTTTAAATTTAATTAGATATATAAAATAAAGCTTACAATAACATAACCCTACTGAACCTTGTGATTCCAAATGGAATTATTTTCATTATTGTAAGCTATTATATTTTTTAGTTAGTTTATTTATATATTAATTAGATTTGCTTCCATAGTGTAGGTACTACATTTGGTGTCCAAGCTATATTAGATGTATGAACATAAATACATTCATAAGTTTTTCCTTGATAAGTTACTTTATCACCTAATTTATAGCTAACACCAGATTGCCATTCTTGTACTGAAGGTATTTCAACTTCTTTAACTTCTACTGTTGTATTACTTGATATAGCTGATACTCCAGCTACATCTTTAAGTACTACTGAGTAAGTGTAAGTTCCGTAATCCTTGTTTGAAAAATCTTTCTTAATTGATTGAGAAATTGTTAATCCTGAAGTTAATACTCCTGTAGCTATAGATTTACCATTTTCAAATAATTCATATGATGTTGCAGTATTATATGCTGGTACATCAATAGTTAAGGAATAGCCCTTATTAGAAACCGCTGAAGCCTTAACTGATGCAGCTTTTAATACTGGTTTTTCAGGAACTATTGGAGATAATGAATCAAAGAAAGGTCTATAACTCTTAACGAATTCTTTATTATTTACATTATCCCAGTTAATTGACCAAGCCATCATTCCTCTTAAGTTAGGATATTTTTCTCCAACCATCTTATAAGCTCCACCATAGGATTGTCCTTTTACTAAGTAATTTAAAGCTTTAAGCATTTCTGTTGGTGGAATATATCCTGAATTAGGATTTAATGTTCCTTTTTGTGAAGCTGGAACACCAATAACGACTTGTTCTTGCTTTAATGGAGCAAAGAAAGAATTCTTAGATGCCCTAGTTTGGAATCCTTGTAATAGCATATCTACCATAGCAACTTGGAAATCTGCAGTTCCTTGATTGTAAGTAACTCCATCAAGAGCCATATTTCCACCAGCATTATAATGCTGAACTTGTAAGTAATCTAGTTCATTTCTAACTGCATCTATAAGTGGAAGATAAGCACCCCAATTAGTTGCATAACCAGTATTTCCACCTTGAACATATGATAATTCAGGAGCCATACTTATAATAAAGCCATCACCATACTTTTTAACTAAATCTTTTACTACCTTAATGAAATTTACTATTTGAGGAGTGGTAGGATTTTTAAGGTCAGTATCTCCAGGTTGAAGTATCATTCCACTTCCTCCTTCTAGATCTATATCTATTCCGTCAAATCCATACTTGTCTATCAACCCTGTAAGAGATGTCATAAACTTTTCTCTAGCCGCATCAGTAGGAATTTGAATTGTACCTTCTGCACCACCTAAAGATAAAACTACTTTCTTCCCTTTACCTTGAACATAAGCGATATCATCTATAAATTCCTTTTCATTATATACAGGATGTAATTCAACAACAGCTCTATCAGTGTAGGTTTCTCCAAAAGAAACGTTTATTACATCCCAAGCTGGATCTACATCTTTAATTTTAACTATACCTGCACCATTATCGAAGTTATGCCAATAACCTACTAGTAATCTTCCATTACCAGCGATATTAGTATCAGCTTTAGCTTTTATAGTAGGTGTAACTGAAATAAGCATCATACTTGCAGCAAAGAATGATAAAACTTTTTTTAGCCTTTTATACATACTATCCCATCCTTTATAAACTTATAAAATTTCTATTCTTATGTTTATCACAATTTTAATGCTTTGCTTTATAAATAACTTTTCTAACTCATACCTCCTTTACACTTAAATTTATATAATTGTACCGATTTGTTTGTAATCCTTTTCTAACTTCATAATGACATATATTTATTATATTGTACATATACATAATGTATATTTTTGGTATTTTAGAATTATTTCTCAAAAACTTAATCTGCAAATATATAAATTTTCAAATTTAAATTATATATTTTTAAATATGTAAAACCCCCTATTAAAAATAGGGGGTTTATCAAAAAAATTTAATATATATTATATTTTGAAAGTTTGAGAGATAACTTCTATTTAGATGCTGATTCTAAAGCTTTATTAACCGCTTCTATTACACCATTTGATGAATTAGTTGCTCCTGATATAGCTTCAACACCTTCAGTACTTTGTTTTTCAATTATTTCTGGTACTAAATTATCCTTAACTCCATCAACTAAAGTCTTAGTTTCATTATGTTCAACTAAATTAACTTCTGATATATTTCCTTTTTCAACTTTAACTTCTACTTTTATTATACCTGAAGCTCCTTGTCCTTCACCAGTATATGTTCCATCAGTGTATTTTCCACCACCACAGCCAACTAAAACAGTGGCAGATAATACTATTGTACTTAATATCGCAGTTATTTTCTTCATTTCTTATTCCTCCTACAATTAAATCCTATTTAATAAAGCTCGCTGCATTCTTTCCTGCTGTTCTACCAAAAGTAACTATATCAGCTAATGCGTTTCCACCTAATCTATTTCCACCATGAACTCCTCCAGTTACTTCTCCTGCTGCAAATAATCCTGGAATTACATTACCATCTTTATTTAAAACTTCAGCGTTCGTATTAATCTTTAATCCACCCATTGTATGGTGAACTGCTGGAGTTACAGGTATTGCATATACTTTTCCTTCATTTAATTGTCTTGGAAGGTCTTCTCTATTAAATTCTGCATCTGTTTTTGCAACTACTGCTTCATTATATTTATTAATTGTTTCAACCATTGTATCTTTATCTATTGATAATTTTTCTGCTAGTTCTTCTACTGAATCAGCTTCTGTAACTAATCCCATATTGAAGTACTCTTCAGTTGCTTTTAAGCTTTTTCTTAATCCTTCATCAAAGAAAAGATAAGCTACGCCATCTTTTTGTTCTAATATAGCCTTAGAAACTACATCTCTAGTAAATAATTCATTTGTAAATCTCTTACCATCTTTATTAATAAGAATTGCACCATTTCCTCTTACAGCTTCTGTTACCATTACAGCTTTTTCTGGAACAACTGTTGGATGTGTTTGGATTTCTTTCATATCTACTAAATCAGCACCAGCATTTTCTCCAAGAACTATACCATCACCAGTAGCTCCATTATGATTAGTTGTTGCAAAACCTTTTAAGTCTTCTTTATAACTAACTACCATTTCTTGATTTGCTGAGAATCCACCTGCAGCAATAACTACTGCTTTAGTATTTATTGTATATTCTTTTCCTTCTTTATCTGTAACTTTCACCCCTGAAACATTACCATCTTTATCTAAAACTATTTCCTTTGCTTCATTCCATAATCTTAAATCAACTTCTTCTTTTTCAGCTGCTGTCTTTAGCGTATCAACTAAATGAGCTCCTACAGCTGCTCCCCCTGTTGGTCTGTGAGTTCTATAATTTGTAGCTCCTGCCATTCTACCAACATCTGATAAATCTGCTCCTAAATCAGTTAACCATGCAACTGAATCCTTTGCTTCGTTAGATAGCTTTTCTACTAATTCTGGGTTGTTTTTATCATATCCACCCTTCATAGTATCATCATACATAGTTTGAATAGAGTCTTCTATTCCTTTTGCTTTTTGTTGCTCTGTTTCAGCTGCATTTAAACCACCAGTAGCTCTGTTTGTGTTTCCACCAACCATTGGCATTTTTTCTAAAACAACAACATTTTCTATTCCATCTTGTTTAGCTTGTACAGCTGCAGATAGTCCTGCACCACCTGCTCCTATTACAACTATATCAGCAGTTTCTTTCTTTC
Organism: Clostridium tertium; assembly: GCF_902652255.1. Classification (GTDB taxonomy): domain Bacteria; phylum Bacillota; class Clostridia; order Clostridiales; family Clostridiaceae; genus Clostridium; species Clostridium tertium_A. The sequence continues at coordinate 263,505 of NZ_CACRTO010000005.1, forward strand.
CACTACAACCAACTAAAGCTGTTGGAATTAAAATTAAAGCTGACATTACTAATGCTAAAGCTCTCTTTTTCATTTAACTATCTCCCCTTAATCTTAAGTTATTTACAGCCTTAGTATATTTGTTAATTAATAAACAAGCAATATTGTGGTCTTATTGTTTATTTTGGTCTTTTTGGTCTTTATTTTTTAAGTATATAATAATTTGTTGGTCTACCAATTTTCCCATATTCCTGATTTATTTCTACTCTGCCTTCTTCAACCATCTTTTCTAAATATCTTCGTGCTGTTACTCTAGCAAGTCCACTACCTTTTGCTATTTCCTCTGCCGTCAAATATTCTCTATATTTTTCTTTCATATAATCTATTATTTTATTATATGTTTTTAAACTTAAGCCCTTGCATAGTTCTTTTTCCTCTACTTCTTCCTCTATAGAATTTGTATTAATCTTTAATATGTATTGATCTATATAATCTTGATTCATATTATCTACTTTTCTTAATTCTATAAATCTGCTTCTATAATTATATAAAGCTTCTTTAAATCTCTCGAATTTAAATGGCTTTATTAAGTAGTCAATCGCACCATATTTAAAAGCCTCATCAACTGAAGACTTACATTTATCTGCAGTAATTAAAATAGTATCTATCTGAACTTCATTGATTCTAACCCATTTTAATAAATCTATCCCTTTTCCATCTGGCAAAAATACATCTAATAAAATTAAATCAACCTTAGCTTTAATAATTTTATCTTTTGCTTCTTCTATGTTACTTGCATCTCCTACAACCTTAAATCCCTCAATCTTTTCTAAAAATCTTGTATTTATTTCCTTTACCATCGGGTCATCTTCAACAATAAAAACCTTAATATTATTCATTGTTATATTTCTACCTCCCATGTCGTAATTTTATCTGATGTTAATTTTAAATTTCCATTTAATGATTCTATAATATTTTTTACATTATATAAGCCAAGCCCTCTGAAATTTCCTTTTGTACTAAATCCTCTATTAAACATTTCTTCTTTAGTAATATCATCAATTATACTCCCATTATTTTTAACTATTATTTTTATATTTTCTTCTTGGAATATTCCAATATATATATATCCATTTTCTTTTATCCTAAGTTCTTCAATTGAATTTTCTAGTAGATTTCCTATAATAGTTAATATATCTTGTACTCTTATATGATCAGGAAGAGATTTTAAATATGAATTTTCATCAATCTCAAATTTTATTTTCATCTCATCAGCTCTATTATATTTAGAAAATATTAGTCCCTGTATTGAAAGTTCTTTTATTTTACTTAAATTATCAGTAATTATACCTCTACTTTCTGTAGTATGAAATATATACTCTAAAGCTTCTTCTGTTTCATTTAATTGTAATAATCCTGCTATTGTATGTAATTTATTCATAAACTCATGATTTTGAGCTCTTAAATTCCAAGTTAATTCCTTCACTCCTGTTAATTCCTCAGCCATATTATGAACCGTTGTAAAGTCTTGAAAGCTAGCAATTGCCCCAACTACCTTACCATACTCACCAATTATACTATAGAAATTCCCCATAATTATTATATTGTTATCTAATCTTATTTCTTTATTGAATATCCTGCTCCTTCTATACATAACTTCAAATAGTAAATTAGTTATTTTACCATCTATTTTATCATTTGAATCGATGTTAAGTATTTCAAGAGCTTTATCATTTATCACTGTAATATATCCTGAGCTATTTATTGCTATTAATCCTTCTTCTATATTATTAATAATAGATTCTTTCTCTCTTAGTTGAACAGCTATTTCTTCTGGCTCTAGTCCATAAATATCTCCTTTTATATTAGTAGCTAATTTCTTTGCTAAAAAAATTATAACTATTAAAACTCCTATAAATACTGGTATTAATCCTATTATATATTCCTTAACCTCACCTCTTAAATCTCTTTTTAATATTCCTACAGCTACAGCCCCAACTTGTACACCATCTTTATGTACTGGAACAAAGGCTCTTACAGATCTTCCTAAATGCCCTTCACCTTCTGATACATATGTCTCACCCTCAGTTAAAACTAATTTTTCATCTCCACCTAAAAATCTTCTCCCAAGGTTTTCGGGCATTGGATGAGAGTATCTTATTCCTTCTTGATCCATTACTGTTATAAATAATAATCCTGTTTTTAACCTTACTCTTTCAGCAAAGTTTTGGACTTTTAAATGTGTTGGATCTCCTTTATCTGCTAATTCCTTTTGAATCATAGGATTTGCAGCCACTACAAAAGCTGTATCTGTAAGACTTTTTCCTATTGCTTCAGATACCTTGCTATTTATAATAGCTATAGAAAAAATACTTATAATCAATATTATTGTAATAAAAATACCAATTGTAAGTCTTGTGATTTTCTTTTCCAAAGTCATATTTACACCTCTACACTGTATGTATTCTTTTTCAGTACAGTAATTATACATTAATATATGAAATGTAACAAATAAGAAACCAATAAAACTAAAAAGTATTAGAAAACAAAGAAGTTTTTTGTAATAATCCATAAATTTTTTAAATAAAATAAGCTATAAAGACTTATTTTCTAATAAACCTTTATAGCTCTATATATATTAGGGGGAACTAATATATATTAAAATTTTGGACTTGCTAATAAAATACCTGCTCCAATTAAACCTGTATCACCTCCCATACTGGCTAGCTTAATATTCACTTTTATGCCATCAAAAATCCTCTTTTCTACTTCCTCTTTAATAAATTCAATATATTCTTTATTATTAAGAATAACTGATCCTCCTAAGACTATAACTTCAGGATCAACTGTAATAACAATATTAGCAATAGCCTTTGAAATGTTAATAATCCAATTATTTATTACATTAACTAAATCATTATTCCCACTTCTAGCACTATCGAAGACTTCCTTAGTAGTTATTTTTCTACCCATTACTTTGCTTGCAATCCTAGAAATATTAGTTCCACTACACTGCCCTTCAAATCCACCATAATTCATATTTTTATGTTTATAGCAATCTTCATTAATGATCATATTTCCAACTTCGGCTGCTATACTATTAAACCCTGAAACAATCTCTCCCTTATAAATAAATCCTCCACCAATTCCAGTTGATAATGTTATATAATATACACTTTCACAGCCTTTACCTGATCCCATTATTGCCTCACTAAGTGCGGCTACATTAGCATCATTATTAACTTTAACCTGCAAATTCAATTCTTTACTTAAAAACTCTTTTACGTTAAAGTACTCCCATGTTTTCAAGTTTGGTGCTACTAGAATTTTTCCATTCTTAATATCTAAAGGTCCTGGGCATCCTACTCCTACTCCAATAATCTCTTTATCTAACCATTTTTCTTTTATTATAGATACTAGTTTACCTAAGTTATATTTAGGTCCACTCTCAACTTCATTTTCAATTATAAGTTTATCTATTATTATATAATTCTCATTAAGTATTGCTGCTCTTAGATTTGTTCCACCTATATCTATTCCAATATAATATTTCATATCATCATTACCTCTACACATAGCTTTTTAATAAGGTTACTTGCCCTTTTATTCTGTATTCTCCTAATATAGCTGGTATTAATACACTATCTCCCTTTAAAATATCAACTACTTTTCCATCATTACAAATAATCTCACCTGATCCATCAACACAAGTAAATACAAAGAATCTATTTATGTCACTACTTTCTACTAAACTCTCACTAATAACATACTTTTCTATAGTAAAATATTCACTAGAACATAGAACTCCTCTTTCATATCCTTTAAAATTCTCTAACCTTTTGTTACTTAAATTAATAGCTTTTAAATCAAAATCGATAACATCTAATGATTTTTTTACATGTAATTCTCTTGGTCTATCATAATCATAAATTCTATAAGTTATATCACTACTTTGCTGTATTTCAGCTATTATAACTCCCTCACATATAGCATGTACTAATCCACTCTTTATAAGGAAACAATCACCTTTCTTAACTTCTATTTTATTTAAATATTCCTCAGTTCTTCCTTCTTTTATAGCCTTCTCAAAAAGATCTTTATCACAATTCTTTGTACCAACAATTAAAGATGCACCTGGTTTTGCATCAATAACATACCATGCTTCTGTTTTGCCTAAAGAATTCTCATACTTCTTAGCATATCCGTCATTCGGATGAACCTGCACAGATAGTTTTTCTTTTGAATTTATTAACTTTACCAACAAGGGAAAATTTGTATTTTTAAATTCTTCACCTACTATATCTGCTCCATATTCTATAATTAACTCATTAAAGGTCTTTCCTTTTAATTCTCCATTAGCTACTATACTCATTCCATTTGGATGACAAGCTACATCCCAACTTTCTCCTATATTGCCTGAAGGAAGATTACCTCTAAGCTCCTCTAAATCTCTACCACCCCATACTTTATCATAATATAGATTTTCGAATTTTATTGGATACATAATTCTACGCCTTCCTTTCATTTAAAAAATTATATAATGCTCCTATCATATTGGCGTCATTCCCATACACGCACTTTTTTATTATGGGCTTTACTTTTCCATCTGTATTTCCACTAAAAATGTCATGTAATTTCTCATTGACTTTTTCTATATAATTTTCTCTTTCACTAATCGCTCCGCCTAGTACTATAATTTCTGGATCAAATGTATATTGAATGTTATATATACCGATTGCCATATATCTAAAGTACTTATCAACTTCTTCTCTCGCTACTTCATCACCTTCATCAGAAAGTTTAAAAGCTTTAAGACCATCTATCTCATCTTCTTGGATTCCCTTCCTAATAGCAATACTTCTTGCCAAGGCTGTTGTAGATCCTACTCTACTCCAAGTTAAGTATTTTTCATCATTATCTTCATTGTAATCAACAATACAATAACCAAACTCACCACCATGCTTATGTACTCCTGCGTGAATTCTTTTATCTTTTACTATTGCTCCGCCAATTCCAGAGCCACAAACAACGAAAGCACAATCATTAACCTCTTTTGCTGCCCCTAGCCAACACTCTCCTAATGCTGCACAATTGGCATCATTTTCTATAGAAACATCAAGCTGTGTACTTTCTTTTAAAATTTCTTTAAAATTTGGACCATGAATATATGGTATTGCACTAGCTCCTCCAACAATTCCAGTTTTTCTATCAACTGCTCCTGGAGAACTTATAGCTATTCCTTTTAAATCATATTTATTCTTATTGATTATTACAGTATTAATTAGTCCACTAAAAAACCTCTCTACTGTATCAGCTACTTTTATCTTATCTTTTTTTATTATTTCTCCAACTTCATTCATTATTGACCATTTAACTGATGAACCGCCAATATCAAAAACAATATAATTACTCATGTTTACTCCTCCAAATTCTTATATAAATTTATCAATACAGGTTTTATAATATCCGTCAATTTTTCATATCCTTTTGAAGTTAAGTGTAACCCGTCTGTAGTATATATTTCTTTAATATTCCCGCTTTCATTATCTATAAACTCATTAAATATATCTATAAAATTTACATTCTCGTATCTATCACTAATCTTTTTTATTTCCTTATTGACTATACTGATATTAAAATTAGTTCTTAAATTTTTTCCAACCTTAGGTCCTTGTCTATTTTCATCACAAGGTGTAGTTGAAACTATTAATATTTTTACATTTTCAATATTACCTTTAATTAATCTTATGAGCTTATCAATATTTAAGGCTATTTTTCTAGGACTTCTCATATTTGTATTGCCTAAGTCATTTGTCCCTATAGAAATATACACTAATAATGGCTTATACTTTATAACAGCCTCATCACAAATCCATAGTAAAGTCTCAGATGTAAATCCAGGTATTCCACAGTTGTATTTATTACTTATTTCAGGTATATATTTATTAATATCATATGCCTCTACAATAGAGTCACCCAAAAAAACTATACCATCACTAATGGAATACTTATTATTTGATATAATTCTTTTCATGATATCAATTTGATATTCTCTTAATTGGTACTGGTCATCATTAAAAACCATATCTTCTTTCATATCATTCTCCCTTCAATAATAGGGTGGCAAATATGCCACCCAAATTATTAAAATCCATTGTTTTTTGCTACATCTTTTATCCAATAACCTGACTTTTTAATAGTCTTAATTTGAGTTGCTAAGTCTACAGAAATAAATCCATACCTATTTTTATATGCATTTGACCAGGACCAACAATCAATTGGAGTCCATGAGTGGAATCCAAAACAATTTGATCCTTCTTCTATACCTTTATATAAGTATTGAAGGTGCTCTTCGAAAAATTCAATTCTATAATCATCTTCTATGGTTCCATCTTCATTTATATATCTTTCTTCACCTTCAACTCCCATTCCGTTTTCAGATATAAACCAAGGTATATTACCATAATTATCTCTTATATTAATAGCAATATCATACATACACTTAGGATATATCTCCCATCCTCTATATGGATTCATTCTTCTTCCTGGCATCTCATAATTATCAAAGTATTTATCTGGCATCCAACCATTACTATTATCAAACTCAACTTCCTTAGATTTAACTCTTCTTGGTTGATAATAATTAACTCCTAAGAAATCTATTGTATTGTTTTTTATAATACTAATTTCTTCTTCAGTGGCTTCCCATAAAACATGATCTTTTTCTAACACTGAAACTAATGCTTTAGGGAAATCCCCTTTAATAGCTGGATCTAAGAATGAATTATTAAAGAAATCATCAGCAAATTTTGCAGCTTCTACGTCCTTAATATCATTACTTCTTGGATATGATGGTGTTAAATTAAGAATTATTCCAATCTTCCCATTATCCCATTGTTTCTTATATGCTTCTATAACTTTCGCAGATGCAAGATTTAGATTAAACAATACTTGTATAGCCTTTTTCCCATCAACTAACTTCGGATAATGGAATTGATATAAATATTCTCCTTCAACTACAACTATCGGTTCATTAAATGTTGTCCAATATTTAACTCTATCTCCAAACAACTTAAAAGCTGTCTCTGCAAATTTCACAAATAAATCTACTACATGTTTTGATTCCCATCCACCATATTTATTATATAAATCTACAGGTATATCAAAATGATGTAAATTAATTACTGGAATCATCCCATTTTTTATACACTCATCTATTACATTATTATAGAATCTAATTCCATCTTCTTCTGGCTCTCCTGTTTCAAAATCCTTTATAAGCCTTGTCCATTGAATTGAGGTTCTAAAAGAATTCAAACCTATTTCTTTTAACATAGCTAAATCTTCTTTATAACTATTATAAAAGTTAGATGCCACATTAGGTCCAACCCTATCAAAAAATGCATCTGGCTCTATGTCATACCAATAATCAAATACACTTCTATGCTTTTTATTAAATCTACCTTCTGATTGAGGCCCAGATGTTGCTGAACCCCACCAAAACTTTTCTGGAAATATATATTTTTTATTCATATCTAGCTCTCTTTCTTTATGCGTTAGTTACGTTATTTTCCTCTTGTACTTCAAGTATCTTTTCATTTTTCAATGTAAATTTATCTAAGGATTTTATAAATGGCATCCATGTTACAAATACTATACCAAAGTTAACAAGTTGTAATAATCCACCTCTAATTGAATTTGTAGCTAAAGCTCCACTAAAGACTATTGGCACTGTCCAAGGTACTGCAACACCAGTTGTCTTAGGTACTATACCTGTGCTCATTGCAAAATAAGATACTGTTACTACTAGTATTGGAGCAATAATCCAAGGAAGTATTATAGTCGGATTCATTACTATAGGTAACCCAAATATTATAGGTTCATTAACATTAAATACTCCTGATGGAGCAGCTAATTTTGCTACTTCTCTCATTTGTTTACTCTTACAGAAAATAAATATTGCTGCTATTACTGCTAAGGTCATACCTGTCCCACCCATTCCAACAGTAAATGTTTCTATAAATTGCTTAGTTATTACATGAGGAAGGTTACTTCCTGCTACAAAAGCCTCATAGTTTTCTAATGATAAGGTATTCCAAATCGGATCTAATACTGAGTTTACGATTATTTGTCCATGTAATCCAAAGAACCATAATATTTGAATAGCAAAGATAGCTACTAAAGTTGCTAAAAGTCCACTACCTAAAGATATTAATGGCATCTGAATTATTTCATAGATGCAGTCATGTATATTTCCCCATGGTGTGTAATTAAAAACTATTCTTATAATAAGGAATATACCTATTACAAGACATCCAGGAATTAATGCTGCGAAAGATTTTGCAACAGTTGGTGGAACACCATCTGGCATTTTAATTGTCCAATTTCTTTTAATTGCCCAAACATAAATTCTTGTTGATACAAAGGAACCTATAATACCTACAAACATTCCTTTTGCTCCTAATCTAGCAATTGGAATTACGTCATTGATTACTGTACCATTCTCAGCTGTAGCAGTAAGAGGAGTTAGTACTAAAAATGCTGAAACTGCTATAGCTGCTGAAAATATTGCATCAACATCATAGCTCTTTGCAAAATAATATCCTATACCTATTACTACAAATAATGTAGCAATACTCATAGTAGCTGAAGGTAATATACTAAAAATATTATAAATTGCTGAAACACCATCAGGTCCTATAAGCTTGTCTAAATAAGGTAAATTCATAATTACAACTGCAAGAGATCCAACAATAGTAAGCGGAAAACTTAACATAAAAGCATCACGTAAGCAAGATAATATCCTGCTAGAAGCTAGATTTCCTGCTATAGGTAGAAATTTTTCTTCAATTAAAGAGTTAAACTTGTTCATAATTCTCATCTCCTAATTATATTCAGTTAGTGATATCACGCTTTATGGAATCCATTACAATTAATATACTATAAATCATATCATGAGTCAAGCAAAAGATATATCTTTTTATTTTAAAAGTAATTACTTTGTTCGATAAAAAAGAAGAGATTCATCTCTGAATCTCTTCTTTTTCTACTTTACACTTATGCTTTTAAACTCAAATTTATCACTTCTATGTCTAGATTTGGAATATTCAAAGGCTTGCCCAGTATCTAAATATGCGGATTGCTCTACTTCTAAAATAGGAAAGTTCTCACTTATTTCTAAATACTCTTGCTCCATTTTAGTTGGTAAGGATGCTCTTATTGTTCTATGTGCACTCTTAATTTTCAAATTTAGTATTTCTTCAATATATTCGTATATAGATCCTTTTAAAGTATCTATCTTTATTCCAGGTATTATGTCTATTGGCATATATGTATATTCCATAACATATGGAACGCCATCTGCGTATCTAGCTCTTACTATATAATATACAAATTCATCCTCAGAAATTTTAAGTTTGTCTGCAATCTCATCCTTTGCATTAATTATTTTAAACTCTACAATTTTAGATATAATCTTTTTATCACTAAATGTTTTTGTAAAGCCTTCAAATTGGTTAGATGTGCTAATATCATAAACTTCTTTGTTATCAATATCTTTAACGAAAGTTCCAGATCCCCTTCTCTTAACTACTAAACCCTTCATTACCAATTGATCCATTGCTTTTTTTATAGTTATTCTACTAACACCATATTTTTCACACATTTCCTTTTCTAAAGGTAATTGATCATTTGGGAGATACTCTCCTACTTCTATTTTGCTTTTTATATCTTCCGCTATTTCTTCATATTTCAACATATGAGTGCACCCCACTTTTTTTTATAATTATACTTATATTATATCAATTTATACTAATTTGTCATATCTTTTTAAATTTATAATATAAAAAGCTATAGAAAGAAATAATAATCTATAGCAAATTCTAATACTTCATAATATTATTGTTGTTTCATCTTCCCATTTTAGACTTGGATTTATTTCTTTAAGATCACTAACTAACTTAAATAAAGCTACATCTTTTTCTTTACACTCTAGCATTATATCAACATCACGATTAAAAGATCTTAGCTTTTCTATAAATTCTATAAAATCTACAGGATTTATAAAGTCGGAGTGTTTTTTATCTACTTTATCTACTAAGGTTATATCTTTAGGAGATGAAAAATGCATCTTAGGTGGTAAGTTCTCATTATTCCAAGTATTAAATATGTCTTCTAATATATTTGTTATTTCATCACCGTTATTATTACAATTATGATGATGAATATCTAAAACCATAGGAATATTTATGCTTTTGCATAAATTTAAAGTTTCATTAGCAGTATAAGTCTTATCATCATTCTCTATCATAATTCTTTCCTTTATTGAGCTTGGCATTTTTGAGAAACTATCAATAAATCTTGTTATCGCCTTCTCTTTTCCACCTGTAGCTCCACCAACATGAATAACCATTTTCCCATCCTTATAGTCCATATCTTCAAACCATTCGACTTGTCTACTTAAATTAATTATTGTATTTTCAACTACTTTAGGATTATTACTGTTTACTACATTGAATTCATCCGGGTGAGTATCTACCCTCATATTAGAATCCTTTATAAGTTTTCCTATGTACTGAAAATCTTTTTTATAAATTTCTCTATGTCCCCAGTATCCAACATCAGGATGCGTTACTAAAGGAACTAAAGCTGAAGTTATTCTATAAAAGTGAATATTATTCTTTATATTATATTTTAATAATTCTTCAAGAGCTATAAGATTAGATAAGGCCACAGTTTTTAACTTTTCTAATCTCTTTTCTTCAGTATTAATTTTTAAATAATTTGAAAAAGTTACAGTACTAGAACTAGTAACCTTCCTTCCCAGTACATTTGAAATAGCAACATACCCAAGTCTAATTCTCATAAATCTTCTCCATTCTAAAATTCATTAAAATTAGTTTATCCTACTATTTCAAATATAAACAATAATTTATAACGTTAAAATATAATATACACCATTAAGATGTAGTATTAAAAATTCCATATTTGCCTGTAGTACTATCTTTAAAATAATCATATTTTGGTGGATTAATAGTGAATATAATAAATACTATTATATGAATAAGTATTCCAAGGATTGCAACATAAAAAAGTGTTTTTTTATAATTAGTTTTGCAAGCTTTATAATACCCTGCTATTTGTCCAAATACTATGCCTATAAAATATGAACCTATATCAACTATTAAGTTTAAAGTTTCAGGTGCTTCCTTGAAGAAATAATGCCAAAGTGCAGTTAATGAAAAATAAACTATTTCAAATATAATAATTGAAATAAACTTACTAAATAAAAAGTTTCTTGTTTCATCTTTAACAAAAAAGTACTCTATAATTGAATAAATTATTATTGGAAAAAATCCTATTTTCCAATGCTCCCACATGCTTTCATTTACAGGTGCTATTAATCCAACTATAAAATTTTGACCTAAGATATCATATAATTGATGCCAAAGCACTCCTAAGAAAAATATTATAAATATACCAGCTATCTCGTATTTCAACAGTTTTTTGCAGTTCAATTTAATTCCTCCAATATAATATTTACATTGTATTTTATGTTAGATTAACTACAAACTATGCAAAATAAATATTCTAATTAACAAATGATAATAACCACTTCTTAGTTTCTTCATCACAAAAAGCTGATTTTATACTTCTGTAATAAATATCATTATACTCATCTAAAGTTAAGTCAAAAGTATTAAATATACTTTCTAATTCTTCAGATAATGTTATATTAGAAACTGTTCTATTATCCGTACTTATAGAAATATTTATACCATCTTTGTAATATTTATAAAATGGATGATTCTTATATGAATCTACAGCTTTAGTATCAATATTACTTTTAGGGCAAACCTCTAAAGTAACGCCCTTTTCTTTTACTAAATCATATGCTTCTTTACTTTTATAAATATAAAATCCATGTCCTATTCTTTCCGCTCCTAATAAATTTATAGCATCAATAACATTTTCTGCAAATCCTGTTTCACCAGCATGAATAGTAACTTTATATCCATATCCTTTAGCTAAATTAATCGCATCAACATAATCTACTGCAAAGCCTTTATTTTCAACAGCTGCTAAATCAATAGCACTAACACCTTGTCCTATAAATTCTTTGCCAGCTTCTATAGAGTCATATACGTGATCCAAACTCATACTTCTCATACATGAAATTATAGCATTACCCTTAATATCAAAGTCTAGTTCAGCCTTCTTAATTCCATCTACTACAGCTTTTATTACTTCCTTTAATGTAAGTCCCTTTTGTGTATGTAATATTGGAGCAAATCTGACCTCCATATATTTAACATTTTCTTTTGATGCATCTTCTAGTAATTCATAGGCAATTCTCTTTAAATTTTCAGAGCTTTGCATAAGAGAATTAGGTAAATAGAATTTAGTTAAATAATCATCTAATGAAGTGCATTCTTCTCCAATGGATAAAAGATCTTTAACATACTCATATCTATAACTCTCAATTTCTATTTTTTCTTTCTTTGCCAGTTCTACAGCTGTTTCTATTCTTAGGCTACCGTCTAAATGACAATGTAATTCTATCTTTGGTAATTTTTTTATATCCATAACATTACTCCTTACTAAATATAATTATTAATTTATACCTAGGGAACCAGAAAAATTGTAATTTTGTATAAAAAAAACTTGATTACGAAGAAATCACGCAAAGTGACTTCTTCGTAATCAAGAATTATCGGTCCTTGGTAGAGACCCCTAAACCATATTATTAGGGTTATACGAAGCTTTGTAATTATTGATAATTACAATAATATATAAAAATTTATAATTATATTTCCTTTTTTATTTCTCTATATTTAAATTAATAATTATTCTAGCACAATAATTAAAATAGTCAATATATTAATTATTAAAATAATTAATGATTCTTAGAAAGTAAAAGTATCTGGGTCTGCTCCAGTTCTTATATTCTTATTCATTCCATTGATCAACTCAATTTCTTCATTAGTTAATTCAAAATCAAATACATCAGCATTTTCTTTAATTCTTTCTTCATGAACAGATTTAGGGAACACTACTATTCCTCTTTGTAATATCCATCTAATGATTACTTGTGCAACAGATTTATTATACTTTTCACCTATTTTCTTTATATCCTCATTCTCTAAGCAAGCTCCTGATCCAAGAGGTGACCAAGCTTCAAAAACTATACCTTTTTCCTTACACATTTCTAAAAGAGCATTATCTTGAATTTGAGGATTAAACTCCATTTGATTAACAGCTGGAACTATTTCTGTATTAGCCAACAAGTCCTCTAAATGATGGATTTTAAAGTTTGACACTCCAATAGCTTTCGCTCTACCACTCTTGTAAATTTCTTCCATAACCTTATAAGACTTAATATATTTATCTTTAACTGGCCAGTGAATTAAGTATAAATCAACATAATCTAATCCAAGCTTTTTTAAGCTAGTCTCAAAAGCCTCCATTACTCTTTCGTCTCTCATATCTTGATTCCATAACTTTGTAGTTATAAATAGCTCTTCTCTAGGAATTCCACTTTCTCTTATTGCTTCACCAACAGCTTCTTCATTCCCATAAATTGCTGCAGCATCTATATGTCTATAACCAATCTTTAATGCAGTAAGAACTGCATCCTTAGTAGCTTCTCCACTTCTCCAAACCCCTAATCCAAATTGGTAAATTTCATTACCAGTATTCATTTTGATTTTACTATCTATATTCATTTTACTACCTCCTAAAAATTTATTATATAAATATTATAACCTAAATTTTCTAATTTTTGAAAATTAGATAAGCATTATTATACTTATTGTTTTAATTTCATAACTGAATACAATTAACTCTAAAATACTATAATTTAAAAATGAAAAATTTATTCAAATTATTACAAAATAGAAAGAGGTTGCCATATAGCAACCTCTTTCTATTTATTTATACCAATTATTTTATTTCAATTTTTTTAACTGGAGAAATTTCTTTGTTTAACTTAGGTAAATTGATTTTAAGTACTCCATTCTCAAAATCAGCTTGAATCTTATCTTCCTCTACATTATCAATATAGAAGCTTCTCTTAAATTCTCCATAGCTTCTTTCTTTTCTAACGTAATTGTCTTTATTTTCTTCTATAACATTATCTCTTTTTGCTGAAATATCTAAATATCCATTACTATAACTTATATCTATGTCTTTTTTATCAACACCTGGTAAATCTGCTTCTACAATATAATTATTATCAGTTTCTTTTAAATCCACTGAAAAATTACTTTTAACTAGTCCAAATGGAGATAAGCTAAAGAAATCATCATTAAAGAAACTATTTAACATGTTATCAAATTCATCTCCCTTTCTTTGTACTGAATTATTTTTTCTCCAAGGTATAATATCAAACATACTAAAAACCTCCTTTAATTATTTTATTTGGTATTTCCTTTTACAATTTAATTATAAATCTAAGGTCAAAGAAAGTCAAGGTTTAAAAGTAAGAAAATAAAAATTTAATCTCTATATTCCTTGAATATTTATCATTCATATTTTGAATAGTCTCTTAACTTAGTATCCTAATATTAGTATAATTAAATAAAATAACTATAGGAGGAATAAATATGAGTGATATAAAAGTAATAATTATGGACGTAGATGGTACATTAACCAATAATAAAAAGGTAGTAACAGAGAAAACAAAAAAAGCTTTAATAAAGGCACAAGAACTTGGATCAATACTAGTTTTAGCATCTGGAAGACCTACATCTGGATTACTTGATTTAGCTAAAGAACTTAAAATGAATGAACATAATGGATTATTAGTTTCTTTTAACGGATCTAAAGTTATTGACTGTGAAACTAATAAGGTTTTATTTAATGAAACTATGTCTGTGGAAGAAGGACAAGCTGTTCTTGAACATATGAAAAACTTTAAAGTTAAGCCTATGATTGACAAAGGCGACTATATGTACGTTAATGATGTATTTGATAATGAAGTAATGTACAATGGTGAGCCTTTTAATATAATTAAATATGAATCTCGTGGTGGAAAGTTTAAGTTATGTGAGCAATAAGATTTAGCTGCCTTTGCTAATTATCCATTAAATAAAATTTTAACTGCTGGCGATCCAGAATATCTTGAAGAACATTATAAAGAAATGATGGAACCATTTAAAGATAAATTAAGCTGTATGTTTACAGCTCCATTCTACTTTGAATTTACCGCTAAGGGAATAGATAAGGCTAAGGCTTTAGATAGCGTATTAATTCCTATGGGCTATAAAAATGAAGAAATGATTGCTTTTGGGGATGGTCATAATGATGCTTCTATGATCAAATATGCAGGTATTGGAGTTGCTATGGAGAATGCAGTGGATGACTTAAAGGCTATAGCTAATGAAGTTACTTTATCTAATGAAGAAGATGGTATAGCTTATACTCTAAGCAAATATATAAAAGGTATAGATATTTAAATTATAAACTTAAAATATAATAAAGTATTTTAAATGTTCATGAAGTTATATTCATGAACATTTTTTATTAATTGAAAGTTCATTAGAATTATAATATTCCTGTTATTATAAACGTTATTGAAAAGTTAGAAGGCTATATAGGACTAATTTATATTATAGTCCATATAAAAGTAAAAAAAGCTACATCAAGATCAATTACTTATAAATCAATCTGATGTAACTTTTTTATTATATTAAATTATTCTTTTTAAAACTAAAGTATATACCATCATTGCTAGCATCATAAGTAACTTCATCTGCAATTTTAATTAATGCAGGTTTTGCATTTTCCATTGCTACTCCATAATTAACCGCTCTAAACATCTCTAAATCATTTTCACCATCACCATATGCTAGTGTATTTTCCTTATTTCTAGCTAAATGATTTATAACAAATTCAATAGCTGTACATTTATTTATACCCTTAATTCCAACTTCACCACTATCTTGTCCAAATTGAGGAACTGTATTATGGTATATTTCTAGTTCATTACTAAATCTTTCATAAACCTTTTCGTAAGGATATCCATTAGAAATAAATGAAATCTTATTTACATTACTATAATTAATTTCTTTATCCTTATACTCATCTATAACTTCATTAAACCATTTAATTTCTTCTTTTGCTTCTTCATATTCCTTGCTATTTCTTACAAGCCCCTTAGTAACCTGTCTTAAAATAGTATCTTTACAATTTTTGCTACCAAACAATCCATCGTTTGATTCTATATAGTAAGCAATGTTATGACTTTCAAAGTACTCTATTAATTTTAAAACATATTCTTTAGGCATTTTCTTGTGCATTAATATTTCACTATTAATTTCAATATAACCACCACCTGCACAAATCATTCCATCAAAGCCTATTGATTCTATATCCTCAGTAATTTCTGGCTTTGATCTACCTGTACAAATAAACACTAGATGTCCATTATTTCTAGCTAACTTAATAGCTTCTTTAGCTGATTTTGGAACTTGTCCACTCATATCACATAATGTTCCATCAACATCCATAAAAATCAACTTTTTATCCATATATACTCCTATTACTTATTAAGTCTAAGCTTCAGAGTCGACAAAATTTCCTACTAATTCAATGTCTTCACTTGTTTTTTTACTTTCATCTCCATTAACATCTTGAAGCTTAGAGTTAATATTTTCTATATTATTTTTTATATTCGATAGAATCCTATCCTTATCTTCAGTATTGAATCCTCTAGCTTTATCTAAGATAATCTCATTTTCTAATAATTTAGTATTCTCGCCTAATTTATTTAGAGTTATATTTAAAGCTTCATGATTATCTAATTTTTGAGATGGATACTCTACTTTACCATCATTATTTGAAGCATTACTAATCACCTTTTTCTCTTCTTCTTCTTCTTCTGCTGCTTGTAATCTAGCTATTTGACTATCGATATTAGTGATTTGTGATTGTAAAGACTCTATTTCCGCTTCTACTGTTTCACTTTCATCGCTATTAGTAGAAGCTATTTCCTTCTGCAAGCTTTGAAGTTCTTCTTGCAATGATTCTCTTTCTTTCATCAAACTATTTATCTTTGCTTCATTATTTTTCTTAACAATATATGTAGAGCCTCCACTATAATTATTATTTACGCTTATTGTACTCATATTTAACCTCCAAATTCTATTTCTTTTATAATATAATTTGAAGCTTAAATTAATCTTAAATTATTAATTATTCTAAATTTTCCCCATTACTTTCTATAACTTTTTTATACCAATAAAAACTATCCTTTTTACTTCTACTTAAATCTCCATTACCATCATTATCTTTATTTACATAAATAAATCCATATCTCTTTTTCATTTCACCAGTTGAAGCACTTACTAAATCTATGCATCCCCAAGGAGTATATCCTATTAATTCTACTCCATCTTCAACAGCTTCCTTCATTTCAATAATATGATCTCTTAAATAGCTGATTCTGTAATCATCTTTAATTGAACCATCTTCTTCAACTTTATCTATGGCACCTAGTCCATTTTCTACAACCATCATTGGAATTTGATATCTATTATATATGTTATTTAATGTCCATCTTAATCCCTTAGGGTCAATTTGCCATCCCCAATCACTCGCTTTAAGATAAGGGTTCTTTGTTCCGCCCATTATATTTCCAGCTGTCTTTTCTACTTCTTTATCTGCAGTTGTACAGTTGGACATATAGTAGCTGAATGTATAGAAATCAACACAACCCTCTTTTAAAATTTCTTCATCATTTTCTTCCATCTTTATTTCTATATTATTATCACTAAAATATCTCTTTGCAAATCCTGGATAAGCACCTCTTACTTGTACATCTGAGCATAAGAAATTATTTATATTATCCCTTTGCTGTGCTAAGATAACATCTTCTGGATTACATGTATAAGGATAAGTACACATATATGCAATCATACATCCTATTTTAAAATCACTATTAATTTCATGTCCTAGCTTAACAGCCTTTGCACTTGCTATAAATTGATGATGAAGTGCTTGGAATCTAATTTGTTTACTTGAATCATTCTCATCACTATCATTAAGTGAAAGTTCTCCAGCATCTTCTAATAATATTCCTCCAGCCATAAAGGCTCCAAATTTATTAGTTAAACAATTTATTTCGTTAAATGTTAGCCAATACTTTACTACATTTTTATATCTATTAAATATAGTATCACAGTATCTAACATAACAATCAATTACTTCTCTACTAGCCCATCCATTATATTTCTCAGTTAATCCAAATGGCATTTCATAATGAGAAATTGTAACTAATGGTTCAATATTATACTTCTTTAACTCTGCAAAGACATTATCATAGAATTTTAATCCTTCTTCATTAGGTACTAATTCATCACCATTTGGAAATATTCTAGTCCAGTTAATTGACATCCTGAAAACATTAAAACCCATTTCTGCAAATAACTTAATATCCTCTTTATAATTATGATAAAAATCAATAGCCTCATGGCTTGGATAATATGTTCCCTGTTCTAACTTAGGAGTTATTCTTCTTGGGGTAGTATATGTTCCTCCAGTCATAACATCTGCAGTACTTAGACCTTTTCCACCTTCTCTATATCCACCTTCAAATTGGTTAGCAGCTGTTGCTCCTCCCCATAAAAAATCCTTTGGTAAACTCATAATTGTTCCTCCTCTAAAAAGAATTTATTTATGACTTAATTATATAAAAAAATTCTTATAAAAATTTTTTTATTCAAATTATGAATAGATTCTTTTTATATAAAATAAAACAAGATAACTTAATTAAATTATCTTGTTTTATTTATCTCTTCATTTATCTCTTCTATTATTTTATCTAATAAAGCCATCATAACATAGCGACTGTTTTTAATTCCAATATTGGCGCCTAAAATAAGGCTACTATCAAATAGTTTTTTTACTTTTAAATCTAAATCTTGTATAGATATAAGTATTTTTTTACAACTACATTCTTTTAAATGTTCTTTAATAATTCTATTTGCATTAAAGAAAGTTCCTGATGTAGTTAATATTAATAATAAACTATCATTTTCTATATTCTTAATTTCTTCATTATCCTCTATAGCTTTAATTAACTTTCCAAAGGGATGACATTCCATTTGAAAATATTGCGCCATTAAGTAGCAATAATTAAGTCCAGAAATATAAACAGTATTATAGCTATTAATAAGTGTAGCGACTCTCTTAATATCTTTTTGATTAATTTTTTTATATAGTAATTTTAGATCTTCACTTAATAAATTTATATCAGTGTAATTATTCTCTTTACTATTCCTTACACTTTCAACATAAAGAAGACATTCCTCTTTAAAGCTATTGTAATCTCTATACCCAAGTTTCTTTATAAATCTACTAACAGTTGCTTGAGATACAAAACACTGCTTTGAAAGTTCAGTTATATTATAATTAGGAATAGTTGATATATTATTTACTATAAAAGAAGCTATATTATAATTTATGTCTTCAACATTATGATTATTTATATAATTATTTAACTTATCTATAAGTAACACTCTCTATAATTCTCCTATTTTATACTATAAATTCTTAGTTTTATCTTATAAAATTATAACATAAAACCAAGGTTATTTGTAATCTAAGGCAATTATAGACTTAACTTTCTAGATAATATCTATTTCTTCCCTTTGTTTTAGTTTTGTACTCTATTGCTTCTTTAGGGCATCTACAAATACATGCCATACAATGAGTACATTTTTCTCCCCACTTAGGTTTACCATCAACTAATTCAATATTATTAAGCGGACATAATTTAACACATTTGCCGCAGCTAATACACTCTTCAGTAGAATAAAATCCTTTAGCACTTACAAAAGCAGTGTAAAATAAAGAATTTACAATACTACTTTTAAATTTATCTCCCAAGCTTATTTCTTTTTCTTCAAATCTCTTTCCTCCCTTAATATCTTCTGATAAGGAAGTTACTACCTTAGTAGAAGTTTCAATCATTTCATTTGCCTCTTCTCTTTTAGGAGTTTTGTACATAGTAATATAATTATCTGGCATTTTTAATGATGCAAAACCTTTTAAATTAAATCCTTTTTTCATGCAGAGATCTTTTATATAATTAATAGCATTACCAGTATCCCCACCACAGGTCATTATAAAATAAACATTCTTCTCCCCTAGAAATTTAGTTTCTTTTATAAATTCCTCTACTACTCTTGGTATTCTCCATGCATAAGTTGGACAAACAAAAACAAATGGTTTGTTTGATTTGAGAATTTCCTTGCTTTCTTTTTTCATAAGTTCATTTATAGATACAATCTCATCTCCAATAACTGATTGAATTGTCTTTGCTGTATAACTGCTATTTCCTGTTCCACTAAAATATAAAATCATACAATATCCCCCTATATTTTAATAATATGTATTTAAAATAATATTCTTTATTAAACTCATCATATTCACAATCTGAAATATCATAAATTATATTTGTAATTCCTTAATGCAATGGTTTAAAATACTAAACTATTATATCATATGATTTTTATAAAATTTCATTGGTAAAGAAAATCAAGACCATTAAAATGTTACTATAACCAATACACCTATATAAGGATGAAAAATAAAAATAAAGGAGAAGAAACTGTATGCTACAGTTTCTTCTCCTTTTATAAAAATTTATTACTTAATCAACCACTTTTCAGCTTCTCCAATGCTATGGCAAATTCTAAGGTTCCCACCTTTATTAAGCTCTAATTTTAGTTCTTTAAATCTATCACTAAGTAATTTTTCTTCATTAATAATGATAGCTAATCTAATATTATAATTTATAAACTTTTGCAAAGACATTCCTAATAACTTTGTTTTTAAATCATAAAATTCTTCTGAAAGAATATTTCCATCAATAGCTACTGAATTTACTCCACTTTCAAAGCAAAACCCTATTATATCTAGCATATCCTGTTCTGAGGATATTTGAGTTCCACTGTCATTTAAAATAATATATTTTTCATCATTTTTATTAATAACATCATACTTCATTACCATCATCTCCATTTATTTTACTTTATTAAATACTGATATTACATCTAATAAATCTTTTACAACATCAATACTTCCCCATATCATAATTCTTAACCTTTTTTCATTTTTGCTGTATTTCATATTAATTCTATTTCCTATTAACTTTTCATCATTACAATTCATTACTGATAAAAGCATATTTGAAGTTCTTATATACTCTTCTTCATTAATATGCTCTATATTAACAACACTTGATACTTTTATTACATTATCTTCTTCACTTTTGTAATAGTTATTTTCAAACTCTATTTCTTCATCATTATTAGATGTTTCTATATCTACAGCTGTATCTTTATTATTAGTAAATATATCTAAATCACTTTTAGATATTCTCCATTGTTTACCAAGCTTATTAGCATTAAGATTTCCTTCTTTTATAAACTTTCTAACTGTTTTGTGATGTATATCTAAAATTTCAGCAACTTGATCTATAGTATAAAACTTTTCTTTCATTCTAACTAACCCCTTTTTCTAAATAACATCTTTATATTATATTAGTAAATTTAAAATGTCAATCACTTTAATGAACTTTATTGCTCTTTGTTGCTTTTTGTTGCAAATTGTATTTTCGTTTTATTTATTAATCACAATTTTTATTTATATAAAAGTAGCCTTAACCAAATCTTTTTATTGGTTAAGGCTACTTATTTAAATTCATTATATACTTTTTATAAAAAGAAGTTGCCTTCCGACAACTTCTAATTATATATATTTCTATTTAAAATAGATATTTTCAAGCATTAGCATTCCAAATTCTCTCTATTAAGAAATTTTCTTAATACAATAATATTTCCTAATGGACCAATAAATGCTCCAATCACTCCAAATCTCCATAACATAATTTTTATTATCAATATAGGTTGTACCAGAATTATTCGAGATTCGAAAGCTAGTACTTTTCTATAAATAAAACTATATGCATAAAATAGTGCTATACTTCCTATAATTGCTCCCACAATTCCTATAATTATACCTTCAATAATTAATGGCCATCGAATAAACCAATCTGAGGCTCCAATCAATTGCATTATCCTTATTTGACTTCTTCTAGTAAATATACTTATCTTAAATGAATTTAAAATCAAAAATAATGAAAGAGGCTGTATTATAATAAGAACTATACCCCCAAACCACTTAAAAGGCTTAACCATTTCTATATTATTCTTAAAAATAATATTAGAATTATTATTAATCAAACTAATATACAAGTAAAACATACCTACAATAAAAATTGTAGCAGCTATACTAATTATAGAGTAAATTGTTATCGGAAATTTTCGCTTTAGGCTTTTTATTGAATCTATAAAAAAATCTTTTAATGTACTAACCCTCATAATAACTTTTCTCCTTACAATAACTTCTATAATCTACTCTAACATTCCGTTAATTACATATCAAGTATAGTTCTTATTAAGATAAGTAATATCACTGGTTTATTACTTGTTCACTTATCTATATCTTTAAAACACACTTTCATGAAGGCTATAATCAATAGTATAAATTACTTTTTCTTAATTTTGTCTAAAAAAAGTCTTAGGTAAATAACTTATCCCTAAGACTTTTAATCCATACTATATGCTTGTCGTAAACTTAATTTTGATTTATGCTTTATTAACTTCTTATTGTTAATTACAAATTATTACATTAAGATAAATTAAACTAAGATAATGCCACATCTAGAATCATCATAATTATAAATCCTATAGCAAATGCTATAGCACTAATATCTGAACTATTATCACCTGCTGCTTCAGGAATTAACTCCTCTACTACAACAAAAATCATTGCTCCTGCAGCAAAAGATAGAAGATACGGCATTATAGGAGTAATAAAACCAGAAAAAATTATTGTAATTCCAGCTCCTATAGGTTCTACTATTCCGGATAACATGCCATAAATAAAAGCTTTATTTTTGCTTAGTCCTTCACTTTTAAGTGGCATTGATATTATTGCTCCTTCTGGAAAGTTTTGAATCGCTATTCCTATAGAAAGAGCAAGTGCTGAAGCAAAAGTTACTGCATTACCATCGTTCATAACCGCTGCAAAAGCTATTCCTACAGCCATTCCTTCTGGAATATTATGAAGAACTACTGAAAACACAAGCTTTGTAGTTTTCTTTAAGCTATATTTTTCTGGTCCTTCTGGCTTATTGCTGTCAATATGAAGATGTGGCACTATTTTATCTAGAGAAAATAAAAATGCAACACCTGCTAATATACCAATTGCCGCTGGCACAAAAGAAAATTTCCCCATATTATTAGACATCTCTATAGATGGAATAATCAAAGACCATACCGATGCAGCTATCATGACGCCAGATGCAAATCCAAGAAGCATTTTATTTACTTTTTTATTCATTTCTTTTTTCATCGCATAAACGCAAGCTGCGCCTAATGATGTACCCAAAAATGGTATTAATACTCCAATTGCAATATTCATTATCATTCCCCCTTTTATATAATAACTACTATCTATACTTTGTATAATTAATAGTTAGTTCTATATTTTTATTTCATCTTTTAACCTATAATATTTAAGTTGTTTATAATCCATTATTGGACTACACCTATTAATTATTATGTTACATCTATTTGCTTTATTTATCAAGTATTTACAAATTTCTACTTTGCTTAGATTACCCTCATATTCAAATTGTATTTGTATTATAATATTTTATTATCTCATGTTCATCATCAGTTAATTTAGATTTTTTTAATATATCTTCAGATATACTAATATAGAATTTAAAATTAAAATATTTCCAATAAAAAGTCATGTAGGATAGTCCTACATGATCCATTCTTCAATCTTTTATTTAGTTTTTATATAACTTTTTACATTACGGTAAATAGTTTTCTAATTTATTATTCTAAAATCACTTTTCACTAAGCAATACTTCAAACCATTTTCTCTGACTTTCAACTTCATTTCTATTTCTGTCTACTAATATAATTCTTAAGTTTGATGTACTGTCTAATCTTAATTTTTCTTTATATTCATTTAATACACTCTTTAAATGAAAGTTACATCCATCTACATAATGAAGTATGCATATAGTTTTACCGTAATCTTCAATTAATTCTCTAAATAATCCATTAATATGTCCATCATCGCTATTAAATCCGAATCCGCATGCACATATAATATCTGATTCTTTAAATTTATTAAACATATCTACATATCTTTTAGACATCTTAACAGAAGTTAGAGGTTTTATACCACTTTGTGTAAAAAGGAATGGAACTATTATATGCTTTTTATTTTCATTTTCAGTAACTGATATTATTTTGTTTAAGTATGGATCATAATAATCATTTACAGATCCATTTAAGTAATATACCTCTTCTTTTGTTATATCTTTTATATCTCTTATATAAATTTATTTTTATTCATATATCTTGAAAAAACAATTATATAGGCCCTTTCAAAGATATTTTTATCACTTGCATTGACTAATGAATTTTCAATATATGCTATTAATTTTTGACGGATTTTTGACGATAAAAATAAATGGTTTATATGAAGTTACATCTCTATGTTAAAATTAAGTTGAAGTGATTACTATATAAAAAAATTATTAAAACTAATAGATATTCTCTTGGATTAATATATTTAATATAGGAAAAACTGGGCATTAATCTAATGAGGTGATTATATGTTAGTTAACTTAATTATATTATTACTACAATTAACTGCAATTTTAAATTTAATAAGTATCTTACAATATAAGCTTATAAAGTACTTTAAAGATAGACCAAAATGTATATTAAGTTTATTTTCTTCTTATAGAGATCTAAAGAAATTTCAAGGCAAAGATAAAAAGCACTCTAATTAAAGAGTGCTTTTATTTTAATCTATATAATTACCGAATTCTTTTACTTATCACTTAATGTTATATTTAGTATATATAAAGATATTACAAAAAATATTAATGCTGTAATGAATATTTGTAACACTAGAAGTAAATATACTTCTTTATAAAAATCTACTTGAAAACAAATTGCACTAAAAACTATCGGCTGAATTATATATAAAACTATAACTATGATAAAGTAGTATATTGAGTAAATATAAAAACTTTTAATTGTTTCAAAATTATTTGTTATTTTTATATTTTTTATAAAATTACTTTCAGAGGATACTATAAATCCTAAGCCTGTAAAAATAAATCCAGCTAAAACTCCTGATACATTAAAAAGATCACCGTTTACTATTTTATCAAGATTCCAATTCTCTATATAGTTCTTAAAAATTACGATAATAAATATATAAAATAAAAAAGAGAGGACACTGATATTTCTTACGGTATTTTCAGAAACAAAAAATTTTTTTATTATTCTAAGAATTTTTTTCATCGTTCCTCCTCTTACTTATTAATTATATAACAAAATAATTATTATTCTAAATCTATTTTTATATAATTAGAAATTTCAAATGCATTATCTACATACAACTCATTAATCTTTCTAAACATATCATCCGAGTCTATATATTTTGTTCTTTCTGAAATTTTGGTAGCTTTTACTTCATGAATTAGATGCTCAGAAAATAAATCAACCGGTAACTCAGTATAACTCCTTGCTTCTTTAAATTGAGCTTTCTGAATATCTAATGTTTTCTTATTTTTTGAATTGAAAATTAAATTACACAATCTCTTAAATCTATCCAAATTCTTTATTTTCAATTCTTCTCTATTATTCCCTCTACCCTTTCCTTTTATAGTGATTTCAAATTCTAAATCACTAAAATCATCAAAGCATTTATTTATAACATCTATAGTATCGACTTTAAAATAATGACTAATAGTTCTTAATCCTTGATGTCCTGCTCTAAAAGTAAATTGATTAATTTTTTCCATATTGTTTATCCTATATGCAGTATTAGGATTTAATATATTTTTAACTTCAAAATCTTGTGAATACAAATGCCCTAAAACAGTATCTATTATATAAATCAATTTTGATACTGGGGCTCCAAAATGATTATATTCACTTAATAGCAAGTTAATTTCTGGATAAACTACAAAATGAGTTTGTTCCATCAATGCTTCGCTATCACTCGCATCTATATTGGTTTTATCTCCTGTTGCAAGATCAAATAAATACGGAAAATCTGTTTCCCTTAGTTTATATAATATGCACTCATATGCTAATAAAGTTCCTCTACAATCTGACTTTTTATGTTCTTTCTTATTTTTTACATCTAAAAAATATTTTAATCCGGTCTTGTTATCCGTAAAAACTAATTCTCTTTCCTTTAAATTTGTATAGTCGTCGTTGATTTTCTCTTTTACTTTAGAGAATATCGAATTTAAATCTTCCCTTGCATCTATCTTATATGCATATACCTTTTTAGGTACAGTTTTCTTATTTTCACTCATTATATTTCCCCCATTATCTTATTTATATTTCATTAAATATATGATATAATAGAGGTATATTTAAATGAAATATTTTATTATTTTTGAACTCGTATAGATTGGTAGTCAGATTACGAGTTCTTTTTTTTATATTTTATAGCTTGTACATTTACAGCGCAAGTTTTTCGACAAACAATATCTACTATTATATTTTTATAAAAATATTTTTAATTGAATTAAAAAGCTAGCAAGTAAGATTTCTCCTACCTACTAGCCTTTGGTTTATAATTGTTTTCTTCTTTCTTTTATAAGTTTCTCTAATTCATCTAAATCTTCTTTGGTAGATCTATTCTTTATAAAACCTCTTGCTGTACTTCTAGCTTTTAAATAATTAGAGTATTCTTTATTTTTATGTTGCCATTTCTTATTAGCTTCTGTTTGTGCTTTAGTTTCTTTCATTTCTATTCACCCTTTATAAATAATTTTATGATCATAAGGATAACTAATATTACTACTAAACCTAATCCCACCATTTGAATTATACTAAGATTAGAATAGTTTAAATCTGATATCCATATAGCTGTCAAAATTAATACAATTATGTCTGTACTTACACTAATTTTCTTCTTCATATTTTTTGAAAATGCTGATATAATATAATTAGGGTGAGAGAGGGAATTGCAGTTTCCCTCACCCTGTTGGCTATTTGCGTTTCTTCCTTTTGGAAGGACGCTTTTTCTTTTGTGTAATTTCTTTTAGTAGTTTGATTATTGTTAGTGTTAAAATTACTATTTCAAGAATGTCTTTCAGCACTTTCCTACCTCCTTTCTATACTTTACATTATACTACTGATAGTATATAGCATCAATACTTTTTATGTAATTTTTTCTATTTTTATCTATTTATTTTTTTCGACAAGTCATGTACCACCAACTTAGCCGGTGACTTGATTAAGCCCTATAAGGGCATGGTACTGGCAGCGCTACTCGTGCTCTGAAAAACTGCCAATCGCAAAACTTTTACAGCTAACACCCTCATCGGGTGTTTTTTTATTTGCTACCTTTTACTGGCGATCCCGTAAAGGGATCAATATATTCTTTCATGCTTATTTGTTCTGTTATTTGATCTTCTTCGATTTGATTTTGTATATATTTTGCAATTGCAGTTTTATTTCTTCCTACTGTATCAACATAATATCCTCTACACCAAAAATGTCCATTCCCATATTTATATTTTAAATGTGCAAATCTATCAAAAATCATTAAGCTACTTTTACCTTTTAATGTTCCCATAAATTTTGCCACACTCATTTTAGGTGGGACAGCTACTAACATATGTATGTGATCTTTACATGCATTCGCTTCGATTATCTCTACTCCCATTCTCATACATATAGTTCTTAATATTTTTCCTATCCCTACTTTATATTTTCCATATATTATTTCTCTTCTATACTTCGGTGCAAATACTATGTGATATTGACACCTCCATTTTGTATGTGCTAAGCTTTCTATGTCGTTACCCATACGACACACCTCCTATGATTTATTATTTTACGATTGTCAGTCATTTTAATTTTATCATAGGAGTTTTTCTGTTCAGAGCTTAAGCCCTTTTTACCACCGGCATAGCCAGTGGTTTTCAATACAACAAAAAAGTAAGTATCATTTTCTAATACTTACTTAAATAATTTATTATTCTTCTATGTAGTTTCAATTTATACTATACTTTAAATAATTTATTCATTATCTTTTATATTTGGAGCTTCAGTTAATATAGCCTTACTTGATATTAATTTATTGCACTTATTACAAAAGTATCCTGTAGATCCACAGCCTTGGATACACTCAACTTCATTTCCGCATTCCGGACAGTAATATGTCATAATTATCACCTCTACTAGTTTATTTGTTATTATATATTATTGTTTTTATTATCTATGATTATATCATATTTTCAAATCACCTTTAACTATAAAATTAAATAAAAAACTCCTAAAGAAGTGTTATAAATCAAAGACTTAATATTTAAAATATTAAAGGGCTGTTTTTGCAACAGCCCCTCCCTAATCTATATTTCTGTAAATTTACCTTCTTTGTCTACATTAAATAAAGGAAGTCTCTTTATAAATATAATGTCATCCCTATTTGATGCATCTCCTTCGGCTAAAATAGCAGCCTTTGCCTTTACTATTCCACCAACTTTTTCTACTAATCTTTCTACACTTCTTAATGATTCTCCTGTTGAAATAACATCATCTATTATAGCAACTTTCTTACCATTAATTTTTTCTGCATCTACTTTATCTAAACATAAAAATTGTTGCTTTTGAGTAGTTATTGAATTAACCTCTTCAGTTATAGGTGAATCCATATATGATTTTATACTTTTTCTAGCTACTATAAATTCCTTCATACCTAACAGTTTAGAAATCTCATAAGCTAAAGGAATACCCTTAGCTTCTGCAGTAACAATTACATCTATATCTTTTAATCTTTCTGCTATTGCAGGTGAAACAACTTGTACTAATTCTGTATCACCTAATATTACAAAACTAGCTATAGCTAAGTCTTCTTTTATCTTTATTAAAGGTAGTTCTCTATTTAATGAAAGTAATTCTAAATTATATGTATTCATTCTAATTTACCCCCTAAAATAATCCTTGTGCAAATCTAGTTACTATACCTGCAAGCATTCCAAAGAAAGGATCTGATATTGCAGTAACTCCCATAGTAACTCCACCAACTAAACTATCCGCTCCTGCTAAAGCACTAGCAGCATTTCCTGGTACTGTTACTAAAATTCCTAATACAAATAAGAAACCACTAATTGATTGAGCTGGTACGTATTTACCTATCTTAGGAAGTAATCCAAAGAATAAGATTGCAGCCATAATTAACATCATTATAACTCCAGCTGCTAATGGATGTGGAGCACTACCTGTTGCTGATATTATTGATTCAACTGGTGCACCACCAAATAATGATGATCCCATATCTGCAATACTGCTTATAACTGAAAGATGGTCTATATTTACATTTGTATTTGCCATACTTCCAGTAATTTGTCCGAAAGCAATATTAGATCCAATATTTAAGCATACCATTCCAAGTGCTCCTCTTAATATTCTTGCATTAAAAGTAAGCTTTTTCTTCTCTATTTTTTCTTTTGGAATTTCTACATTTCTCATTTCTTTATTTATAATGTTTCCAACAATACTTGAAATAACAACTGAAACTGTAATAGTTAAAACTAAATCATTAGTTGCAAAGTAGACGATAACTGCACTAATTAATGATGCAGCACTTACTTTTTTAGCATCTCTAAGCATATCCATAGATACTTTAGCAAGCATAATCCCTACCCCTGCCATCATACCTGAAGTAATTGTTGGACCAACAAAGTCTACGATTTTACCTAAAAATCCGAACATTCCTATTAAAGTCATTATAAGTGCACCGAAGAATATCATTGATAGTCTTTCTTTCATATCCTTACCAGCTGTACCTGCATAAGTTATAGTTTCAGCTTGGAAAGATATTGGTGCTACAGAACCTGTTACTAGATTACCAATAGCTCCCACTAAAAAAGCAAAGGCTGTTGGTATTGATGCAAACCCAAATGTTAGTGCTAATAATCCTTGTGGTAGTCCATTTAGAACAACACCTATGATAGCTAGAAAGTCAGTGATAAAGTCTGACATAGTTGTTTTCCCCCTTTTAAGTTGTCCATTTACTCCGTAGTAACAAAAATATGTATGAATTTAAAATATTTATGTAAATTAACTACTTCCCATTACACAAAATAACTAGGACAGTATTTTTTTCCAACAACATCATAACATCATTTTCGAATATTTTCAAGTAAATTTAAATAAATATTCGTATTTTGTCGATTTACCTATATTAGATGTACCTTAAATCTATTTAATAAATAAAAAAAAATCACAGCAATACTTATTTATATTGCTATGATTTATAATAGTACTCTTATTTCTAATTATGTTATTTTAAGTTCCACAAAAAGTTCTATATGGAATTTTTGTAGGCTTAGGTAGATTTGTGTACTCTTCTTGAATTTCCGTATAATCATACGGCTTAGATAAAACTTCTAAAAGATTTTTTAAAACGCTATAATCATCATTCTTTACAGCAGCTTCTAAAGCTTCTTCTACTCTATGATTTCTTGGTATAACAGAAGGATTTACACTCTTCATAAGCTTAGCTATTTCTTCCTTTGACTTTTCTTCTCTATCTAATCTATCATTCCATTTTTTATGCCAACTCTTAAAATCATCTTTTTCAAATATTTCTACTTCAGTTAATTTATTTAAAGTTAAATTTCTAAAAGTATTTGTATAATCTGATTTATATTTCTGCATTAAATTTAATAATTCATATATTAAATCCTCATCTTCTTTTTCTTTATTAAATAGTCCAAGCTTTAATCTCATTCCTGAAATGTATTTTTCTTTATAAATATCGTTAAATTCTAAAATAGCATCTTGAGCCAATTTTATTGCTTTTTCTTTATTATCATCTAATAACGGGATAAGAGTTTCTGCAAATCTCGCAAGATTCCAAGCTGCAATATAAGGCTGGTTTCCATAAGCATATCTTCCTTGACTATCTATAGAACTAAAAACTGTATTGGGATCATAATTATCCATAAATGCACAAGGCCCATAATCAATACTTTCTCCACTTATAGTCATATTATCAGTATTCATTACTCCATGAATAAATCCAACTTGCAACCATTTAGCTATTAAATCACTTTGTTTCCTTATTACCTCTTTTAACAGATAAAGATAAGGATTTTCTGTATTAAATGCCTCTGTATAATGTCTGTTAATAGTATAATCTGCTAACTCTTTTAATTGATTATAACTTGTGTATTGAGCTGCATATTGAAAAGTTCCTACTCTTATATGACTTGAAGCAACTCTCGTTAAAATTGCTCCTGGTTCTATTCTATCTCTAACAATAGATTCTCCAGTTGTCACAACTGCTAAGCTCCTTGTTGTAGGAATTCCTAATCCGTACAGTGCTTCGCTTATTATATATTCTCTAAGCATTGGTCCAAGAGCTGCCTTTCCATCTCCACCTCTAGAATAAGGAGTTCTACCAGAACCCTTTAGTTGAATATCAAAGCGCTCTCCATTTCTAGTAATATGCTCACCAAGTAAAACTGCCCTTCCATCACCAAGCATTGTAAAATATCCAAATTGATGTCCTGCATAAGCCTGGGCAATCGGTTTAGAACCTTCGCAAATCCTATTACCTGATAGTATGTCTATCCCTATATCAGTTTCTAATGCCTTTGAATTCACTCCTAAAGACTCTGCTAAATTGTTATTTAATATAGCTAATTTAGGATCTGGTACTTTACTAGGATTCTGAATATTATAAAATGTATCTGAAAGTTTTACATAGCTATTATCAAAATTAAAATTTATATTTTTGTCTTCCATTTTCTTTTCCTTTCTTTATTAAATTATATTGTATTGTATCTATTTATTTTTAACTTAGAATCTGTTATTATACTAACTTATATCTAATCGAATCTACAATATATATTATATAATAATGATTATTTTAAACTATCTTATATTTATATTATACTATTTTTCATATAATTGGAATGGTCCTATCACATTATAGAATATTTAAACACAATATATGAAAATTTAAAATAAATAGCTTGTACTATATATCCAGCTTAAATATCTTACTGTGAAGTCCAATTAAAATTAATATATATAATAAAAAGGGCTAAGAAAATCTTAATCCTTTTAATAAGTTTTACTTAGCATGAACATTACTTTCAAACTTTCCTCTATGGGATCCATCACAATAAGCCTTATTCTTTGATAAGCCACATCTATTAAATGAAGTTCTGATGTATTTTCAATAACTTTTCTTTCTCCATCTACTAATTCTAAGTTACCTTTTAAAATAAAGGGTGCATTGTCTAGCACTTGTACTACTGTCTTTTACATGTCTCCACACTTCCTTTTATAATTTCAATTCTATAAACTTTAATAGAATTAAATTCAATCAAAGTTATAATTATCATATCAATACTAATCTTAGTATTAATTGTATTAATTACTCAATAATAATTATTATTTGTTATTTTAAAATTATTGTTAAATCATTATCTTATTTGCATATAATTACCAACAATACTACAATTATATGTATAAAGATAATAATCATTTAAGGAGGAGAATATATGAATATTAAAATTCAAGAAAAATACCAATTATATATTGGCGGTGAATGGAAAGACTCTTCAGATGGTACAACAATAAAGACATATAATCCAGCAAATGGACAATTACTATCAGAAATTGCTGATGCTACTGAAAAAGATGTAGATGATGCTGTTAAAGCAGCAAAAAAAGCTTTTCAAACTTGGGGTAAGACAACCCCTACTGAAAGAGCTATTATATTAAATAAGATTGCAGACATTATTGATGATAATGCTGAATATTTAGCAACAATTGAAACTATGGACAATGGAAAGCCTATTAGAGAAACTACAGGTGCTGATATTCCTTTAGCAGCTGATCACTTTAGATATTTTGCTGGAGTTATTCGTGCTGATGAAGGCGTTGCAAGTAATATAGATGAAAATACATTAAACTTAATTTTAAGAGAGCCAATTGGAGTCGTTGGTCAAATTGTTCCTTGGAACTTCCCATTTTTAATGGCTGCTTGGAAACTAGCTCCAGTACTTGCTGCTGGTGATACAAGTGTATTTAAACCATCTAGTACAACATCACTAAGTGTATTAGAGTTTATGAAACTAATTCAAGATATAGTTCCAAAAGGTGTAATAAATATAATAACTGGTAGAGGTTCAAAGAGTGGCGAATATCTACAACATAATGAAGGAATTGATAAATTAGCATTTACAGGTTCTACAGAAGTTGGTAGAGAAATTGGACTATCTGCTGCAAAACGTATAATACCTGCTACCTTAGAGCTTGGTGGTAAATCAGCTAATATATTCTTTAGTGATGCAGACATGAATATGGCTTTAGAAGGAATTCAATTAGGTATATTATTTAACCAAGGTCAAGTTTGTTCTGCCGGATCAAGAATATTTGTTCAAGAAGATTTCTATGATGAATTTATAGAAAAAGCTGTTAATGCTTTTGAAAAAGTTAAAGTAGGAAATCCATTAGATCCAAATACTCAAATGGGTGCTCAAGTTAGTGAAGCACAACTAAATAAAATCCTTAAGTATATAGAAATAGGAAAAAATGAAGGTGCTAAAGTAATAACAGGTGGAGAAAGATTTGTTGAAGGTGATGCAAAGAATGGTTACTTTATGAAACCTACTTTATTAGTAGATGTAAATAATAACATGAGAGTTGCTAGAGAAGAAATTTTCGGACCTGTTGGTGTAGTTATTAAATTTAAGACTGAAGATGAAGTAATTGCAATGGCAAACGACAGTAATTACGGATTAGGTGGCGGCGTCTTTACACGTGATATAAATCGTGCTATAAGAGTTGCTAAATCTATAAGAACTGGACGTGTATGGGTAAATACTTATAACTCCTTCCCTGCTGGTGCAACATTTGGTGGATATAAGGAATCAGGAATAGGTAGAGAAACTCATAAATCTATATTAGATGCCTACACTCAAAAGAAAAATATTATAGTTAATTTATCAGAAAAACCTGGTGGAATGTATATTAAATAAGCTAAGATAGCTTTATAATTTTATTCATTCATTTTATAGTGGAGATAAATAAGTTTCAATAGCTTAGATAAAAGCTACTTAATAAACTTAAATATCTTCACTTTTTTATGATATATTTTTAATTATTCTTTTTACATGCTTTCTCCTTGCTCTAGGACTTTGTACATTGCCTTTTTTTAAACACTTATATATATATTCTATTTGATCATTTGAAAGCTTTATATCAGATTTATATTTTCTTATAAATTTCTTTAACTTTTTTACTTGAATAACTGGTGTATCGGTATTTAAACCTTTTAGCTTAGATCTATTAGTAAATACTATTAAAGATATATAAATATCTTTTTCTTTTATAAGATTTTCCACAGACTTTACATGTCCATAATTTTGCCTTATAGGATTATAAAAATGATTTTTTCTTTTATTTATAGTTTGAGTCCAATATTTAGAATACTCTTCTCCTCTTATTGTTCCACTATAATCTTTTGTTTCAATTACAAAAATACCTTTTTTCCCAATTAAAATATGATCTATTTGACTGGTTCCATCTTCTTTTCTTATCATTATGTCACTTAATAATTTATATCCAGATAACTTACTAAGAACTTTATTAACCTCTTCTTCTCCTAAATTAATATCATTAACTTTCCTTCTTTTAAATACTACTATGATAGATATTACAACCATTGTTACAATTATAACTATATTCATTTTTCTCTCCTGTCTATAACTTTCGTTATTCTTAAATCTGTCTATTATATTTTAGTAGTGAAATTATGCTTTGTAAATACTCTTTATTTTAGTTTAATACTTTCATTTTCTTATTCACTTTATACTCATTTACGAGTATTTTATTTAAAAGTAAATTTGACTATTTAAAATTTTTATTGGCTCTTTTAATTAAATATGTGCTTCCATAACTTTTTAAAACTTTTTCTTATTTCTCTTTTTACTTCTTAAATTGGAATATTTATTATAAAATTAATAATATAAAGAATAAATCTTATAGAAATTATCTTTAATGTAAGGAGGTAAATTAAATGAGTGATAATAATTCTTCAAATAAAACTGTAATTAATAAAACAATTAATAAAGGAATTACATTTGGATCATGTTTAGCAATAGTCATTTCTTATACAGCTTGGAAGTCAATCCCTTGGGCTATTTTTCACGGATTATTAAGTTGGATATATGTTATTTACTATTGGCTTGTTTATTAGAATAATATATATATTTTATTCAAAAACTCTTAATTACCTTTTAAATATTTACTTTACAAGAATTTTATGGTATTTATTGTAAGAGGTGATTTTTTTGAAATTCTTAAAATTAATTTCAGTGGCCACTTTAAGTGTATTTTTAATTGGCTGCAGTAAATACATTGTTAATGATAAACCTATAGAGAATGATACTTCAAAAAATGAAATCACAAATGATAATAATGAAAATAAAGGTACTCTTAAAAATATCATTGAAGATAAGGATAAACTTGAAATACAAGATAATAGTTTAGATGTGTCTAATTTAGACTTAAGAAACAGCACAATGTTAAGTAAATATATAGATAGTGTTTCCTTAGTTAAAACTTTTTCTGATAACAACTCATTATCCTTAAAATACATAGAACCACTTAAGGATAAAATAGGAAGATATAGATCAACACCAGATGTTGTACTCTTGGAAGATTTACAGTCATCTGGAGCTGAAACTACTCAATATTATACAGAGCAAGATGGCCTAAATGTTGATTTAAGCATAAATACACCTGGAAAAGAAGTTATAACTTATTCTGATATATTGTATAAGGCTTCAATTGAGAATATAGATAATACTTTTGATTTTAAAACTTCTAAACTTAATGAATTTAGAAATACTTTTACAGATGATAATAATTTAGACTATGAAAAAGTGAATATATATATCAGAGATATACTATCAAAAAATATAGAAGACTACATGATTTTCTTTAATAAAATGGATGATAATAGCTATGAAGTTATTACTGTAAAAAATGGCAACTGCTATTATAAACTCGTATACGATCCTAAATTATAATTTTTAAAATTTGAATAAAGCTTCCAAGTTAAGAATTATTACGTTTTTTCTTACATAATAATTCTTAACTTGGAAGCTTATTATTTATAAAACTATTGTAATTTTAGTTCCTACTCCTACCTTACTTTCTATGTTAATACTACCATTATGATATATAATAATCTCTTTAGCGATTGCCATACCAAGTCCTGAGCCTTTATAAGAAGAATTAGAGTTTACCCCCTTATAATATCTATCAAATATATAAATTAACTCCTCTTCTTTTATACCTTCGCCATTATCTTCTATTATGATTTCTATATTACTGTTTTTTTCTATTAAAGTTATATTTACTATAGTTTCCTTAGAATTATGCTCTAAAGAATTTATTATTATATTATTAATTGCTCTTTTTAAATATTTTTTATCACATAAAGCTATTACTTTTTCATTTTCATAATTGAAATTTATTTCTCTATCTGCATACTTACTATTATTTAATAAGTCTATTATATTTTCTTGTAATAATGTAATAACATTTTCATCCTTCAAATTAATAGGTATAACTTTATTCTTTAATTTATAAACTAAGGATAAATCATTTACTAACTCCTGAATATAATTGCTATTATCTAGAATTCGGCTTCCATACTTTTTAGCATCTTCAATATCTAAATCATAGTCATTGCTTTGAATAAGCTCAGCATATCCTTTAATAGAACTTAGTGGAGTCTTTAAATCATGTGTAATATTTGCTATCCACTCTTCCCTAACCTTGTCTATCTCTTTTCGTTTTATTTCATTTTCCTTTAATACATTTGATAATTCATTTATATTCTTACTTACTTCTTCAAAAACACCATTTTTTATAGGTTTATTCTTATATACCCCATTTTTTAAATCATCAATATCATCAACTACTGAAACCATTGGCTTTACTAAATGCCTACTAAATATATAAGCTACAATAGTCATTAATATTAAAGCAAAAACTATAATACTTAAATGATATAACATACTTTCATCAGTAAATGTCATCCTATATCTATAAACTTTCTCTATAGGAAACCCTACTAAAAGCATATATTCTTCACCTTCATTAACTACTTTATTAGTAGTAATAGTTGTAGGAGCACTGCTACCCCAAGGATCTGTTATAAAATCTACTAAATCAGAGGTACTATAACTTATAGGTATATTATCAGGTTTATTAGCCTGATAAACTTCTTTATTTTCTTTATTTAAAACCTGTATCCAAATATTATTATCTATTAATTTATCAATATTTTCATCACTTAATCTTAATTCATTATTTTCTTCTAAATCTTTTACATATTCTAGTGCAAATTCGCCAGTACTAAATGATAAGTTAAAAACCTCCTCACCAAAGGAAAAATTCCCCTTATATATCACTAGGTTTAAAATAGTATAAACAATCATAGTAATATAAAAAACCATAATCATTGATAAAACATATTTTAATGTTAATTTTAATTTCATATTAATCAACTAGCTTATAGCCAATCCCCTTTAAAGTTTTTATATGCTTTGGTTCGCTTGGATTATCTTCAAGCTTTTCTCTTAAATGTCTGATATGAACCATTATTGTATTGTCATAACCATCATACTCATATCCCCATATATTTTCGCAAAGTGATGTTTTACTAAATACCTTGTTTTTATTTTTTACTAAAAATAATATTAATGAGTATTCTTTTGCAGTAAGAGATATATTGTCATTTCCCTTATATACTTCTCCAGCTTCTTCATCTATAGTAATATTTCCAAAACTATATTTGCTATCTTTATTTTCACTAATAAGGCTACCCCTCCTAAGTTGAGATTTAACTCTTAAGACTAGCTCTTTAATATTAAAAGGTTTAGTAACATAGTCGTCTCCACCAGCTTCTAACCCAATAATCTTTTCTTCATCTTCAGATCTTGCAGTTAAGAAGATTATAGGAGATAAGGAAAATCGTCTTATTCTATCACATACTTTATATCCATCTATATCTGGCATATTAACATCTAATATAATAATATCTGGATTATTTTCTTTAGCACTTAGTATTCCATCAATTCCATTATCAGCTTCATAAATATTAATGAAACCCTCCTTATTAAAAACCTCTTTTAATAAAACTAAAAGTTCTTTTTCATCATCTATAATCAATATTTTTTTATCTAATATATTATTAGGCATTATACACTCCCTCCAAACTCTTAGTTATATTTTAACATATTCATATTTTACTTAATATCGGATTTAGTAAAATCAATAAAATCTACAATAAAAAGTACTGCTGTTAAAATAATAGAAATTGATAACACAATATATCTTTCAACTTCACTTATAGCCCCTCCTGATACCATCATAGAATATGTCCAAGGTGCATATATCCAAAACTTACTTTGAGCTATGAAA
Organism: Clostridium tertium; assembly: GCF_902652255.1. Classification (GTDB taxonomy): domain Bacteria; phylum Bacillota; class Clostridia; order Clostridiales; family Clostridiaceae; genus Clostridium; species Clostridium tertium_A. Next base: position 302,072 of record NZ_CACRTO010000005.1, read on the forward strand.
ATATTAGTAATAAGCATTACTACTCCTGTAGTTATTACTGGTATTATACTTATAAATCTTCTCCCTATTATAAATAGTAATGTTATTATTGGTAAAGTTGCTATTAAAGTTTGAATTGAATAGAAAACTGATTCTAATAAAAAATTAAAGTTTCTATCTAAGATAAATCCTGAAATATTTACTGAAAGCATATATGATAAAGAAGTAATAATTAATAACAATAGCATCACTTTATATTTAGAAATATATATATTAGATTTTTTAATTGGTAATAGCATTAATCCTTTCCATCCATTACTTTCATTTTCTACCTTTGTTACAGTACAAGCAATATAAATAATATAAAGTGGTAAAAATAAAGTTATAAATGCTATTGAGGAAAACATATACAACGCTTCACTAGAGCTCATATCAACTACCTTCTGTATTCCAGGTACTTTACTAAATGTAAAAATAACAATTAATATTGGAAAAATAAGTCCTAAAGTTAATAAAGAGCTTCTTTTTAATTTTAATAATTCTACTCTAAATAATTCCATATATATCACTCCTTAATACATTTCCTTATTATAAAAATATCTTTTTATGAGCTTAGGTCCTATTAATAATATTAACCCTGAAATAATAAACAGTATTAACATTTCATTTCTACCTTGAGTTATAGAAAATAATGAAAACCCATAAGGATTAAGATATTTAATAAAATAATCACTAAAATATATATTTGAAGATATAATGCTTAATACAGCTGCAATTCCTAAAGAGACTAATAAGTTCTTATTCTTAATATTTAAAAATAAATGTATTATCATTATTACTAAAGAAGATATTAATTGAACAAAAAACATAATTATAAAAAACTTATATGGGATTGGCTCCTTAAATTTAAATATTAAACCTACTATTACTAAAGAAATAACATTTAATAACAACATAGTCGTTGAATAAAAAGCTGCAACTATATATTTAGAAAGAAGAATTTTGCTTCTTTTTATAGGCTGAGTTAATAAAAATGTCCACGAATTATTTCTATATTCACATTCAAATAATGTCACTAGTATTAAAGCTGAAAATAAAGGCATAAAATCGTTGAAGTATAGGATTCTCTGTTCCTTAACTAATACCTGCCAAGAAGTTAAGCCTTTTTCCATAGCTTGTGGTAATAACCAACTTTCATATCTAATAATAAAATCTACACATAAAAGGAAAGCTACCCCAAGTGGTATTGCTAATATAAATAAAATTACTAGGTTCCTTTTTTCTTTTGTAAATTCATTTTTTAATAAGTTAATTAGCATATTTCATCCTCCTTAGTTAAACCTAAGAATATTTCCTCTAAAGAGCTCTTTTCTTGAGATAAATAATTTAAATCATAGCCAGCCATAACTAACTCCTTACATATTGTTGATGCACGTAAGCTATTTCCCATAATTTTAAACTTTCCACCTTCTTCTAAAGCCTTATAACCCCTAGAAGATAACAACTTCATTACTTCATCTTTTTCTTCATGATTTTCTAAACCTATTATTACCTCATTACTTGAATTCTTCTTTAAATCTTCTAAGGAACCTTGATATAATAGTTTACCTTTATTTATAACTGCCACTTCTGTAGCTATTAATTCTATTTCGCTTAATATATGACTTGAAATTATAATTGTTATATTCTTTTCATCAACTAATTTTTTAATTAAATATCTAATTTCTATTATTCCTGCTGGATCTAATCCATTAGTTGGTTCATCTAATATTAAAAGCTTTGGATCACCCATAAGAGCCTCAGCAATACCTAATCTTTGCTTCATTCCTAATGAAAATTCCTTAACCTTTTTATTTCTTACATTCCATAATCCTACTAAACTTAACTTATCCTCTATTTCTTCTTTTTTTAAATTAAGAACACGTCTTAATATATCAAGATTTTCATAAGCAGTTAAATGTCCATAGTATGATGGATTTTCAACTAAGGCACCTATATCCTTTAATATATCCTCCCTATTTTTATCTATTGATTTTCCGAAAACATTTATTTCTCCTGAATTAGGTTTTATCAATCCTAAAATCATCTTTATAGTAGTTGATTTACCTGCCCCATTAGGACCTAGAAACCCATATACTTCCCCTTCTCTTACTCTTAAATCAACATTATCAACTGACTTTACATCACTAAAAACCTTAACTAATCTTTTAGTTTCAACTACAAATTTACTCATATCCAATCACCTCATATGCTTTATAAGTAAATTTTAATATGCTTATCTTAATGTTAAATTTAACCAACCTTAATTCTACCTTAATTATAAAAATCCTCATATTTAAAAAGAAAGTTTTCACACACACCTCAAAGATCTAATTGACAAATTTAATAAAATTCTTTGATTTTTATTAATTAAGGAAGGCAAAATGAAAGAATGAAAAATGCTTATGTAAAATTCTATAAAGAATATTACATAAGCATATGTAGGAAAATTTGAAGGCATTAATTATGGAGCCTATTAAATTCATATTTGCCTTTGTATTCGCCTTTTATTTAACTCTATAGTAATTCATAATTGACCCTTCCTTAAACCCACAAGACTTATATAAGTTTAATGCACTCTTATTCTTAACTTCTACATCTAATTCGACCTTACTTATATTTTCACTCTTTAAATTATTTAAAACTTTTACTAAAGAAGCTTTACCAAATCCCTTTCCTCTATATTCTGGAATAATACCAAAGCCACTTATATAGGCTGAATTTTCTTCTATACTAACTTTTATCTTTCCAATTAACTTATCCTGAATCTTAATAAGATAAGTTATATGATTATTTTTCTCTTCATCTTCAGGTAAAATTATTTCACTGCTTACATCATTAAAAAATATAGTATTTAACATATCTATATCTTTTGCATTCTTATTATTTGCTTTTACAAATATACTTTCATTATTTATTTCTTTTACTTTCCACTCTAAGCATGTCATTTTGCATTCTGAAAATGAGTATATAGCCTCTATATTTTCAATAAACTTTATACCTGAAATAGACTTATCATCACTAAGTAATAAGATTTCTTTAAAATTTCTTTTCCTACATTCTTCTAATCCCATTTCAATAATTCTTGTAAATATGCCTTTTCTTCTAAACCCTGGATGAACCATTCCATTAATTTCTGCAATATTTCTACTAAAGGATGAAATTCCAACATACCCAATTAGCTCGTCATTTAAGTAATACAAAATTTCATTTATATCATTTAAAGATTTATCATATTCTTTTTTTATTTCTGTTCTGTATTCTAGCTCTAGTTTAAAATTTATATTATCTTCTTTTATGCAAATATCTTCTAGACTTCCAATTAGTTTTATATCATTTTCATCTAAGTACTTCTTCAATACTATACTCTGAGATTTAACTCTAATATCTTTAAAATCCATCTACCTACCCTCTATTCTTCATTAAACACTCTCTACTATTTCTATATTATAGCAAACCACAAAAATTATTACCAATAATTACTTGACTCTTAAAAAATCTATGTATATACTGTATATATAGATATAAACAGTATATATACTGTTAAGGAGGAGAAGCTTATGTCTTATTTATTTGAAATCAATAATCTAGAAAAAAAGCTTGGAGATTTGCATCTAAGAGATATTAATATTAGTTTAGAACCTGGATATATAATGGGTCTAATAGGTGTAAATGGCTCTGGTAAAACAACTTTAATTAATACTATCTTAAATATATATAAGAAAGATTCTGGTATAGTAAAGGTAAACGGATTATCAATGGATAATAACGAAAGAGAAGTCAAGGATCAAATAGGATTTGTACTTGATGAAAATATGTTTGAAAATACTATGACAGTAATTCGTAATGCCAAAACTTTCGGAAGTCTTTATAGCAAGTTTAATAAAGAATTATTTTTAAAATTTTGTGATCGTTTCGATATTCCTATCAATAAAAAGCTTGGCAAGTTATCAACTGGATCAAAAATTAAATTTCAATTAGCCTTTGCCCTATCACATGATGCAAAGCTTTTTATAATGGATGAACCTTCTGCTGGATTAAATCCTGCCTTTAGAAAAGACCTTATAAGATATATGCAAGAATTAGTTGAAGATGGTACCAGAAGTGTTATATTTTCAACACATATTACTGAAGACCTTGATCAAGTTGGAGATTATATTGCTCTAATTAATAATGGGGAATTATTTTTCTATTTAAATAAAGAAAGCCTCAAAGATAAATATTTAATAATACAAGGAAATAAAGAAGAAATAGAAAACCTTAATTATTCTAAAATTATCTATAGAGAATACGGAGAATATCACAATTCTGCTTTTATAGAAAAAGTTAAAGGTGAAGATTATAAAACTTATAAATTAAAAGTTCCTAATATAGAAGATATTATGTACTACTTAGAAAAAGGAGGCTATTCATATGCTTAAAATTGTGTTAAACGATTTATTTATTAGCTTTAAAAAATCATGGGTTAGCATATTGCTTTATACTATTTTTATGTATTTTATAGCTATTTATACTATTTCATTTTTTATTGTTATGACAACTCAAGAAGCTACAAAAGAGTCTGTATATCAAGTATTTGCATCTGAACAAACACAAAATATAATCATTTCAGTTACTAACATAATATATATTCTTACTTTATTTTTTATATCAAAAAAAATTCCCCTTAGACTAAGTAAGGCCATGTTTGTATGTCCTGCTTCAGATAAGGATAAAATGAAATATATGTATCTTCAATTATTAATAAAAGTAATACTTGGTTTTATATTTATATTTCTCTCTACCTACTTTATGGTCGGTGTATTTTTTATAAATAAAGGGCTAATTCAAAATATAATTGAATTTAGTCTAATGTTATTTTTAATAATAACTTTTAATTTAAAAGTTGGTATAGGCGAAGAAGGTTTAAAGAAAAAAGATAAAAATGGCTATATTATCTATACTAAAGAGGAAGAAATTATTAATTACTATTTCTTTCCTATGCTTCTTTTAGAAACTATAGTATTTTATAGTTTAAATACTATTAAAATTAACTCTAATATTTTTATTCTATTTGGTTGGCTAATAACATTTATAATAAATATCTATGTAATTTATAAATGTGCATCTCCACTTATAAGAAAATCCCTTTCTTTTGAAGATGTATATAGGCAAATACCAGATAAGGAAGAAGGTCTTTAATGAATATTATTTTAGATAATGAAAGTAATCTTTCAATTTATGAACAAATAATTAAATCAATAAAAAACTCAATAATTAAAGAAGACATTATTCCAGGTGATATGCTACCTTCTATTAGATCTTTAGCAAGAGATTTGCAAATTAGTGTTATTACAACAAAACGTGCATATGAAGAATTAGAAAAAGAAGGATTAATATACTCAGTACCTGGAAAAGGATTTTATATAAAAGAACCAAATCGTGAAAAACTTAAAGAAGCCCAATATAAAGAATTCGAAGATCAATTTGATAATTTGATTAAAGAAGGTAAAAAACTAGGTCTTAAATTAATAGATATGCAAGATATTTTAAAGACTTTATATGAAGGGAGATAATTAAAATGCCTTATATAATAAAATGTAAAGATGTTAATAAAAGTTATAAAGATTTCTCATTAAAATCTATTTCTTTTAATATTGAATCAGGATATCTAACAGGACTTATAGGTGTCAATGGTGCAGGTAAGACTACTCTTATTAATATCTTAGCAGGAATTGATGATGATTTTAAAGGAAAAATCTTTGTAAATGATATAGATATTAAGAAAAACCCATCTAAGGCAAAAGAAGAAATAGGTTTAGTATCTGAAAAACTCACCTTCTTTCTTGATAAAACGGCTTATGAAAATGGATTGTTACTTGGAGAGTATTTTAAAAAATGGGATATGAATAACTTCTATCTTTGGCTAGATAAGATGAACTTACCTAAAGGACAACCTCTATATCAATTTTCAAAAGGTATGAAAATGAAGTTTCAAATATGCTTTGCTATGGCACATAGTCCAAAATTTCTTCTATTAGATGAACCAACAGCAGGATTTGACCCTGTATTTAGAAAGGATTTTTTAAATATGTTACAAGATATATTAAATCAAGATGTAGGAATTCTTATGTCTACTCACATAACAAGCGATCTTGATAAAATTGCTGATTATATAATAATTCTTGATAATGGAAAAATTATCATTAATGATACTAAGGAAGCTCTTGAAGATGAATTTAAGAGAAAAAAAATAGAAAAATCTTTAAATAAGAAATTTACTATCAGTGATTTACTCTAAGGAGGCATAAATATGAGTTTTATAGATAAGGAAAAAGAAAGAATAAAATACAATTATCAAGGTCTACTATTATTTGGTTTTTTATTTTATTACTTTATTACAGTGCAATCAGATATCACTAGGCATAAAGTAATATTTGGTAAAGGTCTTAAAGCTGAACCTCTTTCCTTTATTAGCTATCCCCTAATCTTAGGTATAGTCATTCTAATTATGTATTTAAATTTTCATCTTTTTTGGATAAAAGAACAAGGAAAAAGAGTATTCATATTAAGAAAATATGATATTATTCCTATAGATAGAAAAGAAATCTACACTGCAAAATTTAAAATAATTATAGAATATGTTATAAAATATATAATTTATTCTATTTTCACTTATATATTAGCACTAGTATTCAATACTTATAAAGAAATAAATATATTAAAAAACTCTATTGAATTAATTGAAGTTTCTTTATTATCAGTAATAGCTTTAGCTATAGTTTTGTTTATAAATATTCTTCAAGATAAAAAGACTAAAAAAGAAATATAAATAACTCCCCTTCTTAATTATTATTAAAATAATTAGTTATTAATTAACTTATGTAAAGTTAATTAAAGTAATTAAACAGGTAAAACTTCATATAAGTTTTACCTGTTTTTCTATTATATATGTTTATTAATTTATGGTATAGTCATTGTAATTAAAATTATTGTGAATATTAATAATAAAATTTATAAATTAATTACTCCTTTTAAAGTCAATCCTTTCATTCTTCCATATCCCAGCACTTCCAAAATCATATTCGATTTTTACAGTATCTTCATCTTTCCATGTCAAACGATAACTATCAGTAGAAAATGGTCTAAATCCATCATCTGTTGATATTTCTTTACTTAAAGACTTAATAAATATACCAAACTTCTTTTCATAAAAATAACTTCTTCCTGATAGTAAAAAAGAATCCTCCTCTACTACTAATGTTCTATTTCCATTAGGTGATGTAAAATTAAAATACTTTATTTCACTAAATAAAAATACATATATTATTAAACTTAATACCATAATTATTGAAGCTATTATATTATAACTAATTTTTATCCATTTAACTTCTCTCTTTTCAGGAACCCAAAATATAATTGGAAATATTAGAATCCCTAAAAATAAAATTAAATTAATAAAATTTGGACTTATATTAAACAATAAAACTTTTATACCTTGAGGATTAAGAATACATCTTATTAATATGAATAGTACTAAAATAACAAACCATGATTTCTTTAACTTTAATAGAAATTTCTTATTATCCATTTTTATATTATTCTCCTTATACTCCTACAAGTAATTGAAATAATTACCTTATATAATAAGAATAATAAAACCACTAACTAAAGTCAATAATTATTTATTGTTTATCAATATATTTTTGTCATATATTGATATTCGCCATACTATCTTATATTCTCTGCAAGCTCTACCTAGCTATTTAAAGGATTTTTACTAAATATAAATTTATTTATTAATAACTTTATTTAATTTAACTGCTAAAAATGAGCTTAAAACACATTTGAATATGTCCCCAACTATAAAAGGAAATACTGCTAATGATAAAGCTTGTACAATACTGATTTTTTGAAGTATGCTCATAAAAATTGCACCAATGGCGTATAATAAAATCATTCCAATAATCATAGTTACAAATAAATATCTTTTAAAGTTATAAGTTTTTCCTTTAAAATAACTCATTAATGGGGTTATAATTAAAAATCCTAAAATAAAACCTCCTGTTGGACCAAATAGCTTACCAAAACCACTAGTTCCTCCTGAAAAAACAGGTAATCCGAAAGCTCCTAATAATATATATAATAATACAGCTATAAATGATTGCTTAGGAGTAAGTATTAGTGCAACTAAATTAATTGCTATAGTTTGGGCAGTGATCATTACAGGTGAAAAAGGTAGTGGAAATGAAATATATGCTGCTACACATATTATTGCTATACATATTGACATTTTAGTTAATTCATTTATTTTCAAAATTATCACCTCTTTTCTTTAACTTCTTAAAATTATTACTAACAAAATTTAAGTTCTATATTCTTTATCTAATATATTTATTATAATACTTTCTAATTTAGTAATAGTCAACCATTATTTTGTTTTAGGTGACAATTATTTTAACAATAAAAAAATGGCTTCTTAAATATAAGGAAACCACTTATTAATATTTATTAGACTGCCCTAATTAATTTTCGGGATTTATCTAAGATATTTTGAATATCACTAAAACTTATATCTTTAATTGGAATTATTGGTTTTGGAGCTTCATCAGATTCAGCAATATCTTTTTCATACCAAATAACATCTAGCCATTTTCCAAATTTATATCCAGTTTTATGGAACACACCTAATTTTTTAAACCCAAAATATTCGTGTAACTTTTCACTTTTAATATTATTTTCTGTAATTACACCATAAATATTTCTAACATTTTGAAGTTTAGATATTTCAATTAGTGCTGTATAAAATGCCTTTCCAATACCATAACGTAAATATGTATCCTTAATATATATTGAAAATTCTACATTCCACATATATGCTGCTCTTTCCGCATGTCTATTTGAATATGCATATCCAACTATCTCATTATCTATTGTACAAACCAAATAAGGATAGTTTTCTTTTATTCCATAAAATCTATTCTTAAATTCATCAATTGTTGGAATTTCATATTCAAATGATATTGATGTATTCTTTATGTAAGGAGCATATATTCCTAATATTTCTTCTACATCTTTTTCTTCTGCCATTCTAATTTTTATATCCATAAGTATTCCTCCATAATTATTGTATATTATTATATTAATATAGTTGAAAAAAATCTCAAGTTTTTTCTATTACTTATTATCATTTACGATGATTTTATATAAAATTATAATTAATAAATTTTATATATGTCCAAGCTCTCAAAAAAAAAAGTGTTAAAAATCTAAATTCTAGCTTTTTAACACTTTTATCTTTTCTTAATTTGATTTTATTTTGAATCTATTCCAATTCGAAGGCTCCTGTATATAATTGATAATACTTACCCTTCTTTTCAATTAAATCATCATGACTTCCACGTTCTATTATTCTTCCTTGTTCCATAACCATAATAACATCAGAATTTTTAATTGTTGACAGTCTATGAGCTATTACAAAAACAGTTCTACCTTCCATTAACTTATCCATGCCTTCTTGAACTAGAGCCTCAGTTCTTGTATCAATACTTGAGGTAGCTTCATCTAATATTAATACTGGTGGGTTTGCAATTGCTGCTCTAGCTATTGCAAGTAACTGTCTTTGTCCTTGGGAAAGATTTGATCCATCTCCAGTTATTTTAGTATCATACCCATGAGGTAAATGCTTAATAAATGTATCTGCATTTGCTAACTTTGCAGCAGCTTTTACTTCGTCGTCAGTTGCATCTAATTTACCATATCTTATATTATCTGCTACGGTTCCAGTGAATAAATGTGTATCTTGAAGTACTATACCTAAGGACCTTCTTAAGTCATCCTTCTTAATTTTATTAATATTAATTCCATCATATCTTATCTTTCCATCTTGAATATCATAGAATCTATTAATTAAATTAGTTATAGTAGTCTTACCAGCACCTGTTGAACCAACAAAGGCAACTTTTTGACCTGGCTGTGCAAAAAGAGTTATATTATGAAGTATAGTTTTCTTTTCATTATATCCAAAGTCAACATCATCAAATACCATATCTCCAAGCATTCTAGTATAAGTTATAGTACCATCACTATGTGGATGCTTCCATGCCCATATACCAGTACGATCCTTCACTTCTTCTATATTTCCTTCTTCATCTATTTTAGCATTAACTAATGTTACATAACCATCATCAACTTCTTGCTTTTGATCTAGCATTTCAAATATTCTCTCTGCTCCTGCAAGAGCCATTATAACTGCATTAAATTGCTGTGACATTTGACCTATAGGCTGATTTAAGTTTCTAGTAAGTTGAAGGAATGATGCTAATGATCCAATTGTAAATCCACCAATTCCTCCTATTGCTAAAACACCGCCAACTATTGCAGTTAATACATAATTTATATAACTTAGATTACCCATTATAGGCATTAAAATATTTGCAAATGTATTGGCTTTATCCGCACTATCTCTAAGTTTTTCATTTAATTCATCAAACTTATTTTTAGTTACTTCTTCATGTGAAAAGACTTTTACAACCTTCTGCCCCTCCATCATTTCTTCTATATAACCATTTATTGTTCCTAAATCCTGTTGTTGCTTACCAAAGTACATTGCACTTTTTCCGCCTATAACTTTTATTGTTTTAAATATTACAAACATCATAAATAAAGCAACAAAAGTTAATGGTATGCTTAAGATTATCATAGAAATAAATACACTAATTACTGTTATTACAGATGAAATAAGTTGAGGTAAACTTTGACTAATCATTTGTCTTAAGGTATCAGTATCATTAGTATAAAGGCTCATTATTTCACCATGTGAATGAGTATCAAAATATCCAATAGGCAACTTTTCCATATGCTCGAACATATCATCTCTTACTTTTTTAAGACTACCTTGTGCCACAAATACCATAATTCTATTAAAAAGATATGTGGCTAATGCTCCAGTATAATATATAATTGCCATAATTCCTATTGCTTTTAGCAAAGGTGTAAAGCTAGGATTCGCTTGCCCTAAAAATGGAGTTATATAATCATCTATTAATGTCTTTAAAAACAAAGTACTTGATACAGTTGCAAGGGAACTAATTAAAATCAGGCCAACTACTAAAACAAATTTAAACTTGTTTTCTTTAAATACATAATCTAAAAGCCTTTTTAGTGTCTTCATTGGATTTTTACTTTTTCTCATAGGGCCTGGTCCCTTTTGTCCAAAGTTGTTTCTCTTAATATTAGACTTCATCACTACCAGCTCCCTTCATTTGTCCTTTATAAACATCTTTATATATTTCATTTTTTTCTAATAATTCTTTATGTGTTCCAAAACCATCTATTTTCCCATCATCTAATACTATTATCTTATCTGCTTCTTCTACTGAAGAAATTCTTTGTGCTATGATAATCTTAGTAACATTAGGTATAGATTCTTTAAATGCCTTTCTTATTAAAGCATCTGTTTTAGTATCAACTGCACTAGTTGAATCATCTAAGATTAAGATCTTAGGATTTTTAAGCAATGCTCTTGCTATAGTAAGTCTTTGTTTTTGTCCCCCAGATACGTTAGTACCACCTTGTTCTATATAAGTATCATATTTATCTGGTAGAGTTTCTATAAATTCACTTGCTTGAGCTGCATTACATGCATTTATTAATTCTTCATCTGAAGCTTCTTTATTACCCCATCTTAAGTTTTCTTTTATAGTACCTGAAAATAATACATTTTTCTGAAGTACCATTGATACAGCATTTCTTAAAGTTTCTATATCATATTCTCTTACGTCAATACCTCCAACTTTAACACTACCACTTGTTACATCATAAAGCCTTGGTATTAATTGAACTAAAGTTGATTTTGCACTTCCAGTTCCACCTATTATTCCTATAGTTTCACCTGATTTTATTTTTAAATTTATATTATCTAGACTTAAATTTTCTTTATCATCACTATAACTAAAGTTAACATTGTTAAATTCTATTGAACCATCTTTTACTTCAAATATAGGATTTTCTCCATTTTTTAATGTACTTTCTTCTTCTAAAACTTCAACAATTCTTTCTGCTGATGATTTAGCCATTGTTACCATAACAAGAACCATAGATATCATCATCAGACTCATAAGTATATTACCTGCATAAGCAAATAAACTCATAAGCTCTCCTGTTGTCATTGTGCTTGAAACTATAAACTTTGCTCCAAACCATGAGAATAAAAGAAGTATTGTATACATGCTAAATTGCATAACTGGTGCATTTAATATTATTAATTTTTCTGCTTTTATAAATCTATCATATAGATTCTTAGAAGCTTTATGGAACTTATTAATTTCATAGTCTTCTCTTACATAAGCTTTAACTACTCTTATACCAGTTAAGTTTTCTTGAACGCTAGCGTTTAAATCATCATATTTTCTAAATACACTTTTAAATATTGGGTGAGCATTAGAAATGATCATATATAGAGCTATTGATAAGAATATTATCGTTCCTAAGAATATTAATGCCATTTTAGAGTTAATATAAAAACTCATAACCATGGCAGATATAAGCATAAATGGTGCTCTTACAAAGGTTCTTATTATCATAAGATAAGCATTTTGAACATTTGTAACATCTGTTGTTAATCTTGTAATAAGACCTGCTGTAGAATATTTATCTATATTTGCAAATGAAAAGTCTTGTATATTGTAAAACATTGCTTTTCTTAAATTTTTAGCAAAACCTGTTGAAGCTTTAGCCCCTGTTCTTCCAGCAGCAGCCCCAAATGTTAATGAAAAGAATGCCATAATTAACATTATTACTCCAACTATAGTTACATATTTCATATCACTGTTTACTATTCCATTATCAACAATCATTGCCATTAAAACTGGAATAATAACTTCTAGTATTACTTCAAAAGCTATTAAAATTGGAGTTAAAATTGAATCTTTTTTATACTCTCTTACATAGCTCGCTAATTTTTTTATCATACTATTCCTCCTTTTGTTTAATATAATTATTTACTTCTAAAAATTTTTGTTAGATTTCTAACCAAATAATTAAATAAAAGCTATTCACTTAAATTTTTATTTAACCTCTCTAAATTACAAATAAAGATATCTAATTCATCTTTTGAAAGGGTATTAGATATAATTTCTTCTATTTTAACTATTTCTTTATAAACTAATTTATTTACTTCAATTCCCTTATCTGTAATTATAATTTTTTTAAGTCTCGCATCTTCTGAAACACTACATCTTTTAATAAGTTCATTTTTTTCCATTAAGTTAAGTACACTTGTTACAGAAGACCTTCTAATATCGAATTCTTCTTCAATATTTTTTTGAAATATATCTCTCTTTGAAGAATTTATATATATAAAGCCTAAAATTTTTACTTGCATACCACTTATTCCATGTTCTAATCCGACTTTTCCTATTCTTCTTTTAATTTTATGAGATAGTTTATTAATTTGTCTTCCTACATGTTTTATTTCACTCATTTTTTACACCTGCACTTTTGTTAGACTTCTAACTAATTATATTCTTATAATCTTTATTTGTCAATCAAATGATATTCGTTTTCAATAAAATATTACCAATTTAAATAATAAAAAACTTCCAGACAATATAAGTTTAATAACTTGAATACAAGTTACAAGGAAACTTTACTTATACAACTAGAAGCTTTTATTAGCTCATATTTATCTCAATTTATACCTAAGTTGAAAGACCTCGGATTATTTATTATTAGCTTAATAGTCTATTTCTTCTATATTTCATTATCTTTTTTATTAATCCTAGTATCCTTTTAATAAATTCTTTTCTCTTAATACTACATGATTTACAAATTTCTCTTCTAAGGTGAATTGAACTTATCCCTTCATCCTTACAGTATTTTTCAAATTCCATAGTTTCTTTTTTACTATTAACTATATTAGTATTAACAAATTCTCCGCCAACGAACATGTAAAAACCCTCCATTTCTATTACCTTCCCTTATTTCATTTTGATTTCTTGTTGAATTACTCATTTTACAATATCCTCCTTTAATTTATTTTTATATAAAAATGACCCTAGTTACCCAGGGTCATTAAAATATCACTCTTATGATAAAAAAATGCATAAAAAAACCATGAGCATAATAACTCATGGTAGTATACTAAATAATTTAAATTTTTTCTGAAAAATTATAAACTATCCCTACTGGTAGAGCTACTAATAAAATATTCTCTATATTTATTTTTGTTCTTAATTTTCATTAAATTAATTAACATATCTCTACCTCCTTAAATAGATTTAATAACATTACTTTATTATTATATACAGTAATCCATTTTTTGTAAACACTTTTATCATAAAAAATTATAGTTTTTTTAATTATTTATATAAATACAACATTATAGAATATTTAGAAACTTATTTATATTTGTATCGTTACATTTGCAATAAATAAACCTTAGTATTATTATCAATTTAATGTAATTACAGGTATAATTTTAAAGGAGTTTTTTATGAGTAAATATGAGTTAAATAAGAATCTTGCACAAATGTTAAAAGGCGGAGTAATAATGGATGTTACTAATGCTAAAGAAGCAATTATCGCAGAAAAAGCTGGAGCATGTGCTGTTATGGCTCTTGAAAGAGTTCCTTCTGATATAAGAAAAGAAGGAGGTGTTGCTAGAATGTCTGATCCAAATATGATTAAAGAAATTCAAGAAGCAGTTTCCATCCCTGTAATGGCTAAAGTAAGAATTGGTCATTTTGTAGAAGCCCAAATACTTGAAAGCTTATCTATAGATTACATTGATGAAAGTGAAGTTTTGACACCAGCAGATGATTTATATCACATTAATAAACATGATTTTAAGTCTCCTTTTGTATGTGGAGCAAGAAATTTAGGTGAAGCCTTAAGAAGAATAGGTGAAGGTGCTTCTATGATAAGAACTAAAGGAGAAGCTGGAACTGGTAATGTTATTGAAGCAGTAAGGCATCAGAGAACTATGACTTCAGATATTAAAAAAGTTCAATCTGCATCTAAAGAAGAACTTATGTCTATTGCTAAAGATTTTAATGCTCCTTATGATTTAATTTTATATGTACATGAAAATGGCAAACTTCCTGTTGTAAACTTTGCAGCTGGCGGTATTGCTACTCCTGCAGATGCAGCTTTAATGATGCAACTAGGTAGTGATGGTGTTTTTGTTGGTTCTGGAATATTTAAATCTGAAAATCCTGAAGAAAGAGCTAAGGCTATAGTTCAAGCTGTCACCTACTATAATGATCCTAAAATACTAGCTAATGTTTCATCTGGTCTTGGTGAAGCAATGAAAGGGCAAACTATCGAAAGCCTAGAGGATAAATATGCAAATAGAGGCTGGTAAATTAAATATAGGAATATTAGCTCTTCAAGGTGCTTTCCTAGAACATGAAATCTATATAAAAAAATTAGAATATAATACTATATTGGCTACCTCTTTTCATCCAGAGCTTACAAAAGACCTAAGTTTTCACAAATATTTTACTGACATTTGTTACAATCATAGAATTTAGTAAAAAGGGGCTGTCGCACAAACAGCCCAAATTAAGAATTAAAAATTAAAAATGAAGAATTATTGATGTAATTCTTACTGAATTACTAAAATTAACTTCTTTTAAAAACTCCTTAAGGAGTTTTTTCATTAATTTTTCATTATTCATTCTTAATTTTTCATTGTGCGACAGCACCTTTTATATTGTTATCTTTCTTATTTGAAACAAATTGTTTCCTAAATTATTAATTGGGACTTATTTATTAGCCCTCATTTATTCATTTCTACTTATGTAATATGTAAATATGAATCCTAGGATTCCTAAGAATACTCCTATTACACTGTTTAATCCATCGAAACCTGGAAATACTGAAAATACCGATCCTAATATAAATCCGAATATTAATATATACGTTTGCTCTGGATACTTAATTAATAAGCTCTCAATTATTCTTGCACTTAATAAAGCACCAAAAATCCCTCCTAAAGCAATAGGTATTAATATTGGAATATTAAACTGTGAAACCGCAGTTATTACTGTATTATAAAGCCCTAGTACAAACAGCATAAAAGATCCACTTATTCCTGGTAATATTAGTGCAACTGCTACTACCACTCCGCCTATAAAAAGCCAAATGAAATTTAAAAGGCTTAATGTAGTTATAATTGATGAAGCATCATTATCTGGAGTACCCATCATAAGAACTATTATAATGCCTAAAACTAAAAATAGGATGTTCTTCTTATTAAAGCCTTTAACAGTAGCTTTCTTAAACATAAGTGGTGCACCACCTAAAATGACACCTATAAATAGATAACCTATTGGAATTGGAAAAGTATCAAATAATGTTTTAACTATATTACTAAATAAGAATATTCCAACTATAGCCCCTATACCAACTTGTAATAATAATTTATATTGGTTTTTAAAGTCATTAAAAATATTATTAACTGCATGAAGAAGCCTATCATATATTCCTAATATCATAGCAATTGTTCCACCACTTACTCCTGGAACTAATTGAGATATACTTATAGCTACACCTTTTAAAAAATTTTTAGCAAAATTCATCGATTACACCTCTATTGTTAAATTGTACTAACTAAAATATTAACATAAAAATAATTAAAAGTTATAGTTTTAACTTATATTTAACATAATAATACTACTTATATATTATGATTATTCAATATAATTTTTATTTAAATACTAAAAAATGCTATAATAATATCTAAACATCTAAGGAAAAGGATTGATAATATTGTTAAAACTTATTTATTTTATGAAAGATTATAAAAAAGAATCAATACTCGGTCCAATATTTAAATTAATTGAAGCTATACTAGAATTATTCATTCCCCTAGTAATGGCTAAAATAATAGATATTGGAGTTTATAATAAAGATATTAATTATGTATTTAAAATGGGAGGAATTCTTATTCTCTTGGGGATTGTAGGACTTTTATTTGCTCTCGTTTGTCAATATTATGCTTCTATTGCCTCCCAAGGAGCTGGGACTTCAATTAGAAGCAAGTTATACAAACATATAAATGAACTATCTTACAGTGAAATAGATAAAATTGGTACACCTACTCTTATGACAAGATTAGTTAATGATATAAATCAAATCCAAACTGGTATAGCTATGTTAATAAGATTAGGTACAAGAAGTCCCTTTGTGATAATTGGTTCAATTATCATGGCATTATCCATAGATATTAAATTATCTATTATTTTCTTAATAACTACTCCCCTTATTGCATTAGTCATTTACTTAGTAATGAGTAAATCTCTTCCGTTATATAAGGTAATTCAAGAAAAATTAGATAACTTATCATTAATAACAAGAGAAAATCTTGAAGGTACTAGGGTTATTAAAGCTTTTTCAAAGGAAAACTCTGAAAAAGAAAGATTTAAAAATTCAGCAATAGATTTATCTAATAATTCTATAAATGTAGGTAAAATTTCTGCACTTCTTAATCCAATCACATATATAATTATGAACTTAGCTATTATAGCTATATTATGGTTTGGTGGTATTAATGTAAATATAGGTTCATTAACTCAGGGCGAAGTTATTGCTTTTATTAATTATATAACTCAGATACTCCTATCATTAATAGTATTATCTCAACTAATAGTTATATTAACTAAAGGATCAACTTCAGCAAATAGAGTTTTAGAAATATTAAATATTAAAACATCAATTAAGGATAATGAAGTAACATCTAATAACGTAGATAATGAAAATAATTATTTGATAGAATTTAAAAATGTTTCATTTTCTTATGAAGACTCAAATGAATATTCTTTAAAAGATATAAATTTTAATATTAATAAGAATGAAACAATAGGTATAATCGGAGGTACTGGCTCTGGTAAAACGACTTTAATTAATTTAATCCCAAGATTTTATGATTCCACTATAGGTGACATATTAGTTAGAGGAATTAATGTTAAAGATTATAATTTAAAGGATTTAAGAAACCTAATTGGTATAGTACCTCAAAAGGCAGTTTTATTTAAAGGAAGTCTTTTAGATAATTTAAGATGGGGAAATGAAGATGCAACTATGGATGAAATAAAGGAAGCCCTATTCATCTCTCAATCTAGTTCATTTGTTGACAATTTATCTGAAAAATATAATTCTGAAGTTTTACAGGGTGGTAAAAACTTTTCTGGTGGACAAAAGCAAAGACTTACTATTGCAAGAGCACTAGTTAAAAAACCAGAAATCCTAATATTAGACGATAGCTCTAGCGCCTTAGATTTTGCAACTGATGCTGCCTTAAGAAAATCTTTAAAAGAAAAAACTAAAGATATGACTGTACTTATAGTTTCTCAAAGAGCAAGTAGTATAATGAATTCTGATAAGATAATAGTTTTAGATAATGGTGAAATAGCTGGAATTGGTACTCATGATTATCTTCTTAAAAATTGTGAAGTTTATAGTGAAATATATTCTTCTCAATTAAATAATTAGGAGGTGAGCTTTTGAATACTGCTATAATTAAAAGAATTTTAAAATATACTAAACCCTATAGTAAATATATGATTTTTGCTTTTATTAGTGCTCTTATTAATATTAGTTTAAATTTATTAACACCTATATTAATCGGTAAAGGTGTGGACTTTATTGTAGGAAAAGGAAATGTAAACTTTCAAAAACTTATTAATATATTAATTATCCTTCTATTTACAATAATATCTTCTTCATTATTTCAATTAATAATGACCAGATGCACTAATATTGTAAGTTATAAAACAATAAAAGATTTAAGAATAGATGTATTTAATAAGCTAAATAATTTGCCACTTAAATATATAGACGGAAATTCTCACGGATCTATAATAAATGGAGTCATTAATGATATTGAAATAGTATCTGATGGATTACTCCAAGGATTTTCTCAGCTATTTACAGGTGTAATAACAATAGTTGGAACTTTAATCTTTATGTTATCTATAAATGTTAAAATAGCACTTTTAGTAGTTATAATAACTCCTTTATCATTGTTCACTGCTTCTACTATTGCAAAGCATTGTCATTCTATGTTTAGAAAGCAATCCGAAGTTCGTGGCGAATTAACTGGATATGTAGAAGAATTTATAGGAAACCAAAAAATTGTAAAGGCTTTTTCTTATGAAGAAAGATCTCAAGAAGATTTTGAGAAAATTAATAATAGACTTTATAAATATGGCCAAAAAGCACAATTTTACTCTGCCCTAACAAATCCAGTAACTAGATTTGTTAATGGAATAGTCTATGCATCAGTTGGTGTAGTTGGTGCCATAAGTGCTATTAATGGTAACCTTTCTATAGGTAATCTTTCTGCATTCTTAAGTTATGCTAACCAATACACTAAGCCTTTTAATGAAATTTCAGGTGTTATTACTGAATTGCAAGCTGCCTTTGCTTCTGCTAGTAGAGTATTTAAAATCTTAGATGAAACTCCTGAAGTTCCTGATAAGCCCAATGCAATTAGCTTAGAAACTTGTGAAGGAAATGTTGATATAAATAATTTATATTTTTCTTATAATGAATATAAACCTTTTATTCAAGACTTTAATTTAAAGGTAAATCCTGGTGAAAGAATAGCAATAGTAGGTCCTACTGGATGTGGTAAAACTACTTTAATTAACTTACTTATGAGATTTTATAATATAAGCTCTGGAGAAATTAAAATAGATAATATTGATATCGAAGAAATAACTAGAAAAAGTACTAGAGGACTTTATGGAATGGTGCTTCAAGATACTTGGCTATTCTCAGGATCAGTAAGAGACAATATAGCTTATGGAAAAGAAGATGCTACCTTAGAAGAAGTAATTGAAGCTGCTAAAGCTGCCCATGCTCATAAATTTATTATGAGATTACCTAAAGGATATGATACTATTCTTTCAGAGGATAGCTCCCTATCACAAGGACAAAAGCAATTACTATGTATTGCTAGAGTTATGTTATCAAAGCCTCCAATGTTAATTTTAGATGAAGCTACAAGTAGTATAGATACTCGTACTGAAATCTATATTCAAAGAGCTTTTAATAAATTGATGGAAGGTAGAACCTCCTTTATAGTCGCTCATAGACTTTCAACTATCCGTGAAGCAGACTTAATCTTAGTTATGAAAGATGGAAAAATCATAGAAAAAGGAAATCATAAAGATTTATTAAAGAAAAATGGTTTCTATGCAAATCTTTATAATAGTCAATTTGCGACAACATAGAGGTTTCGAAAAGCAATCCAATTAATAATAAATAATTAGTAATAGAGGAAATCATTTTTTCTAAATTATAAAAATAAGCTTCTAAAAGATTCTATAATAGAATCCTTTAGAAGCCTTTATTATTATACAATGTTATATAATAATTGAAATACATAATACTATAATCTTAATTTAAATATTATAAATTCTTCAATTATTTTATATGATAAATCCCATTTATTTTCTTTAGCTATTTCACTACATAAATATAATCCTAAACCTGAACTACTAACCTCCTTGCTTATATCATTTAAGTTATTATGTTTTATAAATGGTTCTAATAATATATTTTTTATTTCTTCTGGAATTTCATAAATCTTATTCTTAATAGTAAGATTGATTTTTCCATCTTCTTTAAATAACCTAACTTCAATTTCTTTTGAAGAAGAGTATTTAATACTATTATCTAATAAATTAACAAAAATCTGCTCAAAATCTTCAAGACAACCATAGTATTCTAGATCTTCAAGTTCATTTATTATCTTAAGTCTTCTTTTATTTATTCTTATTTGAAAATCTTCTTCTATTTGAATTATTAATTCCTTTAAGAGAAACATAGATTTTGCTTTTTTTCTATTAATATTCCCTCTAGAGGTTTCTAAAATATTTTCTACTAAGGTTTTCATCTTATCACATTCTAAAACTATTCTACTGCTAGCCCTACTTATAAATTCCTCATCCATATCTTTAATATTATTATCTCTTAATATTTGTGAATAAAGAGAAATAGATGTAATAGGTGTCTTAAGTTCATGAGTTGCATTATTAAAAAACTCTCTTAAAGATTTATCTTGATTTATTAATTGATTTTTCATTAAATTATAAGTCTTAGCTAAATCCGAAATCTCATCATCACTAGATATTTCTATATCCTCAATAGCTTTTCCTAGCTTAAAATCCTTCATAGAATCATTTAATTTATTAATAGGACCTATAGATTTTTTTATTATAGATGAAATAGTTAAAATTAAGGCTATTACAACAATAGCTTGTCCTAAAATAATTATTGTTACTGTTTTTATCATTTCATAAAATTTATCTGTATAATCTTTTTGTATTATTAAATTTCCAATAAAGCTTTCATTTAAATAAATAGGATAATTATATGTTATAAAATATAATCTATTTAGATTCTTAAACTTAATTAAAGATTTAGTATTATTACTTTCTAATATAATACTCTTAATTTCTTCACTATTAACTGCCTTTCCGATTGATTGGTTTATATTACCTTCTTCATTTGAAAAACTAACATATCCTTGAACAACTTCATTTATAGGTGATAAATTTTTCCATAGAGGCTCTTCAGCTATTTCTTTTTGACTAATTGTGTTAATGGAAGTTATTTTTATCTTCTCCATATCTTCAATAATATTTTCTTTAAAAGATTTATTTAAAAATATAGAAATAAAAATAGTAAATATTATATTAATAAAGACAACAGAAACTATTGTCCCTATTAATAATTTACCTTTTAAGGTTTTATTCAAATTCTCACCTCATTACATATCCAATACCAAATACCGTTTCGATCACTGAATTATCCTTATCTTCATTAAGTTTTTCTCTAAGTCTTCTTATATGAACATCAACAGTTCTAGTATCACCCTCATAGTCGTATCCCCATATCTTTTCTAATAAATCGTCCCTAGAAAATACTATTCCCCTATTACTATTTAAAAAATTTAATAAATCAAATTCTTTTCTTCTTAAATTAACTTCATTTCCTTCCTTAAGAACTCTTCTATCTCTTGGATAAATTTTTATTATTTCATCCTTTTCCTCTATAAAATCTCTATTTAAGCCTTTTTCTAACCTTCTAAATACAGCTTTTATTCTAACTAATACTTCCTTAATCTCAAATGGTTTAACTATATAATCATCTGCCCCGAGCTCTAATCCTAAGACCTTATCTATAACTTCTCCTCTTGCAGTTAACATTATAACGTAAGCCTTATTATAAACTTCTTTGCATATATCAAATCCATCCATATCAGGAAGCATTAAATCTAATAATACTAAATCCGGCTTAAATTCTTTAAATCTCTCTAAAGCATTTTTACCATTATAAACACTTCTAACATCATAGCCTTCCTTTCTAAGGGAAAAAGTTATTGCATCATTTATAGAGTATTCATCTTCTACCACTAGTATTTTTTTCTTTTCCATAAAATAAGTACTTACCTTTCTTGTATTTCTAATATAGAGTATTTTATATCTTCTTTTATTAAAGGTTTTTCAGGATTCTTTATGCTTTCTTCTGATATTTTAATCCTGGTTAAGAAAACTTTATTGCCTTCTTCATTAGCTTCTGAATAAAAATACTTGTATCCATCATCATTATCTAATTTATATATTAAATTAATATTACCATCTTCAGATACTTCACCTAAATATTTCTCATCTTTATAATATATACAATAAAATTTAGTATTTTCTAAACTATCTAATATTATTTTTTCTTTATCAAAATAAATAACTTCCTCAGTTTCAATATCATATACTGCATTAAAGTAATCCATATATTCTTTAGATTCAGTATTTTTAACTTTAATAAGCAATTTATTATTAGATAATTTACTTAGTAGAAAAGTCTCTCTATTGTATAAATTTACTTTTTCAATATCTATAGTTTTATATTCTTCGAAGATTATATTGTTTTCATCAAACTTAAGCTTATACATTTTACCAATTTCATCTATAGCTATAATTGAATTCAAGTTATCATCATAGTAAAAATTTTTTATTTTTTTCTCATTATTATTCACATAATATTTTTCATTCTTCAAATCTATTATAATAAAATCTCTAGTGTCGCTAATATTACCATCATCCATAGATATATATTGAAAAATATAATAATTATCATTAATTTTACTACCACCTGTAGCAATACTCTTCAATTTATTTTCTATTTTGTTTTTATTAATTTCAAAATCTTTAAGTTCAAATTTTGTTTTATCTATTACATCCATATAATAGTATTTCCTATCATTCAATTTATTTGAATCTATCATATATATTCCTTGCTTTCGAAAACCATGATTCTCCTTTATAAAGTCTATTTCGTTATCTGTAAATTTGTCATTTTCAACTTTTTTTATATTTCCTTCAATGTCTATATAATATGGAATTGCAAACTTATCAGAGTCAGCTTCTTTATTAGGAGACATTGTACCATATACTGTATCTACATCATAAAATAAGGGTGTAAATAAATGCTCCTTATCAGTATTTTCTATATTCCTTTCTGTAATTGTGTATTTCTCTGAAATATTATTCTTTGTGTTTTCATCTAGAATCTTTGTTTCACTACAACCGATTAAAATTGTAGATATTAATAACCCTCCAATTAATGAAATATGTTTTTTCACTGAAAAACCTCCCCTTATACTTTTAATTATATAATAAATGGAAGTTTTTAAAAACTATTGTAAGTTGTTACATAATTATTAACTACTATTCTAATTTTGAAATAAAGTTGATAATTAAATTTTCCAGTGGTATCATTTATAAGGAAAATCTTTAAAAAATAATTAATAAAGAGGGGGGATAATTTGACTAAAGATATGACTACGGGAAGTCCCGTTAAATTAATTATTACTTTTTCAATTCCTTTACTTATAGGAAATATCTTCCAACAATTTTATAGCATGGTTGATACAATTATTGTAGGTAGATTTCTTGGTGTTGATGCTTTAGCTGCAGTTGGTTCTACTGGTGCCATGGCCTTTTTAGTTAATGGTTTTGTTATTGGTGTTACTAGTGGATTTGCTGTGTTAGTTTCTCAAAGATTTGGTGCAAATGATGAAGAAGGAGTAAAAAAATCCTTTGCAAGTTCCTTAATACTATCTGCTATTATGACTGTTTTAGTTACTGTAGTTAGTATGTGGTCTGCTAAGCCTTTACTAGAACTTATGAATACTCCTGACAATATTATGAATGATGCCTTATCTTACATAATTATAATCTATGCTGGAAACATAGCAATTATTTTTTATAACATGCTAGCAAGTATTTTAAGAGCTCTTGGAGATAGTAAAACACCTTTATACTTCTTAATAGTTGCCTCAATTCTAAATATAATATTAGATATTGTATTTATAGTTAACTTTAATATGGGTGTTGCTGGTGCAGCTTATGCAACCATAGTGTCTCAATCAGTTTCTGCAATTCTTTGTGCAATATACATAGTAAAGAAGTTCCCTATATTAAAACTTAAGAAAAAGCACTGGAAAATAAGAAAGAACTATATGCAAAAGCAATTAAGAATAGGTGTACCTATGGCTCTTCAATTTTCCATAACTGCTGCAGGTGCAATGGTACTTCAAGGTGCTTTAAATAATTTTGGTTCAAAGATTATAGCTTCTTATACAGCTGCTTCTAAAGTTCAGCAATTAGTAATGCAACCAGCTGTTACTTTTGGTGTTGCAATGGCTACTTATTCTGGACAAAACTTAGGCGCTGGAAGAATTGATCGTATAAAAGAAGGAGTTAAAAAGTGCTCCATTATTAGTATTGTAGTAAGTATTATATCAACTATTGTTGTAGTTTCATTTGGTGGCGCTTTTACAAAGCTATTTATGAGCGGCAATGATTTAGAAGTTATTTCATACTCAAAACATTACTTAAATACTGTATCAATATTTTACATACCGCTAGGACTAATTTTTATTTATAGAAATACTCTCCAAGGCATTGGGGAAAGCTTTATTCCTATGATGGCAGGTGTAGCTGAAATGGTGGCTAGAACTATTGTTGCTTTTACTTTACCATTACTTATAGGATTTACAGGAATTGCCCTAGCAGATCCAGCTGCCTGGATAGCTGCGTGTGTACCTCTTATGATAACTTATCACAAGAGAATAGATAAAATTATTAAGAATGTATAATGAAGATTTATTGATGTAACTCCCTTAGGAATTGCTAAAACTATAAAATAAAAAAGCTCCTAGCTAAACTTGATCCTGCCAAATTTATCTAGGAGTTTTGTCTTAATTCAACATTATGAATTCTAAATTGTAAACTACTTACCTAGTATTATTCCATACATATTTACACCAACATTTATTTCTTCTACCTTTGTAAATCCAGCTTCTTTACATGAACTAATTAAGTCTTTACTATCTATTCTATGTGTGACTGGTGGTCCAAAAGGAGTTTGCCTTTTATGAAACTCAACAATAAATGCTTTTCCATCTTCTTTAATTACTCTTTTAATTTCTTTAAGCATCTCTTTTTGATCATTTACTTCATGTAGAACTGTTACCATAATTGCTAGGTCAGCTTTCTCAGAAGCAATAGGTAAAGTGTCTCCAACAACCTTAGTTGGAATTAAATTTGAAAGTGATAATTCTTTCTTTTTCTCTTCTAAGTATTCTAACATATCATCTGATATATCTAATGCGTAAACACTATTACTACTAATTTTTGCTGCTACAGTTGAAAATAAACCTGTCCCAGCCCCAATATCGCATAGAAGCATTCCATCTTTAAATCCTAGCTTTTCTAATGTTTCTTTTGGACTAAGTTCTTTTATTCTATCTTCACTTTCTAATTTTGATTTCATCTTTTCAACAAATAAACTCATCTATAATCTTCCTTTCTTAGAAATTACTCTTAATATCATTATACTTATTATTTTATATTAGTCTATCTAAATATTCAAATTATTAAATATAAAGGTCAAAGTTTAGTATTGAATTATATTCCATTAATAATAATTATTGACTTCTACTGTGAATTATTGTAAAATATATATAAATTAATATTACGTGCTAGGGGTGCCTTATGGCTGAGAGATGATTAATCATTAACCCTCTTTACCTGATCTGGATAATACCAGCGTAGGAAAGTCACTTGTATGTTGTTAACGATATTTGTATTGGTTATAATGTACCTCCTAGCAAAATTTAGGAGGTATTTTTTTATGACTAATATTTTTAATACTATAAAAGAAGGATTTATTGAAATATTTAAAAATCCTTTATCTATTACTGCATTGCTTGGACTAATGATTATAATTATAGCCTTAATTAGATTCAAGAAGATAAAGCTTGATTCAAAAACTATGGCAAGAATTGGACTAGCTTTAGCATTAGCTACTATACTTGATTTTATTAAAGTTATAGACTTACCTAATGGTATAGGCAGCATCAATTTAGGAAGTGTTGTTCCAATAATAGTTATTGCTCTATTTTACGGTCCAGAAATCGGAATGCTTACAGGATTGCTATTTGGCCTTATAAATCTTATTATTAGTCCATATATAGTTCATCCTATACAAGTCCTATTTGACTATCCTCTTCCATATATGGCAGTCGGATTAGCTGGATATTTTAAAGATAAAAAGCTACTTGGTGCCTCTATTGGAATGTTCTTTAAGTTTATTTTTCACTTTATTTCTGGGGTTTTATTTTTCGGACAATTTGCACCTGATGGTTGGTCTCCTGTTTTTTACTCCTTCGTTGCTAATGGTGCTTATGTAGGTAGTAATTTAATAATAGTTTTCGTATTACTTATTATATTACCTATTGATACAATATTTAAGAAATCATTAAGTATTTCACGATAAATTAATATAAATAAGAGCTGAGAAGAATCTATAAAAGAGTTTTTTCACAGCTCTTATTATTTAATAATAAAAGACTAATATTGAATATGATTTTAACTTTGGTAGATTACCATTACTAACACTATCAATTATATTTAATCCTGACTTTTTATAATTTGTAATTATATGAAAGACTCCTTCTTTAGAAGGCTCTATAAACTTATTTATGTCATAATCATCTATTGAAGTAGCATTAAATATAATATAGAACCTATTTACATGTTTTTTATTTATTTTAATATTGCTTAGTTGATATTTTAAAACTCCTACTCTTTCATCTCCATTAAGGAAAGAAATATCTACGTTATTTAATTCCTTAGTATTTTCCTCTCTTATTTCAACTATGCCTTTTCTTATTAGAATTAACCCCTTAATATAATCAAATACCTCTATAAACCTAACTTTATCTGGCCATTTTAATTCATTGATATAATCTGAACTCTTGTAGCTATTACTATCTCCTTGCTTAGTTCTTAATATCTCTGACCCACCATGAATGAATGGAATCCCCTTTGAAAACAAAACAATTGCTAATGCTAGAATATTTCTTCTTACGTTTAAATTGTCAAATACATCTATTTCTTTTATATTTCTACACTGAAAATTATTTAGATTTAAACTCTTTTCTATTTGATCCCATAATGTATAATTATCATGGGAATCTACATAATTTATACTTTCAGTAGATTTACTTGTTAATGTATAAATTGAACCTTTCATTCCTTCAATAATACTCCAAGCATTTTTAGGATCATGTGCTTTTCCAGTAACAAATCCCAATGATGGATCATTATTTCCTCTTATAAAATCTCTAAAAGTATCATTAAATACGGAAAATCCTTCATTTTTTTGCATTCCTTTATAGACTCCATTATTGAATAATGTATTTCCACCTATCCATGGTTCACCATAAATTATTATATTTTCATTTACTGATTCTGTATATTGCACTATCTCTCTTATTGTATCTTTATCTATTAAACCCATAAGATCAAATCTAAAGCCATCTATATTATATTTCTCTACCCAAAATCTTATTGAATCATTTATAAACTTTCTTACTATTGGCTTTTCTGATGCTAGTTCGTTACCACAACCAGAACCATTAGTAAGTTTTCCTTTATAATCACTTCTAAAATAATATCCTGGCACAATATTATCTAAATTTTTAGTGTCATACATATGATTATAAACTACATCCATTATTATTCTTAAATTATTTTTATGAAGTGTTTTTATCATATATCTAAGCTCTATAATTCTTGTTATAGGATTATAAGGATTACTTGAATAACTTCCCTCTGGTACATTGTAATTTCTAGGATCATATCCCCAATTCCTATATACATCTTCATACTCTTTTCTCTCATCTACTGAATCAAAATCAAATATAGGCAAAATATGAATATGGGTTACCCCTAGTTCCTTAATATGATCTATTCCTGTCTTTACGATAAGACTATTTTTCTTATAACGAGTTCCTACTTCTGCTAATCCTAAATATTTACCTTTAACTTCTTCATTCATTCCTGAATATTTATTTATAGTAAGATCTCTTAGATGTAGTTCATATATTAGTATATCTTCCATTCTTTTTAATACTGGTCTTATATCATTATCCCATCCGTAGGGCTTAGTTTCACAAGAATTAATATCTATTAAATATCCTCTGTCACCATTAACAGAAACAGCATTAGCATATGGATCTACTGCATATGTTATTTTTGAATACTCTTTTCCTTCCTTATTTATATCTTTAAAATATAACCTATATAAATAGTATTTTTTATATGATAAAACCTTTTTTATGTTAGTATAATAACTGCCATACTCCTCTTCTCTTTTCATATTCAATACTGTGGTAGCTTCTTTTTCATACCAATTATCATAGAGACATAATTCAACTTTATAAGCAGTTGGAGCCCATAATCTTATATTTATTTCTTCTTTTAAGAAAATAGCTCCTAAATCTAAATTAGATATTTCATACTTGTTTAAAATATCCCTAAATAAAACTTTTGATGAGGAATAATACTTGTCTGCTCTCACTTCTAATAAATCATAAAATGTGTAGTCTATATCTAAGTCATAAAACCTAATCTCTTTATCAATTTTATTAACTGTGTATTTTACACTACTAATTTCAATATTATTTTTATATAGGCTAAATTCTATGTTGTCTAATAGTTCTTTAGATAGATAAGCCCTTATTTCATTTGAATTATCCATAATAGCTATTTCTATCTTTGGATTAACAAATGTAATTACTTCTTCTAAATTATCTATAAGTTTATTAACTCCATAAACTATATAATAACTTTTATACTTCCTTGGAATTTTAAAAGTTGGGGTTTGTTCTATCCAATTATTCTCTACTCCATTAGAAGTCCATTTAAGTCTAGCTATAATATTTTCTTCCTTAACTTCTGAATAATAACCAAATTCATCCTTATTAACTAAATCTATATTATAAGAATTCTTATTTTCTGAAAACACCCAAAAATCCCATGCATAATCTTTTCCCTTATAATTACTATCAGACTTTATGAAATGGATAATTGGCTCTTTTAATTCTCTATAAATTATAGGAAATATTCTTTCCCCCTTATCACCAGTTCTTCTATCTATACAAGATACTCTAATACTATTAATATCCCTAATCTTATTACTTACCTTTAAAATATTATCTTCTAGAACTATCTCATTCCCTATATAATCAATATTCCATATTACATCTACAACTTCCAGGACATCAAAAGATAGTCTTTTCACTGCAACTAACTCAATTAAATGCTCTAAATATATTTCATTTATACTTGACTTTATTTCAAAATCACTTGAATTACTATATTCTAATTTTTTCATATTAAAACCATCCAAAAGTTTATTATTATATTATATGTTCAAACTTAATTCTTGACTCTTTCCAATTACACTAGTCTTATTTTTTTATTGATTTATTTAAATTAATATGATATTATCTATTTTATTAGGGAATGAAGTTCTCCCTTGACTTATATCTAAACCGCTTATTAAGCTAATGACTTCTGCATTTTGCAGAATCATTAGCTTTTTTTAATATAAACTTTAGGAGGTATTTATGTTAACTAGTATTGCACTTATTATTTTAATGGGACTTTCATTAGCATATATTTTTAATAAACTAAAGCTTCCAAGATTAGTTGGAATGATCTTAACTGGTATAATCTTAGGTCCCTATATGCTTAACGTATTAGATCCTACTATATTAAGCATATCTTCAGAACTTAGGCAAATAGCTCTTGTAATTATTTTAACTAGAGCTGGATTAGCCTTAGATATAAAAGACTTAAAGAAGGTTGGAAGGCCTGCAATTTTAATGTGTTTTATACCAGCTTTATTTGAAATTTTAGGATTTATTATATTAGGTCCAAAACTTTTAGACCTTAGCATCTTAGACTCTGCAATCCTAGGTACTGTCATTGCTGCTGTCTCTCCAGCAATAATCGTTCCTAGGATGATCAATCTTATAGATGAAGGCTATGGAACTAAAAAGTCTATTCCTCAATTAATATTAGCTGGTGCTTCTGTAGATGATATTTTTGTAATTGTATTATTTACATCCTTAACTAGTCTCGCAACATCAGAATCAAGCTTTTCACCAAGTGTATTACTTCAAATACCTATATCTATCATTCTTGGTATTTTAATTGGTGTAATCACTGGCCTGATATTAATTAAGTTATTTAAAACAATTCACACTAGGGACTCTAATAAATTACTGATTATACTTAGTATTAGCTTTCTATTTTTAACTTTAGAAAATTCATTAAAGGGATATATCAAAGTATCTGGACTTCTTGCCGTTATGAGCTTAGGAGCAACTATCTATAAATCTTATAATGATTTATCTATAAGATTATCTTCTAAATACTCTAAACTTTGGGCTGGTGCAGAAATATTTCTTTTTGTATTAGTTGGAGCTACAGTGAATATTAAATATGCTTTAAATTTAGGATTGATTTCTGTAATTATAATTATTTTGTCCTTACTATTTAGAGTAACTGGAGTTTATTTATCATTAGTCAAAACTAACCTAACTAACAAAGAGAAACTATTTACTTCATTCTCTTATTTGCCTAAAGCCACAGTCCAAGCTGCTATTGGAGCTTTACCATTATCCATGGGATTAGCTTCTGGCGAGACAATCCTTACTGTTGCTGTAGTCTCTATACTAATAACTGCTCCATTAGGTGCATTATTAATAGATAATACCTATAGAAAATTGCTTAAATAGAATTAGAAATCTAATATTTTAATGTTTTTAGAGCATACTACTTATGAATAAACCATTATTAAATCATATAATTCCCTAAATAATAGTAAAAAAGAAAGGCATTTAATTTTGCCTTTCTTTTTTATTTATAATATCTTTTATTATTAAATTCAATTTACTTCCTGCCTTTTTAAAACAAAAAGAAATTGCTTCCATATATCCTTTATTAACTTTTAGCTTTACTTCATTGATTATTAAAAATATACCTACAGTTAATGGTATTATGTAGTAACTTATTCTATATAAAAGTAATGCTAATAAAACTTCCTCTTTATTAATTCCTAAATTAGTTAGTCCAATTATAAAGGAAAGGTCAAATCCACCTAATCCTCCAGGCATCATACTTACAATTCCTATCGCTGTTGACACAACGTAGATTGGAAATACTTTAGTTAAGGTTATATTTGCTCCTAATATTTTTAAAATACTAAAAAGTAAAAACGCCATGGTTGTCCATTCTATGATTGAAAGCGACATTATTTTTATTGTTTTTAGGTAATTCTTATCCTTATTATTTCTAAATCTAAGTAAATTATAAATTAATAAAATAGGTGTATATAATCCTGCTATTAATATTCCTATATTAACTGGTTTATAAAAATTTATATTATTGCTATAAAAAACTAAATAAAGCAAACAAAGTGTTGAAAAGCCCGTAAAATTTAGTAATACTACTTTAGATACTTCTTTAACTAGCGTAGTTTTATCTTTTATATATGGTGAGTATAAATAGCTCTTTAAAGCAATTGCTGCTGTTCCACCAAAACCTACTATGCTGGAAATAGAACTAGCTATCCAAGAAGATTTATATAATTTTTTATTATCTAACTTTATTTCACAAGTTTCTTTAATAACAAAGTCATATAAAGAAAGAGGTAAATAAGCAAATATACCAAGTATAGTAATATAGCTTAAGGTTATTATAGTTAACTTTTCTCTATACCCATAAAATATTTTCAAATCAAAATCATGAAATAGCTTTCTAAATTGAACGACTAAAATTAAACTAACTACACAAATAAATAATAACTTAAATATTGATTTATGTTTTTCCTCTACTTTGATTAACATTAATTTCTCCCCACTAAAAAAATAAACTCTAAATGTTTAACTTAATAAGTATACATCAAATATAACAAAATTTCAAAATAATCATTCTTCCCCTTCATAGGCTAAAGATATCATACTTTTCTATTTTTGTAAACATTTCCTTTATTTTTAGTAACACTTACTAATTTATCCCATATACTTATTAATATCTATTAGCTTTAATGCTAATCCATATAAATTCATCTCCTTCATTAATTATAGGTGGGCAAATTTGCCCACCCTTCTTTTTTATATTTTAATTTCTATCTTCTTAAATGCTACTTCTTTACTTACTGTCGATGAATCTATATCAATTTTTATTTTAAAAATATTAGGGCACTTTTCCTTTCGCCATATCTTCATAAATTTTGAAGTTGCTTCAAAACTTGCATAATACTTTTCTTCAAAGAAATCATAAAATTCTAGAAACTCTATTTTACTTTTACCATCTACGCTTAGATTCCCTCTTCCTACATTGTTTAAAATAGGAACTAAGTATCTTAATGGTACTTCATAATTAAATCTACCTGAAATTTTCTTACCATCCATTAATGCTCTTTTTAAAAATGGATATTTTTTTTCATCAGTTTCTTTAATATTTAACTTAAATATTGGATTGTTATTTTTATCTTTCTCTATTTTAACTTTAATCATTTGTTTCACCCTTGATAAAACTTTATTACATTAATAATACTTCAAGAAAAATTATCACTTTTACCACTAAAATTATATATTGTTTATTAAGAATACTTATATGGATGGTTTAACTTTGGATTATCTTCTTATTATATTAAAAATATTTATATTAGAATATCTAATTATACTAACTCATGAATTAATTCATATTATTACTGCATTAATTCTAAAACTAAAACCTACTTATGTTTATATTATTCCTTTTGTTATTTATTTTGAAGAATCAAAGCTTAAAATTAAATTTAAACTTTTACGTGAAGATCCTGTAACTAGTCGAACTCACTATAAGTCTATTGATATCTCTTCAAAGCTTAATTACAATATTTTATTGAAAAAATTAAGATACTATAATTTTGTAGGCCCATTATTTGACTTTATTATTTTTATCATACTGCTATCTTTTGGTCTATTAAATATAAAACATTCTTACTTAGCATTATTATCTTTAATTCATTTAACTATTTCTTCAGTTAACTTCTTTAATAGTGATGGGAAATTCGCAATTGGATCAAAAGAAGACTCTAGATGCGCCTTTGATCTAATACGGAGCTTCACACTATGTGGTAATGGCAAGGTTTCTGAAAGCAGCAAGAGAATATTAACAGATATTCATATGGAAATTTCAGAAAATATTGTAATTGAAGAATTCGATGTTAATGACCTCTGGAATTTTCTAAACAATATTAGCTTTTTTACTAATTCCTTATTAAGTTATCTAAACGGAGACTTATTAAGAATTCATAATAAATCTTTTGATTTTTTCGAAAGACTAATAAAGGATTTTAAAAATATAAAATTATACGATTATAGACAAGAAGAAAAAACGTCTATAGCTATCCTCTACTATTTAATCTACAAAAAAATATTAGATAGAAAATTTGATATAAAAGCTATTGATATACCTAACCTTAAATTTCTTAATCCTTATTATGAAGAACTCTTTAATCTTTTCTTTAATGAAAGTAACAATTTAGAATTTTTATCTAACAATAAAAATTTACCGTCCTATGCTTCATATTGTAATGGATATAGTAAATTATTAAAAAACTTACTAAAATATTATTCCAACTAAAGGGGCTGCCCCAGGGCAACCCCAATTATTAATTAAAACTTTATTTGTGTAAGAATATCTTTTCTTATAACTTACTTCTAGTTTCCTTAACCCAAGCTACTGCACCTTCAATATTATCCCATGCTTCCTTTGACTTCTCATAATATCTAATAGCTATATCTTCCTTACTATTTCCTTTGATATCACTTATATCCTTTGGTAATCTACTTAACTTTATTACATAGTTAATAACATTGTCATTATAGGAATTTGCTATTCTTAGTGATCTTTCAGCATCTTCTAATTTTTTAGATTTAAATAAATGTAATGCTTTGGAGAATCTCATATCTATTAAATGATCAGACGAATATTTTAATAATAACTCTTCTACTTCTTTATCAAGATTCTCAATGATTAGCCAATTTATAAGAGTTCCTCTTACTAGTAATTCATCTCTTTCATCTATGCTTAATATTAGTTTAGCCTCGTTAATTGCTTCACTTCTTTGATTGTTATTCCATAGTATCTTAGCAATTTCATACTTTACTTTTATATAAGATTTAACTATATCTAGGTTTAAATCTTTCTCTTGTAAATTATTGATATTACCTAGTCCAATAACTTCCTCTGAAAGACATTCTGCCTTTTTTAACAAATTAATTTTTTCATTATTAGATAATGAATTATTATTAGATAATATTATATAGGCTTCTGTACATTTATCACTTTTTCTTAAAGCTTCCTTGGCTATCTTTACTTTCTTATTGTAGTTTTTTTCTTTTAAAGCTCTTTTAACAATTTTATTAGCTTCCTTTAACTCTTCATCCACTTCAATAATTAAATTGTTAACTTCCTTTATCTTCTCTTCTTTTATAGTCTCTTTATTAATATTGCTTATTAACCATTTATCCTCTTCCGTGTTAATATAGCTTCTTATTTCTTTTGATTTTGAAAGACCTGTACTGCTACTAACATTAAATAATTTATAAAAGTCTTGCGCCTTTATTTTTATATCAGATTTACTGTTAAATAGATTATTTTTTTGTGCAATAGCATGTACTACACCACAAGCCCATGAATTTGCCTTTCCCTTATTTAAAACTTCTATTTCTGCTTCAAATAATTCTTTACATAAGTTTTCTGCAAGAAACAAATATTCTTCATTTAAATTATCTTTACATACCTCTTTTATAATATTTACTATCTCTAGATATCTTTCATTATTTGCTAATTCAATTGTTTTTTGCATTACTTCTATAAACTCCTTTTTATTATAACTCTTAGCTTATCATTCTCCTTTAAGCCGATGTTTTATATTATATTCTATTTACATAATTTTTTCAAATACTTGTTCATTGTAGTTATACCTGTTAAATTGTAACAGTTTATTATTTATGATATAATTTATGTATTAAAATATTATTTTTATTTTGAAATGGAGGTTTTAACTATGAAAAAGAAAATTATTGCAACAGTCCTTTCATTATCTTTACCTTTTTTATTACTAGCTTGTACTTCTGACAATGATAAAGAAAATTTAACTAATAAACCTAATATTGAAGATCAAACTGATAATGATACTAACGAAGAAATAAATAACGAAGAAACAAATAATAAAGAAACAAATAAAAAGGATGAAGTAATAACAGAAGATGCAAATATCTATTACTATGATGTTGTTACAGATAGAATAGTTTACATAAATAAAACTATAACTATTAAGGATAAAGCTGTAGGTACTGCTTTAGTTAATGAACTTAAAACATCTCCTGGTAATGATATATCTCCTGCTATTGCAGATGAAATAAATTTAAAGTCTGCTACTTTAGATAAGGAAAATGATATTATTACTTTAGATTTTTCTTCTAATTTTGTAAGTGCTCAAAATTTAGGCGGTGGATCTGAATCTCAAACTTTATCTGCAATTTGCAATACCTTTGGTGACTATTACGATGTCAATAATGTAATTATCACAATTGAAGGCAAGCCCTATTCTTCTGGACATATTTTAATGAAAGAAGGAGAACCATTTAAAGTTAACCTAGAAAATATAACTGAGCTTAAATAAGGAGGCTAAAATGCTATATGATGAAAGTAAATGCCCTAACTGTGGAAACAATAACAAGGGTGATATAGTTTATAAATGCACACACTGCTATGATATTTATTGTGAAGAATGTGCTGCAGATGGACCTATTGATACTACATGTCCTCATTGCGGAGACTTATCTGCTGAAAGACTATATGATATAAAATAAATTAAAAAGGTGCTTTAAAGCTTGTACAAAAGTTTTAAAGCACCTTTAATTTATTATTTATATTCTATTCCTCTTCTATAAAATAAATCGTCTGAAATAACCGCAATTCCATTGATCTTTCTTCCTTTTTTAAGTTTTTCTTCTTTAAGTGGATTTCTTGGATAAGAATTACCATTATATTTCAACACTCTAAACTCATCTTTATTATTATCTAATACCCTTACTATTATATTCTTATAACCATACGACTTATCATCTGATATTATTATAGGATTTATAATATTCTCTACCTTTGAAAGAATATTATATTCATTATCCTTATCTTCTAAAACAACTAATGTACAACCATTATTACTACAAAATCTAGGGCCTTCTATATATACTAATACGTTATCTTTATTCTTAGATAAACTTAATTTATTATATAAATACCTTACCTTATCTCTACTTGGATTTAATAGAAATTCTTTTTCTATTGCTCTTTCAATTCTTAAATTAGATATCTCCTCTGATTCTATAAACTCTAAATTTGAGAAATCATAATTATAGCATTTATACTCATTCTCTCTATTTATACTTCCACTAACTTTTTCACCTATTATTGATACCGCTATATTTTTCACTACAAAGTTGGTACCATTAAATTTCACTAAAGTATCTATATTACCTAATACATCTGAGTCACTTTTACCTACTATTTTTTGAGTTAATAAAATATCCATAATATCTGTTGAAGTATCTTTAACTAGTGATATGTTCTCTACAGGAAGAACTCTCCCTTTTACTCTTTTCTTTACTTTACCATTTTCATTATATATTTCATCTAAATATTTTTTTCCCTTGAATTCCAAGTTGATTTTATAAATAACATCCCTTCTACTATCAATTAAATCAACTATATTATTATCTACATAGTTAACTTCAAATGAATTCTCATTACTAAAATAATCAGTGCTAAATACCCTAACTACATTATCTCCATCAAAATCAAATATTTCTCCTGATATATATCCTGTTCCATCTGCGTTTTCTAATATAAATAATATCTCTTTATTTTTTTCTATTTTAAACTTTTCTATTATAAGCTTAGGATTATATCCTGAATTATTACTAAGTGGAATATTATTAATTCTCCCTGTAGCTCCATCAGTAACAACTATCTCCATATTTTTATATAATGTATTCTTTCCATTGCCTTCTTTACTTCCTAATAAATAAATAATTTCATCTTCCCTTGTTCCTTTTACATCTTCAGCCTTAGTGATTATTATTTCCTTCATTTTATTAGAATCACCATTTAACATATAAGCTCCTTATTAATTAATACACTATATTTTATTATAGTTTAGCTTATTTGTTGAAAGTAATATCTATAATCTTTATTCTAATATTAAAAGCTTCCTTGTCCTTCACAAATTGGACATATAAAGTTACCTTCTCCCTTACAGGTTACACAATTCTTATAGGGCTCTTCTAATGCATTACAGTCACACTTTATTTTCCCGGTTCCATTACAACCTAAACATTGGCTTAGAGAATTTATATTGTTATCTTCCATATATCCTCCTATAAATTTATCTTATTAGAATTATTTACATATTAAATAAATTTATTCACTTTTTCTTCATTAAACTTAAAAATCGCTTTAGTAAAAACTAAAGCGACCTTCTAAATTATACATTTATTTCTGATTTTATTTCTAATGCATCCTTATTATCATCTATAATAGGCTTTACATATTCATTTATAAATTCAACTACTTGACTTGGAGCTCTTCCCACAAATTTATTTGGATCTATTATCATTAAGATTTCTTCCTTACTTAACATAAAACTCTTATCATTAATTATTCTACTAATTAAATCATTATCTAATCCTTCACCTTTAACTCTTTGTGCTGCTGCCATTGAGTGAACTCTGATTTTCTCATGTAACTCTTGTCTATCTCCACCTCTTTTCACAGCTTCCATCATTATGTTTTCCGTAGCCATGAAAGGTAATTCATTATTAACATGAGCGCTAATTAC
This sequence comes from Clostridium tertium, assembly GCF_902652255.1. Taxonomy (GTDB): domain Bacteria; phylum Bacillota; class Clostridia; order Clostridiales; family Clostridiaceae; genus Clostridium; species Clostridium tertium_A. Next base: position 340,397 of record NZ_CACRTO010000005.1, read on the forward strand.
TTTTTCATATACAACCATGTTTTCAGCTATATTTATATATAAATTTAGTACTCCATCTAATGCTAAGAAAGCTTCTGCTACCGAAATTCTCTTATTAGCTGAATCATCTAATGTTCTTTCAAACCATTGTGTTGCAGCTGTTATTGCAGGATTTAATGAATTAACTATAATATATCTAGCTAAAGCTCCCATTCTTTCACTTCTCATTGGATTTCTCTTATAAGCCATTGCTGATGAACCTATTTGGTTCTTCTCAAATGGTTCTTCTATCTCTTTCATGTTTTGTAATAATCTTAAATCATTACTAAACTTATATGCACTTTGTGCAACTTCTGATAATCTATTTAAAACAATTGAGTCTATTTTTCTTGGATAAGTTTGACCTGTTACACCATAACTTTTTTCGAATCCCATTTTTTCTGCAACTATCTTATCTAATGATTTTACTTTATCTTCATCATTCTCAAATAAAGTCATAAAGCTAGCTTGTGTTCCGGTAGTTCCTTTAACACCTCTAAGCTTTAATGTAGATAATAAAAAGTCTATATTTTCTAAATCTATTACTAGATCTTGCATCCATAATGTAGCTCTCTTACCAACTGTAGTTAATTGCGCTGGTTGAAAATGAGTAAATCCTAAAGTTGGCATATCTTTATATTTTAATGCAAAATTTGATAGATGATTTAGTACTGTTACTATTTTTTTCTTTACTAATAATAAAGCATCTCTCATTATTATAATGTCTGTATTATCACCTACATAACAACTTGTTGCTCCTAAATGTATTATTCCCTTTGCACTAGGGCATTGTAATCCATATGCATATACATGGCTCATAACATCATGTCTAACTTCTTTTTCTCTTTTAGTAGCTTCATCATAGTTAATATTATATATATTAGCTTTAAGCTCTTCTATTTGCTCATCTGTAATGTTTAGTCCAAGATCTTTTTCTCCTTCTGCTAAAGCAACCCAAAGTTTTCTCCATGTAGAAAACTTCATATCATCTGAAAATATGTAGCTCATTTCTTTTGAAGCATATCTTGAGTTTAGTGGTGAATTATATAAATCTCTCATCCTTAGAAAACCTCCGAATAAATTATTGTATTTTCTCATTATCATTCGTATTATAACATAAAGTTATTATTATTTCAGCTTTTTTATGTTATTTAGTTATATTTTTTTATTTTTTTTAATATAATATACTAAATTATTGATAGGGGGTAAATTATGTACAAAATAAGCTTATTAGATAAGATATCTTTTTTACTAGTTTTGCTAGGAGCATTAAATTGGGGATTTATAGGACTATTTGGATTTAATTTAGTAACTTTGGTAGTTGTAGGTTCTGTAATATTACAAAGATTAATATATATTTTGATTTTTGCTGCAGCTATAGATTTAGTAGTATTAGTATTTAAATGCTATCCATTAAAATTATAACGTTACTACATAATATTATTTAAAGCAAAAAAGTGCCATATGGCACTTTTTTATTAATCTTCTAAATTAGCAATTAAGTTAACTATTTCTTCAACAGCTAAAGCTTCGTCGTCTCCGCTAGCTGAAACTGTGATAGCAGCTCCTTTAGTTACTCCTAAAGAAAGAACTCCAATTAAACTCTTAACGTTTGCTTTTTTTCCGTTAAATTCAATGCTAACATCTGATTTGAAAGATGAAGCCTTCTTAACTAATAAAGTTGCTGGTCTAGCATGTAAACCAGTTCCGTTGTTTACTACAACTTCTTTAGATACCATTACAAACACCTCTTTACTATAAATTTCAAATAGTTACCTATTTAACTATTACATTATATATGTAAATCCATAAAATTTCAAGCTATATAACCCTCTATTTTCCTTGTTATTGAAAAAGAACTACTAAAATGTAGTCCTTTTCTTTTGCTATTAAAATATAACGATACTTTACTTAACTATCTTGGTTGAACAATTAATTTAATTGCTGTCCTTTCTTCACCATCAATTTCTATATCAGTGAATGCTGGTACGCAAACAATATCCTTTCCGCTAGGGGCAACGAAGCCTCTTGCTATAGCAATTGCCTTTACTGCTTGGTTTATAGCACCTGCTCCTACTGCTTGAATTTCTACTATATTTTTTTCTTTAATAATGGCAGCTAGTGCACCTGCTACCGAATTTGGATTTGATTTTGTTGAAACTTTTAATACTTCCACTTGTCTTTACCTCCTAGATAAAAATCGTTTACAGTTATTCAAGAAATAATCTTGTCTTTATATATATTCTATACTATAGATAAAAATCCTTCTTTTAAGAAAACTTTTTCATTTTATTTTTAATATTCTTTTTGTTTAATTAAAAATAAGGTACATTTTGCAAATGCAAAATGTACCTTATATTATTTAGCATAATCTACTGCTCTTGTTTCTCTTATAACATTAATTTTAATCTGACCTGGATATTCTAATTGTTCTTCTATATTCTTAGCTAAACTTCTAGCTAAGTCTACAGATCCAGCGTCATCTAACTGATCTGGTTTAACCATAATTCTAATCTCTCTACCAGCTTGAATCGCATATGACTTTTCTACACCTTCATAAGAATTTGCAATTTCTTCCAATTTCTCTAATCTCTTAATATAAGCTTCTAAAGTTTCTCTTCTTGCGCCTGGTCTAGCTGCTGATATTGCATCTGCAGCTTGAACTAATACAGCTTCAAGTGTTAGCATTTCAACATCACCATGATGTGCTGCTATAGCATTGGCTACAACTGGTGATTCTCCATATTTCTTAGCAAGATCTCCACCTATTACGGCATGACGACCTTCATCTTCTTTTGTTGCTACCTTACCTATATCATGTAATAATCCTGCTCTTTTAGCTAAACTTACGTCTAAGCCTAATTCAGCAGCCATAACACCAGCTAAATATGATACTTCAATTGAATGCTTTAACACATTTTGTCCATAACTAGTTCTATACTTGAGTCTACCAAGAAGCTTAATAATTTCTGGATGAACACCATGGACACCAGTTTCAAGAGTTGCTTGTTCTCCTTCTTCCTTAATGTCATTTTCAACATCCTTAGTAGCCCTTTCTACCATTTCCTCGATTCTAGCTGGATGAATTCTGCCATCCACAATTAACTTTTCTAATGCTATCTTAGCAATTTCTCTTCTTATAGGATCGAAACTTGATAAAATAACAGCTTCTGGAGTATCATCTATAATCAAATCTACTCCTGTTAATGTTTCAAGAGTTCTGATATTTCTACCTTCCCTACCTATGATTCTGCCCTTCATTTCATCATTTGGAAGAGCAACAACATGTACTGTTGATTCTGATACATGATCAGCTGCGCATCTTTGAATTGCAGTTGTAATAATTTCTCTAGCCTTTTTATCTGCTTCTTCTTTGGCTCTAGATTCTATTTCTTTGATCATAATAGCAGTTTCATGAGTTATTTCTCTCTTAACTTCTTCTAAAAGGATTTCTCTAGCTTCATCAGTAGATAGAGATGCAACTCTTTCAAGTTCCTCTCTCCTTTTATTATGAAGTTCTTGTACACTTGCTTCCATTTCATCGATTTCTTGTAATCTTTTACTTAAAGCTTCTTCTTTCTTTTCAAAAAGTTCAGCTTTCTTATCCAAAGATTCTTCCCTTTGGATTATTCTTCTTTCAAGTCTTTGAATTTCATTTCTTCTCTCTCTTGAATCTCTTTCTAAATCATTTCTAAGTCTATGAACTTCTTCTTTCGCCTCTAAAACTGACTCTTTTTTAGTCGCTTCTGCTTCTCTTTTAGCATTATCTAAAAGATTTTCTGCTTCCTTTTCTAAGCCTTCTATTTTTCTTTTAGAAGCACTTTGTATAGCTTTATAAAGTAATACGCCTGCTACGGCTAATATTACGACATCAATTGCTATTGCAATAAGAATCTTATCCATAACAACACCTCCTCCATTCATATAAACAATTGTTTAATGAAAATGTAGAGGTATCATACTTAACCTAACTGATATTTGAAAAATGATAAAACCAGTATTTGTTATTATTTTATATTAAAATTAAAATTATGTCAAGTTACATATATACTACTAAGAGACAACTAACTACAAATATTTCATACTGACATATAAAAATATTGCTTTTTTGAATTAATATTAAAAATCGATAGTATAATTCTATTATACTATCGATTTTATTATTGTCATATTTATATAATTATATTCAATATTACCTAATTATATTACTTCTTCTCTTTTACTTCTTTTGATGTTACTGCTACTTCTTCCATAGCTGGTAAATCATATTTAATTCTAATTTTATTTTCTATCTCAAGAGCTAATTCTGGGTTGTCTTTTAAATATTGCTTAGCATTTTCTCTACCTTGGCCAAGTCTTACATCACCATATGAGAACCAAGCTCCACTCTTTTGAACTATGCCTTCTTTTACACCTACATCAACTATGTTCCCTGTTCTTGATATTCCTTCATTATACATAATATCAAATTCAGCTTGTTTAAATGGAGGTGCTACCTTATTTTTCATAACCTTAACTCTTGTTCTGTTACCTACAATACTTTCACCTTGTTTGATAGAGTCTATTCTTCTTACATCTAATCTTACAGATGCATAGAATTTAAGAGCTCTACCACCAGTTGTAGTTTCTGGGTTACCAAACATAACTCCAACTTTTTCTCTTAACTGATTTATAAATATAGCTACACATCCTGTTTTTTGGATAGTACCTGTTAACTTTCTTAATGCTTGAGACATAAGTCTTGCTTGAAGACCAACGTGAGAGTCTCCCATTTCACCATCTATTTCAGCTCTTGGAACTAATGCTGCAACTGAGTCAACAACTATAACATCAATTGCTCCTGAACGCACTAGTGCTTCAGCTATTTCTAGACCTTGTTCTCCTGTATCTGGTTGTGATACTATTAAGTTTTCTGTATCTACACCTAAATTTCTTGCATAACTTGGATCTAAAGCATGCTCTGCATCTATAAATCCAACAGCTCCGCCCTTCTTTTGTGCTTCTGCAATGATATGCAGTGCAACTGTTGTTTTACCTGAACTTTCAGGTCCATATATTTCTATTATTCTACCTTTAGGGACTCCCCCTATTCCTAAAGCTATGTCTAAGTCAAGACATCCAGTTGAAATAGCTTCTATATTAAGAGAACTATTTTCTCCAAGCTTCATAATTGACCCTTTACCAAATTGTTTTTCTATTTGACTCATTGCATTTTCAATAGCTTTTAGCTTATCCATATCTACGTTTCCCATATAGCACCTTCCTCTCTAAAAGAACATTTGTTCTATACATGAATTATAAAGCATTTATTGACTTTAGTCAACATTAATATAATTCATATTTTTCTTTTCTACTTAAATTAAAAGCTCCAACCTTAAGAGGCGGAACTCTCTTTGTAATTATATCCATTTTTAATAAAATATACACTATTTGTTAGGATTTATTATTTTTATATTTTTCTTAAAATAATCATATCCTGATACTATAGTCATAATAACTGCAATAAATAAAATAATCCTTGGTCCATACTTTATAAGCTGCCTAATAATTTCACTACTATTAACTAGAGAAATTAAATATTTTGATGTTGCTACATTTACTTGTATTAATAAAGCTATTATTGCAGCTATTTGTGTTACAGTTTTTACTTTTCCCCACATACTAGCAGCAATTACTTTACCTTCTGCTGCAGCTATAGTTCTTAGTCCAGATACAGCAAATTCTCTAGCTATTATTATTACTGTTGCCCAAGCTGGTACAACTTGAAGCTCAACTAAAGAAATTAATGCTGCTGTCACTAAAAGCTTATCTGCAAGAGGGTCCATAAACTTACCAAAAGTAGTTACTTGGTTTCTAGACCTAGCTATGTATCCATCTAATTGATCTGTTAATGATGCAATTATAAATATAAAAGTAGCTATAAAGGTTCCATATGGAATGTCTTTTATTGCAATAAATATTAAAAATAATGGAACTAAAAATATTCTTAACATTGTTAGCTTATTTGCTAAATTCATCACATACCTCTCCCACTAAATCATACTCAAGAGCTTCCTTAATTTTTACCTTTACAATATCACCTATATTAATATTATCATTATATTCTACTAATATTGTTCCATCTATTTCAGGAGCCATTTCGAAACTTCTTCCAATGAAATATTTTCCTTTACGTCTTTCTATAATAGTATCATAAACTTTGTTTATTTTCAATTTGTTTAACGTAGAAGAAATATTTTTTTGTATTAACATTAATTGATTTTGTCTAACTTCCTTAACCTCTTCCTCTATTTGATTTTCCATAATGCTAGCTGGAGTCCCCTCTTCTTTTGAATATTTAAATACTCCAACATTATCTAATTTATATTCTTTTAAAAATTCACATAACTCATTAAAATCTTCTTCAGTCTCACCTGGGAAACCTACTATTAAAGATGTTCTTAGTGTAATTGCAGGAACTTTCTCTCTAAGTCTTTTTATAATTCCTGTTATAGTTTCTTTATTAGTTCTTCTTGCCATCTTCTTTAAAATATTATTGCTTATATGTTGAATTGGCATATCTAAATATTTAACAACTTTTTTATTATTAGCTATCTCTTCTATTAACTCTTCAGTGATTTCTTCTGGGTAGCAGTATAAAAGCCTAATCCATTCTAGCTTTTCAATCTTAGAAATTTCTCTAACTAAGTTATGCAGCTCTTTTTTATTATAAATATCCATTCCATAGAATGTTAAATCTTGAGCAATTAAAATTACTTCCTTAACACCATTATTAACTAGGGTATTTACCTCCTCTAGAATAGCTTCCTTAGTTCTACTTCTAAATTTCCCTCTAATTTTTGGAATAATACAATATGTGCAAAAGTTATCGCAGCCTTCTGCAATTCTAACATAGGCTGTATGTTTATCTGTAGTTAATAGCCTTATTCCATCATTGATATTTTCATCACTATAATTTGCGGCAAATAGCTTTCTTTCACCATTAATGAAGTCTAAAATCATCTTATGAATCTTCATATAATCATTAACACCCATTAATATATCTATTTCTGGCATTAACTCTAAAAGTTCTTCTCCATATCTTTGGGTTAAGCAACCTGTGGCGATTAGCATTTTACACTTGTATTTGTTCTTGTATTCTGCCATTTCAAGTATAGTATCTATAGATTCTTGCTTAGCACTCTCTATAAATCCACATGTATTTACTATAATAATTTCTGCTTCTTTTGGATTGTTAGTTATTTCATAAAACTTATTTATACTTCCTAATATAAGTTCTGAATCTACTCTATTTTTATCACAACCTAAGCTTACCATTCCGACTTTATATTTTTCCAAAGCTACTTCCTCCTATGTTGTAAAAAGTGATTGTATTTTAATCTAAATCTTATTTTAAATTACTTATTTCATATTTACAAGTTTTTTTAGTCCTCTAGATTTAATTCTTCCTTAGTAATTAATACCTCCCTAGGTCTACTTCCATCCTTTTCAGATATTATACCTCTTTCTTCAAGGTCATCCATTATTCTTGAAGCCCTATTAAATCCTATTCTTAGTTTTCTTTGTAGGAATGATGTTGAAGCTTGATTATATTCTACTACTATTTTAATAGCTTCATTTAAAAGCTCATCTACCTCACTAGAATCTGAAGAACTATTTGTATTTCTACTTTCATTTTCAATATGCTCTATAATAGACTCTTCATAATCTATACTTTCACCTTCATCTTTAATAAAGTTTACTACTCTTTCTACTTCTTCTTCAGATATAAAAGCTCCCTGCACTCTTATAGGCTTATTTTCACCCATAGGACAATATAACATATCTCCTCTTCCAAGTAACTTTTCAGCTCCTGTTTGATCTAGTATAGTTCTAGAATCTATTCCTGATGAAACAGCAAATGATATTCTTGATGGAATATTTGCTTTAATTACTCCTGTAATTACATCTACAGATGGTCTTTGTGTTGCAATTATTAGATGAATACCAGCTGCTCTTGCCTTTTGTGCTAGTCTGCATATATAATCTTCTACATCATTTGGACATGTCATCATTAAGTCTGCAAGCTCATCTACTATAATAACCATATAAGGTAATTTCTCTTCTATCATTCCCTTATCAAATAAAGCATTATAACCTTCAATATTTCTTACAGATGACTCTGAGAATAAGTTATATCTCTTATTCATTTCATTTACTGCCCAGTTTAATGCAGCAGCTGCCTTCTTAGGATCTGTAACAACTGGAATTAAAAGATGAGGAATTCCATTATAAATACTAAGCTCAACAACTTTAGGGTCAACCATCAAAAGTCTAACTTCCTTTGGACTGTATTTATAAAGTAAACTAACAATTAAAGTATTTATACATACTGATTTACCTGAACCAGTAGCCCCTGCAATTAGAGTATGTGGCATAGTTGCTAAATCTCCAATTACAGATTTTCCTGCTATATCTTTCCCTAACGCAAAAGCTAATTTATTATTTGATGTTTGGAAATCTTTATTATCTAATACTTCTCTTAAAAATACTGGAGTTTGTTCACTATTTGGAACTTCAATACCTATGGCAGCCTTTCCTGGTATAGGTGCTTCCATTCTAACTCCACTAGCTGCAAGTCCTAGAGCTATATCATCTTGAAGATTTACAATCTTTGAAACCTTAACCCCTGGACTTGGCTGTATTTCATATCTAGTAACAGAAGGTCCTTTTGTTACTTGCTTAACATTTGCATCTACTCCAAAATCATTTAATATTCCTACAAGTTTACTAGCATTTTCTAGTAAGTCTCTTTTATCTTCTTTCTTAAATTTTGTCTTATTATTTACATTCAATAAATCAATAGGAGGATTAACATAAGGCTTCTCTTCCTTTTTTTCATCTGTTAAACTTTCTTCTATTTCTTTACTTACTACTTCTTTTACTGTATTATCTAGTTTTTCTTTCTTTACTTTAACTTCTTCTCTTTCTTTTTTGTCCTCATTGAAAACTTCTATATTAAATGCATTTGGTTCATTAACCTTATTATCATTATTTTCTTTAAAGATTTCCATAGAACTATCTTCAAGAGTTGAATTCTTCATAAAATCTAGTATTTTAATCTTATTATTTATACCATTTATAAAGTCTTCTCTTTCCTTATCCTCTACCTTAGGAACAACATCTACTAAGGATTCCTTAGCTTTAATTTCTTTTTCTTCTTTCTTTTTCTCCTTTTTCTCTACCTTATTAAACTTTTCTTTAAAAGTACTAACTATATCATAGAGAGTAATATTAGCAGAAAGTATAAGTCCTATAATAATTAAAGTCACATATAAAATATATGAACCTACAAAACCAATTAATCTACTTAGAGGATAACTTATCAAGTGACCAAGAAGTCCTCCATGCAAACCATTTTGATCAACTATAGCTTTCCAATCTTCAGAAAATCCAATATTCTCACCTAGTATATTTATACTAGCTGTTGCACAAAATAATGTTATTGAAATTATAATTATAGAAAATCCAAAGAGCCTTCTTGTAAATTTAATACTTCCTTTTGAAACTATAATATGATACCCAAAATAAATTAAATATAAAGGAAGCACAAAGGCACTTATACCTATTAAATTATATATTACATCTCTTGATATGGTAGATAAAACTCCAGCCCAAGTAGTATATATTGCAATAGATAATAACACACCTAAAGCTATATAAATTACACCTTTAATATCTCCATTTTCTTTATTACCTTTCTTAGCTGTGTCTTTCTTCTTGCTAGTTTTTTTTGTATTTTTCCTAGACACACAATCACCTCGCCATTTTCCACTTCTTGTAATTATACTATTTACATAATATTATTATAAACTCAAATAAAAAAAAAGCAATTTAAATAAGTCATGATTTATCTAAATTGCCCTTTAAATTACTTTTCAGTAATTAATTTTTTAAGTTTATCTAAAGCATCTTTAATTCCACCAACTTCATCTATCAGTCCACAATCTACAGCTTGCTCTCCAATTAAAATAGTTCCCATATCATTAAGTAATTCATCAGATCTTAGCATCATTTCTTTTAAATCTTCCTTTTTAATTTTAGAGGTCCTAACTATAAAATTATCTATTCTTTCTTGCATCTTTTGAAAATAATTAAATGTTTGAGCTACACCAATAACAAATCCATTCATTCTTATTGGGTGAACTATCATAGTTGCTGAAGGTGTAATGAAAGAATAGCTTGAAGAGGTAGCTAATGGAACACCGATAGAGTGCCCTCCTCCTATTACTATGGAAACTGTTGGCTTAGATAATGAATTTATCATTTCTGATATAGCAAGACCTGCTTCAACATCTCCTCCGACTGTATTTAATATAATAAGTATTCCCTTCACCTTTTCATTTCGTTCCATAGCAATTATTTGAGGAATAACATGCTCATATTTTGTAGACTTTGTTTGAGCAGGTAATACTTGATGACCTTCTATTTGACCTATAATAGGTAATATTTGAATACTTTCATCTTTATTTATAGCATTCTCATTGCCAAAATCTAATATTTCTTCTCTTTTTTCCTTCGCCTCTTTAATTCTATTCTCTTCTTCTTGTTCTTCAGTATTATTTTCTATATTGGATGAGTATAAGTTTTTTTGCATAATAAAATCCTCCTGTATAAATTTAGTTTATACAAGAGGATTTTATTTATTCACCTAATTGAAAAGAGGTGTGTAATAAATTTAGTGCTTTTTCAACATTCTCACTCTTAATCAAGCACCATATTGTCATATTTGAATCAGCAGTTTGAAGTATTTCAATGGAACTTTCATCTAAAACCTTAATTATTTTAGACATAATACCAGGTACGCCTCTCATATTGGCCCCAACTATTGCAATATTACTACAATCATCTGTAATCTTATAGCTTAAATTACAATCTTCTAGAATTCTTACTGCCTTTTTCTTTTTATTAGAATCTATAGTAAATATTTGTTCACTAGGGAAAATATTAATTAAATCTAAACTAATATTATTTTCAGCTAGTATTTCAAGTAAATATCTATAATTTTTATTATTTTTATTCTCTATAAGACTTAAAGTAATTTGTGTTCTATTATTTAAATGAGTAATTCCTGATATAATTTTATTAAAGTTCTTATCTCCTATACTATTAATTAATGTTCCTTTTGAATTGCTCATAGTATTCTTAATAATTAATGGTATATTAGCTTTTCTAGCACACTCAACTGCCTTTGGATGAATTACCTTAGCACCTCTTTCAGCGAGTTGAAAAATTTCATTATAAGTTATTGCAGAAATTAACGCTGCGCTTCTAACTATTCTTGGATCTGCAGTCATTATTCCATCTACATCTGTATATATTTCTATTTCTTCAGCATCTAAGGCTTCACCTAATATACATGCAGAAGTATCGCTACCCCCTCTTCCAAGAGTAGTAAAATATCCAGATTCACTTACACCTTGAAATCCTGATACTACAGGAGTAATCCCTTTTTCTATTAACTTTAGTATTTTATCCGAACTTGTACAAATTAATTCTGCTTCAGAGAAATTATCATCTGTAACTATACCTGCTTGCCCACCTGTTAGTGGCATTGATTTAATTCCTTCATTTTCTAATATATTACTTAATACTACTGAACTAATTATTTCGCCACAGCACATAAGCATATCTACAGCTTGTAGGTTATTTTTCTTAAAATTATCATCTATTAAAGATAATAAAGTATCCGTAGCATAAGGTTCTCCTAGTCTTCCCATAGCTGAAACTACTAAAACTGGAGAAAAGCCTTTTTCTATTGCAGCCTTTACCTTTGCTACTACTTGAGTTCTTCTTTCACTTGTGGATACTGAAGTTCCACCGAACTTTTGTATAATAACCTTCAAGCAGCTAGCTACCTCCTTTAGTTACGCTCTTGCTCTTTTAATTTTGTCCTTATCAGCTGATACTACTATTACATTTGTACCTACTTTGGTAATGTAATTCCATGGAATCTCAACGTATTCTCTTCCTCCAAATAGTCCAAGCTTACTTCCAGCAACAGCAGCAACTATAAATTGTAAATTCCCATTTTCATCGATAATAAAATCTAAAGCTTGTTGTGTATCATATTTTTCTGCCTCTTCAGTATTGAATATTTCATATCTTTCTAAATCACTTAGGAGTCTATATCTTGATTCCTTCTTAGACTCTTCATCATAATAACCTTCTTTTTTCTTATCTCCTCTTAGCATAAGATTCACCTCCACATTATCTTATGTAAATCTTATGCTTCATAAAGAGATTTTATTACTATATTTTTAAGGTTATACTCTTGAAATACTTTCATTACTTGAATTGTCATAAGCTTTAATATTAGGTTCTATAATATCATTCAAATCTTTATAATCAATATCTTGACCTACATAAGCTGTACTGATTATGCCAGGTTTAAAGCAAGTATCTAATACATAATTTATGTCATCACTATTTATATTGTTAATTTTATTTATAACTTCTTCTTGAGTTTTTATTTTATTTTGAAGTAACATGTTTTTTGCATTTGAGAACATTCTTGAAGAAGTGCTTTCTAAACCTAATATATAGTTAGCTTTAATCTTTTCTTTATTTATTGCTAATAACTCTTCTGATATACCTTTGTTTGCAAACTCTTTTAATTCTTTATTAATTACTTCTAATGCCTTTTTAGCTGACTGCTTACTAACTCCGGTATAAATATTATTTAAGCCAACACCAAGGTATGGATGACTGTATGAATATACAGTATAACAAAGGCCAAGTTCTTCCCTCACCTTTTGGAATAAAATTGATGAAGCTCCTCCACCAAAGATATTATTCAAAATTATTAATGAGTAAGCCTTATCATGTGCATATGGAAGGCCTTTTAGAGCTAAGTTAATATGAAGTTGCTCTATTTGCTTATTAGTATATATACTTTCATTTAGTAGTATAGGCGTATTATAAGTTGGAATATAATCTTTTACTCCATCCCAAGGTCCAAAGGCCTCTTCTAATTTCTTTATTAATTCTTTTTCATCAAACTTCCCACAAACAGAAATTACTGAATTGTATGGAGTGTACTTAGAATTTACAAAGTCTTTTATTTTTTTACTATTAAAGGATTTAATATTTTCTATACTTCCTAAAATAGGATAAGCTAAAGGGTTATCTCCAAACACAGCTCTAGCTTGATTATTATCTAATACATCTTCTGGATTGTCTTCACTCATATTTATTTCTTCAATAACTACACCTTGCTCTTTTTTAATTTCTTCATCATCAAACTTAGAATTTATTATCATATCTGATAGTATATCTATTGATAAATCTATATGAGTATTTAATGATTTTATATAATAGCAAGTGGCTTCTTTGCTTGTATATGCATTTATTTGCCCACCTACATTTTCTATTTCCTGTACTATTTCCTTTGAAGTTCTTTTCTCTGTGCCTTTAAAAAACATATGCTCGATAAAATGAGAAATACCGTTTATACTTAAATCTTCATTTCTTGATCCATTTTGAACCATTACTCCAATGCTTATCGAATTCACATGTTCAATATATTCTGTTACTACTCTTAGTCCATTTTTTAATTTGTATGTGTTAAACATTTTTCCTCCTTAAATTATTATTTTGTATATAAGTTGTAATAAATATCCTACATTTAATTGAATTATATTCTTTAATAGTATTTTAGTATTACTAATATGTCATAAGATTATATAGAAAATTAAATAATATATGCTCTTTCAATTTTGATGATTTACTTAAATAAGACTATTAACTTTTAATTTATAACACAATAATACAGTAGAGAATTAATTAAACCGTATAGTTATATTATTCTATGATAACTTTATCTTATGTAGTTATATTTAAAATTTTATCATATAAAGAAAAAAAGGCAATAAATTGCCCTTTGCTTACATTTTTTATTCAGTCTTTTCTTCTTCAGAAGTATCTGCTAAAGCATCTTTTCTAGATAGGTTAACTCTTCCTTGACTATCTATTTCAGTTACCTTAACTAATATTTCATCTCCAACTGATACTACATCTTCAACTTTATTCACTCTTGCTTTATCAAGCTTAGAAATATGACATAGTCCTTCTTTATTAGGTAATATTTCTACAAAAGCACCGAAAGTAGTTATTTTCGTTACTTTTCCTAAGTAAACTTCTCCAGCTTTAACTTCTTTAGTTAAGCCTTCTATAATTGAAATTGCTTTCTTAACGCCATCATGATCAGGTGATGATACAAATACTGTACCGTCTTCCTTAATATCAATCTTAACTCCAGTTTCTTCGATAATCTTATTGATTACCTTACCACCAGTTCCTATTACATCTCTTATTTTTTCTGGATCAATAGAGATAATAGAAGTTTTTGGAGCAAACTCAGATACTTCTTTTCTTGCATCTGGAATACATTCGCTAATCTTATCTAATATATGAAGTCTAGCTTTTCTAGCTCCTCTTATAGCATCTTCGATTACTTTGAAGCTAAGTCCTTTAATCTTAGTATCTACTTGAATAGAAGTGATACCTTCAACTGTACCTGCTACCTTAAAGTCCATATCAGCAAAGAAATCCTCAATACCTTGGATATCTGTTAAAACTTCTTCTCTACTTAAATCTTCAGAAGTTATAAGACCCATTGCTATACCAGCTGCTGGTCTCTTTAGAGGAACACCTGCATCTAATAATGCTAATGTACTTCCACAAACTGAAGCTTGAGAAGTAGATCCATTGGAACTTAATACTTCAGATACTAATCTTATAGTGTATGGGAATTCGTCTTCAGAAGGTATTAATGGTTCTAGAGCTCTTTCAGCTAAAGCACCATGCCCTATTTCTCTTCTACCTGGTCCTCTTAATGGTCTTACTTCACCAACTGAGTAAGCAGGGAAGTTATAGTGATGCATATATCTCTTAGATTCTTCCTCACCTATACCATCTATGATTTGAATATCTCCAACTGCACCTAAAGTAGCTACAGTCATAACTTGAGTTAATCCTCTAGTGAATAAACCAGTTCCGTGAGTTCTTGGTAAAATACCTACTTCACATGATATAGGTCTTACTTGATCAAAAGCTCTTTCATCTGGTCTTCTATGATGATTTAAAAGCATGTCTCTTACGACTTCTTTTTGTAGGTTGTATAATATTTCTTTAATATCAGCTACATTTTCAGGATATTTTTCTTCAAATTCTGCATAAACCTTTTCATTAACTATGTCCATTGCAGCATTTCTTTCATCTTTATCAGCAATCCACATAGCTTCTTTAATCATTTCACCAGCAAATACTTTTATTTCATCTTCAAGTTCTTTACTTGGTTTATATAATTCTGGTACTATCTTTTCCTTACCGAATTTTTCCACAGCTTCTTCTTGGAATTTTATTATATCTTGACAGCTATCAAATCCAAATTTTATTGCATCAATCATTACATTTTCTGCTATTTCAGATCCACCAGCTTCAATCATCATTACTCTTTCGCTAGTTGCGCAAACTGTCAATTGAAGAATACTTTCTTCTCTTTCTTTAGATGTTGGATTTAAAACGAACTTTCCATCGATTAGACCTACTTGCACTGCTGCAACAGGTGTTGTAAAAGGAATGCTTGATAAACATAGTGATAATGAGGCTGCATTAATTGCTAAGATTTCTGGTAAATTATCTTTTTCTACTGATACTACTGTACAAACAACTTGCACATCATTTCTATATCCCTTTGGAAATAATGGCCTTAGTGGTCTATCAATTGCTCTTCCAAATAAAATAGCATTTTCTGAAGGTCTACCTTCTCTTTTAATAAATCCACCTGGAATTTTTCCTACTGAATAAAGTCTTTCTTCATACTCAACACTTAAAGGAAAGAAATCAATCCCCTCTCTTGGTTTTTCTGATGCATTTACGTTAGTTAAAATTACTGTGTCTCCATAGCTAATGAATGAAGCTAAATTAGATAACATTCCTATCTTACCAAATTCAAGCTTTAATTCTCTTCCTGCTATAGTAGTTTTCATTACGTTGTTCATTTTGTTACCTCCCTTCAAGGCTTCTTTCTTATCATTCAAATTTGTTAAAATAATAGAGCGGCTTAAAAAACCGCTCTAAGGACTATCTTCTTAAGCCTAATTTTTTGATTATAGCTCTGTATCTTTCGATATCTTGTTCAGCTAAGTAGTTTAGAAGACCTCTTCTTCTACCAACCATCATTAAAAGACCTCTTCTTGAGTGGTGGTCTTTCTTATGCATTTTTAAGTGGTCAGTTAAAGAATTAATTCTTTCTGTTAATAATGCTATTTGCACTTCTGGAGAACCTGTATCTCCTTCGTGTCTTCCGTGTTCTTTAATAATTTCTTGCTTTTTTATTGCGTCCATTAATCGCACCTCCGTAAAATTATCCCCTATATCCAAGAAATGAGCTAGCACCCTCATATCGTAGAATTAGGTTCTTCCTTGCTATTATAACAAATCATAATCTTATTGTAAATTATAAATTTACATAATTAAATTATTATATCTTTATTTTTTATAAATTCTTCATCTTTCTTTATTTGTTTCATTAATTCATCCAAAGAATCAAATTTTAATTCATCTCTTATTCTTTCAACGAAGTAAACTTTGATTTCTTCTCCATAAATCATTTTATCAAAATTCAAAATGAAGGTTTCTATTGTTAATTCTGTCCCATTTACTGTTGGATTATTCCCAACGGAAGTTAATCCCTTAAATATCTTATTATCATATATTACATTAGTATAGTATACTCCTTTTTTAGGAATTACAATATTATTACCAAACTCCAAATTAGCAGTTGGAAATCCTATAGTTCTTCCTAGTTCCTTACCATGGATTACTTTACCTTTAATTAAATATGGCTTTGATAGCATATCTATAGCTTTACTAACATTTCCTTCTAAAAGGACATTTCTTATTCTAGTACTACTTATTGCTTCTCCTTCATAAGTGTATGGATCTATTATATATAGCTTATATCCATATTTATCTTGAAGTTTCTTAAGTAATTCAACATCTCCCAAGTTTTTATGTCCAAACCTAAAATTAAATCCAACAACTATTCCTTTTACATTATAGTCTTCACAAAGAAGCTTAATAAAATCTTCAGCTGTAATTGACATAAATTCTTTAGTAAAGGTTCTTAATACAACAATATCAACATTTTCTTCTTCTAAATATTGAAGCTTCGTATCTAAATCCATAATTAATTTAGGTGCCTTCTCTGGACTTACAAGAGTTTTCGGATGATTTTTATAAGTAAAAACCATACTTTTGCCATTTTCTTCTTTAGCCACTTGGACAGTCTTTCTTACAAGGGATAGGTGTCCATAATGAAGTCCATCAAAACTTCCTAATGCAACATAATTTTTATTTTCTTTATTTTCTATAATAATATCATCTATTACTATCATATCCTACTCCCCTAATTAATTAGCAATTTTTCTATCTTAAAGCCCTTTTGATCAGCTTTTCCAAGTCCTATAAACTTAGAATTTTCATCATAGACTCTATATAGTCTTCCTATTTCTATTTTATCCTTTGTAAGTCTTTTGTCAAAGACTTTAACACCATTTATTAATAATCTTGCAAAGTTATTTAATACTACTAACTTTTCATAATTATCTAAAGCATCTTCTATACTAATGATATAATCCTTAATACTTTCTAATGTAATATCACTTATATTAATAGCTTCATCTTCGGTAAACTTTGATGTTTTGCTTCTCTTAAGTTTAGTCATTGTTGCACCAACTCCAAGACTATCACCAATATCAAAACAAAGACTTCTTATGTAGGTTCCTTTAGAACAAGTAACTTTCATTTTCACATATGGATTATTAATTTCTATATCCTCAATTTTATAAATACTTATTAGTCTTCCTGGTCTTTCGACTTCAATACCTTGTCTTGCAAGTTCGTATAACCTTACACCATTTTGTTTTAATGCTGAGTACATAGGTGGTACTTGGCTATATTCTCTTTCATAAGATTTAATTACATTTGAAATTTCACTATTAATTAAACTTGATGGATCTTTCTCTTCAATTATTTCTCCTTCTAAATCATATGTAGTAGTTTTTATTCCAAGTTTGAATTCTACCTCATAAACTTTATCCGAATCCATAATATAATCTATAATTTTCGTAGCTTTACCTACACATATAGGTAGAACCCCTGAAGCTTCAGGATCTAAGGTGCCAGTATGTCCAACCTTTTTTTCTCCTAAAGTCTTTTTAATTACTCTAACAACATCAAAAGATGTCATTCCAGTATTTTTAAAAACATTAATTACTCCATCCATTATAGTAACTCTTTCTCTATTTCCTCTAAAATTTTATCCTTTGCTTTATCTAAGGTTAATCCTTTTAACATAATTCCTGCAGCCTTAACATGACCTCCGCCACCTAACTTATCTGCAATTTTTCTTACATCAAAATCATTTTTAGATCTTAAACTAGCCTTAACTCCAATATCAGTTTCTTTAATTAATACTGCAATTTCCACTCCTTTTATTTGTAGTCCAAAGGAGATTATATCTGAAGTATCACCTATTTCTATACCAAGCTCTTCACCATAAGATTTAGGTATCTTTATTAAAGATACTTTTCTATCAAATAATAATTCCATATTGTTTATAGCTTTACCTGTTAATCTTATTTTTTCAAAGGTATTATTATCAAAAAGGCTTTGATATATAAATGTATTGTTTACTCCAATACCTTTTAACTTTGAAGCTATCCTGTGTGTTCTTGAAGTTACATTTGAATGCCTAAACCCACCAGTATCTGTTACTAATGATGTATAAAGGCATGTTCCAATTTCTTGTATAACATTAGATTTTTCTTCAAAATCTAATCCTAAACATTCTAATAATTCATAAACTATTTCTGCGGTTGCTGCTGCATTTATATCTACATAATTTAAATGTCCATATTGGTCATTGGAAATATGGTGATCTATATTAATAATAGTTCCTTTGTAATTAGATAAATCTGCTGATATTCTATCATAATTTCCACAATCCAATACTATAACTATATCAGTTAAATCTTTAGGAGAAATTAAATTACCTGTAGCTTCATTAGCTCTTTTTAAGAATTGAAGATTTTCAGAAATTATATCTTTTGATATTAAATAAGCGTCTTTTTTTATTAATTTTAAAGCATTTAATAGTGCAAGTGCACTACCTACTGCATCACCGTCTGGTGATACATGATAGGTAATGCCTATTTTATTTGCCTTATTTACTAAGCTAGCTATATTTTCTAAGGTATTCATTATTTGTCTTTTACCTTTTCTATTAGCTCTTCTATTTTCATACTATAGGTTATAGAATCATCTAACTCAAATAAAATTTGAGGAGTATTTCTAAGATTGATTCTTTGACCTATTTCTCTTCTTATATATCCGCTTGCACTCTTTAAAGCTGCAAAGGTTTCATTTTTTTCTTCTTCGTCTTTACCGAAAATACTTACATACACCTTTGCATATCTTAAATCTTTACTTACCTTAACAGATGTAATTGAAACCATAGATTTCATTCTAGGGTCTTTAATTTCATCTCTAATAATAACGCTTATTTCTCTCTTAACTTCTTCGTTTATTCTTCCGCCTCTATAATTAGCCATAAAATCACCTCTTTATTAAAGCTGCTTTCTTTCAACTGCTTGCATGCTAAAGGATTCTATAATATCGCCTTCTTTTATATCATTGAACTTTTCTACACTTAATCCACATTCATATCCTGTATTAACTTCCTTAGCATCATCTTTAAATCTCTTAAGTGAAGCTAATGTAGATTCGAATATTACTACTCCATCTCTTATAACCCTAACTTCAGAGTTTCTTAATATCTTACCATCTAGTACATAACATCCAGCAATTGTACCAATGCTTGAAATCTTATATACCATTCTTACTTCTGCCTTACCATTTACAACTTCCTTGTACTCTGGATCTAGCATACCAATCATTGCTGATTTAACATCTTCTATAGCATCGTAGATTATTCTATAAGTTTTAATATCAACGCCATCTTTATCTGCTATTATACTAGCATTAGAATCTGGTCTTACATTAAATCCTATAAGTAATGCATTTGATGCAGTTGCTAAAGTTACATCTGTTTCAGTTATAGCTCCAACTCCACCATGAATAACTCTTACCTTAACATCTTCAGTAGAAAGTTTTTCTAAAGATTGTTTAATAGCTTGAACTGAACCTTGTACATCAGCTTTAACTATTATTCCAAGTTCTTTAACTGTTCCTTCTTGAATTTGACTATATAAATCTTCAAGAGATACTCTATTTTGTGAATGGAAGCTTTCATCCTTCATCTTTTGCTTTCTAGTTTCCGCCATGTTTCTTGCAGTTTTTTCATCTTTAACTACAGTAAATCTATCTCCAGCTGATGGAACTTCTGAAAGTCCTAATATCTCAACTGGAATTGAAGGACCTGCTGACTTTATAGTCTTACCCTTATCATCAAACATAGCTCTTATTCTACCATATGTTGATCCAACTAAAATTGAATCTCCAACATGTAATGTTCCATTTTGAATAAGTAGTGTAGCAACTGCTCCTCTACCCTTATCTAATTTAGCTTCTATAACTGTACCTTTTGCTTTTCTCTTTGGATCTGCTTTAAGTTCAGACATTTCAGCAGTTAATAATACCATTTCTAATAATTGTTCTAAGTTTTCACCAGTTTTCGCTGAAACAGGAACACAAATTGTATCTCCACCCCAGTCTTCTGCAACTAACTCATGTTCAGTGAGTTCTTGCTTAACTCTATCAATATTAGCTCCTGGTCTATCTATCTTGTTAATAGCAACTATCATTGGAACTTCAGCTGCTTTACAGTGGTTTATTGCTTCCTTAGTTTGTGGCATGATACCATCATCAGCTGCAACTACTAAGATTACTACATCAGTAACTTGTGCTCCTCTAGCTCTCATTGCTGTAAAGGCTTCGTGACCTGGAGTATCTAAGAATGTTAGCTTTTCTCCATTTAAGTTAACTGTATAAGCACCAATATGTTGAGTTATACCACCAGCTTCTTGAGATGTTACATTAGCCTTTCTAATAGCATCTAAAAGAGAAGTCTTACCGTGGTCAACGTGACCCATAACAGTAACTATAGGTGGTCTCTTCACTAAGTTTTCTTCGATTATATCTTCTTCTTCAACTACTTCTAATTCTTCTTTTTCTTCCTTTTTAACTACTAAACATTCATATTTTTCGCATACTTTTTCAGCAGTTGCAAAGTCTATTTCTTGATTTATTGCAGCCATAACTCCAGTAAAAATAAGAGTTTTAATAACATCTGCTGTAGGCTTACCAATCTTTTCAGCTAATTCTTTAACTGTTATAGTTTCTCCTATTTCAACAACACCAGAACCACCTTCTCCAATAGCCTCTGATTCTTCTTGATTCTTTTTCTTCTTTTTCTTCTTAGCTTGATTATTTACTTCTTCTTGTAATTGTTCTTCATATTCGTCTACAATAGTTTTATCTTCAGAAGCTTCTTGTTCACCAAGTAATTCCTTGATTAATTCTGCATCTTCATCTTCTATAACGCTCATATGATTCTTCACATCTACGCTAAATTCATTCATTAATAGTTCTATTAGCTCTTTTGAGCTGATATTAAGTTCTTTTGCCAATTCATATACTCTGATTTTTGACAATAAAATCACCCCCGGTTAAATTTTTATCTTATCCTCATCATAAAGGGTACAAAGCTTCTTTGCCATATTCTTATCTAATATAGCTAATATTTTCACTTCTTCTCTCCCAATGGAATTTCCTAATTCTTCTTTTGTAAAATCTTCTATTACTCTTATATTCTTTGCTAAACAATGATTTTTAAACTTCTTTTTTGTACTTTCTGATGCATCTTTAGATATTATAAATAAAAATATTGCTTTTTTATTTCTAGATTCATCACATTTACTGTAACCTTCAATAATATTTCCTGATCTTTTAGCTAATCCTAAAAAGTTAAAAAATTTATTCATTGCTTATTTCTTCCCTTAACTTGTTATATACTTCTTCACTAATTGCTATATCTAAATTTCTAGATAATCTTTTAGCTTTAAAAGCCTTTTCTAGACATTCTTCACTCTTACAAACATAAGCACCTCTGCCAGACTTTTTGCCTGTTAAGTCAACTGAAACTTCTCCCTCTGGACTCTTAACTACACGTATAAGTTCCTTTTTAGGCTTCATTTCCATACATCCTGTGCACATTCTCAAAGGAATTTTCTTTACTTTCATAAAAAAGCCTCCTTATTCTACAACTAAATCTTCATCTAGTTCTTTTGATTCTGTCTTTAATGCATCTGCTTGAGACTTGCTTTTTATATCAATCTTCCAATTAGTAAGTTTAGCTGCAAGTCTAACATTTTGACCTTCTTTTCCTATAGCTAAAGATAATTGGTTATCTTCAACTACTACTTTAGCAGATTTGCTTTCTTCACATACTTCCACTTCTAATACTTTAGCAGGACTTAATGATGCAGCTATAAATTCTTCTGGATTTTTGCTCCATTTAATAATATCAATTTTTTCGCCTTTTAGCTCATTTACGATATTTTGAACTCTAGCTCCTTTTGGTCCAACACAAGCTCCCATAGGATCAACATTTTCATCATTAGAATAAACTGCAATTTTACTTCTTGAACCAGCTTCTCTTGAAATGCTCTTAATTTCAACTACACCTTCATATATTTCAGGTACTTCTAACTCAAAAAGTCTCTTAACTAAACCTGGATGTGTTCTAGAAACTAAAATTTGTGCTCCCTTTGAACCATTTTTAACTTCAACTACATATAATTTAATTTTTTCATTAAAGTTATAGACTTCACCTGGAATTTGCTCATTTGGTCCAATAGATGTTTCTATTCTTCCTAAATTAACAAATACATTACCTTTATCTTTTCTTAAAACAGTTCCTGTTATAATATCATATTCTAATTCTTTATATTCTGAATAAACTATATTTCTTTCTGCTTCTCTTATTCTTTGAGTTACAACTCCCTTTGCAAGTTGTGCAGCAACTCTACCAAAGTTCTTTGGAGTTACTTCTAAATCTACAATGTCATCAAGATCATATCTTGGACTAATTTCCTTAGCCTCTTCTATAGAAATTTCTGTAACATAATCATACACATCTTCTACAACTACTTTTTGAGCATATACGTGTATTTCTCCAGACTCTCTATTAATACTTACTTTCACATTTTGTGCTGAAGTAGTTGGACTAGCATAATTTTTCTTATATGCTGCAACTAAGGCATCTTCTATAGTAGTAAATATTAAATCCTCGCTAATCCCCTTATCTTTTACAATTTCTTTAAGAGCGCCTATAAACTCTTGGTTCATTTCTAAATCCTCCTTGTTATATTTCCCCTTCTAAATTTGCTGATTTTATTTTATCTTTTGGGATAGTAATTAAATTTTCTGCTTCAACAACGATTGAGTCTTCTTTTACTTCCCTTAATATACCTTTTACATTTTTTCTTCCTTCAAAAGATTTGATAAATCTTATAAGTACTTCATTTCCAATTTGCTTTTTATAGTGATCCTCAGTATATAGACCTCTATTTAGACCTGGTGATGACACTTCAAGGAAATATGCAACTGGAATCGGATCTTCTTCATCCATAATGTCACTTACTCTTCTTGACAACTTTTCACAATCTGTTAAGCTTATGCCACCGTCTTTATCAATATATATTCTTAAATAATATTCTCCATTTTCCTTTACATATTCAATATGATATAGTTCATATTGCAGTTCTTCAGCTACAGGTCTTACTAATTGATAAATTTTTTCTATTAATGCATCAACTTTCATATTAACCTCCTTTTTTCATATTCAACTTTTAATTTGTGATTACAGCTTACTATGTCTTTCAATTGATAATCTACATCTTTATGATGTTATAAGATTAAAAGTATTTATACTTACTTTAAGTAAAGTATATAATTTGAAATCATAGACTATTTATTCTTTATATAAGTCGCTGAACTAATAGCCTTACTTGATGGTTATTAGTTTAAAATATACTCTAATTAAATATGTAATAATTATTACAACTTATATATCTATAAAAAAAGCAACTAATTTGTAGTTGCAATTAAATAGAAAGAGCGGGCATTTAAATCTCCCACTCCAATTCTTAGCTATTAGTAAATCACTTCTCTATATATCCTATCATAATTTTATGATTAAAACAAGAGGGGATGAGTAAATTCTTACAATCTATTATTACTCTCCCCTTTCCTATGATTTTTATTCCATTAAAATAAAGATAATTGATTAGTCTCAGACATTCCTTCAAGGCATCCATGGTTAGATAATGTTTCTATAACGGTTTTTGATACCTTAGATCTAATTCTCAAATCTTCTTTTGAAATAAATTCTCCATCTTTTCTTGCTTCAACTATACTCTTAGCTGCATTATCACCTACTCCTTGTAGAGCACTTATCGGCGGTCTAATTCCATCCTCTTCAATAGTAAATTTAGTTGCTTCTGATATATATAAATCAACTTTCTTAAATTTAAGTCCTCTTGCATAAAGTTCATATGATAATTCAAGAACTGTAATTAGTCCTTTATCTTTCGCAGTAGCTTTATTTCCTAATTCATATAGTTCATCTAATTTTGCTTTAATTGCTCCCTGACCTTTACATATAAGATCAGCATCGAAGTCATCAGCTCTTACTGTAAAGTAAGTAGCATAATATGCTTCTGGATAATGAACCTTAAAGTATGCAATTCTAACTGCCATCATTACATAAGCAACAGCATGCCCCTTAGGGAACATATATTTAATTCTTTTACAAGATTCTATATACCAATCAGGGACATTATTTTCCCTCATAGTTTTTTCAAACTCTTCAGTTAATCCCTTACCTTTTCTTACACTTTCCATTATTGTAAATGCCATCTTAGGTGGGACTCCAGCATACATTAAATAAACCATAATATCATCTCTAGTTGCAATACACTCTCTTAATGTAGTATAACCTTCTTTAATGAAATACTGCGCATTATTAAGCCATACATCAGTACCATGTGATAGACCAGATATTCTAACTAGGTCAGCAAAACTTTGGGGTTGAGTATCAACAAGCATACCACGAACAAATTTTGTACCAAACTCAGGAAGACCATAACTACCTACCTCACAACCTAACTCTTCCTTAGTAACACCTAGGGCTTCAGGAGATGTAAATAAAGATATAACCTCTTTATCATTTAATGGTATCGTCTTTGGATCTACACCTGTTAAATCTTGAAGCATCCTAATCATAGTAGGATCATCGTGTCCTAGTATATCTAGTTTTAAAAGTCTACCTGAAATAGAGTGATAATCAAAATGAGTAGTAGTAACATCTGAGGTTGGGTCATCTGCTGGCCTTTGTATTGGAGTAAAGTTATATATTTCATTGTCACTAGGTACAACCATTATACCTCCTGGATGTTGCCCAGTAGTTCTTTTTATTCCAGTACAACCAATAGTTAGTCTTTCTATTTCAGCATTAGATGCTCTAAGTCCTCTTTCATCTAGATACTTTCTTACATATCCATAAGCTGTTTTTTCAGCAACAGTACCTATTGTACCAGCTTTAAATACATAGCCTTTACCAAATAGTACTTCTGTATATTTATGAATCTCCCCTTGGTTATCTCCAGAGAAGTTAAGGTCTATATCAGGCTCCTTATCTCCTTCAAAGCCTAAGAAAGTTTCAAAAGGTATGTCATGCCCATCCTTTATATACTCAGCACCACAATCCGGACATTTTTTATCTTCTAAATCAGCTCCAGAACTTACAGAACCATCTAAGAAAAACTCTGACTTCTTACAATTTGGACAAACATAGTGAGGAGGAAGTCCATTAACCTCTGTTATATTTGACATTGTAGCAACAAAAGATGAACCAACAGATCCTCTTGATCCAACTAAATATCCATCTGATAAAGATTTCGCAACTAATTTTTGAGCAATTAGATAAAGAACTGCATAACCATTATTAATGATAGAATTTAATTCTTTATCAAGTCTTTTTTGAACTATTTCAGGTAATGGATCACCATATATTGAGTGAACCTTCTTCATAGTCATCTCTCTTATTTCTTCATCAGCACCTTCAATCTTTGGTGGATATGTTTCATCAGGAATAGGCTTTAACACTTCCATAGAATCTGCTATCAAATTTGGATTAGTAATTACTACTTCTTTTGCAATTTCTCCACCTAAGTATGCAAAATCCTTAAGCATTTCTTCTGTGGTCTTAAAATAAAGTGGCGGTTGCTTATCTGAATCTGAGAAGCCCTTACCAGCCATTATTATTCTTCTAAAAGCCTCATCTTGTGGCTCTAAGAAGTGAACATCTCCAGTTGCTACAACAAGCTTATTTAACTCTTTTCCTAATTTATATATTTTGCGGTTTAAAGATTGAAGCTCCTCTACTCCACGTACATTACCCTTATCTATTAAATATTCATTGTTTTCTATTGGCTGTATTTCTAAATAATCATAGAACTTCATTATTTCTTTAAGCTCTTCATCATTTCTACCATCTAAAACTGCTCTATATACCTCTCCTGCTTCACAGGCAGAACCAATTATTAGATTTTCCCTAACTTCCATAAGCTTACTTTTTCTAATTCTCGGGTTCTTAAAAAAGTTATCTAAGTGAGCTTCAGATATTAGCTTATATAAAGTTTTCATACCAGCTTGATTCTTTGCAAATATAATAATATGGAAGGTCTTTTCTTTCTTTATATCCATTTTTTCTAGATATTCCGCATTTAACTCTCTTATATTATTAATATTTAATTCTTCAATCATCTTTTTTATAAAGATCAAATATATATCTGCAGTAGCCTTTGCATCATCAACTGCTCTATGGTGATTTTCAAGGGAAACACCTAAATGCTTAGCAACAAGATTTAATTTTACTCTTTTAAGTTCAGGATATAAGAACCTAGCTAATGGAACTGTATCTATTATTGTGGATTCAAAGTCAAGCCCTATATCTCTACAATTTTTCTTAATAAATCCTGTATCAAAAGCTGCATTATGCGCTACAACTGCAGAACCATTTATAAATTCCATAAACTTAGGTAACACTTCTTCTATAGGTTCCGCGTCCTTAACCATCTCATCCGTAATCCCTGTAAGTTCAGTTATCTTATATGGAATTCTACATTTGGGATATACGAATTCACTAAAGGTATCTATTATTTCTCTATTTTTAATTTTTACTGCTCCAATTTCAATTATCTTATCATTAATAGCAGAAAAACCTGTAGTTTCTATATCAAAAATTACAAATTCATCATTAAAGTCTTCATTTTTATCATTTAATGCTATAGGAATTCCATCATTAACTAAATATCCCTCTACTCCATAAAGAACTTTAATTTTATTCTTTTTTGCAGCAATTTGTGCATCCGGAAAGGCTTGCACTACACCATGATCAGTTATTGCAATGGCTCTATGCCCCCATTTAGCAGCTCTTTCTATAAGTTTAGTTGCTGAAGTTACGCCATCCATAGCACTCATTGTTGTATGACAATGAAGCTCTACTCTCTTTTCTGGAGCACCATCCATTCTTTCTATTTTTTTCATTCTTAAGATATCTCTACCCATAATTACTACTTCTCTAGCATATGTATCATAAACAGCTTCACCTCTAACCTTACAATATAAGCCAGGCTTTACTGCTTCTAATACCTCCTCTGTTTCTTGTGGTTTTAAAAAACATTTTACAGTTATTGAACTAGTATAATCAGTAATAAAGAATGTTAAAATAATTTTTCCTGTCTTAGTTTCAACAATATCCTTTTTAAATACTTCTCCTAATATGGCAACTACACCTGTAGTTTCATCAATTTCATTAATAGGAGTAGCTTCTATACTAATATTTCTACCTAAGATGCTATTTTCACTTTTAGCCTCTCTTTTAAATTCACGTTTTTCATAAGGTTTATTCTGTCTAGATTGTTTTTCTGACTTCTTATCTTCAGATTTCTCTTTTGAAGACATAACTTCACTTTTAATATCTCTACCACTAAATATTTCTTTTAATACTTCTTTTTCCTTTTGAAGCTTTTCTTCATAATTATCTTCTTTTTCTAAGCTTTCATCATATCTTAAAATAATATTACTTTTAATATCAAAAATATTTTTTATATTTGAAGATATTAAGTTTGGAACTTCTTTAGCTCTTAAATGTTCATTTATCTTTTCATATCCACTAGAAATAATTATATTGTTTCCCTCTATCTTTTTTACTCCATTTACTAATATCGACTTAGATAGAGGTATAGTTTTTAATATATTACCTACAATTTCTAACCAATGATTTTCAACAGCTTCTTTTAATGATAAATTAGATATATCTCTATAAAATAGTATTTCTATATCAATGTCTACATTTATTATTTTTTTAATAGCCTTTTTAACTTTTTCTTCTTCAACGTTATTTAGACTATCCTTACCTCTTAAAACTACTTTAAGCACATTACTTTTCTTTAAAAATTGAAATTTTATAATATTAATTTCTTTATCTTCTAACTCTTCATCCTTATTAATTTCCTTCTTAATAAGTTTTAAAGCAGCTTCACTCAACAAAAACACCACCTTTAAATGGATATATAGTGAACAAAAATCATATTTAACAAAATAATTGACAATGTAAAACTCTCTTAAGATAACCCTTAAGTTCAATTATCCATTGCCAATTATTTATATTACATATTTTCTATTTCTTTCATTAGCTCTTCAACTAACTCTTCTTCTTTAACCTTCTTGAATATAACACCTTTTTTGAATATTAATCCTTCGCCTCTTCCACCAGCTATTCCGATATCTGCTTCCCTAGCTTCTCCAGGTCCATTTACTGCACATCCCATTACAGCAACTTTTATATTCTTATTAATGCTTTCTAGTCTCTTTTCAACTTCTTCAGCTATTTTAATTAGGTTAATTTGTGTTCTACCACATGTAGGACATGATATAAATTGTAATCCACTTTTTCTAAGCTTTAAAGCCTTTAAAATTTCTTTTGCAACTTTAATTTCTTCAATTGGATCACTTGTTAATGATACTCTAACAGTATCACCTATCCCTTCAGCTAAAAGGGTTCCAAGCCCTATACTTGACTTTATAGTTCCTCTAAAAGGAGTTCCAGATTCAGTAACGCCTAAATGAAGTGGATAATCACAGCTTTCACTCATTAATCTATATGCTTCTATCATCATAGCAACATCTGAAGATTTAATAGAAACTACTATATCATAGAATTCTAATTCTTCTAAAATTCTCACATGCCTTAATGCAGATTCTACTAAGCCCTTTGCAGTTGGCTTACCATCTCTTTCTAGTATATCCTTTTCTAAAGATCCTGAATTTACTCCAATTCTAATTGGTAAATTTTTAGCCTTAGCAGCTTCTGCTACTATCCTTACCTTATCAACTTTACCAATGTTTCCTGGATTAATTCTTAAAGCAGAAACTCCATTCTCAATAGCAGCTAATGCTAATTTGTAATCAAAATGTATATCTGCAACTACAGGAATTGGTGACTTTTCACATATTCCCTTTAAAGCTTCTGCAGCCTTCATATCAGGAACAGCACATCTTATTATTTCACATCCTGCATTATATAATGTATTAATTTGAGCTAGTGTAGCTTCAACATCTCTAGTATCAGTATTAGTCATTGATTGAATTGAAACTGGTGCATCTCCACCAACATAACAAGTTCCAACCTTAACTTTTCTTGTTTTTCTTCTTTCCATATTATTTTCCTCTCCTAAAACTGTATTGGGAATAATATATCCTTTATAGTTACTAAAATCATAAGTCCAAATAAAAGCATAAGTCCAACATAATTCATTGCACCAACTACTTTTTCTGGTACCTTTCTTCTTGTAATTAACTCTATTAATAATATAACTGTCCAACCACCATCTAAAGCTGGGAATGGTAACATATTAAATACAGCTAAATTTATACTTATAAATGCAATAAAGTTCATAAGATTCCATACACCATTTTTGGCAGCTTCGCTTGACATTCTTATAATAGATACAGGTCCCCCTACATCAGTTTTAAAATTAACCTTCCCTGTAATCATCATTTTAAGTCCTTTGTAAGTTTGACTTACAACTGAAGCCGTCTGATTAAAACTTTGCTTAAAACTTTGAAGTATTCCAGGATTTGTTACCCTTTCAAACCCAAAGCCAATCATATATTGTTCTACCCCATTTTCTTCAACTAACTTAGGAGTTATTACAACTTCTTTTTTCTCCCCATTTCTTTCTATTAAGAAATTAATAGGCTCATCCTTAGCTAAGTTAATACCTATAGATAAATCATCTGCTGAAAAAACTCTGCTACCATTAACTTTTAAGAATTTATCTCCTTCTTGAAGCCCAGCAGCGACAGCAGGCATATCATCTATTAAACTAGCAACCTTAGGCAAACTATATCCAAATTTATTTAAAATTACTGTAAAGATTAAAATAGCAAATAAAAAGTTCATTGTAGCACCAGCAATAATAACGCTAATACGTCTTAATGGTGACTTAGATGAAAAACTTCTTTCATCACTACTTTCCTCTTCTTCCCCTAACATTTTAACATATCCTCCAATAGGAAACAAACCTATTGAATACTTAGTTTCTTTTCCACTTATAGATACAATCTTAGGTCCCATTCCTATTGCAAATTCTTCAACTTTTATTCCATTAGCCTTTGCCATTATAAAATGGCCGAGTTCATGTACTATGATAAGTAAACTAAAACCTAATAGTGCGTAAATTATATACAATATACCTTCCTCCTAATTCAACTTTTGCCTTATATAATCTCTAACCTTTGAATCTAATTTTATTACATTCTCAAGAGTTACTTCCTTTGTTTTTTCATCTTTAAACTCTTCTAAAGCTTCTTCAATTAATTCTGCTATATTTAAAAACTCTATTTTTTTCTCTAAAAATAAGGCAACAGCTTCTTCATTAGCAGCATTTAAAATACAAGGTGCAAGCTTACCTTCTTTTCCTACCTTATAAGCAAGCTTTAAGCATCGAAATGTTTCTAAATCTGGTTTTTCAAAAGTTAAGCTTCCAAGTTCATAAAAGTTTAAACTATCACAAACAGCTTCTTTCCTTACCTTTTTATTAATTGCATATTGTATAGGTAATTTCATATCAGTGGTACCTAATTGAGCTATTACACTTGCATCATTATACTCAACCATTGAGTGTATTATACTTTGAGGATGAACTACTACTTCAATATTATCATAAGGACAATTGAATAAAAAATGAGCCTCAATTACTTCTAACCCTTTATTCATTAGCGTAGCTGAATCTATGGAAATTTTTTGACCCATATTCCACTTAGGATGTTTTAAAGCATCTTCAACTGTAACCTTCTTTAAAAAGTCTATATCTTTACCCCTGAAAGGTCCTCCAGATGCAGTTAATATGATTTTTCTTACATCTTTTTCATTATAACCATTTAAAGCTTGGAATATTGCACTATGTTCTGAATCTACTGGTAAAATATCTACTCCCATTTCCTTAGCTTTTTTCATTACTAATTCACCAGCTACTACTAAAGTCTCTTTATTTGCTAAGGCAATATCTTTTTTAGCTTCTATAGCCTTAATAGTTGGTCTTAACCCTATCATACCTACAACAGATGTTACTACCATATCTATTTCATCTAGTGATGCTATAGCTTCTAGTCCTTCTATTCCTTTATATACAACTATATCTATACTATTATCTATACAAAAGT
Organism: Clostridium tertium; assembly: GCF_902652255.1. Classification (GTDB taxonomy): domain Bacteria; phylum Bacillota; class Clostridia; order Clostridiales; family Clostridiaceae; genus Clostridium; species Clostridium tertium_A. The sequence continues at coordinate 372,275 of NZ_CACRTO010000005.1, forward strand.
TTTCAACAGACTTAGCACTTTCTTCATCCATCATAGCAACATATTTAGGTTTAAACTCTTTTATTATCTCTATTATTTTATTTACAGATGAATTAGCACTAATACCTATTAGGTTTATTTCACCCTTTGATTTTCTAATTACATCTAAGGTTTGTGTACCTATTGATCCTGTTGCTCCTAAAATTGAAATATTTTTCATCTTTACCTCCTAGTTTAACTGCTATAAATTACATCTTTTGCTATTATACTATAAATTGGACCTACAATTATACCAATTAATCCAAACATATTAACCCCTATATAAATAGATAATATTACTACTAATGGATGAATTTCAAGTCTACTACTTAAAAATTTTGCTTCAAGTATTTCTCTAATAACCTTTTCTAAGAAGTAAAGTAAAACCAATCCAAATACTAATAAAAATCTCTTCATTACAATATTGTATATTATTATTGGTATAAAAACAATTGTTGTTCCTACAAAAGGAAGTATATCTAAAATGGCACTTATTGTTCCAAGAAATAAACTATTTTCTATTGAAAGCACTCTAAATCCTATGGTTACAATAATTCCACTTAATATAATTAATCTAATTTCTATCTTAAATACTTCTTTTAAATTTAATAATTTCTTAAAAAATCCTTCTGTAAATTCTTTTGGAAATAGCTTCATAAAAAAATTCATTATTTCGTTTTTATCTACTAATATAAAATAACTAATTATATTAGCTAAAAAATACGATACTATACCATCTCCTGTTAGCATTGCTCCTTGCATAATAAATTTACTGTCAAAAAATCCACTTAAACTTTTAATTATTTTATCTATATCTAAATTTAAAAATACTTTTATACTATTAAATATCTCTAAAAAATCATTAAGATTATTATTATAAATCATATAAACAAAACTTATAATTCTATTACCAAAATAAAATATAATTATAAATAATAAAGCATTTAAAAAGAATATACTTAATACTGCAGATATTTTTTTAGAAAGGTTTAATCTATTAAATACTTTGAATATTGGCTGAGTTAATAACATAAAAATAATTATTATAAAAAAAGGTTTAAAATATTTATTAATAAGTATAGCAATTGCTGAAATAATAATAAATAAAAGTACTAAATTTATTATTTTACTATATGTATTATATAATTTCATTTTCATACTCCTTATTGTTTATGTTAAATTATATTATTTCTTTTATCATTAAATGACTTATAAGGAGTAAAAAAAGTGTATATATGTAAGTTTACTTATTCCGTTACTCCCCCCAATTTAAGGCTAACCTACATATATCTACTAATAACTGAAGAAAATTATAAAAAGTCATACATAGGTTAAGCCTTTTATAAATTTCCTACCAAATAAAAAAAGCAGGGCTTATCCCTACTTTAATTAATTTACATATATTAAATTCTTACTATAAATGTTAAATAATAAAATACTACTGCAGAATTAAATAGTATAGAATCAAATCTATCTAATATCCCACCATGTCCCGGTATTAAATTACTATAATCTTTTATACCAACATATCTTTTAATAGAAGAAGCCACTAAATCTCCAAATTGGCCCATAATTCCACAAAGAGCTCCTATTAAAAAGAAATGAATAACTTGAACATGAGGTACATAAGATGACACTATTAATCCATAAACTCCACAGCCTATAGTACTTCCTAAAAATCCACCTACAGCACCTGCAATAGTTTTCTTAGGACTAACCTTAGGACAAAGCTTCTTTTTACCAAGATATTTCCCTGAGTAGTAAGCAGTTGTATCACAAATCCAAGAACCTAAGAATATTAACCAAATTAAATATTCTCCACCTTGCATATCACTTATTAATGGCATAAATCCAAATAATATTCCTACATATAGAAACCCTAGAAGAGTAATTGCTGCATCTATAAATGTATATTTTAAATTAATTATTGGAATCATTAATAAAGCAATAGCTGCTAATACAACTATATACATTAAGTATTCAAAATTATTATTTGTAGCATAAAATGCTGCAATAAGTATATATCCAACTAATGGTATAGGATTAAACTTCTTTTCTCTTAAGGCATTATAAAATTCATATAAACCAAAAACTGATAGTACAATAGCAAAACCTTTAAGCCATATTCCTCCTAAAAAAATAAAAAGAATAAAAGGTGCTATTATTGCCGCTCCAATATATCTATTATTTAATTTCATCTTTTCACCTCAACTAAACTCCACCATATCTTCTATCTCTATGTTGATAGTCATATATAGCTTCATGTAAGTGTTCTTCTTTAAAATCAGGCCAACATACATTAGAATACCAGAATTCTGAATATGCACATTGCCATAAAAGAAAATTACTTATCCTTTGTTCTCCAGAAGGTCTTATAATCAAATCAGGATCCGGAATTCCATCAGTATATAAGTATTTTTCTATATCCTTTTCATCAATATCTTCAATATTTAGTTTGCCACTTTTAACGTCATTTGATACAAGTTTTACTGCTCTAACTATTTCATCTCTACCACCATAATTAAAAGCAATATTTAATACAACACCTGTATTGTTCTTAGTTAATTCTACAGCTTCATTAACTTCATTCTGAGCATCATCAGGTAATTTATTTATATCTCCAAGAATTTTAATAACTACACCGTTCTTATTTAATTCTTGCAGTTCACTCCTTAGATATTCAACTAATAGCTTCATTAAGGCTGACACTTCATCCTTAGGTCTTTTCCAATTTTCAGTTGAAAATGCATAAAGAGTTAAATATTTTATACCTAAAACATGAGCTTCTTTAATAACTCTTCTTATGGTCTCAACACCAGCTTTATGTCCCATAGTTCTTGGTAACTTTCTTTGCTTAGCCCATCTTCCATTACCATCCATAATAATAGCTATGTGTCTTGGCATATTCTCTTTATCTAAAACTAATTTATCTTCTATCTTTTTATCTTTCTTAGTTTTAAAAATATCTAACATATTCTATGTTCCCTCCACCATTTTGTATGGAAAAAACCTGCTGATTGCAGGTTTTAAATTGACATAATCTCTTTTTCTTTTGCCGCAACTATAGTATCAACTTCTTTAGAGAAATTGTCTATTGTTTTTTGAACTTTATCTTCAGCATTTTTAAGTTCATCTTCAGTAATTTCTCCATCTTTCTTTAGAGCCTTAACCTTATCGTTTGCGTCTCTTCTAATAGATCTTAGTGCAACTTTAGCTTCTTCACCAGTTTTCTTAACTACTTTAACTAAATTTCTTCTAGTTTCTTCAGTTAATTCTGGAACTACTAATCTAATTACACTACCGTCATTTGAAGGATTAATTCCTAAATCTGAAGTAAGAATTGCTTTTTCTATTTCTTTCATTAAACTCTTTTCCCAAGGAGCTATAACTAATACTCTTGGCTCTGGAGCTGAAATATTTGCCACTTGGCTTAATGGACATGGACTTCCATAGTAATCCACTTTAATTCTATCAAGCATAGTTGGATTAGCTCTACCTGCTCTTAAAGTAGATAAATCAGATTTTAATACAGAAATAGTTTTTTTCATTTTGTCGTCAGCTTTTTGAATAATATCCTTTATCATAATAACCTCCTATTTTTTAGATGTAACTAATGTACCAATTTTTTCACCAGAAATAGCCTTTTTAATATTTCCTGGTTCATCTAAACCAAATACTAAGATTGGAATATTATTATCCATGCATAAAGAAGTTGCAGTAGAATCCATTACTTGTAATCCTTGTTCTAATACTTCTATATAAGATAGTATATCATATTTCTTTGCATCATCATATTTATGTGGATCTTTATCATAAACACCATCTACTTTTTTTGCTAGTAAAATTACATCTGCTTCTATTTCAGCAGCTCTTAAAGCAGCAGTCGTATCAGTTGAGAAGTATGGGTTTCCTGTTCCAGCAGCAAATATTACTACTCTTCCTTTTTCAAGGTGTCTAACAGCTCTTCTTCTAATAAATGGTTCTGCTATTTCTTTCATTTCTATAGCAGTTTGAACTCTTGTCATTACTCCATTTTGTTCAAGAGAATCTTGAAGTGCTAAGGCATTAATACATGTTGCAAGCATTCCCATGTGATCAGCTTGAGATCTATCCATACCTTCTCCGCTTCTTCCTCTCCAAATGTTTCCGCCGCCTACTACTAAACCAACTTCTACTCCCATTTCCACTAATTCTTTAACTTCAAGTGTAATTCTTCTTATAAATTCAAAATCGAAACCAATACCTTTTTCTCCTGATAAAGCCTCTCCTGAAATTTTAAGAATAACTCTTTTATATTTACTATTTTCCATTCTTAGTACCTCCATACTTTTATAAAGTAGATTTCTAAAAAAAGAGAACACAACAGTGTTCTCCTTTGTATTACTTACTCATCTTAGCTACTTCTTCAGCGAAGTTATCTTCAGCCTTCTCGATACCTTCTCCTCTTTCGAATCTAACAAACTTATTAACAGTTATTGGAGAACCAACTTCCTTTGATTTTTCTTGAAGGTATTTGCTTATGCTCTTATCTCCATCTTTAACCCAAGCTTGATCTAAAAGACATACTTCTTTGTAGTATTTTTGAATTCTTCCCATTACCATCTTTTCAACTATGTTTTCTGGTTTTCCTTCATTTAAAGCTTGAACTCTATAGATTTCTTTTTCTTTTTCTAATGATTCTTGGTCAACAAAATCTCTGCTTAAGAAGCTTGGGTTTGCAGCAGCAACTTGCATACATACATCCTTAGCAACTTCCTTTAATACAGCAGTGTTATCTGAAGCACATCCAAGTTCAACAACAACACCAATTCTTCCACCACCGTGGATATAGCTTTCTACTACACCTTCAGAAACATTGAATTTATCAAATCTTCTTACTGTCATGTTTTCGCCAAGCTTAGCTATTAAAGCAGTTAAAGCTTCTTGTACTGTGTTTTCAGCATCGAACTTTTCAGTTACGAATTCTTCAACAGTTGTTGAAGCTGTTGTTGAAGCCATTTCTGCTAATCTTGCAGCAAAGCTTACGAATTCTTCATTAGCAGCAACGAAGTCAGTTTCACAGTTTAATTCAACTATTCCAGCTGATTTACTATCTTCTGATATGTAAGTTTTTACAATACCTTCAGCAGCAATTCTTCCAGCCTTCTTAGCAGCTGCAGCTAATCCCTTTTCTCTTAATATTTCAACAGCCTTTTCCATATCTCCTTGAGCTTCTGTTAAAGCCTTTTTGCAGTCCATCATACCTGCGCCAGTCTTTTCTCTTAATTCTTTAACTGATTGTGCAGTTATCATAATGTATATTCCTCCTAACTTAATGTAAACCTTATTATTTAGGTTAAAAGGTAAATGAGATTACTCACCTACCTTTATTTATTTTATTATTCAGCTAATTGTTCGCCTTGTCTTCCTTCAATGATACCATCAGCCATCTTAGCTGTTATTAATTTAACCGCTCTTATAGCATCATCGTTTCCTGGAATTACATAGTCTAATTCTTCTGGGTCACAGTTAGTATCTACAATACCTACAACTGGTATTCCTAATATCTTAGCTTCTGCAATTGCATTCTTTTCTTTTCTTGGGTCAACTACGAAAATTGCTCCAATATTTTCAGCATCTAAGTTCTTGATTCCGCCTAAGTTCTTTTCAAGCTTTTCCATTTCGCCTTTTAACTTGATAACTTCTTTCTTAGGTAAAACTTCAAAAGTTCCATCTTCTTCCATAGTCTTTAACGCTTCTAATCTTGCAATTCTAGTCTTAATAGTGTTGAAGTTAGTTAACATTCCACCTAACCATCTATTATTAACGAAGTGCATGTTTGATCTTATAGCTTCTTCTTCGATAGCTTCTTGAGCTTGCTTTTTAGTTCCAACAAATAATATTTCTTTACCTTCTGCTGCAACTGACTTTATGAAGTCATAAGCTTCGTCTACTTTCTTAACTGTTTTTTGAAGATCGATTATATATATTCCATTTCTTTCTGTGAATATATATGGAGCCATCTTAGGGTTCCATCTTCTTGTTTGATGTCCAAAGTGAACACCTGCTTCTAATAATTGTTTCATTGATATAACTGCCATTTTCTTACCTCCTGGTTGTTTCCTCCACTACTTTCTTATAAAGGATCCTCTTTTGAAGGTCACCATCTTTATAAATCTAATAGTGTGTGTATTTTCTTACCTTTGTTAGTATAACATAAGCTAATTATAGTAGCAACATTTTTTTCTTCCAAAAAATCAATAAATCTTTTTAATTTTTATATACAAAAGGCATTAAAGTTTATTTGAACCTTAATGCCTTTCTTATGTTAATTGATCTTTTTTAATTCATCTAATAACTTTTCATTTAAAATTTTAATATGTGTACCCTTCATCCCAAGTGATCTTGATTCAATGACTCCTGCACTTTCAAATTTTCTAAGGGCATTTACTATTACACTTCTAGTAATTCCAACTTTATCAGCAATCTTTGAAGCTACTAATAAACCTTCATTACCATCAAGCTCACCAAAAATATGTTCAACAGCTTCTAATTCAGAATAAGATAGAGTTCCTATAGCTAATTGTACTACAGCTTTCTTTCTAGCTTCTTCTTCTATTTCTACTTGCTTAGATCTTAAAATCTCTAATCCAACTATCGTTGCGCTATATTCAGCAAGAACTAAATCTTCGTCTGTAAAGTTTTCTCCAAATCTAGCAAGTATTAAAGTTCCAAGTCTTTCTCTATTACCTATAATAGGTACTATTGTAGTTATTTTATCTTCCATTATGCATTTTTCTTCACCTTCAAAAACACATAATCCTTGATTTGATAAGTTAGCCATGCTTTCATGCACATTTAATAATCTCTCATTGTAATCTTTCGGAAATCTCTTTTCATCAGTTACTTGTTTCTTCATTACATCACATTCAAAATTTTTAGAAAATGCGTAACCAAGTACTTTCCCCTTCCTGCTTGTTACATATACATTACAAGCCAAAACATCGCTTAATAGTAAGCATATATCTTCAAAGGCTACTGGATCAGTACCTGATTTTTGCAGTATTTTGTTTAACATTCTAGTTTTTTCTAATAATGATGGCATTAAATCTTCCTCCTATAAAATAAGTAATTAAATTTTTAGAAAATTTAAAATTATATAAATTTTCCAAAAATATTCTCATTACTTATTTATACTATCATAGGAACTTTTTATTTTCAACAAATTTCTTAGCATTTTCGACATTACTTCAGAAAAAATATTTATTTTATGAGATTATTAAATTGTAATGCTTTTCTATAATTTATTCCTCATTCTTTTCCTTTGTGATATTAACGGTTTTGTTACATTCAGCATTTGAGCATTGAGCATATGATCCTTTAGTTTTACTATATTTTAAAACCATATAAGAATTACAATCTGGACATTTATCTTTTAAAGGTTCATTCCAACTTACAAAATCACAGTTTGGATAATTGCTACATCCAAAGAATTTCTTACCTTTTTTACTCTTCTTAGCTAAAAGCTTCCCGCCACACTTTGGACATGGTGCATCTATTTCTTCAACTATAGGCTTTGCATTTTTACACTCTGGATATCCTGGACAAGCAAGGAATTTACCATATCTTCCTCTTTTGATAACCATCATTCTTCCACACTTATCGCAAGGAACATCACTAACTTCATCTTCTATTACTACTTTAGATACTTCTTTTTCAGCTTTTTCTATAGCAACTTTTAATGGTTCAAAGAATTCTCCAACAACCTTTTTCCATTCTTCTTGACCTTCTTCAACGTGGTCTAAATTCTTTTCCATTTCAGCTGTAAAATCTACATCTACTATTTGTTTAAAGTATTCACCTAGTATATTATTCACTATAAAGCCTAGCTCTGTTGGTACTAAGTTCTTCTTTTCTCTTCTAATATAATCCCTACTTAAAATAGTGCTTATAGTAGGTACATAGGTACTAGGTCTACCTATTCCCTTTTCTTCTAATAACTTAACAAAAGATGCTTCAGTATATCTAGCTGGAGGTTGAGTAAAGTGTTGATTCCCTTCTATAGAAACATTCTCTAAAACTTCCTCTTCTGTAAGCTTTGGTAATCTAACATCTTCACTATCTTCTTCTGTTGCATAGTCATAAAGCTTCATAAATCCATCAAATTTAATATTTGATCCGCTTGCTTTTAACTTATAATCACCATTCTTAATTTCTACATTTATAGTATTTAATTCACAAGAAGCCATTTGACTTGCCATAAATCTATTCCAAATTAATGAATATAATTTAAATTGCTCTGCAGTTAAATTTTTCTTTGCAATTTCTGGAGTTATTTCAATTATTGAAGGTCTTATAGCTTCATGAGCATCTTGAATATTTTTCTTTCCTTTATATATTCTTGGTTTTGTAGGTGCATACTCATTACCAAAATTATCATTTATAAATTCTAAAGCTTTATTTTGAGCTTCATTTGATATTCTTACAGAGTCAGTTCTCATGTAAGTAATTAACCCTACTGTTCCGTAGCCTTTTACTTCAACACCTTCATATAGTACTTGAGCAATAGACATGGTTCTTTTAGTCATAAAATTTAATTTCTTTGATGCTTCTTGCTGTAATGTACTAGTTGTAAATGGAGGTAATGGATTTTTTACTCTACTTCCATTCTTAACTTTACTTACAATGAATTTATTATTTTCTAATTCTTTTATTATTTTATTACTTTCATCTTCAGTATTAATTTCAATCTTCTTACCTTTATATTGTGTTAACTTAATAGGAAACTTTTTTCTTTCTTTAGTTGCAACACAATCTACAGACCAGTATTCCTTAGGAATAAATTTCTTAATTTCCTCTTCTTTATCACAAATTAATTTCAGTGCGGCAGATTGTACTCTTCCAGCACTTAGACCCCATTTTACATTTTTCCATAGTATAGGGCTTATTTCATATCCAACTAGTCTATCTAGTATTCTTCTAGCTTGCTGAGCATCTACTAAATTATTATTTATAGTCCTTGCTTCTTTAATAGAATTTTTTACAGCATTTTTAGTTATTTCATTAAATACTATTCTACATTTATTATCTTCAGATATATTTAAAATTTTAGCTAAATGCCAAGATATAGCTTCTCCCTCACGGTCAGGGTCAGTTGCAAGATAAATTTTATCTGCTTTTTTAGCAGCCTTTTTTAACTTGGCTAATAGTTCTCCCTTTCCTCTGATAGTTATATATTTAGGATCGAAATTCCCCTCAACATCAACACCTAACTTACTTTTTGGCAAATCCCTAACATGCCCCATAGAAGCCTCTACTATATAATTTTTACCAAGATACTTTCCGATAGTCTTAGCCTTTGCAGGTGATTCTACAATTACAAGATTTTGTCCCATATGTCAAACTCCATTTATTTTTTTGGAGTTTACACCCCCTTTAATTTTTTATATTGATTTAGCATAATAATTGCCCGGAAGGCAAATAATCTCATTTCTATTTTGCATTTCAAATAATAACTCAAATAGCACCCTTCTGTCAACATTTACAGATTTTATAATATCATCTAGATGCTTCGGTTCACTATTTATTTCACGAAGTAGCAGCTCTTTATAACTATTTTTTACTATTTTATCTTCATTCTTTTTATTTATATTTAAAAATTCGTATAAATCCTGCATTTCTGTAAATGGTTTTGCTCCATCTCTAATTAATTTATTACATCCAGCACTATTTCCATTGATAACTGGTCCAGGTATAGCCATTATATCTCTTCCAAGCTCAAGAGCAAAGTCTACAGTAATAAGACTTCCACTTTTATCACTTGCTTCTATTATAATTAGTCTTTCACTAATACCACTAATAATTCTATTCCTTCTTGGAAAATTAAAAGCTAAAGGTGGAACTTTAGGCAAGTATTCAGAAAGAATCAGACCTCCTTTATTTAATATTTCAGAATATAGATATTTATTAGACCTTGGATAAATTACATCTATGCCACATCCTAGTACTCCTATAGTCTTACCTTTATAATCTATGGCATTTTTCTGAGCAATTGAATCAATACCTGCTGCCAGCCCACTAACTACTGTAATGTTATTTTCACTTATTTCTTTTGCTATTCTTTTTGCCACTTCAGAACCATAACCACTACATTTTCTAGCTCCTACTATAGCTACTAACTTACCCTTTAATAAATCTATATTTCCTTTATAGAATAAACAATAAGGTGGATCGTTTCCTTCTAATAAACTTTTTGGATATTCCTTGTGATTTATAGTAATGTATCTTATTCCATTATTTATTAGGTCGTACCAAAACTTCTCTATGCTCTCATCTGTAACTTCATCAATTTTATTAATCAATTCTTTTATACTACGCTTATTTAACCTTATATTTTTTTCATCTTTATAATATTCAATAAGCTTCCTCTTCTTATCGTTAGATAGTTTTAATAATATAAACCATAACTCATCTTTATTCATTATATTATTTCTCCTTCGATATTCTTTCTATAACCTAAAGCTTCAAATATATGATGGTCATTTATCTCTATAGAATTGTCTAAATCCGCAATTGTTCTAGAAACTTTTAAAATTTTATCATATCCTCTTTTAGTTAAGTCATATTTCACATAAAACATACCAAGTATATCTTTAGCAGAAGAAGAAATCTTAAAAAGTTTATCTATATCTTTTCCCTTTACCTCAGAATTATAAGTATATATTGTATCCTTATATCTACACTTTTGAATTTCTAAAGCCCTTAATACATTTTCCTTAATATATTTAGAATTTATATTATCTTTCTTCTTATTAATATCTTCATATTTTAATTTCGGAACATAATTTAGTAAATCAATCCTATCTAGAAAAGCTCTAGATAACCTATTTGTATATTTTTTTCTCTCTGAATCACTGCATCTACATCTATTATCATAGCCACCATCTAAATAATTACCACATGGACAAGGATTGCAAGCTGCTATTAGTAAGAAGTTCGATGGCAGCTTATAACTACCACTTAATCTATTTATATTTATTATCTTTTCTTCAAGAGGCTCTCTTAAAACTTCTATTACTTCTCTTTTAAATTCTAGTATCTCATCTAAAAATAATACTCCATTATGAGCTAAAGTTATTTCTCCAGCTTTTACTTCTTTCCCCCCACCTAATAACGCTGTTCTAGTTATTGTATGATGCGGCGTTCTAAAAGGTCTTAGTATTCCTTCCTCACCTCTAAATAACCCTGAGGCACTATATATTTTAGCTATTTCTATTTCTTCATTATAAGTAAGAGGTGGCATAATTGAAGGCATCGCCTTTGCAAGCATTGTTTTCCCTGCTCCAGGCGAACCAAATAATAGTACATTGTGATTACCTGCTGCTGATATTTCCATTGCTCTCTTCGAAGTTTTTTGCCCTATTATATCACCATAATCTAGATAAAAATCGATTTTCTTATTATCCTCTTCTTCAAAATCAAATGGCAATAAATCTTCATTATTAATGAAAGAAGTTACTTCCACTAAACTTTTAAAAGGATAGAAATTCCCTATATTGAAAGCCCTTAATTCCTTTAGATTATTCATAGGAAATATATAATTATTTTTCTTATTTTCTTTTCCTTCAAATATTATAGGTAATATTCCCTTAATTTCTTTTAAATCTCCAGCTAAAGATAATTCTCCAAAAAGTATAAAATCTTTTAAATCTTTATTCGCTATTTGATTAGATTTCATAAGTATTCCTATAGCAATTGGTAAATCTAATAGTGATCCTATTTTTCTTATATCCGCTGGAGCTAGATTTATGGTAATCCTACCTAAAGGAAATTCATATCCACTATTTATTATTGCAGATCTAACCCTCTCCCTAGACTCTTTAACCGATGCATCTGGAAGTCCTACAATATTAAAACTCGGCATGCCTCTATTAATATCTACTTCTACATTCACAAGCATTCCATCTAACCCATTATGAGTAGCACTTATTATCTCTATTGACACATTCATCACCTCTATATGGATTATTGCCAAGAAATTTTAATTATTAAACATAAAATTGATTTTTTATAATAGCTTTAGTCAATATTATAAATAAATTTATTTTAAGGGTGATAAAATGAACAGTTTTAATAAAGATATAGGAAATTATGGAGAGGACTTGGCTCTGAAATATCTACAAAAAAATGACTACGAAATTATCTCAAGAAATTTTAGAAATAGATATGGAGAAATTGATTTAATTTGCAAATCTAATGATTTATTAGTTTTTATCGAAGTAAAAAGTAGGTTCAGCTATCAATATGGAAATCCATTAGAAGCTGTAACCTACTTTAAGCAAAAACAAATATTAAAATTATGTAAGTTCTACATTATGAAAAATAAGTTATATAATTTTAATTGTAGATTTGATGTTATAGAAGTTTATTTTAATAATAATCATAATCTCTATTCTATAAATCATATTATAGACGCATTTCGCGGATATTAAAAATGACTATAAAATATTTTTTAAAAATGACATTCTATGTATCTTAGAAGGTCCATATTTTTTTAATCCTTCAATGTGTTTTGAAGTTCCATAACCAGCATTTTCTTCAAAGCTATAGTAAGGATATTCCTTCGAATATTCTTTCATTAAATTATCTCTATAAACTTTTGCTAATATCGATGCAGCAGCTATAGAAGCGGATTTTGCATCACCTTTAATAACTGATTTATTCTCTATATTAATACCTTTAACTAAATATCCATCTGATAGTACAAGGTCAGGCTGTATTTCCATAGAAGTACATGCTTCTAAAAATATACTATTATTACAATAAGCAATACCTTCTTCATCTATTTCTATATTAGACTTTTCTGCTATATAGTAAGCTAAAGCCTTACTTTTAATTTCTTTAGCTAATTCTTCTCTCTTCTTCTCAGAGAGCTTCTTTGAATCATTTAACCAAATAATTAACTCATCATCAATTACATTTAAATCTAAAACTACAGCACAAGCCACAATTGGTCCAGCAAGGGGTCCTCTTCCTACTTCATCAACACCGGCAACATATTTATAATTTCCAAACCCTTTATCAAACTTATACATATTCTTAACTCTAGCGTATTCTTTTTTAAATTTTTCTTTTTCTTTTTCTAACTTTACACTTAAGGCTTTAACATTTTTTCTTGAATCTAGTGCTAATTTATCTATTAAATAAACAAGTTCTGCATTATTTCTTTCTTCATTAATATTTATTGAATCAACAAAAGCTTTAATATCCTTATAGCTTAATTCTTCAATATTCTTTTTTAACAATTCCATATTAACCCTCAATTTCTTCATTTGGATATTCCAATGAAATATTACCTATCTTGCCACCTCTAAATTCATCTAATAAAATTACTGCAATTCTGTTATAATCTATTTCTCCGCCTTTAACTAAACATCCTCTTTTTCTTGCAATGCTATTTAATGTTTCAAGAGGATCTTCATTTACTTCTTGGATTTTATATCTTTCAATAAGATTATCTTTATAACGTTCTTGTAATCTTTTTACTAAATTATAAGAAAGCTCTTCAATATCCATTATTTCATCCTTAATTGCACCTGTGAATGCTAGGTTAAGAGCTGTTATATCATCTTCAAATTTTGGCCATAATACTCCAGGTGTATCTAACATTTCTATGTCCATTTTAGTTTTGATCCATTGCTTACTCTTCGTAACACCCGGTCTATCCCCTGTCTTAGCTATATTATTTTTAGCCATCTTATTTATAAATGTAGATTTTCCTACATTAGGGATACCCACTACCATAACTCTCATTTGAATTTTAACTAAACCTTTAGATTTTAATCTATCATGTTTTTCCTTTAATAAAGCTTCTAATTTAGGCTTAATTTGATTTAATCCTTTTCCAGTCAGACAATTTACTTCTAATACTTTAACATTTTCTGAAGATAAATGATTAATCCACATTTTCGTAACTTTATTTTCTGATAAATCACTTTTGTTCAGAAGTATTATTCTAGGTTTTCCTTCACAAAGCTTATCTATATCTGGGTTTGCTGAGCTTCTTGCTATTCTTGCATCTCTTATCTCAATAACTGCATCAACAAGCTTTAAGTTTTCTTTGATTTCTCTTTGAGTTTTTTTCATATGACCAGGAAACCAATTTATTTTACCCATTTTTATTTCCTCCTCTATGTCTTTATTATTATTATATCAAAATTTACATATATAAATCTTAGTTATTTTAAACAAAAAATTAGAGATATGTATGTTTACTTATGCTGTCACCTTTCTCCAAGTCAACACAATCTTACATATGCCAACTTGAAAACTAAAGGAAGTAAATCATAAAAAGTTTATTTGGAGATAACTTTTTATGATTTACTAAATAAAAAAGAAAAAGGGACTTAAAAAAGTCCCTTACTTAATCATTAGAATTATCTAACGTTTAATTCTTTAACTTTAGCAGCCTTACCTACTCTATCTCTTAAGTAGAATAACTTAGCTCTTCTAACTTTACCTTTTCTTACTACTTCCATCTTATCGATGATTGGAGAATTCATTGGGAAAGTTCTTTCTACTCCAGTTCCGTAAGCAACTCTTCTTACAGTGAAAGTTTCTCTTAATCCACCGTTTTGCTTCTTAATAACTGTTCCTTCGAACATTTGAACTCTTTCTCTAGTTCCTTCTTTGATCTTAACATATACTTTAACAGTATCTCCAACGTTAAAGTTTGGTAGATCGTTTCTTAATTGTTCTGCTTCAATAGCTCTTATTATTTCGTTCATTGTGTAGTCCCTCCTTAATTATTTATTAGACGTTCTTAACAAAATTTTGACAGAGGACCGCCCGTACTAACACAAAGGTAATTTTAACATAATTATTTTTATTGTTCAAGATTTATTTGTATTTTTCTAATATTTTTTTATCTTCTTTACTTAGTGTAATTTTACTATATAAATCTGGTCTCTTTTCTCTAGTAATATTAAGAGATTTAGCCCTTCTCCACTTTCTTATATTTTCATGATGTCCTGAAAGTAGTACTTCCGGAACTTTATCACCTTCGAATTCTTCTGGTCTTGTATATTGAGGATATTCAAGAACACCTTCTGAAAAAGACTCATCTTCATAGCTTTCATCTTTTCCTAAGACTCCACTTTTAAGTCTTAGTATAGAATCTATAACTGGAATTGCAGCCATTTCTCCTCCAGTTAATATAAAATCTCCTAAGGATATTTCCTCATCTATGTATTTATATACTCTTTCATCAATTCCTTCATAATGCCCACAAACGAATATTAATTCATCTTCAGTTGAAAGATTTTTAGCCATTTCTTGATTAAAAGTTTTTCCCCTTGGACCTAAGAATATTACTTTTCCCTTATTTTCTTTTCTAGTATTTCTTATAGAATCTACTAAAGGCTGAGGTGCCATAACCATTCCAGCACCACCACCATAAGGATAGTCATCTACTTTTTTATGTTTATTTTTAGTAAAATCTCTTATATTTATAGCCTCTATTTTCACTATACCTTTATCCTTAGCTTTACCTATAATACTATGATTAAATATATCAAACATCTCTGGAAATAAAGTAAGAATATTAATCTTCATCTTGCCATTCTCCCACAGGCTTAATAGTAATTTTTCTATTCTCTACATCTATATCTGTTACTATTTCTAAAAGTACAGGAATTAAAAGTTCTTTAGGTTTTTTGATCCAATAAACATCATTGTTTTTAGTTTGTATTACATCAAAAACCTTACCTAAGTCCTTACCATCTGTATCATAAACATTACATCCTATTATATCAGCAATATAATAACTATCTTCTTCTAAAGGAACTGCATATTCTCTTGGAATCTCCATATATTTATTTTTATATGTTTCAGCTTCTTCGATTGAATTAATTCCTTCAACCTTAACTATTACTCTATCCTTTTGATATTTAACACCTTGTATTTTTCTTTCTATTCCATCTATAAGAACAAATTCTAAATCGTTATATCTTTTAGGATCATCAGTTAATGGAATTACTTTAACTTCGCCCTTTAATCCATGAGTATTAACTATTTTACCAACTCTTAGTATATCCTTCATTTTTCACCTCTTAAAACTTTTTAGGTTCTTAATCTCCCCTAAGTATTTTATATAATAATATTTCTAATATTTCCATAGATCTATGTTTCAATAAATAATTTACATCTTTAAGTCTTATAAAATTTTAAGTTAAAAATCATTTTAATGTAAACTACATCAGTTGAAATCATCTATCTTTTAATTTTTATATAAGTTATCAAGATAATTCCATATCCTAAATATTTTTAACATGAACTAACTTAATAAGATATAAAAACTTAATTACAACTTATATATTATATAGATATATTAGAAGTATTACAATTTTTTAATAAATTATGTTTAAAAAGAGTTAGGAATATCCTAACTCTTCTTATCAATAATTTCAACTACTACTTTTTTGTCTTCTTTCATTGCTGCTGCTTTAACAACGGTTCTAATAGCTTTCGCTATTCTCCCCTGTTTACCAATTACTTTTCCCATATCTGCAGGAGCAACCTTTAGTTCCAGAATAATTGATTGCTCTCCATGTATTTCAGTCACATAAACTTCATTTGGATTATCCACAAGGGACTTAGCTATACTTTCAATTAATTCCTTCATAAACACCTGTAATTATGTATAATTACAGAGTTCACCTCCTAAAAATTACTTATTTAATCCTGCTTGAGTAAATAGTCTCTTAACTACATCTGTAGGTTGAGCTCCATTTTGAACCCATTTAGTAGCTTTTTCTTCGTTGATTTTGATTTCAGCTGGTTCAGTTAAAGGATTGTAGTATCCTATTTCTTCGATGAATCTTCCATCTCTTGGTGCTCTTGAATCAGCAACAACTATTCTATAGAAAGGAGCTTTCTTAGCACCCATTCTTCTTAATCTGATCTTTACTGCCATGTCTTTTTCACCTCCTTTAAAAAATTATCTTATATTAACTCATAAATGGCATTTTGCCAAAGAATCCTTTTTTAGATTTCTTTTGAAGAGATTTCATTTGTTTCATTTGTTTCCTCATGACATCAAATCCCTTAATGAGTTTGTTAACTTCTTGAAGTGAAGTTCCTGAACCTTTTGCAATTCTCTTTTTTCTTGAAGAAGAGCCTGCAATAAGTTTTGGATTTCTTCTTTCTTTAGGTGTCATTGAGAAGATTATTGCCTTAACTCTTGATAACTGTTTTTCACCAGCATCAAAATCTATGTCCTTCATTTCCTTAGGAAGTCCAGGTATCATCTCCATAATCTTGCTTAATGAGCCTAATTTTTTCATTTGTTCCATTGCTGTTAAATAATCTTCATATGTAAAATCATTTTCTAGCATTTTTGTACTTAATTCTTGTGCTTCTTTATCATCAAAGGCTTGCTGAGCTTTTTCTATTAAAGACAGTACATCTCCCATCCCTAAAATTCTTGAAGCCATTCTATCTGGATAGAATACTTCAAAATCGCTCATTTTTTCACCAACACCAATATATTTAATAGGTTTTTCAGTAATATGCCTAATTGATAATGCAGCCCCACCTCTAGTATCACCATCTAGCTTAGTTAATATCACACCAGATACATCTAATGTGCTATTAAAACTTTCTGCTACATTTACTGCATCTTGACCTGTCATAGAGTCTACAACAAGTAAGATTTCTTGAGGTTTTACTTCAGCTTTTATAGATTTTAATTCATCCATAAGACCTTCATCTATATGAAGTCTACCAGCTGTATCTATAATTATTACATTATTTCCATTTTCCCTTGCATGAGCTATTCCAGCCTTTGCTATATCAACTGGACTTACTTTATCACCCATTTGGAAAACTGGAATATCAATTTGCTTTCCAACTACCTCTAATTGTTTTATAGCTGCAGGTCTATATATATCGCAAGCTACAAGTAGAGGTTTCTTATTTTGCTTTCTAAGATGTAGTGCAAGCTTTCCACTCATAGTAGTCTTACCAGCCCCTTGTAGACCAACCATCATTATAACTGTTGGACCTACAGAGTTAAAGTTTAATTTACTTTCACTACCACCCATAAGTTCAGTAAGTTCATCGTTAACTATTTTAATAACTTGTTGTGCTGGAGTTAAGCTTTCTAAAACATCATTACCAACACATTTTTCGCTTACTTTTAAAATAAACTGTTTAACTACTTTAAAGTTAACATCTGCTTCTAATAAAGCTAGCTTTACTTCCCTCATAGCTTCTTTAATATCTTTTTCAGTTAGCTTCCCCTTACCTCTAAGTTTCTTAAAAGCTTCCTGCAATTTGTCGGATAAACCTTCAAAAGCCATATTAAACCCTCCTATGATTCTATAACTCTTCCAATATATTTTTATACTTATTATAATCTTCTTTAGTTATTGAATATTTTTCTTTTATTTCATTTAGAAGATTAATTATTGTTTCTTCTTGCTTAAAACTTTTCTTAAGCAAGCTAAGCTTCTCTTCATAGGATAGAAATTGTTTATAACATCTCTTAATTAAATCATGGATAGCTTGACGACTTGTGTTATTTAATTCAGCAATTTCAGCTAAGGATAAATCCTCATTATAATAAAGCTCCATAATTTTATACTGTTTTTCTGTTAATAATGGCCCATATAAATCCATTAATAATGAAATCTCGACCCTATCTTCCATTTCATCACCTTACCCACAAAAGAGATTTTAGCAAAACAATTTCTTGCTGTCAAGTACTTTTACTTAACACCCTATAAAAAAATTGAAAATGAAGAATTAAGAATGAAAAATTGAGGAAATAAATAGGCTAAAGCTTATTAAAAAAACTTTACTTTTATTCAGAAATTTAGCTAATAGCTAAATTCCATCATTAATTTTTCATTTTTCATTTTCCATTCTTAATTTTTTCATTTCTTCATTCTTTCATTTTTTCATCCTAGAACAGTGCTTCTGCAAAGCTTTCTGCATCAAATTCCTGAAGGTCTTCTATTCCTTCCCCTACTCCTATGTATCTTACAGGAATATTTAAAGAATTCTTTATAGATATAACTACTCCACCCTTAGCAGTACCATCTAACTTAGTTAAGATAATACCGTCTATAGGACATGCCTCCATAAATTGTTTTGCTTGGATTACAGCATTTTGTCCAGTAGTAGCATCTAAGACTAATAATGTTTCCTTTGCTACTCCGTTGAATTCTCTATCTATTATTCTTCCTATTTTAGATAGTTCATCCATAAGATTTTTCTTATTATGAAGTCTTCCTGCAGTGTCACAAATTAATAAATCAACATTTCTTGATTTAGCAGCATTAACTGCATCAAATACTACTGCTGCTGGATCTGATCCTTCACTATGTTTAATTAAATCCACTCCAGCTCTTTGACTCCATACTTCAAGTTGGTCAATAGCAGCTGCTCTAAATGTATCTGCTGCTGCAAGTAAAACCTTCTTTCCTTCAGCTTTATTTTTAGCAGCTAGTTTTCCTATTGAAGTAGTTTTACCTACTCCATTTACACCTATAACTAATAATACTTTCTTACCACTTTCTTCTTCTGATACTTCCTCAGTACCTTCAAGTAACATATCACTTATTACTTCCTTTAAAGCAGGGTACACTAAACTCGGATCATTAATTTTTTCTTTTCTAATTTTCGCTTTTAATCTATCAATTATTTCTAAAGTAGTATCCATTCCTATATCGGACATAACTAGTATTTCTTCAAGCTCTTCATATAAATCTTCATCTATTGTAATTGCTAACTTTAAAGTTTCATTAATTTTATCTGTTAATGCGTCTTTTGTCTTTGATAAACCTGATTTTAAATTGTCAAATATCTTGCCAAATATAGCCATAATAAGCCTCCTAATTACTTTTACTTAAATCTACAGAAACTACTTTAGATACACCTTTTTCTTCCATAGTGACACCATACATAACATCACTAGCCTCCATAGTTCCTTTTCTGTGTGTAATAACTATAAACTGTATGTTTTCTGAGAATTCCTTTAAAAACTCTGCATATCTATAAACATTAGCATCATCTAGTGCTGCCTCAATTTCATCTAAAATACAGAATGGAGTAGGCTTCATCTTTAAAATTGCAAATAATAACGCAATTGCTGAGAGAACTTTTTCTCCCCCAGACATTAAATTAATATTTTGAAGCTTTTTACCTGGTGGTTGAACATTTATTTCAATATTTGCAGTAAGTTCATCCCCTTCTCCTAATATTAATTCAGCCGTTCCTCCCTTAAATAAATCTTTAAATGTTTCACTAAAGTTTTCATTTAGTATTTTAAAATTTTCTCTAAAGAGTTCTTGCATATTTACAGTCATTTCGTTAATTACTTTTAAAAGTTCTTCTTTTGCTTTATTTAAATCATCTTCTTGAGTGGACATAAAGTTGTATTTTTCAACTACCTCTTCATATTCAGATATAGCAGCTAAATTAACCGTTCCTAAGGCTGTAATTTTAGCTTTTAATTTAAATATCTCATCTTTAGTCTTTGGAATATTAGTAATTTCTACTGCAAGTTCAATAGCCTCAGCTAAAGTTAAGTTTAATTCATCATTTAGTCTAAAATAATAGCCTTCCCTTTCACTTTCTAATTTTGCAAAGGAAATTTCTTTTTTATTTAATTCATTTTCTAAAGATCTTATTTCCTCTATTAAATTATTTGTCTCTACATCTTTTATTTTTAACTTATCTTTTAATGTTATTCTCTTTGCTTCATCATATTTAAATATCTCTTCAAGATCCTTAAGCCTAGAATTTATATTGTTTATAATTACAATATTTTTTTCTATCTCATCTCTTAGATAGTTTATACTATTATTCTTTTCCTCATTATCTTTTTTAAGAGAAATAATTCTATCCTGCTTTTCTATTTCTTCTCTCTCTTTTCTCTTAATATCCACTTGTCTGCCATAAACTATCTCATCTAATTTAGCTTTGCTAATTTTAATCCTTATACTTTCATCCTTAGCATCATTGTATGAATTCTTCATTTCTAAAAGGTCATTTTTCATAACTATAACCTTTTCTTTATTATTTTCATTTTCTAATTTTAAATTAGAAAGAGCTTCTTCCTTACTCTTAACTTCTAATATTAACTTATTTAAAGTTTCCTTATTTATAGAAAGTTCTTTTTTAGAGATTTCTAGAGAATTCTTAAGTTTTAAGCTTTCATTTTCAAGTGCTCTTACTTCACCTTCTAATCTAGTAATCTCAATAACCTTTTCATGAACTTCATCACTTTTATTTAATATATCCTCATCAATTAGCTTCACTTCTTCTCTAATCTTAGTTAATTCGTTAACTTCTAAGGTGTACAACTCTTTATTTTCTTTTAATGAATCTTCAAGTTCATGCAACTCTCTTTTTCTGCTTAAGATACTTGAGTTATTTTTCTTATATATACTTCCCCCAGTTAATGCACCACCCGGGCTAATTACTTCTCCGTGAAGAGTAACTATTCTAAATTTATAACCACAAGCTTTTGAGATAATTAAAGCAGCATCCATATCTTTTGCTATTATAGTTTTACCTAAACTATAATCCATAATATTTTTATAAATACTATCATAGTGTATTAATTCAGATGCAATACCTAAATATCCTTCAATATTTAATATATCCCTTGGAATATTAATTTTATTTCCCTTTATTATGTTTAAAGGTAAGAAGGTTGCTCTTCCTAAAGAATTCTTTTTTAAATATTCTATTAAAAGCTTTGCATTTTTTTCATTTTCAGTAATAACGTTAGATATAGCTCCACCTAAAGCAACTTCTATAGCAGTTTCTAAGTTTCTATCTACTGTAAAAATTTCACCTAAAACCTTAGTTCCTCTTCCATAAGGTATATCACCTGAATCTATTCTTTCCATCAGTCTTTTAATAGATAGTTGATATCCTTCATAGCTTTTTTCTAAGTCTTTTAAAGTACCAAATTTACCTTCTAAATTGTTTATTTTCCTTGAATATTCTTTTATTAATAATTCCTTTTTATTCCCTTTAGTATTTAAAACTGCAATATTTCTCTTAATTCTTACAATTTCTTCTTCTAAGTTATCCTTTTCAAGTCTTAAGTTCTTAATGTTTTCTTTAATACTTAAAATTGTTGCTAGGTTAATGCTTATATTACCTTCGATAGCTTTAAGGCTATTTTCTCCATTAGCACCTAATTCTTCTTTACTGCTAATCTCCTTAGTTAGTAGAGAAATATTATTATTAAGTTCAGAGCTTTTTCTTAAAATTTCAAACTCTTCTTCTTTTATTCTTTGAATCTTCTCTTCTAATCCCTGTATTTCAGTATTTAACCTACTACTCTTCTCCTCTAAAGACTTAATTGATTCCTCTTCTTCTATTTGCTTTTTTATCTTTTCTTCAAGATCTTTTTCTATTATTAACTTCTCTTCTCTTGATTTATTTACTTCCTCTTGTAAAGACTTAACTTGTAGTAAATCTTTATTAATTATTTCTTCATAATTTTTTATTCTTTCCTTAAAGATTTCAATATCTTTTAAACTTTGATTCACTTCTTCTTTTTTAGTATAATATTCTGCCTTTTCCTCGTTATTTTTACTCTCTAAGGTTTCGATTTCTTTTTCTATATCTATTAAAATTTGCTTCTCGCTATTTAACTTTTGTCTATTAGATTCTATATTAGATTTTTTCAATCTTATTACTTCATTAATTTCTTCTATATCTTTATCAATACATTTAATGTTATTAACTAATAAAGATACTTCTTTAACCTTAAGTTCAGATGCATAGTCATTATATAATAATGCCTTTTCTCTTTCTTCTTTCAAAGGTTCTATTCTCTCTTCATAAGTAGAAATTATGTCTCTTATTCTTACTAAATTAGCTTCCGTATTATTAAGTTTTTTCTCAGCCTCTTCTTTTCTAGTTTTAAATTTAACTATTCCAGCAGCTTCTTCAAGTAAAGCTCTTCTATCTTCAGGCTTACCACTTAATATGGCTTCTATCTTACCTTGTCCAATAAGAGAATACCCTTCTTTACCTATACCAGTATCCATGAAAAGACTATGAATATCTTTTAATCTGCATTTTTGGTTATTTATTAAATATTCAGTTTCTCCTGATCTAAATATTCTTCTAGTAACAGTTACCTCTGAGTAATCTGTATCTAAAGAATTATCTGAGTTATCTAATGTAAGTGATACTTGAGCTAGTCCAACTTGTTTTCTAAATTGCGTACCAGCAAAAATAACATCTTCCATCTTTCCTCCTCTTAAAGTTTTTACACTTTGTTCTCCAAGAACCCATCTTACAGAGTCAGAAATATTACTTTTACCACTACCATTTGGCCCAACTACAGCAGTAACGCCTTTTTTAAACTTTAACTGGGTCTTATCTGCAAAAGATTTAAACCCTCTAATTTCTAGAGATTTTAAAAACATAGATTTTCTCCTTATCTATATAAATGATACTAATAAACTAAGTGAAAACATAATAGCTAATGCTATCGTAACAATATACATCATTTTTTGTCTTGTTTTCTTCTTCACAATTACCACTCCTGTCTTATTTTAGTTTATAGCATTGATGATAAAATATCAATATAAGGTAGACAAAATCTAGCCTACCTTATAACTCCATATCTATTATTTTCTCAGTAATTATAATCTTTATCTTACCCTTTTTTTGCTTCTCTATTTGCCTTACAAATATTTTACCATTATGTTCTTCTGTTAACTTATTATAATAATATTTTTTATTAGCATATAGCTTGCTTATATCTCTTGGGTTAATTTCAATTATTACATCTTTATTAGCTACTATAGAGTTTTTTATATTATCACATAATAAACTCCCTTCAACTAATTCTCTAAAAGCTGGATGGAAAGGTCCATCGATTACATCTTTACCTAAAGTTATATTTTCCGTTGGTTGGAGTCCTATTCTAATTATCTTAACAGAAGCATCGCTATATAGCTTATATATCTCTTTAGATACATCTACAGCCTCTTCTAATGTATAAGGCTTATATTCCCCTCTTTCATACATTTTTGCCATAGGTGTTTCTTTAATAACTAATGATGGATATATCCTACAAATATCCGGCTTCATTTCAATAGACTTTTTAGCTGTTTCTATATCTTTATTAAAATCATCACCTGGTAACCCTGGCATTATTTGATGTCCTAGAGTGATTCCGTATTCCTTAATTAACTTAGAAGCCTTCCTTACATCCTCTGATGAATGACCTCTTCCAGAAAGTCTTAAAACCTCATCATCTAAGGATTGTACACCAAGTTCTATAATATCAACTTTAAATTCTTTTAAATAATCTAAAATATATCTATTAATTGCATCAGGTCTTGTAGACATCCTTATCTTATGTATTAATTTATTTTCTTTATATTCCTTAGCAACGGCAAGTAATTCCTTTTGCTTATTAACATCAATTGCTGTAAATGTACCTCCAAAAAATGATACTTCCACTGTTGAAATTTTATTATCTATTGTCTTTAAGTATTCATCTATAATATTTCTTACATCTTCTGCCTTAACTTCATCTTCAACTTCTTTTGCAATCTTATCTTGATTGCAAAATACACATTGATGAGGGCATCCTATGTGAGAAATAAATATTGGAATAATATAGTACTTTTTACTCATTTAATCCCTCCAAAGACTTAAGTGCTGATTTTGCTGCATTTTGTTCTGATTCTTTCTTACTATATCCTTCACCATAACCTAGTTCTTTATCCTCAATTATTACTGAAGTAAAGAATTTTCTTCTATGTGGAGGTCCTTCATACTTTAATAATTCATAAACAATTGATACTTCACCTGACTTTTGCATTTCTTCCTGAAGCTTTGTTTTATAGTCTAAAATAATATCATTATTAATTGCCTTCTCAATTATTTCTTTGAAATGTCCAAGAATATAATCTTTTGCAAATTCTAAGCCCTTATCTAAGTATATGGCTGCAAGCAATGCTTCAACAGCATCTGCTATAATAGATACTCTCTCTCTTCCACCAGTAAGTTCTTCACCTTTGCTTATTCTAATAAAGTACCCTAGGTTTAATTTCTTTCCTATCTCATAAAGGGAGTTTTCACATACTATTAAACTTCTTATCTTAGTAAGTTCTCCTTCACTTTTTTCTTTATAATTTAAAAATAAATATTCTGTAATACATAGTTGCAAGATTGAATCTCCTAAAAATTCAAATCTTTCATTATACTCTTCATCTCTATGTTGATTTGCGTAAGAACTATGTGTTAATGCAGTTCTTAACAACCTTTCCTCATTAAAGGTTAAACCAATATACTCTTCTATTTCTTTAATATTAAACTTCGCCATATCTCCATCTCCTCGAAGTTCATTCTTCAATTTGCTTGTTTTATTGTCCAATTTCTTTCTAATGAGCAAATTCAAGAATAAACTATATTTGAAATTTTAAATATAAAATCCCGCATTAATGCGGGATTAAATTATTCTTCTACGTGATTTTTTAAAAACTTAACTACATCTCCAACAGTCTTAAAGTTTTCAGCTTCTTCATCAGGGATTTCAGTATCTAATTCATCTTCTAAAGCCATCATAAGCTCAACTAAATCTAATGAGTCCGCATTTAAATCATCTACAAAAGAAGAATCCATTGTTATATCATCTTCATTAATACTTAACTTTTCTGCTATAATTTCCTTAACCTTATCAAACATCTAAATCACCTCCTATATAACATCATTTAGATAATATTATATATTATTTCTATAGTCAATATACAGAATGATATAATTATATATTATTTTGTAGTTCTGACTTAATTTTTTCTAAAACACCGTTATCATAAAAGATTTTTGTTTGTCTAATAGCGTTCTTAAAGGCTTTACCATCGGAACTACCATGAGCCTTAATGCATATGCCATCTACCCCTAAAAAAGGAGCTCCACCATATTCCTTGTAATCAAACTTAACTTTTAAAGATTTAAAAACAGGCTTTAATAATCCTGCTCCTAATTTACTCATTAATCCACTTGATAAAATTTCATCTTTTATCATGCTTAAAAGCGTAGATGCTACCCCTTCGTACATCTTAAGTAATGTATTTCCAACAAACCCATCACAAACTAAAACATTTATATCGCCTTTTGATGTATCTCTTGGTTCTACATTACCAACAAAGTTTAAGTTACTTTCTTCTTTTAAAAGCTTATAAGTAGCCTTTGTTAGTTCATTTCCCTTTTCCTCTTCAGCCCCTATATTTACAAGACCTACTGATGGGTTTTCATTGCCTATAACACCTTGATAATATATTTTTCCCATTTTCGCGAATTGAACTAAATAATTAGGCTTAGAATCAACATTAGCACCTGCATCAACTATCATAAAGCTACCATTTTTACCTGGCATTATTGGTGCAAGAGCTGGTCTTTCAACCCCCTTAATTCTACCTACTACAAGTGTGCAACCTGCTAAAAAGGCTCCAGTACTTCCTCCGGATATTACAGCATCACATTCTTTGTCTTTAACTAGCTTTAAAGCTTTATAGATACTTGAATCTTTTTTCTTCTTCAAAGCCATTACAGGATGTTCATTTGGTGAAATTACTTCTCTAGCGTCAACTATATTAACTAAAGACCTATCATATTTATATTTTTTTAATTCTTCTTCTATTTGTTCCTTTGGTCCAGTAATAAAATACTCTATTCCTTTGTATTCTCCTAGGGCTTTAATAACTCCTTCTACTACAGCTTTAGGAGCATTATCTCCACCCATTCCATCTACAGCTATTTTCATAAACTTTCACCTCTTTTTCTCTATATATAAAGAAAAGAAAGTCATTTGACTTTCTTTATTCTTCTACTGAAGCAACAACTTCTTTACCTTTATAGAAGCCACAATTCTTACAAACTCTGTGAGCTAATTTCATTTCATGACATTGTGGACATTCAACTATTCCAGGTAAGCTCGCCTTAAAAGTTTGAGCTCTTCTTGAATCTCTCTTTGCTCTATATGTTTTTCTCGCTGGATTTCCCATTACTACACCTCCTTATTTCCAAACAACTCTTGTAACTTTGCCAGTCTTAAGTCTACATCATTTGTAATACAATTACAAGAACCTTGGTTAAGATTTTTACCACATTGGTAGCAAAGTCCTCTGCAGTTGTCTGTGCAAAGTCTCTTAATAGGTAAGGTTGAAATAATAACATTTTCAACTATCTCAGTAACATCTAAGACATTACTATCTACAAAAATAATTTCCTCATCATTTTGAAGTTCCTTATTATTTGTAAACCTTTCTTCTATTTCAATATCTATTGGATAGATAAAGGCCTCTAGGCATCTTGAACAATTCAAATTTAGTTTTGTTTTTATTGAAGCTCTTAGAGTTAAAACATCTCCAACAGAGGTTATATTTCCAACTACACTTAAAGCTTCTACAGCTTCTATTTTTTCTCCATCAAAATAAAGTGGTTCTAAGTCATATGTTACATTTATTTCTTTTTTTCTATTTTTAGATGAAATTAAATCTGAAAATTGTATAATCATATGTAATCGCTCTAGATCATATCCTCATATCTTACAAGATACATTATGTACATAAGTACATAGCTCGAGCTAAGCTTTATTTCACTCCTTAGATAAATATTTGCCGAATAAACACAATTTATTATATAAAGTGCATGATTAAAAGTCAAGCATTTTAACGAAAAACTGCGCTTTTAATTATGCACTTTATAATTAATTACTTAGTTAATTCTACAGTATCTCTTGCAATAACTAATTCTTCATTAGTAGGTATTACAAAAGCTTTCACTTTACATCCTTCTTTAGAGATTTCTCTTACCTTACCTCTAACATTGTTTCTTTCTGAATCTACTTCAACTCCAAGGAACTCTAATCCCTTAAGTATAGACTCTCTAGTTTCAGGTCCATTTTCTCCTACTCCAGCAGTAAATACGATAGCGTCTACTCCACCCATTATAGCAGCATATGATCCTATTGTAGCTCTTACCTTATATTCAAATATTGAAAGAGCTAACTTCGCTCTATGAACACCTTCTTTAAAAGCTGAATCTTCAATATCTCTAAAGTCTGAGCTTATTCCTGATATTCCAAGAACACCAGATTGCTTATTAAGTAAATCATTTACTTCATCTATACTTAGGTTTTCTTCCTTCATTAAGAAAGTAACTATTGCAGGATCTATAACTCCTGATCTTGTACCCATAGCAACTCCTTCAAGTGGTGTAAATCCCATAGAAGTATCTATAGATTCACCATTTTTTATCGCTGCTAAACTTGCACCATTTCCTAAGTGGCAAGTTATAATTTTTAAGTCTTTGATATCTTTTCCCATAACTTCTGCAACTTTTTGTGATACATATTTATGAGATGTTCCGTGGAATCCATATTTTCTTATTCCATGCTTCTTATATAAGTCATATGGAAGAGCATAAAGGTATGCTTCTTCTGGCATTGTTCCATGGAACGCAGTATCAAATACAGCTACCATCTTAGTATTAGGCATTAATTCTTCACAAGCTAATATCCCAATCATATTTGCAGGGTTATGTAGCGGTGCTAATTTAAAACATTCTTCTATATACTTCTTCACTTCATCATTTATAACAACTGAAGATTTATATTTTTCTCCACCGTGCACTACTCTGTGACCTACGGCACTAATTTCATCCATTGAAGAAATTACACCATTTACATCATCTACTAAGGCATCTAAAACAAGTTTAATTGCAATCTTATGATCTTTCATTGGTTGCTTAATAATATACTTTTCTCTTCCTTCTACCTTTTGTGTTAAAACAGAGCCTTCAATTCCTATTCTTTCGACTAGTCCTTGAGCTAGTGACTCCTCTGTAGACATATCAATTAATTGGTACTTTAGCGATGAACTACCGCAATTAATTACTAATACTTTCATTTGTTTACGTCCTCCTTAGGGGATAATTATTTTTGTGCTTGAACTGCAGTCAGTGCTACAACATTCACTATATCATCTGAACTACATCCTCTTGATAAATCATTGATTGGCTTAGCGAAACCTTGACACATTGGTCCAATTGCTTCTGCATTAGCAAATCTTTGAACTAATTTATATCCAATATTTCCACTTTGTAAATCAGGGAAAATTAATACATTGGCTTTACCAGCTACATTACTATTAGGTGCTTTTTGACTAGCTACTTTTTCTACTATAGCAGCATCTAATTGTAATTCTCCATCTATTAATAGATCAGGTCTTAATTCCTTAGCAAGCTCAGTTGCTTTTCTAACCTTATCTACCATTTCATGATCTGCACTTCCCATAGTTGAGAAAGAAAGCATTGCTACTCTAGGCTCAACCTTACATAAGTTCTTTGCAGTATCTGCAGTTGCAATAGCAATTGCAGCTAATTGTTCGTATGTTGGATTTGGGTTAACTGCACAGTCTGAGAATAGAAGCATTCCTTCTTCCCCATACTTAGATCCCGGTACCATCATAATAAAGAAGCTAGATACAACAGATACTCCTGGTGCTGTTTTAATTATTTGAAGACCAGGTCTTAAAAGATCCCCTGTTGTATGTACGGCTCCAGAAACCATACCATCTGCATCATCTAGTTTTACCATCATAGTTCCGAAATATAATGGATCTCTAACTATTTTTTCAGCTTTTTCAATAGTCATTCCCTTATTTTTTCTTAATTCGTAAAACTCATTTACATAAACTCCTAGTCTTTCAGAAGTTTTAGGGTCAACTATTTCAATTCCGTCTAAATTAACACCTAAATCTTTTGCTTTATTAACTATTATATCCTTATCTCCTACTAAAATAACATAAGCTAAACCTTGCTCATGAATTTTTTCAGCTGCTACTAAAGTTCTTTCCTCATCGCCTTCAGGAAGAACTATTCTTTTTCTATCAGCTTTCGCTGCATCCCATAATTTATTCATAAGTTCCATAACGTTTTTCTCCTTTCAAAAAAGATACGCTCTTTTCTTCATATACTAATATACTCCTAAGTACCTATATTTTTCAACATAAAAAATACAAAAGCTATATTTCTTTATATTATAAATATTCAGAAAAATACTTTACTTCAATTATAACATATATATTAGATAGCTATATTATTATTTTAGTATGATATAATAATTTTATATTTCCCATTAAGGAGTGTATTTATGAATATAACAGGAATAATAACAGAATATAATCCCTTTCATAATGGACACTTATATCATTTAAATTGTGCCAAAAAAGACACAAAGTCTGATGGTATTGTATGTGTTATGAGTGGAAATTTTGTCCAAAGAGGAGAACCCTCTATTATAGATAAATGGAAAAGAGCAGAGATGGCTGTATTAAATGGAGTAGATTTAGTAATTGAACTTCCAACTTTTTATGCTTTATCTTCAGCTGAATTTTTTGCTAAAGGTTCTATTTCAATATTAAATAATATAGGTGTAGTAGATAATCTTTTTTTCGGAAGTGAATGCGGTGATGTAGATTCTCTTTATAAGATTGCCAAAGTTTTAACTTGTGAAAGTGACGAATTCAAAGAAATTATTAAAAAAAATTTAGAAAAAGGATTAACTTATGTAAAGGCAAGAGAAATTGCTTTAGTTGAAACTTTAAAGGATGAATCCTTAAATACTATTCTTTCTTCCTCAAATAATATTTTAGGAATTGAATATATTAAGGCAATTATAAAGTTAAATAGTAACATAAAGCCAATGACTTTAAAAAGAGAAGGCTCAAATTATAATGATAGTGAACTAAACTCTATTTTTTCATCAGCAACTAGTATTAGAAATAATTTAAAGGATGGAAAATCTATAAAAAATTTAGAAAAATATATGCCAAAGCCTTCTATAGATATTTTAGAGAACCTAAGAAATATTAAATATCCATTCGTATTTTCAAACGATATGTTTCCATATATTAGATATAAAGTATTAACTAATTGTATAAATTTTAACAATATTTCAGAGATTAAAGAAGGGTTAGATAATAAAATTATCAAAGAAATAATTAATAGCAAAAATCTCGATGAATTTATTTTGAATATAAAAAGTAAGAGATATACTTATACAAAAATCTCTAGAATATTATCTCAAATATTTATTTCTTTAGATAATTATGACTTTATATCATTAATTGATGAAAATAACCTTTATGCTAGAGTTCTTGCTTTCAATGATACCGGAAAGCTTATATTAAAGGATATGAAAAAGAAATCAAGTATTCCAATTATAACTAACCTACAAAAAAATAATAGTAATCCACTTTTATCTTTAGATATACAAAGTAGCAAAGCCTACTCTATTTTAAATAACAGATATAATCCATTAAGTGATTTTTTAACTTCACCTATTATAAAATAATAATATTAGAAAGTCATATGAATATAAATATATAAGAATTAAAATATATATGCTTTCAATTTATGTAATTTACTTTGCAAAGTGTTTTTTAATTAAAATGTTATAAAACATTAAAGTGTAACTTATGTATTGAAACATATATATTTAGGAGGTAATTTCTATGTTTAGTATTTATATATTATGGCTTTTTATTTTTTTATTGATTGCTTTACTATTAAAATTTCTCGATATCAAAAAAAATTATATTATTTGTTTTTTAATTAGTATATTTATAATATTATTCGTAATTAACTTAGAAAGTAGTATTACAGCTGCAATGAATGGAGCAAAACTAGCCTTTAAAGCAATTTTGCCTACTATTTTCCCCTTTACAGTAATATGTAATTTACTAATATGCTATGATGGTATAACTTTATACTCTAAAATATTAGGTCCTTTAATATGTAAACCTCTTGGTTTATCTAATAACTGTTCTTTTCCTATAGTAGCAAGCTTTATTTGTGGATATCCTCTTGGAGCTAAATATGCATCCGATATATATAATCTTGGTTTTATACATAAAAAAGAATATGAAAGATTATTAAATATTGCTTCTAATGCTGGACCAATTTTTATTCTTGGATCTATTTCTGTAGCTATGCTTAACAATGTAGTTTATGGATATATACTTCTTATTGCCAACTATTTATCTATCATTATAATAGGGCTAATAACTAGAAGAGGAACTCACTATAATACTATGCCTGATAAAAATATCAAATTTGAAAACAAACCTTTTGGAGCGAATTTAAAATTCGCCATTGAAGGAGCAATTAATACAACCTTAAATATTAGTGCCTTCGTAATACTGTTTTCTGTAATTATAAGCATAATAAAAAGCAACACTTTAATTAGCGCTGCTTTCCTTAATTTATCAAATTATTCTTATATCGCTAGTGAAATACTTTATACTTTATTACTTGGAAGTATTGAATTTACTAACGGAGCTAAAATCATAGCTTCAACTAATATAGTAATAAGCCTAAAATTAAGCTTAATAAGCTTTATACTATGTTTTTCTAGTCTTTCAATTATAGCTCAAGTGGCTTCTTTCATTAGCAAAGATAACCCCAACTTTAAAAAATATATTTTTCTAAAATTTATACAAGGTATTTTAGGCTTTATAATAACCTTTATATCTAGCAATGTTATCTTAAACTCAATTACAACCTTTAATAATAATTACAGTTATAACTCCAATATTGTAACTTATAAAACTTTTATTACAATATTAATAATTTTAACAACCACATTAATATTTACTATTATAGTCAAAAAATTAAAAGTAAAATTACATTCCTCTTAATTCAGAAATATTTTCTTTTATCATAGCTGCAGTGTTACTTAAGCTTTCATCTATTTCTTTAGCTACTGATTCAAAAGATTTCTGCATACTTTCAATAAGTTCAACCTTTTTAGCTTCTATTTGCCTATCTAATTCAGATAGAATTTCAATAGAATATTCTCTAGAGCCTAATCTAATTGCCTTAGCATCTCTTTGTGCTAGGGCAATTATTTCATTAGCTCTAGCTTTAGCCTCCTTAACTACATCATGGTTTTCTACATTTTGTTTCATCATTTCCATGATTTCTGTTTTAGTAGATTCATATTCTTTTTGAGCACTACCTATAATTCTATCTTTTTCATTCACTATCCATTCTGCTTTTCTTATTGAATCTGGTAGATAGTTTTGTATTTGATCAATTACCTCTAAAATATCCTTTTTATCTACAACACTTTTTCCTGTTATAGGTACCTTTGGTGCATTGTCTAATATTTCTTCTAAGTAGTCTAAAAGCTCAATAATATTCACTTCTACTTTATCCATCCCTCTTCCCCCTCTATATAATTATTCAAACTTATCCATAACCTCATCTATTAATTCTTCTGGAACTAGGCCATTAATTGACCCTCCAAATTTTGCAACTTGCTTTACTGAAGATGAACTAACATAAGAATATGCTGAAGACGTCATCATAAATACTGTCTCAATATCTGGATTCAATTTTGAATTCATAAGTGCCATTTGAAACTCATACTCAAAATCAGACATTGTTCTAAGACCTTTCAAAATAACTTTAGAATTATGTAATCTAGCAAAGTCTACTAGTAAACCTTCAAAACTTAAAACCTCTACATTATCTAAATCTTTCGTTACTCTTTTTATAAGTTCAACTCTTTCATCAATACTAAATAAACATTTCTTATCAACATTAACTAAAACAGCCACAATAAGCTTATCATAAATTTTAGCACCTCTATCGATTATATCTAAATGTCCATTAGTAACAGGATCAAAACTTCCTGGATAAATTGCAATATTCATATCTCTCACCTTTTATTACTCCTCATATTTATATAAGCATACTGTAGTGTTACCATATTTTTTACTTTTAACTATTTGTATATCTTTATATCCCTCATATATTTCTTCTATTGAATCAATCTTAGTTACGATTATTCCATCTTTATCTAACATATTATTTTCTTTAATTATTTCTATTGCCTTTGGTATCATTTCCTTACAATATGGTGGATCAATAAAAATTATATCAAAAACCTTACCTTTTTTACTTAAAGTTTTTAAAGCTTCATAAGAATCCATATTTAATGGAAAACAAAAATCATTGAACTTTAAACTATCTATGTTTTTTTCTAATAAAGGATATGTAGTATTACTTTTATCTACTAAATATACTTCCTTTGCTCCTCTACTTGCTGCTTCAAGTCCAAGACTACCTGTTCCTGCAAAAACATCTAAAGCAATTGAATCCTGTATATAATTTTGAATTATACTAAACATAGCTTCTTTTACTCTATCTAACGTTGGTCTAGTCTCCATAGTTTCGGGCGGAATTAGCTTTCTTCCTCTAGCCTTACCTGCTATTATCCTCATGTAGTTTCCTCCTTAGCTATTATTATTTCAATTTTATCATAATATTAATTTATATACAATTTTTTTAATTAAAACAAATATATCGACTATATCTTTCAATAGATTTAGATATTTCTATACAAAGTTTTACATTTTCCAATTCTTTTGAAGATATTAAATTGCTTGCTTCATGTCTTGCACATTTTAATATATCAATGTCTTCATATATATCTGCTAATACTAATCCTATATCACCACTTTGTCTAAGTCCAAACATTTCACCAGCACCTCTTAATTTTAAGTCCTGCTCTGATATGAAAAATCCATCAGTAGAAGATGTCATTATTTCCATCCTTTTTTTAGTCTTATTATTATTTGCTTTACCTATAAGAATACAATAAGAAGCATATTCTCCTCTTCCAACTCTTCCTCTTAATTGGTGAAGCTGTGCTAATCCAAATCTTTCTGAGTTTTCGATAATCATAACTGAAGCGTTAGGCACATTAACACCTAC
Organism: Clostridium tertium; assembly: GCF_902652255.1. Lineage (GTDB taxonomy): Bacteria > Bacillota > Clostridia > Clostridiales > Clostridiaceae > Clostridium > Clostridium tertium_A. Next base: position 407,105 of record NZ_CACRTO010000005.1, read on the forward strand.
TTCAATTACAGTAGTTGAAATTATAACTTTCACTTTACCTTCTTTAAAAGAATTAATTATCTCATCTTTTTCTTTAGGCTTCATCTTTCCATGAAGTATTTCTACACTGACATTCTTAAAGACATCATCTTTTAACTCTTCATAAAGCTTTTCAACAGAATTTAATTCCATTTTTTCATTTTCTTCAATTAATGGGCATACTATATAAACCTGTCTTCCTAAATTAATTTCATTTAAAGCCAGTTCATAAGCTTCTCTTCTATTCTTATCAGTATAAAACCTCGTATCTATTTTCTTTCTTCCAGGTGGAAGTTTATCAATTATAGAGACATCTAAATCTGAATACATATATAACGCAAGAGTTCTAGGAATAGGTGTTGCTGTCATAACTAAAACATCAGGTCTTCTTCCCTTATTTATTAACTTATTTCTTTGCTCAACTCCGAATCTATGTTGTTCATCAGTAATAGCTAATCCAAGATTAGAAAAATCTACATCTTCTTGTATTAAAGCGTGAGTTCCTACTACTAATAATGGTGTTCCGTCAGAAATAAGTTCCTTAATTCTTTTCTTTTCTTTAGCGCTAGTACTACCTGTTAAAAGTTCTACCTTAATATCAAAGTCCTTATATATTTTTAAAGCTTCTGCATAATGCTGGTTAGCTAATATTTCTGTGGGTGCCATTAAAGTTGCTTGGTACCCATTCTTTATAACATTAAATATTGCAATTAAAGCAACTATAGTCTTTCCGCTACCAACATCTCCTTGGACTAATCTATTCATAGAGTACTTGCTCTTTTGATCTCTTAAAATATCTCTTACAACATTAGTTTGAGCATCTGTTAACTTAAAAGGAAGAGACTCCTTTAATTTAACTAAATCATCATGCCACTGAAATGTTATTCCATCATTACTTCTTAACTTGTTTTTTAATAGTAAAAGCTTCATAGAATATGTGAATAACTCTTGAAATTTAAGCCTATTCACAGAATTAGTTAATTCAGCCTTCCCTTTTGGAAAATGAATTTCTCTAAGAGATGTATCTAAGTCTAATAAATTATATTTATCTAAAATAGATTTTGGTAAATTGTCAGTAATAATAACCTTATCTAAAGCCTCATTAATAAGTTTTGCTATTACTCTATCATTTAAGTCTCCCTTTAAAGGATACTTAGGTATAATTTCACTTTTTTTCGCATCATTACACCCAACCATTGGATTAATAACTTCTAGCATTTTACCATTCTTTTTAAATTTCCCTACTAAATCATATGTATTATTCATTTTAAAAGTATTTTTGATATATTTTTGATTAAACCACTTACCAAGAACAATATGTCCATTATAATCAAATTTTATTGTAGTTAAAGTCTTACCATTTTTAGTTTTAATATCTCTATCATACCCAATAACTCTACAAGATAAGATTTGCTTTTCTTCTCCATCTATTTCATCAAAAGCTACATCGCTTTTTATAAACTCATAATCTCTTGGAAAGTATAAGAGTAAATCATAAATAGTAAAAATACCACACTTATTTAGTTTTTCTGTTAATTTTGGACCTACTCCCTTTAAGGTGGATACTTCCATTTTTATATCCATTTCATCACCTCAAATTTATATATACGCTAAATATTAAAGCACAAGTTGCCACTTATGTAAATAAAGTAGTAACTTGTGCCTTTAATTATTCTACAGATAATAAGAAGTAATAAAGAGGTTGAGCACCTTGATAGCATTGAACATCTAAATCAGGATACTTTTCTTCTAACTTTTCAGTAAATCTTTCAGCTTCTTCTTCTGAAACATCACTACCATAGAAAATAGTAATAAGTTCACTATCTTCATCTACAATTTCTTCTAATACTTCTTCAGCTACATTACAGTAGTCTTCTCCAACTTTTTTAATTTTTCCTTCTACTAAACCAAGCATGTTGCCTTCTTTTATTTCAATTCCATCCATTTCTGTATCTCTTACAGCATATGTTACGGAACCTGTCTTAACCATTTCCATAGCTTCTTTTAAAGCTTCTTCATTCTCATTTACTTCATTTTCAGGGTTAAACATTGTTACACAAGTTATTCCTTGAGGTATTGAAGTAGTAGGAATTACAATAACATTTTTATCAGAAATTTCAGCTGCTTGATTTGCAGACATTATTATATTTTTATTATTTGGAAGAACAAAAATATTCTCAGCGTTTAAGTTAGCTATACATTCCATTATATCTTGTGTTGAAGGATTCATAGTTTGACCGCCTTCAATTACATAATCTACACCTAAATCTTTAAATATATTTGTAATACCATCTCCCATTGCAACAGCAACGAAAGCATACTTTTTAGTTTCTTCTGCTTCTGCAGCTACTTCTGGCTTTACATCCTTAAGCTTATATTCTTCTTTGCTTAAAAGAACTTCTCTATGTTCTTCTCTCATATTATCTATCTTTATCTTAGATAATTCACCTAGTTTAACAGCTTTAGCTAATACTGCACCTGGGTCATTAGTATGAATATGAACCTTTATTACATCTTCATATCCAACTACTACTTGAGAGTCACCCATAGGTGTTATGTCATCTCTAAACTTTTCTGCATGATTTGCATCTGCTAAAATAATAAACTCTGTGCAGTAACCAAATTTAATATCAATATCTTCTGTTCCTTGAGCACCTTGCATCTTAGCTTCAGATGGCTTAATATCTTTAATTTCTGCCTTAATATCATCTTTTAGTGCATCATACATACCATTTAAAATGATGTATAATCCCATCCCACCTGAATCTACTACCTTAGCCTTCTTTAATGCTGGTAATAATTCTGGGGTTTTATCAAGCATAACCTTTGCTTCAGTTACTATGACATTCAATAGTTCTACGATGTCTTTTTTATCTGTTTCAATTGCTGCTTCTGCTGCTGCTCTTATAACAGATAAAATTGTTCCTTCAGTCGGTCTCATAACTGCTTTATAAGCAGCATTGCTTCCTTCTTTAAAAGCAATAGCAAGTTCAACAGCATCTACTTCTTCCTTACCCTCTAATCCCTTAGAAATACCTCTTAATATTTGAGATAAGATAACTCCTGAGTTACCTCTAGCTCCCATTAAAGCTCCTTTAGCTAGCTTCTTTGAAGTTTCTCCAATAGAACTAGAATTTAAGCCTTCTATTTCTTTTACTGCTGATTTAAAAGTAGCTGACATATTAGTACCTGTATCTCCATCTGGAACAGGGAATACATTTAAAGCATTAACATATTCGCTTTCTTCTAATAATCTATTGCTAGCATTAACAACCATGTTAAAAAAATCATGGCCATTTATTGTCTGATATTTCATCTTTTTACCTCCTAGACTCTAACTGCTTGAACATTTACTGTAACAGATGAAACCTTTAATCCAGTAAAGTTTTCCACACTATAGCGCACCTTTTGTATAATGTTATTTGCTATTTCTGAAATTTTTGTTCCATATTCAACCATAACAAATAATTCAACTACTAATTTATCTTCATTAACTTTTAACTTTACGCCTTTGCTTAAATTTTCTATTCTCATTAATTCCCATAGTCCTTCAGTTGCGTTCTTAGAAACCATACCAACTACTCCATAGCACTCCATAGTAGATAAACCTACTATTTTAGCAAGCACCTCTTCAGAGTAATGTATATTTCCAAGTTCATTTGAATATCCTACCATACAGAATCCTCCTTATATATATCTATACCATCTATTTTATATTACCTTTATTTATTATTCAAGTAAATATTACATAGCTTATTATATGAAGATTTATAAAAATATATGAAAATGTCTAATTTAAAAGTTTTTTTACTTTTTTATGATTTTTCCTTGCTTTTATTGTATATACTATGTTAAAATTTAATCTGTCCTATTGAAGAGAAATTATCTTCACAAATAAGGAGGTGTTTTCAAGTGGCAAGAAGATGCGAAGTATGTAATAAAGGGGTTGTATCTGGAACTCAATACTCCCACTCACATCGTCAATCAAAGAGAACTTGGGCTCCTAACATAAAGAGAGTAAAGGCTTTAGTTAATGGAACACCAAAGACAGTTCATGTATGTACAAGATGCCTTAGATCTGGTAAGGTTCAAAGAGCAATATAAGTTCAAATAAAAAATGCAATTGATTTAACAATTGCATTTTTTATTTTATTTATTTTTTTCATATGTATTATCTTTTTCTTCTAAAAAACTTTATAAGATTAGATAGAAATCTAGGTAATTTTATTGCTATTATTTTCATTAATATCCCCCATTAATGTCTTGTTTATATATACATTGTATGCAGAGATATAAAATCAGTGATTAAATATTTTAATCTTTTGTATAAAGTACTAATATTATTCCACTATCAAATGATATATCTATATATTCTCCTACGAATTCATTTGAAGTTGTTAAACTATCACCTAATTTTAATAAATGATTATTTAAATCATATTTCGAATTTTTAATAGTAAAGTTTTTAACTTCATCACTGTATGCATGGAATGAAATAGTATCTCCTGGATTACCTTTTAATAATATATCTTTATCTGTTAAAAACATTATATTATTATCGTCTATAATTCTAGCATTAATATCTTTTGCTAAAGCCTTCTTTAAAAGACCAATATTACTTAGAGAATGATCATATCTTGTCCCTGTTGCCCCTAAAAGTACTATTTCATCTGGATTATTTTGTAAAGCTAGATTAAAAGCAATTTCTGTATCTGTATAATCTTTTTCTCTTTTAAATCTTATTTTCTTTTTTGCTTTCTTTTCAATAGCGTCTATAATTCTCATATCAGCAGAATCAAAGTCCCCTAAAATAACATCAGGTGTAATATCATATTTGTATAAGGCCTCACATCCTTTGTCTGCTCCTATTATTAAGTTAGCATCTTCTACTTCCCTTAATAAAACCTCTTTGGAGGGAGCCTTACCACCTGAAACAATTACTACCTTCATTTCCTTACCCTCTAATAGCTTCAATATTTTCTTTAAGCTTTCCATCACCAAATATTGCAGATCCTGCAACTAATACATTTGCTCCTGCTTCAACAATAACCTTAGAATTATTTCTATCTACTCCACCATCTACTTCAATAAGTAAATCTTTATTTACACCTAAGCTCATTTCTTTAACTTCTTTTATCTTGTTAATTGAGTATGGAATAAACTTTTGACCTCCAAACCCAGGATTTACGGACATTATCAGCACTAAATCTAACTTTTCAATTATATCTTTTAATACTGATGTCGGAGTCCCTGGATTTAATGAAACTCCAGCCTTTACTCCTTTTGATTTAATATAATCTATAGCTCTATCTATATGCTTTTCAGCTTCATAGTGTATAGTTATTATATCAGCACCTGCTTCAACAAACTCATCTATGTATCTTGATGGATTTTCTATCATTAAATGAACATCAAAAACTTTTTTAGTTTTATCTCTTATAGCCTTAATTACTGGTAAACCTATAGTAATATTAGGAACAAAAATCCCATCCATTACATCTATATGAATGAAATCCGCACCTGCCTTATCTACTTTTATTATTTCTTCACCTAACTTTGAAAAATCAGCTGATAATATTGATGGTGATATTTTTACCATTTGTTCTTCCTCCCGTCTAATAACTCTTCCAATATTCTAATATAAAAATTATATCTATATTCATTTATTTTGCCTTCTTCTACTGCAGCCTTAACCGCACATTGGGGTTCCTTATTATGAAGGCATCCTCTAAACTTACAATTATGATTATAGTCTTCAAACTCTGGAAAACAATATCTAAGTTCATCTTTATCAATAAAACTAATATCTATATTTGAGAAACCTGGACTATCTACTAAATATCCATTTTCGATTTCAATAAGCTCACTATGCCTAGTTGTATGCTTACCTCTTCCTATTTTATCAGATACTGCCCCTGTTTCCATATGACTTCTATCAATAAGAGTATTAATTAAAGTTGACTTTCCTGCACCTGAAGGTCCACATAAGACAGTTACTTCTGATTCTAATCTTTCTTTTAATAGTTCTATTCCTATAGCCTTCTTTGCATTAATAAATAATACATCATATCCTATATCATTTATTTTCTTTTTAACTTCTTCCTTTTCTTCATTAGTTGCTAAATCTTCTTTATTTAAGCATACTATGGACTTAATATTATTATGTTCGCATAAAATTAAGAATCTATTTAAAAGGTCAAAATTAATATCTGGATTTTTAATTGCAAAAACTACAAAAGCTTGTGTAACATTTGCAACAGTAGGTCTTATAAGCTCAGAAGATCTATCTAATATATCTTCTATTACACCTTTTCCATTAGAGACATTTATAATTACATTATCACCTACCATAGGTTTTAGATCTTTATGCCTAAACTTGCCTCTAGCTTTACATTCAATTACTTCTTCTTTAGTTTTAACATAGTAAAACCCACCAATTCCCTTAATTATTTTTCCTTCCATAATTCCTCCATATAATTTTATCTTCATAATTATAATAAACAGATTTCCCTAAAAAATGCAAATAATTTTTATAAAAAAGAATCAGCCCTAGGCTGATTCCCATTTATTGATTATTATTTCCATTGTTTCCGTTATTGTTTACATTATTATTTACATTATTATTTTGTTTCTTTTCTGTTGTAAGAGTTACTTCTCCACCTTTTTTAACTTCTTGTGTAAAATCTGTAACTATTGCATCATCATCACTTGAAGAGCCGTCTTTAAAGCTAATAGATAAACCTAAATCTTTAAGTTTTTTCCTTGCCTCTTTAACTGACATACCTTTACTTAAATGCTTAGTTACATCTATTGGTTCCTCTTTAAATTGCCAAACTGTCAAATTAACTTCTGAACCTTCTTTTAGGGTACCAGAATTAGGATATTGTCTAAATACTTTTCCATCTAGATCTTGATTACTAGTTGGTTCGTATTTAACTTCTCCAACTTTTAATTTTGCTTTTTCTAATATAGACGTAGCTTCTTCTAATGTCATATCTTCCACATTAGGTACATCTACCTCAATAAACTCAGGACCTTTACTAATAGTAAGCTTAATACTTGTGTTCTTACTTACTTTTTCTCCTTTTTCAGGACTTTGTTTAATTAAATAACCTTCTGGAATAGTATCATCGTAATCTTTTACTATTTCAGGATCCTTGAAGCCTTGATTTTTTAATATGTTCAGTATATTAGTAATTTCATAATCTCTAAGATCAGGCATATCTACTAACTCTTCACCTGCAGAAACTACGACCTTAATTACAGCTCCTTTTTTAACCTTAACTCCAGGTTTCGGATCACTATCAAGTATTGTATTTTCAGGCTTATCACTTTTATCTGCTTTACTTACTTCTATTGATATTCCTAAAGGTTCTACATCTTTCTTTGCATCATCTACTGTCTTCCCTACTATACTAGGTACAACTATGTCACTACTACCAGCGCCACCTGCTAAAAAGAATCCTATAGAACCTAAAAGTAATAATGCTACTATAATTCCAATAGATACAAGTATTTTTTTCTTAGTGTTTTTATTCTTTTTCTTAGGCTTCTCATCATCATCATCATAGTCATCGTAGTCTTCATCATCATATTCTTCATCATAGTCATCATCATAATAATCATCTTCTATACTAGAGTTTTTATTTGCTTTAACGCTAGATATAGGTGCCATTATTATAGTACTATCATTATTAGTATCTACAACATTTCCAATTACAACATCAGGATTTTCTTGTATTTTTTGAAGATCTTGTATCATTTCCTTTGCATTTTGATATCTCTTTATTGGCTCTTTTTCTATTGCCTTAAGTATCAATTTATTTAAGCTATCTGGAATAGCAGAATTTATATTTTTAGGAGGTACAGGTTCTTCTTGCAGATGCTTTAAAGCTACTGTTACAGGTGAATCACCTTCAAAAGGTAATCTACCAGTTACCATTTCATATATTACTATACCAAAAGAATAGATATCTGATCTAAAATCTATATAAGTACCTTTTGCTTGTTCAGGTGAAAGATAATGAGCAGAACCAATAATACTTGTAGTATTTGTAATAGTTTGAGAATCTGTTGATTTTGCAATACCAAAATCTGTTACCTTTACTTCTCCACTTTCAGTAACTAATATATTCTGTGGTTTAATATCTCTATGAATAATATTATTCCTATGTGCACAATCTAAAGCTTTAGCAATTTGAAGTGCTATTTTTATAGCGGTGTTAAAAGACAGCTTTCCACTAAAATTTATTAATTCTTTAAGAGTTTTCCCTGTTACTAGTTCCATAACTATATAATCAATATCATCTTGAGTTCCAACATCTAAAATATTAACTATATTAGTATCAGATAAATTTGCTATGGCAGTAGCTTCTCTTTTAAATTTTTGAGCAATATCAGCATTATCTGCAAATTGCTTTTTAAGAATTTTTACAGCCACAAATCTATTTAGCTTATTACATTTAGCCTTATAGACTTCTGACATTCCACCTTCGCCTATTTTTTCTAATAGTTCATATCTTCCGCCTAAAATTATTCCATTCATATTTGCACCCCTCCTCCAAATAAGATTACAGTTATATTGTCTCTTCCACCATTAGCTTTCGCTTCTTCTACTAACTTCTCACAAATATTCTGTAATTGATTTTCTTCAATATTAAAGGATAATTTTTTTTCTAAGTTTACTTCATTAGTCAATCCATCACTACATAAAAGAAAATAATCATAATCTTCATTATTAAGTTCAAAAATATCTATTTCAACCTCTTCTTCAGTTCCAACAGCTCTTGTAATAACATTTTTCTTAGGATGATTACTAGCCTGTTCAGGAGAGATACTACCTGAATCTAATAATTCTTGAACTAAAGAATGATCTTTAGTTATTTTCTTTATTTCTTTATCCTTAATTGTATAACAAGCACTATCACCTATATTTGCAATTAAAGTTTTATCTTTAGTTATTAAAGAGGCAACTAAAGTCGTACCCATTCCTATATAATGTTCTGAGCAATGAGAAAGATTATATACCTTTAAATTAGCATGCTTAATTGCTTTTATTAAAACATCCTTTGCAAAATTTAAATCCATATTTTCTCTTATATACTTAACTAAGGCTTTAGAGGCCGTTTTGCTGGCTATTTCACCAGCATTATGGCCTCCCATACCATCAGCTACAACACATATCGTATAATTTTCATCTTCATAAAACTCAGCATAATCTTCGTTTAATGTTCTAACATTACCTTGATCACTTTTTATACCAATCACAAGTACCCACTCCCTTTATTTTTCAAGCTTTAAAAAGTTCCTCCTCAATTGGCCACATGCAGCATTTATATCATTTCCCATTTCTTTTCTAACTGTTACATCTAGTCCATGATCACTTACTATTTTTTCAAAATCGTCAATTGTTTTCTTTGATGGTCTTTTTAAAGTGTTTTCTTTTATTTCATTAACAGGTATAAGATTAACATGACATTGTCTTCCCTTTAAAAGTTTTGCAAGAGACTTTGCATGTTCCTTACTATCATTTATTCCTGAAACTAATGAATATTCAAAACTAATACGTCTTCCAGTCTTATTAAAGTAATAATCACAGGCCTCTAAGATTTCCTTAATTGAATATTTATTTGCTATCGGCATAATTTCTCTTCTTGTTTCATCATTAAAAGCATGTAATGAAATTGCAAGAGTAATACTATATCCTTTATCTGCTAATTCATATATTTTAGGTACAAGCCCACAAGTTGAAAGAGTTATGTGTCTTTGACCAATATTTAATCCATATTCTGCATTAACTAAATCTAAAAACTTAGTTACATTCTCATAGTTATCTAAAGGTTCTCCACTTCCCATAAGAACTATGTTAGAAATTCTCTCACCTAAAACCTTTTGAGCAACCATAACTTCTGATAAAATTTCTCCAGCAGTTAAATTTCTAACTCTTCCTTCTAATGTTGAAGCACAAAACTTACAACCCATTCTACAACCTACTTGAGTAGAAATACAAATTGTATTTCCATAATTATATTTCATAATTACACTTTCAATTATATTTCCATCCTTAAAAGCTAGAAGTATCTTACTAGTACCATCTAAGGTTGATTCAAATTTTTCTATTACTTCTGGAACACCTATGTAAAAATTATTCTTAAGCTTTTCTACTAAAGCCTTAGGTAAATTTTTCATATCATCAAAATTCCAAACATTGTTATAAATCCAAGTAAAAACTTGTTTAGCTCTAAAAGAACTTTCTCCATTTTCTTTCATCCATAAAGAAATTTCTTCTAAACTATAATCTAATATATTATTCATTATATCACCTATTTTTTCTTCTTTATTTTACCCATAAAGAAACCGTCCATAGAATCATTTGGTAATATAGTTAAACTTCCATCTACGTTGTATATAAAATTATTATTATTACCTATATATAGTTTTTCAATTTCTGCATCACTATGTTTAGATAAGAACCATTTTAAATTATCTTCATTTTCTTCTTTATTTAATGTACAAGTAGAATATAATAGTGTTCCGCCTGGTTTTAAATATTGCCATGCATTTTCCATTATATCTCTTTGAATTTCAACTAAATCTCTTAATTGTTGTCTTGTTTTATTCCACTTTATTTCAGGTTTCTTTCTTATTATTCCAAGTCCTGAACAAGGTACGTCAATTAATACCTTATCTCCATAGCTAATATAATCTGGATTAAGTTTAGTTGCATCCATAGTTTTACAAACTATATTAGTTAAACCTAATCTCTTAGCATTTTCCTCAATTAAAGATAACTTATTTTCATGTAAATCAAAAGCTAATACTTCCCCTGTATTATCTAATAACTCTGCAATATGAGTTGTTTTTCCTCCTGGTGCAGCACATAAATCTAAGATTTTTTCTCCCTTATTAATTTCTAATAGAGGTGCAACAAGCATTGCACTTTCATCTTGAACTGTAATAAGTCCTTCTTTAAATAACTCATTACCTTCAACACCTTTTCCACCTTCTATTTTGATGGCTTCTGGACAAGCATATCCTTCTTCAATCTTATATCCCATTTCTTCAAGGTTTTCAAAAACTTCATCATACTCACCTTTAGATTCATTAACTCTTACAGTAACTTTTGGTGTTTCATTTAAGCCAGCCATTATTTTCATAGTTCTTTCTTCGCCATATTGCTTAATAAAAAGCCTTATCATCCACGGTTCAAAAGAGAACTTATATCCAAGTTCATCTATTCTATTTCCTGGAACAACTATTTCTTTTTCATCTCTAATGAAATTTCTTAAAATACCATTTACTAATTTAGATGCTTCTAAAGAAACTTCTTTAGCTTCTTCAACAGCTTCATTGCAAGCTGCATATTCTGGTATTTTATCCAGGAAATACATTTGATAAATCGCTACTCTAAGTATATTTAATACTGTAGAATCTATAAGCTTAATATCTTTAACAAAATTACTTATAAGCACATCTAAGGTTCTTTTTCTTCTTAAAGTACCATAAACTATTTCAGTTATAAGCCCCTTATCCTTTTCATCTATATCGTCTCTATTTAATTCTTTTGATAAAACTAAATTAGAATAAGCCCCTTCTTCTAAAACTCTTTGTACTATTTGTCTTGAAAGTTTTCTACTATTCATCCTTATACCTCTTAATTATCGTTATATCTATTGTTTAAAGCTATTAATCTTATTAATTGAGAAATAGCCATAAGTGTAGCTGCAACATATGTCATAGCTGCTGCATCTAGAACCTTTTGTGCTCCTTTTAATTCATCGCCATATAAAAATGTTCTTGTTTTTAATATACTAAGTGCTCTAGTTGACGCGTTAAATTCAACTGGTAAAGTTACTAATTGATAAATAACAGCCCCACTAAAGAATACTATACCTATATTGGCAAATAGAGGGTTACCTAAAAATATACCAATCATAAATAACCATATAGATATATTGCTTCCTATATTAACTATAGGAGCAATTCTAGTTCTTAAAACTAAAGGTGCATAATGATTTTGATGTTGAATTGCGTGACCACATTCATGAGCTGCAATACCTGCCGCCGCAACTGTCGCACCATCATAAACTTCAGGCGATAATCTTATTACCCTCGATGATGGATCATAATGATCACCTAAATGTTTACCATATCTCTCAACTCTTACATCAAACAGTCCAGCTCCATCTAAAATACTTCTAGCAACCTCACTCCCAGTAACGCCACTAGCAGTTCTTACAGTTCTATACTTCTTATAAGCATTATCTATTTTACTTTGTGCCCAAAAAGCTATAATTACAGCTGGGACTAAAATTAAATAAGTTGTATCAAAATAAAATCCCGGATAAAACATATAGCCATCTCCTTTAAATTTCTATTTAGTTAACTTAGCTTATTATTTACCTTTATTTCATTTCCATTAATATATTGTTCCACAGTCAAAGGCTTTCCATTAGGGAATTGAATTTTTTCTATTAAAAGTACATCTTCTAAAGTAGAAACTTTTATTCCTTCTTTACTTACACTTAAAATAGTTCCTGGTTCTTTATTAGAGTTTTCCTTTAAAACTTTAGACTTATATATTTTCATTGGTTTATCTTCATAATTTGTAAAGGCAACTGGCCATGGATTAAGGCCTCTTATTAAATTATGAAGATCTATTGCTTTATTATTCCAATCTATTTTAGCAATATCTTTATTTAACATTTTAGCATAAAATGTTTCATCAGTTTGCTTAATTGGAGTAATTTCGTTATTTTTTAGCTTTTCTATAGTATTAATTAAAAGATCTGCTCCTCTTTCCATTAATATATCGTGAAGCTCTCCTGATGTCATATCACAAGGAATATCTACTTCATCTTTTAGCAGCATATCGCCTGTGTCTAATCCAACATCCATTAACATAGTAGTATTTCCAGATTTTCTTTCTCCCTTAATTATGGCCCAATTTAAGGGAGCTGCACCTCTATACATTGGAAGTAAGGAGGCATGAAGATTTATGCAACCATACTTTGGAATATCTAATACCTCTTTAGTTAATATTTGACCAAAGGCAACTACTATAATAAAATCTGGTTCTAAGCTTTTTAAATAATCAATTGCTTCTCTATCATCTTTTAATTTAATAGGTTGCAATACTTTTATATCATGCTTAAGAGCCACTTCCTTAACTGGAGATATAGCCATTTTCTTTCCTCTACCTTTTGGTTTATCTGGTTGTGTAAAGACACACTCAACATCAAAAGTTTCTATAATTTTTTCTAAAGATGGTACTGCAAATTCTGGAGTTCCCATAAATACTATCTTCATGTCAATCCTCCTTTGTTATTTTACATAATCAATAAATAATTTTCCATTTAAGTGATCATTTTCATGTAATATTGCTCTTGCTAAAAGCTCTGTAGCTTCTAATACAAATTCTTCTCCTTTTTCATTAAAAGCTTTTACTTTAACATAATTCGCTCTTTCAACTTCAAAGGATTCTCCCGGAACACTTAAACAGCCTTCCTCTCCTATTTGACTACCTGAAACTTCCAATATCTCTGGGTTTATAAATACTCTAAGCCCTTCATCATCAAAAACATCTATAACAAATATTCTTTGTAATATTCCAACTTGAGGGGCAGCTAATCCTACTCCATCAGCTTCATACATAGTCTCAGCCATATCTTTAATTAACTTAATGGTTCTAGGAGTTATTTCTTTAACATTTTTACATTGTTTTCTTAATACCTCATCACCATTTGTTCTTATATTTCTAATCGCCATTTATTTTACCTCCTTAAGTCAAGTTATTTGGGTTAATATCAATATATACTTTTATTTCATTATATACATTCTTGTTTAATTGATAAAGTTTATCTTTAATTTTTTTACAAAAAACTAATGATAAATCCCCTTTAAATATTATTTGCCATCTAAAATTATCTTTAATCTTTGAAATAATGCAAGGTACAGGTCCTAAAACTTCGATGTTATCTTCATTCATTGCAATTATCTCTAGTTCATTCTTTAAATCAATCATAAACTTCTTTAATGAATTTTCATTTTTAGAAGACGCATTTATTAATAGTATTCTACCAAAAGGTGGGTAATACATCAAACCTCTAGTTGTAAATTCTTCATTATAAAATCCTTCATAATCATAGTTTCTAGCATATAATAAACTATAATGTGTTGGATTATAACTTTGAATAACTACTTTACCTTCTTTTTCTCCTCTACCTGCTCTTCCAGCAACTTGAGTTACTATCTGAAATGTTCTTTCAGACGCTCTATAATCCGGGATATTTAATGACATATCTGCTGCTAAAATACCCACTAAAGTTACATTTTCAAAATCCAATCCTTTAGATATCATTTGGGTTCCTATTAAAATATCACCTTCACCATTCTTAAAGGAATTATATATATGCTCATGAGAGTTTTTATTCCTTGTAGTATCCATATCCATCCTTAACACTCTTGCATCTTTGAAGTATTTTTTTACTTCTTCTTCTACTCTCTCTGTACCTGCACCAAAATGTTTTACATATTTACTTTTACACTTCGGACAAGTTTTAGGTTGAGCTTCTCCATGACCACAATAATGGCATACCAAATATCCATTTCTGTGAAAAGTCATTGAAATATCGCATTTAGGACATTTAAATACGTATCCACAAGATCTACATGAAACAAAGGTTGAGAAACCTCTTCTATTTAAGAATAATATAATCTGCTCTTTTCTACTTAGAGCTTCCTTCATTTCATGATATAGTTTTCTACTAAACATAGAAATATTTCCATCTTTAAGTTCTTCTCTCATATCAACTATTTCCATGCTAGGCATAGGCTTATTATCTACCCTATTATTTAATTCCACTAATTGAATTTCAGAACTTAAGGCTCTATAGTAAGTCTCAATTGATGGAGTAGCCGAACCTAATATAACTTTTGCATCTTTTAAAATACTAATATATTCTGCAACTTCTCTAGTAACATATCTTGGGCTTTGCTCAGATTTGTACGTGTTTTCATGCTCTTCATCTATTATTATTAGTCCTAAGTTTACAAAAGGTAGAAACAAAGCACTTCTAGCTCCAATTACTAGTTTTGCCTTACCACTCTTAACTCTATACCATTCATCATATTTTTCACCATCTGAAAGTTTACTATGGAATACTGCTACCTCTTTTCCAAACCTTCCTTTAAATCTCTCTATCATTTGAGGGGTTAAAGAAATTTCCGGCACTAAAACTACACAAGACTTATTTTCATTAATTGCATCTTTTACTAATTGCATATATATTTCAGTTTTCCCTGAACCAGTAACACCTTTTAGTAAAAACACATTATTATCTGAACTTCTTATTGTTTCTAGTGCATTCATCTGCTCCATAGTTAATGATTTCTCTTTATAATCAATATATTCTTTTACATTATATCTATATACTATTTCTTCAGAAACTTTTAAATATCCCTCTTTTATAAGCTTATTAAGCTTATAGCTAGAAAATCCATTTTCTTTAATAAGTTCACTTTTGTTAAACTTACCTTCATTATTTCGTATAAAATCAAATATATCCTTATATTTTTCCTCAATTTCATCTGTAGGGACTACTCCAGAAGAAACTACTAACTTCATCTTATTTTTTGCACCTTTTAATACTCCTTGCGGAATTAAAAGCCTTATCCCATCAATGTATCTACATAGATAATTTTCTTTTAAAAATTCAATTACTTTTAAATCATCAGCATTTAAAAGTGGCTCTTCTTCAGCAATAAACTTAATACTCTTAATTCTAATGCCTTCTACTTGTTCTTCTTTTATAGCCATAACAAATCCATCAGAAAGTGAGTTCTTTATTCCAAAAGGTACCTTCACCCATTGACCAATTTTAACTTTTCCCTCCAATTCTTTTGGGATTTCATAAGTAAAAGGTTTATCTATATCTAAGGCATCATTATTAATAACAATTTCTGCATATTTTTTCAAATTTACTCACCCTTTTATTAGGTACTACTAATCATCATATAAAAGAAAGCGCATTTTAGCGCTTTCTTAAAATAGTATCAAAGATTTTTGAAGCAACTTTTCTTTTGCTCATCTTATCTAAATTAATTTCTTCTCCATCTTTTGTAAAGATAACTACTTTATTATCATCACTACCAAATCCAGTATCTGAACTTGTAATATCATTGGCCACTATATAATCTAAATTCTTGTTTTTTAGCTTTCTCTTTGCATTTTCAAGTATATTATTACTCTCTGCAGCAAAGCCAACAAGGATTTGATTTTTCTTCTTTTCTCCAAGAAGTTTTAATATATCATTATCTCTAACAAATGTTAAGACTAAGTCTCCTTCGCCTTTTTTTATTTTTTCATTGCTATAGTTCTTTATTTTATAATCTGCTACAGCAGCTGACTTAATAACAATATCGCTATTTTCAAAGTTTTCAAATATAGCATTCTTCATTTCTTCATTAGTAGTAATATTAATAATTTTCACTCCAGAAGGAGGCTTTAAGTTAGTAGGTCCTGAAACTAAAGTTACCTCTGCTCCCCTATTTCTTGCTTCTTCTGCTATATAATATCCCATTTTCCCTGTAGATCTATTAGTAATAAATCTAACAGGGTCTATATTTGAATATGTAGGTCCTGCACTAATCAAGACCTTCTTCCCAAGTAAATCTTTAGGAATATCCTTACTTTCTAGTGCATCTAATACTCTTTCTACAATTGTATTAACATCTGCAAGTTTACCCTTACCTTCATCTCCACAAGCAAGCCTTCCGGATGCTGGTTCAATAAATTCATAACCTAATCCCTTAAGTTTTTCTATGTTTGATTGAACTATTTTATTTTCATACATATTAGTATTCATTGCTGGAGCAAATATAACCTTTGCTCTTGTTGCCATAATAGTAGTTGAAAGCATATCATCTGCAATTCCGTTCGCTACTTTCCCAATAATATTAGCTGTAGCTGGTGCAACTAAAAAAATATCTGCTCTCTTGGCTAAAGATATATGTTGTATTTCAAAAGCTTTTGGTTCTTCAAACATATCAGTTGTAACCATATTTTGACTTAAAGATTGAAATGGAAGTGGTGTTACAAACTTTGTTGCTGATTCAGTCATTATAACTCTAACGTCAATATCTTTTTTCCTTAATGCACTTACAACATCTAAAGCCTTATAAGCAGCAATCCCTCCACTAACTCCTATACAAACACACCTTTTATTATCCATATTATCTAGAACCTTCTTTTGTAGGAGCTGGTTCGAATCCAACTTCCCCCTCATTTACTTCATTTATTGCAATAGTAAGAGCTTTTTTAGACTTTGTTGCCACTAATGGTTCACTACCATTAATTATTTGTCTTGCCCTTTTTGATGTTACCATTACTAGAGAATATCTATCATCTACCTTATTTAATAAATCCATTATTGATGGATTAATCATAGAGTTGTTCATGAATTAAGCCCTCCTTAGAATCTAAAATTGTATTTTCTTTTATTCTGTCTACTCTACATTTTTCTGCAGAAATAATTGCTTCCACTTTAGAGACTGCTACTTCTAAAGTATCATTAACTACTGCATAGTTATATTTTGAAACGTAATTAATTTCCTTATATGCATTTTTAAATCTAGTCATTAAGGATTCTTCTGTTTCGCTTCCTCTTTTAATTATTCTTTGCTTTAACTCTTCCATAGATGGTGGAAGAATAAATATAAATACGCCTTCTTTAAAGTTTTCTTTTACTTGAAGTGCACCTTGAATATCTATTTCTAATATTACATCTTTTCCATCATCAAGCATTTTTTCAACATTTACTTTAGGTGTACCATAGAAATTACCATGTACATTAGCATATTCTAAAAAACCATTTTCTCTTACCTTTTCTTCAAAATTTTCTTTTGTTAAGAAATAGTAATTAACTCCTTCAACTTCACCTTCTCTAGGGTGTCTTGTAGTTGCTGAAACTGAAAGATAAATATTTTTATGCTTTTCTAATAAAGCCTTACAAATAGTACCTTTTCCAGCTCCTGATGGACCTGAAATAACTATTAATACCCCTCTATTACTTTGCATTATTCATCTACCTCATCTACTGTTTCATCTTTAACAACTAATCTATGTGCAACAGTTTCAGGTTGTACAGCTGATAAAATCACATGATCACTATCTGTTATAATAACAGCTCTAGTTCTTCTACCATAGGTTGCATCAATAAGCATCCCTCTATCCCTAGCCTCTTGAATTATTCTTTTAATAGGTGCTGATTCTGGACTTACTATAGCAACAAGTCTATTTGCAGATACTATGTTACCAAATCCAATGTTAATTAACTTGATTCCCATGATTTTCCTCCTAATTATTCTATATTTTGCACTTGTTCTCTTATTTTTTCTATTAGATTTTTTATGTTAATGACATAGTTTGTCATATCCATATCACTTGATTTTGAAGCTATAGTATTTGCTTCCCTGTTCATTTCTTGAATTATAAAGTCTAACTTTCTTCCTATTTGTTCTCCATCATTTAAAGTTAGTCTCATTTGATTCAAATGACTTCTAAGTCTTGTAATTTCTTCATCTACAGCTGACTTATCTGAAATTATTGCAATTTCTTGAGCCATTCTTACTTCATCAATATCTACTCCGTCAAGTAATTCTTTTATTCTGCTTTCTAATTTTTTCTTATAGGCTTTTGGAACTAAATCAGATATTTTCTCAATTTCTACTACTATATCTTCTATTTCTACTAGCTTTTTTAATATATCTTCTTTAAGCTTTTCTCCTTCTGTTATTCTCATAACTTCCATCATATCTAAAGATGAATTAATAAGAGGTTTAATCAAATTCCATATTTCATCTATTGATTCCTCTTCTTCTACTATATTAATTACTTCAGGAAATCTTGCTATTTGTGTTACAGTAATATCATTTTTAACATTTAAATTTTCTTCTATTTCCTTTAAAGCATTGTAGTAGCTTTCTGCAAGCTTTAAGTTAAGCTTACAAACTCCATCATTTTGAGAATAACTCTTTTGATTAATAAATACATCTACCTTTCCTCTAGAAAGTTTAGAATTAATTAGCTTTCTTATTTCTTCTTCTAAAGAAATATAACTTTTTGGTATTCTAACATTTACATCTAAATATCTGCTATTTACACTTTTCATTTCTACAGAAAATAAATACTTATTTCCTTCCTCATTACTAGCTCGCCCAAAGCTAGTCATACTCTTAACCATATATACCTCCAAAGCTATTTATACATAATATAAATTATTTCTTATTTTCAGAACATATCTACTATAATTTAAGAGCAAAGTAAAGTCAATGCTTTGTTCACAAATTGTTAACATTTGATATAAAAAAAAAGAAAAAGCAGACCTTATCTGCTTCTTCTTTTTTGGGATTTACAAATCAAAAGAGTTATCTCTTTAATTTATATATAATTAATTTCAATTAATTATCTAACTAAATGTTATTACATAAAATTAAAATCAAATTAAAACTTTAGTAAAATATCAAATTAAAATCATATATATTTTATATTTTTTATAAGAATAATAATTTAAATATAAATATTATAGCAAGTACTATCATTACAGGAGAAACTTTAGTTCTCTTTTTCTCATCTTTGCATATTGCATTGTAAATTAAATTAATTACAACATAAGATAATATTCCTAAAGTTAAACCATCACCAATACTATATGTTAATGCCATTGTAGAAATAGTAATGAACGCTGGTACGCCTTCTGTAATGTTATCAAATTCTATGTTTTTAACAGCTCCAAGCATTAAATATCCAACATAAATTAGAGCTGGTGCAGTTGCACATGATGGAATAGCTATAAATATTGGTGAGAAGAACATAGCAATTAAGAATAAAACACCTGCTGTTATTGCTGTATATCCAGTTCTACCACCTGCTGCAACTCCTGTTGAACTTTCAACATATGTAGTAACTGTAGAAACTCCTAAAACTGCTCCAATTGTTGTAGCAATAGCATCTACTAATAGAGCCCTACCTGCATTTGGTACATTTCCTTTTTCATCTAACATGTTTGCTCTTGAAGCAACACCTACTAATGTTCCAACTGTATCAAAGAAATCAACAAATAAGAATGTACAAACTACAACTATTAATTTACCAGCAGACTCTGCAGTAAAGAAATGTGAAAAATCTATTTTTCCAGCTATAGGTGCTATACTTTCAAATTTGAATACACCTTCTGGTAAGTATATACCAAGATTTGTTGCCACTTCAGGATTAATTAGAGCATATCCCCAAGCTAATAAAGTACTAGTTAAAATACCAAATAATATAGAACCTTTTACTTTTTTCTTATCTAAAACAGCTATAATTACTAATCCAACTAAAGCAATCATTACTGTAGGTGAAAATTCTCCCATTTTCACTAATGTAGAATCATCATTAATAACTAAACCTGAACCAACCATTCCAATGAAAGCTATAAAAATACCTATACCAGCTGTTACTGCATGTTTCATAGTCATAGGTATAGAATTAACTACTGCTTCACGAACTTTAAATAATGATAAAAATATAAATATAATACCTTCAATAAATACTGCTGTTAATGCCATTTCCCATGATATTCCCATACCAATTACTACTGAGAAAGCAAAGAATGCATTAAGTCCCATACCTGAAGCTAAAGCAAAAGGCAGGTTAGCAAATAGTCCCATTAGTATGCATCCTATTGCAGCTGCTAAACATGTAGCAGTTACTAATGCTCCTGCTGGCATTCCAGCTGCAGATAATATGTTAGGATTTACTGCTACTATATAAGCCATAGTTAAGAATGTTGTAATCCCAGCCATTATTTCTCTTTTAATATTTACATCTTTGTTTGATAGAATAGGTAATAAGCCTTGTTTCTTTTGTGAATTTTCCATTTCTGATCCCCCTATGTTTTATGTGTAAAAAAAATCCTAAGAGTTATCTTTGTAAAGATAACTCTTAGGATTTTCAAATGCTAAAATAGCACCTTACTCATAGTCAAGATATTTACGGCATCTTGGTAGAAACTTTTGACCCTTATCGTCAACTTTATATGAGTTATCTCTCTTACGAATATTATTATATATTTTATGTCTAACTTTGTCAATAATACCGTATGAACTTAAAGGCTTTTTATCTAAAATTCGTTTTTTTCTTAAAAGACTCCTCTATATCTATTGCCTTATCACTAGATAATGCTACTATTAACTTAATTCTCGCTTTTTGACCTGGCATACTTTCTTCAAAAAATACTCCTAAGTCTTTAAGCATCTTTCCACCACCTTCATAACCATAGGATTCAAATACTCTACCTTCAAAGCATCTAGACACTATCACTACTGGTACATTATTATTTAAGGCTCTCTTTATTCCACCAATCATTTGAGGTGGCACATTCCCTCTACCTAAAGCTTCTATAACTATACCCTTGTATCCATTATCTATTAAAAAATCTATATACTCAGAATCCATACCTGCCACGCACTTTATTAAGGCAACTTTTTCTACTACTCTATCTATATTATAAACTCTATGTTTTATTGTTCTTCTATAAAATAATACTTTATTATTATCTACTATTCCTATAGGTCCAAAATTAGGTGTTGTAAAGGCATTTAACGCCATAGAATTTGCTTTAGTAACTTCTGACGCAGAATTTAATTCTCCATTAAAGCAAACTAAAACACCTCTTCCTTTTGCATCTTCAGAAATAGCTGTACAAATTGAAGTAGCTAAATTGAAAGGTCCATCATAACCTAACTCCGAACTACTCCTCATAGCCCCTGTTACAACTATAACTTTTTCCGTGTCTATAGTTAAATCTAGAAAGTATGCCGTTTCTTCTAATGTATCAGTTCCATGAGTTAAAACCACACCTTCTATATCATCTCTCTCAACTAATTCTTTTATTAATTTACTTAATCCTAGCATATCTTCTAAAGTCATATGAGGTGAAGGCTTACTTGAAAAACTATATGATTCAATTTCTGCATAATTTTCAATTCCAGCAACCATAGACATAATTTCTTCGCCCGTAAGACTAGGTACTGCTGCCTTTATTCTCTCATCTACCTTCATAGATATAGTTCCACCATTAAATACCACTGCTACTTTTTTCATAGCTCTCCTCCTAAAGTTTAATATAAAATAAAAACTCTTGGTGAACCCAAAAGTTTAATACAAAATATATATTGTTGGTAGGGCGGCGTATCCTACATCTCTTTTTACTGAAACAGCGTGTGAGGAGCCTTTTCTCACCTCAACAATTAATACTTGAAACTACTATACTATTATATCTTTATACTAATTTTCTTTCAACAGATAATTATCCAGTATATCTAATTAATTTTCCGCTAAATTTTCTACTATCTATTTTACTATCCGTAATTGGATACATTGTCGATACATAGATATAGTCTTTTTTATAATCAATATCAATCCCTATTAATATATTAACTTCTCCTTCTTTTATTAACTCAATATGAGCTCCCTCATTAGTCATACTATATACTCCTACATAATCAGGATCCTCTATTACTTCTTTCATATGCTCAATCATATTACTTAAAATTTTCTTTCCTAAATGTTTGCCATGTTTCTTTTTGATATGCCTTACTACCCCTAGGGAAGCATAAATGGTTCCTGTAAATTTTACCCCTAAGTTTTCTGCCATCTTGTCTTTAAAATATCCAACTCTCTTATAGGTACAAAATCTATCTTCCATAATACCCCTCAATTCTATATAGTGTATATTAGTTTTTATAATCGACTTATATTACAGCATTTATTAGTATTCTTTACTATATTATTTCAAAAAATTAAGGTTGGTTACACACCAACCTCAAAAATTATAATATAATACAAATCAATCCGCCACTACCTTCATTAATTATCTTTTGTAAAGTTTTTTGGATTTTAACTTGAACATCTTCAGGCATCTTGTATAGTTTATTTTGTAAGCCTTCTTTAATTAAAACCTCTAAAGGCTTTCCAAACATGTTACTTTGCCATAATGATTGAGGATCATTATCAAATTGTTCCATTAGAGATTTTACAAGCTCTTCACTTTCTTTTTCAGATCCCATAATAGGGCTAATTTCAGTTTTAATATTCGCCTTTATAAAATGCAATGATGGTGCTGAAGCTTTTAATTTAACCCCAAATCTATTTCCTTGTTTAACCATTTCAGGTTCTTCAAACTTCATTTCAGATAATTGAGGTGGAACTAATCCATATCCCGTTTCTCTAACATCTATTAAAGCATCTTTAACCTTGTCATACTCTTTCTTAGCGAAATTCAAATCTTTAATAATTGATAATAAATCACTTTCACATTTTACATCTAAATCACAAATACCACTTAATATATTATAGAAAATTCCATCCTTAGGTTTCATCTTAATAGTTGCTTTTCCTTCACCCAAGTTTACTTGGCTTATTTCAACAGGTGCTAAATTTTCTTCATCTTTAAGCATATCAGAAATAGCCTTAACATCCCTAACCCTACTTATATTTTCGCACATATTTTTTATTATATTAAAGAAATCTTTTTTAAGCCAATTATCAACTTCTAATTTTTCTACCCATGTTGGCATATCTATGTTTATTTCTCTAACTGGGAATTCTTTAAGTACATGTTTAAATACATCTTCAACATCATCTTCATTCATGTTTGCTACGTCCATAACCTGAACTGAAACATCATATTTTTCTTCTAGTTCTTTCTTTAATGTTCTTGTTTCTGGAGAGTTTATATGTTTAGTGTTAAGTACAACTATAAAAGGCTTTCTTATAGCCTTTAACTCTTCTATTACTCTCTCCTCTGCTTCTAAGTACTCACTTCTTTCTATCCCTGTTATACTGCCATCAGTAGTTACTACAAGTCCGATAGTTGAATGATCAGTAATAACTTTTCTCGTTCCTATTTCAGCTGCATCTTCAAAAGGAATTTCATAATCATACCATGGAGTGTTTACCATCTTAGCCTCTTCCCCATCCATATAACCTATTGCTCCTTTTACTATATAACCTACACAGTCAACCATTCTAACTTTAAACTTTATTTCTTCATCAATTGTTATTTCCACTGCCTCATTAGGTACGAATTTAGGCTCAGTAGTATGAATACTCTTACCAGAACCACTTTGAGGTAATTCATCTTTTGCTCTTTCCTTCTTATAATTATTATCAATCTTTGGTATTACCATAAGGTCCATAAACTTTTTAATAAATGTAGATTTCCCAGTTCTTACAGGACCAACAACACCTACATAAATGTCCCCTTGCGTCCTTTCAGCTATATCTTTATATATATTAAAGCTGTCCACGGTGTACCTCCTACTTATTTTTAACACTATATATATATTCTAGTATTAAAAAAAATATACAACTTTTTTAAATATATAAATAATAATTTAAAATCATATATTAAACTATAATATAATTTTGGGATATAAAAAAACTCCCTAAGGAGTTTTTAAAATTAATTTATTTTCAGTAATTTGGTTAAATGACATCCAAACCCTTTTATTTTTTAATCATTAATTCTTTTATTTTTTAATATATTTCACTCTTTTTTTCTCTTCCCATTAAAAAGGTAACTGCATCTTTTGGGTCCTTATTTGCAAATAATATCTTATATAGGACATCTGTAATTGGCATTTCTACTTGAAGTTTTTCTTTAAGTTCATAAAAAACTCTACATGCCTTTATTCCTTCAACTACCATTCCAACTTCTTTAGTAGCTTCTTCTGTACTTTTTCCACTACCTATTAAGAAACCAGCTCTTCTATTTCTTGAATGCAAACTAGTACAAGTAACTATAAGGTCACCCATTCCAGTTAACCCTAGAAAGGTTTCAGGCTTTCCACCAAGCTTCATTCCTACTCTAACTATTTCAGCCATCCCCCTAGTCATTAAGGCAGCTTTGGAATTATCTCCATACCCAATACCATCACATACTCCTGCAGCTAAAGCTATAATATTTTTTACTGCTCCACCTATCTCAACTCCAACTAGATCTTCATTACTATAAACTCTAAAGCTACTTGTCATGAATAAATCTTGAACTATACTTGCTGCCTCATTATCTTTTGAAGAAACAACAACAGTAGTTGGAATATCGAAGGCAACTTCTTCTGCATGGCTAGGTCCAGATAATATTACAATTTTATTATTAGGAAGCTCTTCTTCTATTACTTCAGATAACCTAAGATTAGTACCTTCCTCTATTCCCTTTGCAATGCTTACAATTATAACATCACTATTAATCTTGCCTTTTAATGATCTAGCAGCTGTCCTTACAACATGTGAAGGCACAGCTAGAACTAAGAATTTTATATCTTTTAACGCTTCATCTAAATCATTAAAAGCTGTGACATTTTTAGGTATTACTAAATCTTTTATATACCTATCATTTTTTCTATTTAAGTTTATATCTTCTACAACAGCTTTATCTCTATCATAAATACTAACATCTAACCCCTTGTTAGCCAATAATATTCCTAAAGCTGTTCCAAAGCTTCCTCCTCCTAAAAAAGCCACATTACTCATAATTATTCCTTCCTCTCCTTAAATTCCATTTGAATACCTGTTCCACTAAAATCGAAACTATCTCTTAATTGATTCTCAAGATATCTTTCATATGAGAAATGTCTTGCATTTGAATCATTAACAAAGAAGATAAATTTCGGTGGTTTAGTAGCAACTTGTGTTGCATAATAAATTTTCATTCTCTTAAGTCCAACTATAGGAGGCTCTTTCATAAGAACTGCTTTATTAATTACTTCATTTAAAATACCAGTAGGAATTCTCTTTGAATAATTTTCATAACATTCTTTTGCAATTTCTAAAACTTTATGAGTTCTTTGTCCTGTCTTTGCTGATATAAATAAATATTTAGCATACTTTAAAAATTTTAAACTCATTTGTAAATCTTCTTTATATCTTTGCATTGTTTTATCATCTTTTTCAATAAGATCCCACTTATTAACTATAACCATTATAGCCTTATTCATTTCATGAGCATATCCTATTATCTTTTCATCTTGCTCTGTTACACCTTCAGTAGCATCTATCATTAAAATACATACATCAGCTCTTTCAATTGCAGTATATGTTCTAATTACAGAATATCTTTCTATCTCTTCTTTTACCTTGCTTTTTCTTCTAAGACCAGCAGTATCTACTAATACAAACTTTCCAAGATCAGTTTCTAATGTACTATCTATAGAGTCTCTAGTAGTTCCTGGTATATTAGAAACTATTAATCTATCTTCTCCTAAAAGTCTATTAATTAATGAAGATTTACCTACATTTGGTTTTCCTATCATTGCAATTCTAATATATTCATCTTCTTCATCTGCTTCATTAAACTTATCAAAGTTTTCAACTACTCTATCAAGCATATCTCCAAGACCTAATCCTTGAGCTGCTGATATAGTTATAGGATCACCTATACCTAAATTATAGAATTCCCATGCATTGTCTTCTTCTTTTAAAGAATCTACTTTATTTACTACTAAGACAACTTCTTTTTTACTCTTTCTAAGCATTCCAGCTACTTCGTGGTCTGCTGGTGTTAATCCTTCTTTTCCATCAACAACAAATACAATTACATCTGCTGTTTCAATAGCAATATTAGCTTGCCTTCTCATTTGTTTTACAATTATATCTTCTCTTTCAGGCTCAATACCACCTGTATCTATCATAGTAAAGTTATAACTTAACCATTCTGCTTGAGCATAAACTCTATCCCTTGTTACACCAGGAGTATCTTGTACTATAGATATTCTCTGTCCTGCTAATTTATTAAATAATGTCGATTTACCTACATTAGGTCTTCCAACAATGGCTACTATCGGTTTACCCATTATTAATCCTCCTTGCAATTTGCATTTATTATGTCAATAAGGTCATCACCAGTATAATCACAAACTATAACCTTAACATTTAAAGCTTCTTCTATATCGTTAATTCTTAAATCATCTAACATTACCATGTCAGCTGGTGCTAATTCATAGCCTTTTCTAAACATATTATTTGGCATAATTAAATACTCTGAATTAATTTTGCCCTTAAGTTGATCAATTATATCAGTTCCTGTTAACAGACCTGCTACTGTTATAGTATTTCCAAAGAAGTTATTTATAACCTTATATACGTCAATACTTATATTAGGATTATGTTTCATTATAAGGTCTGCTGATCTTTTTATTTCTTCAAAGGCAAGTTCACCTGTTACCATTGAGAAACTTCCTTTTAATTTAACATCTAAATTATTTATAGCACCTTCTACAGCTTCTCTATAGTATCTAATCATTCCGACACCATCTTCAAGCTGTTCGTATTCTGAATAAAATTCATTATTAGGTACATCTAATCCTGCAACTATATAAAACTCATCAGATAATCTAACAAACGGTGCTCCAGTTTCTTTTATATACTTCTCTTGTAAATCCTTAATCATCATTATTTCATTTCTTGATGTTTCACTTGTAAAGGTTTCTAACTGAGGAAGATTTTCTCTAAATTTTGTTACCCCTACTGGTACTACTGCTACATTCTTTACATATGGTCTAAGTTCATATAAGTCACTTACAGTCTTTCTTAATTCCTCACCATTATTTACATTAGGTATACATACAACTTGTGCATGCATTTCTATTTCAGCATCTTTTAATTTCTTAAGCCTTTCCATAATAGATCCAGCAAATCTATTTTTAAGCATCTTAACTCTAAGTTCTGGATTAGTAGTATGTACAGATATATTTATAGGACTTATTTTATATCTTATTATTCTATCTATATCTTCATCCTTCATATTAGTTAGTGTAACGAAATTACCTTGTAAAAATGATAATCTAGAATCATCATCCTTAAAATATAATGTATTTCTCATCCCTTTTGGAAGTTGATCTATAAAGCAAAACATGCATTTATTTGAACAGCTTTTTGCTTTATCCATTATACCGCCTTGGAATTCAAGACCTAAATCTTCCCCGTATTCTTTTTCTATTTCATACTCCCATATTTCTCCGTCTGGCTTTTCTATTTCTAGTAGTACCTCTTCATCTACTGCTAAAAACTTATAATCAATTATATCGTCAATTGGAGTACCATTTATAGATATTAGAACATCATTTACTTCAATACCTACCTCTTCAGCTATACTTCCTTCATCAACTTTTTTTATTAAATTTTTCACTTTCCTCACCTCAATATTTATAAAATTAAAATCTATTTATATAGAAAAATCAAATCAATACAAATATACATTTATTCTTATTACAGCAATTATTCACTTAAACATAGTTATCCTAATTTTAATAATCACTTGATGTTATCTTACATTAATAATACTATCTAGTCAACATAAAAAGTAACCTTATCTTTGTAATTTAATGATGATAAAAGCAATAAAAGGACTGTCTTCTGACAGCCCCAATTAAAAATTAAGTTAGATTTATAGATTATTCATTTAAATCAACGTAATTACCTTTTTTAGAGAATATTATCCATTCACAAATATTAGTAACATGATCGCCTAATCTTTCTAAGTATTTAGAAGCAAATAATATTTGTGTTCCTTGATTAATCATAGATTCATCTTTTACCATCTTTTTAAGAACTATTCCAAACATTCCCCTATATATTTCGTCTACTCTATCATCCATATCACATATTTCATAAGCAGCTTTTTCATCACCTTTAACATATGCCTCAATAGCAAGCTTAATCATATTTGTAACTATATCTACAAGCTCCCAAATTGGAGATATATCATCTGAAAAATCTACTCCTTTAACTCTAGGTACAATCTTACAAATATCTACTGCATAATCTGCCATTCTTTCTAAATCTGTTACTATTTTAGAAGTAGTATATATATTTCTTAGATCTCCTGCAACTGGAGATTCAGTAGCCATAAACTTAATACATTTTTCTTCAATAAGCTTTTGAAAATCATCTACCTTATCATCATTTTTAATTACACTTTTTGCTAAATCTATGTCTTGATCCTTTAAGGCTGTCATACTATCTACTATTTGCTTTTCTACCAAGCTAGCCATTTCAATTAATTCTGAGTTAAGTAGCTTAATCTTATTACTTAACAATTCTCTCATCATTTTCAAATCACCTCTTATAATTTTTAACCGAATCTTCCAGTAATATAATCTTCTGTTCTCTTATCCTTAGGCTTATAGAATATTTCTTCAGTATCAGCATATTCTATAATTTCTCCATTTAAGAAGAATGCTGTTTTATCTGCTATTCTTCCAGCTTGTTGCATATTATGGGTTACTATTATAACTGTATATTTCTTCTTCAATTCTTCCATTAATTCTTCCATTTTATTCGTAGAAATTGGATCTAAAGCGGATGTTGGTTCATCCATTAATATAATTTCAGGAGAAACAGCAATAGTTCTAGCTATACATAACCTCTGTTGTTGACCACCTGATAGCCCTAAAGCGCTCTTTTTAAGCCTGTCCTTAACCTCGTCATATAAAGCAGCACCTTTTAAGCTTTTCTCAACAATTTCATCAAGAGTCTTTTTATCTTTTATTCCATGTAATCTAGGACCATATGCTATATTATCGTAAATAGACATAGGGAAAGGATTTGGCTTTTGGAATACCATCCCAACCTTTGTTCTAAGGGCTATTACATCTTTACTCTTATATATATCTTCTCCATCAACTAATATTTCCCCATCTATTTTCACTCCATCTATTAAATCATTCATTCTGTTTAAAGTTCTTAAGAATGTAGATTTACCGCATCCAGATGGACCTATAAAAGCAGTTACCTTATTTGCTTCTAAATCTATGTTTATGTTCTTTAACGCTTGATTATCTCCATAATATAAATTCAAATCACGAACTTGAATCTTTTTTACTTGTTCATTTGACATACTTTACACCTCATAGCACTTTTTAATAATTTGCCTTGCTAAACTTCTTACTAATAAGCTTAGCTGATATATTTAAAACTAGTATAATTGCTATTAATACAATTCCTACAGCTGCAGCTTGTTCTATATTTCCTGCCTCTTGAGTAACCAAATAAGATTGAACTGTTAAAGTTCTTGCACTTGACATTATCCCTTTAGGCATTTTAGCGACTGTTCCTGCTGTTAATAATATAGCTGCTGATTCTCCAACTACACGTCCAATCGAAAGTATTACACCAACTAGTATTCCTGGTAATGCACTTGGAACTACTACTTTATAAAGAGTTTGGAATCTTGTTGCACCAAGACCTAATGAAGCTTCTTTATATGAAGTTGGTACAGCTTTCAAAGCTTCTTCTGTAGTTCTAATTATTACAGGTAATATTATAATTGCTACTGTTAAAGAACCTGCAAGTAATGAGTAACCAAACTTCAATGTTATTACGAAGAATATAGAACCAAATAAACCATATACAATAGATGGTATTCCTGATAAACTTTCAGTTGCAAATCTAATTAATTTTACCATCTTACCTTGCTTTGCATATTCTGTTAAATATATTGCTGCTAATACTCCAATTGGTGTTGCCACTATAATAGAGATAAATACTGTATATAAAGTAGAAACTATCATCGGTAATATTCCACCATCTCCTGAAGGAGAGTAATTTTTAGTAATAAAATCTATGTTGATTAATTTATATCCTTTAATAAATATAAATCCTAAAATAAATACTAGCACTGCTACTGTTGCTATAGCAGATAACCAAAGTAACAATTTTAAAATATTTTCTTTAAATTTCCTCATAATCAGTTACCTTCCTTATTAGAAAGTTTACTTAAAACTAAGTTTAATAATAATATGAATAAGAATAATATAACGCCTGTAGCAAATAGCATTTCTTGATGAGTTCCAAAGGCATACCCCATTTCAAGTGCTATATTAGTAGTTAATGGTCTTACAGAATCCATTATTGATGTAGGGATTACAGGTGAATTTCCTGCAACCAATATAATAGCCATAGTTTCACCTATTGCTCTACCTATTCCTAAAACTACCCCTGCTAAAATACCAGATTTTGCAGCTGGAACTACAACCTTAAATGTTGTTTCTATATGCGAAGCACCTAAAGCTAAAGAACCTTCCTTATATGATTTAGGAACTGCTCTTATTGCAGTTTCTGAAACTGTAACTATTGTTGGCAACATCATAATTGATAATACTATAATAATTGCTAATAAGCTTTGTCCCTTTGGTAAATTAAATGTATTCATAATCCAAGGAACTATAACTGCCAATCCAAAAACCCCATATAATACTGATGGAATTCCTGCTAAAAGTTCTACTGCTCCAGATATAATCTTTCCTATTCTTTTAGGTGCAATTTCAGCTATAAATATAGCTGTTAATATTCCTATTGGTACTCCTAATATTAAAGATCCTAACGTTCCGAATATAGAAGCTAAAACCATAGGTAATATTCCAAATTGATCTGAGCTTGGTATCCACTTAGTACCAAATAAAAACTCCTTAAAAGAATATCCTTTACTTACAAAAGGTGTAAGTCCTTTATAAAATACAAAGCCTATAATTAATAATAAGCTTACTACTGCAATAAGAGCACTTACTAAAAATATTGCCTTAGATACTTTTTCTATTACATATTTACTATTGTTGTTTCTTTTAACATTTAACATTAATACACTCTCCTATGAAAGTAAGAATGCTCAACTAGGGAGCATTCTTAATATGTCAAGTTATTTAATTGGAATTAACTTGTTTTCTTTAACTATTGTTTGTCCTTCATCACTTAATATAAAGTCTATAAGTTTTTGTCCATCTTCACTTAACGCTCCATCTTTATTTACAAGTAAGAATGGTCTTGAAATTTTATAATCTCCTGACTTAACTAAATCTGCTTTAGGTTCTACGTTTTCTACATTTGCAACATTTACTTTATCATCTAAGTATTCGAATGATACAAATCCAATTGCATTTTCATTTCCAACAACTGATTCTTTAACTCCACCATTACCATTAGATATCATAGCATCAGCTTTTAATTCTTCTGATTTATATTTAACTATTTCTTGGAATGCATCTCTAGTTCCTGATCCTTCTTCTCTTGATACTACTACTATCGGAGCATCCTTTCCACCTTCGATCTGATTCCAGTTAGTTATTTTTCCTGTATATATTCCTTGAATTTGTTCTAAAGTTATGTTTTTAATCGGATTGTTTTTATTAGTTATAATTGCTATTCCATCATATGCTATTACATTTGATTTAACTTGGCTTTCTTCTTCTGCCTTAAGTTCTCTTGAAGACATTCCGATTTCAGAAACTCCATTTATTGCATCTTTAATTCCTGCTGAAGATCCAACTTGATTAATTTCTATAGAAACGTTACTATTTGTACTTTCATACTTTTCAGCAATCTTTTCCATAAGAGGTCCAACTGAAGTAGATCCTGATACTGATATAGTTACTGGGTTTGAACTACCACCTTCTGCTTTTTCACCAGAGTTTCCACATCCAGCAATAGCTCCTCCCACTACAGAAATTAATAATGCAGTACATAAAAGTTTTAAACTTTTTCTTTTCATAAAATTCTCCTCCAAATTGACGTTTCGCCTTTTTTATTAATTCACTTTACATACTTATATTAATCTCTGAAAGTTAAGTTAATATTATTTAAAGGTTAAGAAAAGTTATGATATTGTTAAATGAATTTAACATAACCTTACAAATAATTACTTTTATGTAGCTTATTTATACTCTTATAGTCTTAAATAAAATATTATAAAAAAAGCTATATCAATAAATTTTGATATAGCTTTTAATTAATAATTATATTCTGCTAACCTTTTTGATTTTCTAAGTTTTATAGTAAACTTAGTTCCTTCATTTAAAATAGACTTTACATATATCTCACCATTAAACATCTTTACTATATGCTTAACTATTGCAAGTCCTAGCCCAGTTCCCCCTTTAGCTCTAGACTTATCAACCCTATAAAACCGTTCAAATATTCTTGGTAAATCTTCCTTAGGAATTCCTATTCCATTATCTTCAACTGTAATAAAATAATAGTCACCTTTTTCATATGAATTAATATTTATTATTGTTTTTGAACTAGAATATTTTATTCCATTTTCAACTAGGTTTAACATCATTTGAAAGAATTTGTCTTTATCGCCTATAAGTATTCCAGATTTACTACCTTCATAATTTATGATTACTTCCTTTTTACTAACATTAGTTGTAAACATATTAATTACATCTTCAATAATCTCACTAGGAGTAAATTCCTCTTCTATCATCTTATTGCTATTTTCTATATTTGATAAAATTAAAATATCATTAATTAAACTAGTCAGTCTTTCAGCTTCTTTATCTATTATGTCTAAGAACTTTTCCCTAGTACTAGCATCATCTACATATTTTAAAGTTTCTGCAAAACCCTTTATAGATGTTAGTGGAGTCTTTAACTCATGAGATACATTTGCAACAAATTGACTCCTTATATTTTCTAATCTTTTTATATCTGTAATATCTAATACAGTAACAACTATCCCCATAGGCATTTTTCTATAATTAATTATAGGTGCCTTCTTTATTCTAAGTTCCCTTTCAATAGGATGCATAAGTTTAATCTCTTTAGTTTCAATTTCATGGATACTTTTAATAAAACTAATTAAATCATAATCTATTATATGCTCCGAAATATTTTCTCCTATAATATTCCCATCGATTCCAAAAAGATTTTTAGCATAGGGATTAATTAAAATAACTTTCTTATTATTGTCTACTGCAATTACTCCACTTTCCATACTTTCTAATATGGCTTCAAGCTTATTTTGCTTGTCTAAAGAATCACTTATTTTAGACTGTAATTGATCTGCCATATTGTTAAAAGTATTTGCTAGTGAACCAATTTCGTCATTAGTATAAATATTTACTCTTCTACTATAATCTCCATTAGCAATCTTATTAGTAACAGATTTTAACTCCTTCAACGGATAAATTACTGCTCTAATTAACTTTAATGAAAGTCCAATGGATAAAAATAACACAAGTAAAATAACAATTAAATAATAGATAGTATAATTTTTAGCAAAAAATTCAATAGTATTTAAAGGCACTGAAGATCTTATAACTAAATTATCATTAACCTTAGTCGCATAATATACTACATTAACGCCTTGGGTATTACTATGTCTAGTTGTTGATGCTTCTCCTAGTGTAAAAGCATTTGTTATTTCTTCTCTATCTAAATGATTTTCTAAAGTCTCATTTTCTGTATCTTTAATTACTTTTCCATTCTTATCTACAAAAGTAAATCTAACCTTTGAACTATTAATAGTAAAATCCTTTAAGAAATCACTATTTAAACTATCAGTTTTAATTAAGATATCATTATAATTTTTTAAAGTTTCTTTAGTTACTTCTATTCCCTTTATATTTACTAAGGCAATAAATGAGCAGGTTACTATAACTAATGCAAAAATAACAGTAATTAAAGAAGAAAAAAGTATTCTCTTCTTCATAATTTAATTATAATTAGGATTAAACCTATATCCTACTCCCCTTATAGTTTCTATAAATCTTGGATTCTTATCATCTACTTCTATTTTCTTTCGTAAATATCTTATATGAACATCTACAGTTCTTGTTTCGCCAACATATTCGTATCCCCATATTTTATCTAATAAAGTTTCCCTAGTTAATATTTTACCTCTGTTTTTAACTAGAATCTCTAAAAGTTCAAATTCCTTTAATGTCAAATCTATTTTATTATCTAAGATAATTACTTCTCTTCTATCAAAGTTAATGTATATCTCATTAGTCTTAAATAATTCTTCATTTCCAGCTGAAGATTTTGTTCTTCTTAAAATTGCTTTTATTCTAGCTAAAAGTTCTCTAATAGAAAATGGTTTTGTTATATAGTCATCTGCACCTAGTTCAAGTCCTAAGATTTTATCTAACTCCTCACCCTTTGCAGTTAACATAATTATTGAAATATCTTTAGTGTCAGAGTCACTTCTTACAGCCTTACAAACATCAAAGCCATCTAATCCTGGAAGCATTAAATCTAATAAAACTAAACTTGGTCTTTCCTTTTTTATTATGCTAACTGCATCTAACCCGTTATTTGCAGTTAACACGGTATACCCTGAATTAATTAGATTATAGCTTATTAACTCTACAATATGATCTTCATCATCTACTACTAATATTTTTTCTTGCATCACTAAACCTCCCTATTTAATAAAAGCAAATGAAAATAATCTTCCATATGTCCCAACAGATTTTCTATAAGAAAATAATTTTAATTCTTCTTCACAATGAGTACAAAGATTTAAAGAATATATATTATCCTCTTTTATACCAAACTCTCTAATATCTTTTAATATACATTCTTCTAAACTTAGATTTCTATCTTTAAATAGAATATCTTCATTTATCTTAGTCTTATCTATAAATTTTTCTTTAAGTTCCTCTGATATTTCATAACAACATTGTCTAATATGTGGTCCAATAAATATCTTTGTATTACTTTTATCTATATTAAATTCATTTTCCATCTTTTCTAATGTTCTAGAAACTATTGAATTATAAGTTCCTTTCCATCCACTATGAATAGCAGCAATCACCTTGTTTTTTTCATCAACTATAATAATTGGAACGCAATCTGCAGTAAATACGCCTATAGCACATTTTTTGTCGCTAGTAATTAATGCATCCCCTTCTTGATCAATAATACTTCCAAGTTCACTTTTATAAATTAGCACCTCATCACTGTGAATTTGATTTAAGTATTCTATATTATTTATCTTAAAATCTTTAACAATGCTATTTAGATTATCTATACCATAGTCCTTGTGCCTATTAAAGCTTCTATCATTTTCTGCCGTTGAAAAAGCTACCGTTACCCCATCTAAATTTATTGTTAGAAAGTCTAACATCCTTTTAAAATCTTTAGCATACAAGATTTTCATTGATTCACCTCATTAATATATTTTTATTAATTTTACCATTATTATGGACTTTTTGCTATTTAATTTAAATTTTAATATCATTTTTAACTTACTTTTAACTTAAATTTAATTAAAATAAAAAGCCATTTCTTTATATAAAACTCATAGAAAATTAAAAAGAATATGAAAAAGGACTGCTAAAACGATCCTTAAATCATTATAAACAGTCCTATTTTTTATGAACTAAACTTTTTATTTCTTCTAAAAATGTATTAATATCTTTAAATTCCCTATATACAGATGCAAATCTTACATAAGATATCTCATCAATATCCTTAAGTCTATCCATTACCATTTCTCCGATATCCTTAGAATTTACTTCTGTTATCATCTTATTACTTATAGTTTTTTCTATATCCTCTGCGATGGACTCAATTTGCATTCTAGAAATAGGTCTTTTTTGACACGCTCTGATTAATCCATTAATGATCTTTTCTTTGTTAAAATTCTCTCTTGTAGAATCTCTTTTAACAACCAATATTGGAATATCTTCTACCTTTTCATATGTAGTATATCTTTTACTGCATTTCAAGCATTCTCTACGCCTTCTTATTGTAGTATTATCATCTGTGGATCTCGAATCAACTACCTTACTTTCCTCAAAGGAACAAAATGGACACCTCATTTAATTCACGCCTTTCCTAACTTATCTAGTACACTATAAATTATACATATTTTCCTTATTATTTGCTAGGATTTTTTACTTCTTAAGGCCATCAACATCACTACTATCCACTAATACAACTTCCATTCCTGCTTTTTTCACTTTATCCCAAGGAATTTCTATATCTTCTTCCTTGCCAAACCACCCTTTTGCCATTCCAGGTAGTAATATTGATACTATTCTACTTTCTTTTATATCTATAACAAAATCCTTAATAAATCCAATTTTAGATCCTGTTTTAATATCTATTACTTCCATTGTTCTAAGAGCATTTAAAGAATGTAGTGCGATATCATTTTCTTCTAATATTTCTTCATTCTCAATTTCATTGTTATCAAAAAAACCCATAAAAATCCCCCTTTTCATAATAGCATGTACATATTTCTTTCTTTTTTAGAGCTCTATAAAAGAGCTCTAAACATATTTTCTCATATGCTTTAATGCAGTTTTTTCTAATCTTGACACTTGAGCTTGTGAAATTCCAATTTCATCAGCTACTTCCATTTGAGTTCTTCCATTAAAAAATCTTAAAGTTAAAATAAGCTTTTCTCTATCATTAAGCTTTTTCATGGCTTCTTTTATAGATATATTTTCAAGCCAACTTTCATCTGTGTTTTTAGAATCACTTATTTGATCCATTACATATATTGCATCTCCACCATCATGATAAATAGGCTCAAATAAAGAAACTGGATCTTGTATAGCATCTAATGCAAATACTACTTCTTCTCGCGGCAAATTCAGTTCTTTAGCAATTTGAGATACAGTAGGCTCTTTATTATTATCTTTAACTAACTTATCTCTTACGAGTAAAGCCTTATATGCTATATCTCTTAATGATCTACTTACCCTAATAGAGTTATTATCTCTTAAATAGCGTCTTATTTCTCCTATAATCATAGGAACTGCATAGGTAGAAAATTTTACATTTTGACTTAAATCAAAATTGTCAATTGCTTTCATTAAACCAATACATCCAACTTGAAATAAATCATCAACATTTTCACCTCTATTATTAAATCTTTGAATTACACTTAAAACCAATCTTAAATTCCCTTTTATAAAGGATTCTCTTGCACTTTTATCTCCATCCCTCATTTTCAAAAGTAGCTCTCTTTTTTCTTTTTCTTTTAATACAGGTAACTTGGATGTGTTTACTCCACATATTTCTACCTTATTAATAATCAAGCTAATCAACTCCTTTAGAAGTAATATCATACTGCATTAAAGAGTATCCCCGATAGTAATATCTTTTATACCCAAGACAACCTTAAATCATTTTATTGATTTCTTTCTTTAATCTATTAATTATTTTCTTTTCTAGTCTAGAAATATAAGATTGTGATATACCAAGCATATCAGCAACTTCCTTTTGTGTCTTTTCCCTAGTTCCATTTAAACCAAATCTTAGTCTTACTATTTCTTTTTCTCTATCATTCAAATTTTTAAGAGCTAAAAATAAAAGTTCCCTATCAACTTCGTCTTCTATTAAGTTATATACAGTATCATTTTCTGTTCCTAATATATCTGATAATAAAAGTTCATTACCATCCCAATCTATATTTAAAGGTTCATAAAAAGATATTTCTGCCTTCACTTTACTATTTCTTCTTAAATACATTAGTATTTCATTTTCTATACATCTAGAAGCATATGTTGCGAGTTTTATTTTTTTCTCAGGATTAAATGTGTTAACTGCCTTAATCAATCCTATAGTTCCAACAGAAATTAAGTCTTCTACACCTACACCTGTATTTTCAAACTTTCTTGCAATATATACAACAAGTCTTAAATTTCTTTCTATTAATATATCTCTTATTGATTCGTCTCCATGAATTAACTTTTCTACTAATTCCTCTTCTTCCTCTTTTTTTAAAGGTGGTGGAAGAGCCTCACTTCCTCCAACATAAAAAACTTCTTCTTTGAATATCCCTAGTTTCACTAATATCTTATTTAATAATATTTTTAAACTCATCATACCTTTAAATTACTCCTCTTGATAATAATGCATTAAACTCATTTTCTTTACTTAATTTATTCTTACATCTACAAATAATAACATCTACAACCTTCCATTCCATATCTGCTCCTCTAATTCTTACATCATTAATTTTAAATCCCTTAAGATTCCCTTCTTCACCTATAGTCCTAAATGGAATTGTAAATTCTTCGTTACTCTTAACATTAAATTCTTCTAAAAAATCTTTTTCAACTATAATACAAGGTAAGTTAGTAACAGGTTCTCTAAGAGCATTTCCTGTATCTAATAATCCTTTTATAAATATAGTTTTTTCAGCACTACTCACTTCAATATCATAAATAAAACTACTTACCTTCGCTCTATCTTTAATATAATCTGCAACTTTTATAGAAACTATATAGAAGCACATTAGGGCAAGTATTAAATATTTTAGTGAGTAATTACTAATACTGTATGAATTAAAAACACTATAATAATTCTCTAAGAAGGAAAAAGAAAATGTTAATCCGCATAATATAAAAGATGATATTATGAAAGTTAATAAAGACTTTATAGTCTTTAAGAAATTAATGCTTTTCATACTAATTATTATCATTAATATAGCTACTATCATTTTAAATGGTATTGAGACTAGAATTTTATTATCATAGAATAATACCAATGTATATAATGAGCCAATAACAGCCGCTAAATAAATAGTCTTATAATACTTATATCTAAGCACCTTAAATGTTATTAATAGCAAAAATAAATTCACTATAAAATTTTCAATTAAAAGTATATCTATGTAGACAATCATCTCTCCCCCTCCTTTAATATAAATTATAAACTGTTGAGTTATAAAATTTTGTCATAATAAATCAATGTATTCTTTATTTTCATCTATCATTTATTACATATAATTACACTTATTTGATTAAAGCAATAAAATATAACAAATATAGATTTTAATTATTAATATGTTCCAAAATAAAAAAAAGACCAAGAAATAAATTCTTGGTCTCAAATACATTCTTATTTTCTTGATCTTAAGAAACTAGGTATATTTACGCTATCAGTCTCAAAATCTAAAAGAGGATCAACTTTTTTTACATTCTCTTTTGGAGCTTCAACTACTTTTTCCTTAGTCTCTTTTACAACTTTTTTATCGAATATCGGTTCACGATTTATAAGTTTTTCATTATCATCTTCAAATCCAGTTGCAATAACTGTAATTCTTATTTCATCATTTAAAGTTTCATCAATAACTGCACCAAATATTATGTTTGCATCAGGATCTGCTGATTCTCTTACTATATCTGCTGCTTCATATACTTCTATAGCACCTAAGTCTACTCCACCTGTAAAGTTAATAATAACTCCAGTTGCGCCATCAATAGATGTTTCTAAAAGAGGTGATGAAATAGCTTGCTTAACTGCGTCATGAGCTTTATTATCACCAGTACCATGTCCAACTCCCATATGAGCTAAACCTTTATTTAACATAACAGTTTCTATGTCAGCAAAGTCTGCGTTAACTACCCCTGGTATAGTGATAAGGTCAGAAATAGCTTGTACACCTTGTCTTAATACGTCATCAGCTAATCTAAATGAATCTAAAAGAGTTGTTTTCTTATCAGCCATACTTAATAGTCTTTCATTAGGAATTATAACTAATGTATCTACTGCCTTCATAAGATTTTCAATTCCCATTTCCGCATGTCTCATTCTTCTCTTTCCTTCAAATGGGAATGGTTTTGTTACTACTCCTACTGTTAATATGTTCATTGCCTTAGCGATTTCTGCAACTATAGGTGCTGCACCAGTACCAGTTCCGCCACCCATACCAGCAGTAATAAATACCATATTGGCACCTTTTATAGCTTCTGCTATTTCTTCTCTGCTTTCTTCTGCTGCTTTTTTACCTATTTCAGGGTTAGCTCCTGCACCTAAACCTTTTGTTAATTTTTCTCCAATTTGAATTTTAACATTAGCATGTGATAACATTAAAGCTTGTTTATCTGTATTAACAGCTATAAACTCTACATTCTTTAACCCTTCTGCAATCATTCTATTAACGGCATTTCCACCGCCGCCTCCACAACCAACAACTTTAATATTGGTTAATTCTTGCATATCTACTTCGAAATCTAACAAAATAACTCCTCCTTTAGAAAATATCTACTAGTAATTTTCTACTTTGTTTCTCTCCATAATATAATTCTTAAATATTGTTATAATTTAATTTTACAACATACTATACATACTTAACAATAGTTTAGCTATGTAAACCTTAGAAATTTGTAATATAAAGATAGTATGTGTAGTTTTTTCACCTATAAAATTATAATTCCAACTTATCATTATTTTAATAAAAAATTTATCAAAAACGAATTACATAATAATTCCTTAATTTTTTTTATTAAATTTAATGAAATTCAATTATAATTTTATCATTTAAATTCAAATAACTCAACCTTTTCCTAGACATAATCTACATTTTAATAAAATCTTATGTATTTTATAATCATAATTATAATTAAGATATATAAGTATATTCAACGTAAATTCAAAATTTCCTTTTAACTATTTCGATTTTATAAAAAACAGAGCAAACTCTGTTTTTTATAAAATCATTATTCTTTTAATAGTTTCTTTATCAACTGAATATGTTAAAGCAGTCTCTTCATCGATAATACCTTTTTTATATAACTCTGCTAAAGCCATATCCATAGTTTTCATACCATATTTTCCACCTGTTTGAATTGCAGATTCAATTTGATGCGTTTTACCTTCTCTAACTAGGTTTTGAATACCTGGTGTTGTAGTCATAACTTCCAAAGCTGCAACTCTACCCGCTTTATAAGCAATAGGAACTAACTGTTGAGATATAACTCCTTGAAGAACAGCAGCTAATTGAACTCTAATTTGCTGTTGTTGATGAGGTGGAAATACGTCAATTATTCTATCTATGGTTTTGGCAGCACCTATTGTATGTAGTGTGGAGAATACCAAATGACCAGTTTCAGCTGCTGTAATTGCAATTGAAATAGTTTCTAAATCTCTCATCTCCCCTACAAGTATAACATCCGGATCTTCTCTTAATATTGCCTTTAATGCACTTTGATAGCTTGAACTATCTTTACCAATTTCCCTTTGATTGATTATACATTTATTATGCTTATGCAAATATTCTATCGGATCTTCTAAAGTAATAATATGAGCCTCCCTAGTATTGTTAATTTCATTTATCATTGCTGCTAAAGTTGTACTTTTACCACTACCCGTTGGCCCTGTAACTAAAACTAGTCCTCTTTGTTTTTGAACTATATCTTTTATTACCTTTGGATGCTTTAACTCATCTAAAGTTGGTATTTTTAATGCAATTACTCTAATAGCTATTGCATCACTATTTCTTTGTTTAAATACATTTACTCTGAATCTACCAGTTCCTGCTACAGAATATGAAGTATCGAATTCTCCTATATTAGTATATTTATCAAAATTCTCTTGTAATATTTCCTGCGCATATTCCTTTAGATCATCTGGAAGTAATCTTTCTTCTCCAAGCCTTATTAATTTACCGTTTAATCTTATAGTTGGAGGTAATCCAACAGTTAAATGTAAATCTGAAGCTCCTCTATTTATCGTTTCCTTTAACAATTCATTTAACACATACACCACATTTACCTCCTAGGTCATTGCTATAATTTAAATAATTCGATAAAATTCCCAAGTTTCCTTTTTATTTCTATCATATTATTTAAAATATTCTTATCTTTAGTAGTTTTTTACTTACTTGATAGTTCTTTTTTAAGTTTTTTTAGCGCTTTTTTTTCTATCCTAGAGACATAAGATCTAGATATACCTAAAAGTGCTGCTATTTCTCTTTGAGTTCGGCACATACCATCAATAAGTCCATATCTCATTTTCAATATAGAACCTTCTCTTTCTGTAAGTGATGCACCTATCTTTTTATAAAGCTGCCTTATCTGTAAATTACTTTCAACTTTTTCTAATACCGAGTCCCTCTCACTGCTTAATACATCAATAAGACAGATTTCATTACCTTCTTTATCAACCCCTATTGGATCTTGAAGATAGACTTCATTTTTTTGTTTTTTATTATTTCTAAAAAGCATAAGTATTTCATTTTCGATACATCTTGAAGCATATGTTGCAAGTCTCGTTCCCTTACCTGCGTCAAAAGAATCTATTGCTTTAATTAATCCAACTGTACCAATAGATATTAATTCATCTATATCCTTATTTGGGAAATTATATTTTTTCACAATATGAGCAACTAATCTCAAATTTCTCTCAATCAATATACTTTTAGCCTCTTTATCCCCTTCTTTAAATAGCTTTAAATAACGCTCCTCTTCCTCTTCATCAAGAGGCTTTGGAAATGTATTGTTGCCTGTAATATATCCTGTTAAAAAAACTGAATTACAAAGCAATTCTAAAATATTAGATAAAAAAAACACAGAACTTCCTCCTAGTAGTGCTTATTATATAATATGATGAAAATTTAAAATATTGCGTTAGAATTTTAAATTTATTATTACATAAAACTACTAGTTATTTTATGACTAACCTTTTGTAAGTTCTGTTACAATATCTCTAAAAATAGGAGCACCAGTATTTCCTCCTCCAAGTTCTCTTCCATCTGGATGCTTCTCCCCTATATTGGGTGCTATTACTACTAGAGTATAATATTTATTGTTCATTTCA
Source organism: Clostridium tertium (assembly GCF_902652255.1). Classification (GTDB taxonomy): domain Bacteria; phylum Bacillota; class Clostridia; order Clostridiales; family Clostridiaceae; genus Clostridium; species Clostridium tertium_A. The sequence goes on from NZ_CACRTO010000005.1 coordinate 450,501, forward strand.
AAATATCCTGCAAACCATCCATGATTTGTTCCACCACTACCAGTTGATGTTCCTGTTTTTCCACCTATGTTAACACCTTCAACCTTAGCTTCAAACCCAGATCCCTGCCATATTACTTTAGCCATAGTGTCCTGTGTTAATTTAGCTGCGGTTTCACTAAATATTCTAGTTTCTTTACTCTTAAACTCTTTAACAATATTGTTATTATCATCAACAATTGACTCGATGATTGTTGGTTTATTATATATTCCATCATTTACAACAGTGTTATATAATCCAGCCATTTGAAGAGGTGTTACCATAACCGTTTGACCTATAGCTATATTGTTCATACTATTTTCTAATGTAGGCTTTACCCCTGAAGCTTCATTTCTGTTATCACCCTTTAAATTTAAAACAGGCTTAAACAATCCCATATTACCTATATAATCTATCATGTCACTGTATCCTATTTTATTGCCAACTTTAGCAAAAACATCATTACATGATACCTTTAGTGCATCTTCAATAGATAGCCATCCATGACTGTATGGTTTCCCATCCTTCATACATATTTCTCCAGAACAAAGAAATGTATCTGTTGAACTTACAAGACCTTTGTCTAATGCAATTGCTTCTGTTATAACTTTAAAAATTGATCCCGGTTCATATCCTAATTGACCTATCCCTAAATTTACACTTGCTTGACTTTCATCCTTTTGAACCATAGCTCTAATCTTACCAGTATTTGCTTCAGTTAATACAACTCCGATATTCTTCAAAAATTCATAGTCTTTTTTGTTTAATATTTCTCTTATTTTATCTTCAATATCTGAATCTATAGTTAATTGAATATTATTATTATTTTCTAAAACCTCTTCACCTTCACCATAGATAGCCTTATCATCTAAATAAAACTTTGATGCTGGATAAGAATTATCTTTTAAATATTCATTTAAATCTTTTTCTAAAGATCCCTCTACTACATTATCATTATTAATATTAGATAAAAAATTATTAGTTTTCCAAGCTTCTTTTGCATCTACTTCATCATAAATATAAGTATATATACCCTTAATATTTTTAAGTTTATTAACCTTATTGAATGTCTCTTCGCTAATATTATAATATATCTTTCCATCTTCCTTCATAATATCTGAATAATTAAAATCAGCATCTTCAGACTTCATTATGAAATTAAGCGCCATTAAATCTTCTAAAGTTTCTTCATAATTATTAAGCATAAATGGTTTAGTATCTAAAACTAATATATATTTTTTATTGTATTTAGTTAAATCTTTTCCATTCGCATCTAAAACTTTATATCTGTTTTGTGCAGTGTTCTCATATTGATAGTTCTCTATATCTCCTGAAACTATTTTAGAAGGATGTATCAAGAGAAAATACAATCTTATTACTAAAATCACACTTATTATCGAAAAAAACCCACTCACTAAAAATATTCTTTTCTTATGGATTTTATTATTTTTTTTAAACAAAAAAACACCTCCCTAGGCTTAATTCTAGCCTTGGAAGGTATTGTTTATTCATTATTTTAAAATATCTTTTATTTTAGTTACAAGTATATCAATAGCAACTTTATTTTGTCCGCCTTCTGGAACTATAATATCTGCATATCTTTTAGTCGGTTCAGTAAACTGTAAGTGCATAGGTCTTACTACTTCTAAATATTGAGTTACAACTGAGTCTACAGTTCTTCCTCTTTCGTTTATATCTCTAACTAATCTTCTCAATATCCTAATATCAGCATCTGTATCAACATATACTTTAATATCTAATAGATCTCTAAGTCTTTCATCTTCTAAAACTAATATTCCTTCAACTATTATTATACGTCTCGGATATACTTTAATAGTTTCTTTAGCTCTATTATGACATGAGAAATCATATATTGGCTTATCTATTGCCTCGCCCTTCATTAAAGCTTCTAAATGGCTTATTAACAAATCATTATCAAAGGCTCTTGGATGATCATAGTTAGTTTTAACTCTCTCTTCCATAGATAGATGGCTTTGATCTTTATAATACATATCTTGCTGAATCATAGCTATACATTCAGTTGAAAAACTAGAATATATAGCATCTGCAATACTACTTTTACCTGATCCTGTTCCACCAGTTATTCCAATTAGTATTGGCTTTTCCATTATAGTTCCTCCTTCTTATGTTTAAAGCTCTAAAACTCTTTTTCCTTTAACTAACATATCATTTTCCTTAAGCTCAGTATCTACTTTAACTTTGAACATCATATGTGCTCTGTTTGCTACATTTGTTGGCTTATTCTTTTCCATATCAAACATTTCATTTAATTTAACATTAAAGTATGGAGTATGTGCTCTTAGAACCTCTACTTCATCTCCTTCAAATACTCTATTTTTTTGAAGAATTGTAGCTTCTTTAGTTTCTTTATCATAGCTCTTTACTACTCCAACTATATCATAATCTCTTACATATGAAGATCCATCGTAGTTTTGCTCACCAGTCTTTCCAAAGAAGAAACCTGTGTGATATTGTCTATGACTAATCTTAAGAAGTGTTTCAAGCCATTCTTCCTTAAACTTATATCCTTCTGGATTTTCAAAGTAAGCATCTATCGCTGCTCTATATGCTTTAACTACTGACGCAACATAAAATTCACTCTTCATTCTTCCTTCAATTTTAAAAGAATGAACTCCACTTTTTATAAGTTCTGGAATATGATTAATCATACATAAGTCTTTAGAATTCATAATGTAAGTTCCATCATCATCTTCAACTACTGGATAATATTCATTAGGTCTAGTTTCTTCTACTAAATAATATTTATATCTACATGCATTTGAACATATACCCTTATTAGCATCTCTTCCTAACATATAGTTAGAAATTAAGCATCTTCCTGAATATGCAATGCACATTGATCCATGAATGAATACTTCAAGTTCACATTCTTCAGGTATATTTTCTTTAATAACATTTATTTCATTAAAAGTTAATTCTCTAGCTAAAACTACTCTCTTAGCACCTTGTTCATGCCAGAACTTAGTAGCCATCCAGTTTGTAACATTAGCTTGAGTGCTTAAATGTATTTCTAAATCTGGAGCTGCAGTTCTTGCTGCCATAATTATTGAAGGGTCAGCAACTATAATTGCATCTACTCCTAAATCATAAAGACCTTTTATATACTCTTCTACTCCTGTTAAATCATGATTTCTTGGGAATACATTCATAGTAACATATAATTTTTTCCCTCTATCATGACAATATTTAATTCCTTCAGCCATTTCATCATTAGTAAAATTGTCTGAAAAGGCTCTTAAATTTAATCTTCCTCCACCTATATAAACGGCATCTGCACCGAAATCTATAGCTATTTTTAATTTTTCTAGGCTCCCTGCTGGTGCTAAAATCTCTGGTTTTTTCATTATCCTTACCTCCTTTTAGTCACTGCAATTCCATCCCCCATTGGTATTACAGAAGTTATTAAATTTTCATCCTTAGAAACTAAATCTAAGTATTGTCTCATTCTTTTTACTATAGTTATTTTTCTCCTCTTAACTAAATCATTAGATGCTACCATTCCCCTAAATAATACATTATCGGCAACTATAATTCCATCTTCCTTTAGAAGTCTTAAACAATGAGGTAAAAAGTGATTATAATGACCTTTACCTGCATCCATAAAAATCAAATCATAAGGTTCTTCCAAGCTTTCTAACACTTCAAGACAATCTCCTGCTTTAATTTCTATTTTGTCTTCTAAATCGTATTTTTTAAAGTTTTCACTAGCATATTTTATCATATTTTCATCACGTTCAATAGTAGTAATACTTGCCTTATAACCAGATGCTTCGTACATTAATATAGCTGAATAGCCTATTGCAGTACCAAGTTCTAATATTCTCAAAGGTTTCTTCATACTAACTATGAACTCTAAAAATTTAGCAGTTTCTTTTTGAGCTATAGGAACTTTATGCTCCTTTGCAAAATCCTCTAATTCTTTATATTGATTAGTAGACTCTGGTATTAAGCTCCTTATATAATCTTCCATATAATCATGGGTAATTCCGCTCATGGTATCCTCCAAAATATTAAGTAATTATATTAGTAACCAAGCTCCTCTTGCTTTCTTAAAAAATCCTTATCATCATTTGTAAAATAGTGACTATTATCATTCATTAACACATAAAATAGATAATCTGTACTATCAGGTTTTAATGTAGCTTTAATTGACTCTACTCCTGGGTTAGAAATTGGCCCAACAGGTAATCCATAATTTTTATAAGTATTATAAGGTGAATCTACTTCTAAGTGATCATAAGTGACTGTATTAACATGTTCTCCAAGAGCATAAATTACAGTTGCATCTATTTGAAGCTTCATATCAATGTTTAACCTGTTAATAATTACTGAAGCAATAGTAGGTCTTTCATTATCTAACCTTGCTTCTTTTTCTATCATTGAAGCAATAGTAACTACTGTTTCTATATCTTCATTCTTTACAGTTACATTTGTTGATTTGGTTGCTTCATCTAGTACTTCTTCAAACCTCTTAATCATCTTATCAATTATTGTTTTAGGCGTTTCACCGATTTCTATTATATATGTATCAGGAAATAAATATCCTTCTAAGTTGTATCTTTTTTCTTCATTAGATTTTACATAAGACGGTAATGGGTATTCTTTTATACCTAAAATAAAGTCATCCTTACTACAAATACCTTCTTCTTCTAGCTTATTAGCTATATCATCTATAGTATATCCTTCAGGAATAGTAAATTTAACTTTATTTAAAGAAGATTCAGTATTTAATGAATCAATAATATCAGTAACTGAAGAATCTTTAGATAACAGGTATTCCCCTGGTTTAATATCTATACTCTTACCTGAAAACTTAACATATAGTTTTATAATTGGAACACCCTTAAGTTTTTTATCTTCCTCTAGCCTATTTATAATACTATAAAAATTATCCCCTTCTTCAACTCTTACTACAACGTCTTCATTTCCCTTTAAAGGACTATTAATTACAGAAACAAAAGATACTAATATAAGTAAAAACAATAGTATTATCATAATAGATATAGTTTTTTTGCTTAAAGTTCTCATAAAAACCCCCTACATAGAAAGTAAATAGCCTAATTTAGGCTATTTACCCTATTATAATACTTTTCTTTTTGATAATAAAGATTTTTATTATTTTTTACTTCTACTTGAAATTCTTCTTCTTTCAGCAGAATCTAAAATTCTCTTTCTCATTCTAATATTTTCTGGCGTTACTTCTACTAATTCGTCTGCATTTATAAATTCAAGACATTGTTCTAATGACATTTGTCTTGGTGGTGTAAGCTTTACTGCATCATCTGAACCTGAGGCTCTAGTATTAGTAAGCTTTTTACCCTTACAAACGTTAATATCTATATCTTCTGCTCTTGAACATTCTCCAACTATCATACCTTGGTAAACAGGGATTCCTGCCCCTATAAATAACGTTCCTCTTTCTTGAGCATTGAATAGACCGTAAGTTATAGCATCTCCATCTTCAAATGAACAAATAGATCCTCTACTTCTTCCTGGAAGTTCTCCTTTATAGCTATCATAGCTATGGAATACGTGGTTCATTATACCATTACCTTTAGTATCAGTCATAAACTCATTTCTAAATCCAATTAATCCTCTTGCAGGAATAATGAATTCAAGTCTTGTATATCCATTAACAGCAGAAGTCATATTTACCATTTCAGCTTTTCTTGGTCCAAGTTTTTCCATAACAGGTCCCATGAATTCTTCCGGAACATCTATTGTTAAGTATTCCATAGGCTCAAGCTTCTTGCCATTTTCTTCTTTTAATATAACATTCGCCTTTGAAACTTGGAATTCATAGCCTTCTCTTCTCATAGTTTCTATTAATATAGATAAATGAAGTTCTCCTCTTCCTGAAACTTCAAAACACTCTGGTGATATTTCATTTACTCTTAAACTTACATTAGTTTCAAGTTCCTTTAATAATCTATCTCTTAAATGTCTTGATGTTACAAATTCTCCTTCTCTACCTGCAAATGGAGAATCATTAACCATAAAGTTCATGCTTAATGTTGGTTCGTCGATTTCAACGAATGGTAATGCTTCAGGATTTAAAGCATCAGCTATAGTTTCCCCAATATTACAATCTGGAATACCACTTAACGCAATAATATCTCCTAATGAAGCTTCTTGTACATCTTCTCTATTTAACCCGTTATATGTAAATATACTAGATACTTTATAATTTGAAGTACTTCCATCTTGTCTTACTAAAGCAACTTGTTGATTCTTTTTAACTTTTCCTCTATGAATCTTTCCAATTGCAATTCTTCCTACATACTCGTTAGTATCTAATGTAGTAATAAGCATTTGGAATGGTCCATCTAATTCTCCCTTTGGAGCTTCAACATTTTCTATAATAGTTTCAAATAATGGTACCATATCATTATTTGTATCTTCTACATTATGTCTTGCAAATCCTTCTCTAGCTGAAGCATAGATTATTGGGAAATCTAATTGTTCATCATCAGCACCAAGCTCTATAAATAATTCGAACACTTCATCAATTACATCTTCTGGTCTTGCATTTGGTTTATCTATCTTATTTATAACAACTATAGGTTTAAGACCTAATTCTAAAGCCTTCTTTAATACGAACTTTGTTTGTGGCATTGGTCCTTCATAAGAGTCAACTACTAATAGTACTGAATCAACCATCTTAAGAACACGTTCAACTTCTCCACCAAAATCAGCATGTCCTGGAGTATCTACAACATTTATTTTAACTCCATTGTACATTAGTGCTGTATTCTTTGAAAGAATAGTAATTCCTCTTTCTTTTTCTAAATCATTAGAGTCCATAACTCTCTCTTCAACTTTTTCATTTGATCTAAAAATATGACTTCCTTTTAATAACGCATCAACTAATGTAGTTTTACCATGGTCAACGTGAGCTATTATAGCAATATTTCTAATATCATCTCTACTACTTAAATTCATTAAATTTCCTCCAATAAGGTTTTTTTATCAATGTAAACCTATAAATTATTTTTTCCAAAATAAAATTGGATACCTAGGCATCCAATTTTCTAATGATTTATTTAAACTATATTTATTCTAAGATTATTATAAAGAAATGTCAACCTTAAAGATTATATTTCCATTATAATTGGTAATATCATTGGCTTTCTCTTTGTCTTTTCATATAAATACACTCTAAGATCATCTCTTACTTTAGACTTTAAGCTAGCCCAATCTGTAATGTTGTTTTCTTCACAACTTCTTAATGTTTCCTTAACTATTTCCTTAGCTTCATCCATCAATCCTTCTGATTCTCTTACATAAACAAAGCCTCTTGAAATAATATCTGGTCCTGCAATAATTGAGTTATTTTCTTTTGATAGAGTTACAACTACTGTTAATATACCATCTTGAGATAAATGTTTTCTATCTCTTAATACTATATTTCCAACATCTCCAACTCCTAATCCATCAACGAATACCTGTCCAGAAGTTACTGTTCCATTTTTTCTGATGCTGTTTCTATTAACTTCAATTACTCCACCATTTTCAGGTATTACAATATTTTCTTGTGGCATGCCTAAAGATATTGCAAGCTCACCATGTTGTTTTAAATGTCTATATTCTCCGTGAACTGGAATAAAGAACTTTGGTTTAACTAAACATTGCATTAGCTTTAACTCTTCTTGGCAAGCATGGCCAGAAACATGAATTTCTGCTAGTGATTTGTATATTACTTCTGCACCCTTTTGGAATAATCTATTAATTACCTTAGAAACTGTTTTTTCGTTTCCAGGAATAGGTGTAGCAGAAATAATTACAGTATCTCCTTCTACAATATTTACCTTTCTGTGTTCAGAGTTTGCCATTCTTGCAAGTGCAGACATTGGCTCACCTTGGCTACCTGTAGTTATTATAACAATTTGATCGTTATTATATTTATTAATTTGGTCAATACCAACTAATATATCTTTTTCAAACTCTAAATATCCAAGTTCTGCAGCTACAGCAACTATATTTTCCATACTTCTTCCTGATACTGCTACTTTTCTTCCATACATGCTAGCAGCATCAATAATTTGCTGTATTCTATGAACATTTGATGCAAATGTTGCAACAATTATTCTTCCCTTTGCCTTACCAAAAAGTCTTGCAAAGCTTTCTCCTACAACTCTTTCAGATAATGTATATCCCGGCTTTTCAACATTAGTTGAGTCAGCCAGCATAGCTAATACACCTCTCTTACCTATTTCTGCAAATCTAGCGAAATCCATTGGTTCTCCATCAATAGGTGTATAATCTATTTTAAAATCACCTGTGTGTAGTACTACTCCTAATGGAGTGTGAATTGCTATTGCAACTGAATCTGCTATTGAATGGTTTGTTTTTATAAATTCTACAGATACTGAATTTAATTTTATTACATCTCTTGGTTTAACTCTAACAAGCTCAGTTGAACTTAAAAGTCCATGTTCCTTAAGCTTTGTCTCAACTATTCCAAGAGTAAGTTTTGTTCCATACACAGGTACATTTAACTGCCTTAATACATAAGGTAGTGCCCCTATATGGTCCTCATGACCGTGAGTTAAAAATATTCCTCTAATCTTATCTCTATTTTTTAATAAATAACTTATATCTGGTATAACTAAATCTATACCGAACATATCTTCATCTGGGAATTTAAGTCCACAATCTATAACTATTATGTCATCTTTATATTCTATTGCAGTTATATTCTTGCCTATTTCATTAATCCCACCTAAAGGAATAATTCTAACCTTTGCCTTCTCGTTTTTCAATATGTCCCCTCCTTCTTCTATAATATGTATTTCAAAGGTTGCCTACAAACAAGGCCACCTTTTCATCCTACTTCTTTTCTTCTAATTCCATTTTACTTTGACACTTTCTACAAACGCCAAAGAATTTAACACTATGATCTAAGATCTTAAACCCATAAGATCTTTCAACCTCTTCTTCTAATTCATCTAAAAGATCATCTTGTACTTCTATGACACATTTACACTCATTACATACTAAATGATGGTGTCTATGACCTTCATCTTTACGAACTAGTTCATACCTACTACAACCATCATCTAAATCAAGCTTACATATAACTCCTAACTCTTCTAATAGAATTATAGTTCTATATACTGTTGCTAAACCTATTTCTGGGCAGCTTTTTTTAACCTCATCATATATTTCCTCTGCAGTTAAATGTTCGCCTTCCTTTTCAATAATAGTATCTACTATCGCTCTTCTTTGAGGCGTTAATTTATATCCTTTTTGCTTTAAGTCTTCCTTTAAAACATTAAAGTCTATACTATTTGAATGTTCCACAGTCAACACCCCTTTCTTAATTTATTTTTTCCCTTACTATTCTTCTTCTGAAAAAATAGTATCATATGCTTCTTGCACTGCAGCAAGTTCAACTTCATCATCTATAGGTATTAGTAAATCATCACCATCTTCATCTACTCCTACCTTTAAGGCAAAAATGTCATCTTCAGTGTAGTTATCATCATAAACTATAACGTACTCACTTTTTTCTTCTGTATCAGGATTAACCATATCAAAAAAAGCTACTACGTTTAATTTCACTAAGTTTCCATCTTCGTCATATAATTCTAATTGCTTTAAATCTTTATCCATAAAAATAAACTCCTTCTTTATAATTGTAATTTTTACCTTTAAACTTGTCAATAATAATTTTCAATTGAAATTCAAAAATCATTTATTACTTAGTCTATCTAAATAGCCTTGAAGTATGTAAGTAGCTGCTATTTTATCTACTATCTTCTTTCTCTTACCTCTTGATAAATCAGCTTCTAACATAGCCCTATGGGCCGCTACTGTAGTTAATCTTTCATCCCACATCTCAATATTAACTCCAGTAAATTCTTTTATAAGTTCTGCAAATTCTTGTACCTTCTCACCTGCTTCACCTATAGTACCGTTCATATTTTTAGGAAGTCCAATTACTATTGTCTCTACAGAATATTCATTACAAATCTTTTTTATGTCCTCAAGATCCTTTTCCTTCTTGCTTCTTCTGATAGTAGTAATTCCTTGTGCAGTCCATCCTAATGGATCACTTATTGCAACCCCAATTGTTTTCGAGCCGATATCTAATCCTAATATTCTCATTTTATCTCCTTAAAATATTAAAGAGTGCCCGAATTAACGGGCACTCTTTATTTTATTTCTAAATAAGATTTTATAACTTCCTCAAGAATTTCATCTCTTTCAAGTTTTCTTAGTAAAGCTCTTGCTCCGTTGTAGCTTGTGATGTAAGAAGGGTCCCCTGAAATAAGATATCCAACCAGTTGGTTTACTGGATTATAACCTTTCTCCTGTAACGCATTGTAAACATCTGTTAGTATGGATTTAGTTAAATCTCCTTTGTTGATGTTTAAGTTAAACTGCATTGTTTGGTCTAAGTTATTATTCATACAATCGCTGCTAAATGCAGCTCCACCTCCTTACTTATATTTAGTTAATAGTTTCCTAGTTATAGTATTTCACATATTTTTAATTCTATACAAGGTTTTTAAATTAATTATATTATACCTTATAAAAGTTTAAAAGTACACTATTTTACTAAATTATCTACTACTTCGTATGCTTTTTCTACTGCAGCTTTGATATTTTCAGGATTCTTACCACCAGCTTGAGCCATATCTGGTCTTCCTCCACCACCGCCTCCAACTATAGAAGCTACTTCTTTAATTATCTTACCGCAATGAATTCCCTTATCTAATACATCTTTAGTAGACATAGCTATTAAATTTACCTTACCACCTACATTACTAAATAATATAACTACACCACTTGATAGTTTATTTCTAACCTTATCTCCAAGGTCTCTTAAGGCATTTCCATCTATACCTTCAACTCCATAAGAAGCTACTTTAACGCCTTTAATTTCTTTTACTGAAGCTAAGATTTCATCTTCTACTCCAGATGCTAATTTGCCCTTAAGTTCAGTAATTTCTTTTTCTTTTTCCTTAATTTCAGCTCCTTGAGATGCAATCTTTTTCACTACATCTTTTTCACTACATTTTAATGCATTACAAGCTTCTTTTAATAGTTTTTGCTTATCTTCCATATATTTTATAGCATTAATTCCAGTAACGGCTTCAATTCTTCTTACACCAGCTGCAACACCTGCTTCAGAAATTATTTTAAATAAACCAATTTCTCCAGAATTATGAACATGAGTACCACCACATAACTCTTTTGAGAATTCTCCAACACTTACAACTCTAACCTTATCCCCATACTTATCATCAAATAATGCCATAGCTCCTGATTCCTTAGCTTCATCTAAAGTCATTAAATCAGTATCAACATTAAATACTTCCATTATTTTTATGTTAACTAAATCTTCCAATTTTTGAATTTCTTCTTCAGTTAAAGCTTTAAAGTGAGCAAAGTCAAATCTTAATCTTTCATCATCTACATAAGAACCAGCTTGATTTACATGTTTTCCTACAACTTGCTTTAATGCTTCATGTAACATATGAGTTGCAGTATGATTCTTAGCTATATAACTTCTTCTTAATAAATCTATCTTAAGGGTAGCTTCATCATTTACTTTTATAGTCCCATTAGTAACCTTCACATAATGAACAGTTTTTCCACCAACATTTTTCTTAGTGTCATAAACAAAAGCTTCTCCAGTAGAAGTTTTTATAACTCCTTTATCACCTACTTGACCACCCATTTCTGCATAGAATGGAGTTTTTTCAGTAATAATATAACCTTTTTCACCCTCTGATAATTCTGAAACAAAATCATTATCATTAGCTAAAATTGCTATAGTTGATTCAACTTTAATATTAGAATATCCAACAAATTCAGTATTTATAGAAGCATCTATTTTATTTATTGGGCTTTCATCACTTCCCATATAAGAAGATTCACCTCTAGCACTTCTAGCTCTTTGTCTTTGCTCTTCCATTTCCTTTTTAAAAGCTTCATGATCTACTTTCAATCCCTTTTCTTCTAAAATTTCTTCAGTTAATTCTATCGGGAATCCATAAGTATCATATAATTTAAATGCCTTTTCACCCTTTAATATCTCTTCCTTTGAAGCTTCCATTTCTTCAATATAGTCATTTAAGATAATCATTCCTGAATCAATAGTTTCATTAAATCTTTCTTCTTCTAAAGAAACTATCTTTTCAATATATTCTTTGTTTTCTTTTAATGCTGGATATGCATCACCGTAGTTTTCAACAACAGATTCTACTATCTCAGTTAAGAATAAGCCCTTAATTCCAAGCAATCTTCCATGTCTAGCAGCTCTTCTTAAAAGTCTTCTAAGAACATATCCTCTTCCTTCATTACTTGGTTGAACTCCATCTGAAATAAGCATAGTTACAGACTTAACGTGGTCTGTAATTATTCTAAGGGAAACATCCTTTGAAGAGTTTTCTCCATACTTAACATTAGAAAGTTTAGCTACTTTATTTAGAATATTTTTTACTGTATCTATTTCAAATATATTATCTACACCTTGCATAATTGTAGCTATTCTTTCAAGACCCATTCCTGTGTCTATATTAGGATTTGCAAGCTTATTGTAATTTCCTTCATCATCTTTATCAAATTGAGTAAACACTAGGTTCCAGAATTCTACTACTCTATCTTCATCACTAGCTTTTACGAAGTCATCAACACTTGTAATAACTCCTTCACCTCTATCAAAGTGAATTTCAGTACAAGGTCCACATGGGCCAACCCCTATTTCCCAGAAGTTATCTTCTTTTCCTAATCTAAAAATTCTATTTGGATCAACATCTGTTTTTTTGCACCAAATATCAAAAGCTTCATCATCTTCTAAGTAAATAGTAACATATAATTTATCCTTAGGAATTTGCAGTGTTTCAGTAATAAACTCCCAAGCCCAAGGAATAATTTCTTCTTTAAAATAATCTCCAAAAGAGAAGTTACCAAGCATTTCAAAGAAAGTACCATGTCTTGAAGTCTTTCCTACATTTTCAATATCGCCAGTTCTAATACACTTTTGACATGTAGTAATTCTCTTTCTTGGTGGCTCTTGAAGTCCAGTGAAATATGGCTTAAGCGGAGCCATACCTGCATTTATTAATAATAATGATTTATCATTTTTTGGAACTAGAGGAAAACTCTCCAATCTTAAATGATCTTTGCTTTCAAAAAATTTTAAATAAGCTTCTCTAAGCTCATTAGTTCCTATGAATTTCATATTCTTACCTCCATTTTGTCTACTTTAATATATAAAAGGTGAGTTTAATTCCCAAAGAATAAAAAAAAGTTTCCACCCCTAAAAAAAGGGACGAAAACATAAATTCCGCGGTACCACCCTAATTATGCAAAATTTGCATCACTTAGTTAAGATAGCTCCAAGATAGCTTCAATACATTATGTAAGAAGTTTTCAGCACCCACTTCCTCTCTGAATACATAGATTATATTTACTCATTCTCTTCACAGCTACATATTAAATTTTCTTATTTTCAATGAAATTATAGTTTATTTCTTAAAATATGTCAATTACTTTGTCTTAGAATAAATAATCATTAATATCCTCATAAATAACCTTTATAATGACACCTATTGGTACAGCAATTATCATACCTATAAAACCGCCTATTTTTTCTCCAATTAGTAATAATATTATTATCATTATAGGATGCATATTTGTACTATCTCCTGTTATTTTGGGAGATAGTATATTCCCTTCTATTTGTTGTATTAAAAATACAACTAGTAATGTAAACAATGCCTCCTTAGGCGAATCTATTAAGGCCACTAATACAGCGGGTATCCCCCCAATAATGGGTCCAAAATAGGGTATTATATTTAATACCCCATTAAATATTCCAAGCGGTATAGCAAAGCTAACTCCTAAAATCATTAATGCAATACTTGTAACTACCCCTATAATTAATGATAAAAACAATTGACTTACTATATATCTACTCAAAACTTTATCTATATGTGTTAAAACTTTTTTTGTAACTATTCTCTTTTCTGTTGGTAATATTAACAGTAACTTATTAAATAATAGATTCCCATCCACTAAAAAATAGTAAGTTACAATAGGTACTATAGCTAAAGATATTATATTTTCAATTCCCTCCAAAATATTAGTTAGGAAGTTCTCAGAAAAATCTACTAAAAAGGTATTTGCCTTCTCATTTATACTTACATATATATTTTTCAAAAATCCTATATCATTTATCTTTAACTTTGAATATAAATCATCTATATATCTATCTATATTACCTATAATATTACTTATATTATTTACCTCTTTTAAAATATTTGGAATTAATATATAAAGAAATACTCCTATAATAATAAATATACTTAAAATAATAATTATTGATGATATTCTTTTACTCAGCTTAAGTCTTTCACTTAAAATATCTCTGATTGGTTTTAATGAATATGAGAAAATTAGACTTATCAAGATAATATTTACTACACTATTTATGGTTTTTACTTTTAAATAAAGTAAAAATATTATAATTACTCCTAAAATTAATATTATACTATTTATTATTTTCTTATCTTTTTTATAATTAAACATATTTTTTCTTCCTAGGAAGAGTTTTTAATCTCACTTCACCATTCCCATAATATAAAATAAAATCTTCTCCTAAAATACACTGCTTATGTAAAAGTATTTCTTTACCTTTAAAAATTCTATCAAAAATTCCTGAGCTTATAATTAGACCCTTAATAGAAAAATCCTTTTCTTCTATAATTAAATCTTCTAAAACACCTAGTATAGTATTATTTCTATCCCTTACATCAATATCTTTTATTTCTCTAAAGGATATTCCTTCTTTTAAATCTAACTCTTTTACTATCATCACATCTTCTATTGTCATAATATTCGATGTGGTAATGAAGTTTTTCTTACTAAAGAATTTATAATTTGAAATTAAAAAACCTTTTACTATTCCCGTACTAAAATCTATATACACATCTCCTATTATCCCCAAGTACTTCCCCCTTAAATCATAGACCTTTAGCAAATAAAAATCCTTGGTTTTCAACATAGCTTTACCCTCCTATATCCCATAAATATATTATTTCCTAAAGATAAAAAAAAATTCCCATATTTTAAAATATGGGAATTTTTTTTATTTATATAATCTTTTCTATTACTCCGCCACCAACTACTATATTACCATCATAAAATACTACTGATTGGCCTTTAGTAATTGCTCTTTGTTTATCTTTAAATGAAACTTTAACTTTTCCATCTTCTAAAGGTGATAAAACAGCCTCTGCTGGCCTTGCTTGATATCTCACTTTAGCAGATACGGTTATTTCTTTATCTAATTTATCAAATGGAATAAAGTTAACATCTTTAGCTACTAAATCAGTTTTAAACACATCCTCTTCAGGACCTATTATTACCTCATTAGTATTAGGATTTATATCTGTAACAAAAACAGGATAACCTAAAGCTAACCCAAGACCTTTTCTTTGGCCTATAGTATAATACACTATACCTTTATGTTTACCTATTACATTTCCATTCTTATCAACGAAATTTCCTTGCTTTACTTCATTTGGTCTAACTAGAGTAATAAACTTACCATGATTATTATCAGGTATAAAGCATATTTCTTCACTATCTTTTTTGTTATGAACAGCTAAACCTATTTCTTTAGCAATTTCTCTTATTTTATCCTTAGTATAATCTCCACAAGGCATTAAAGTTTGACTTAATTGTTCTTGAGTAAAGTTATATAAAGCATATGTTTGATCTTTTTTATCATCATCAGCTTTAATTAAAAGATATCTTCCATCTTCATTCTTTTCAATTTTAGCATAATGACCTGTAGCAACATAATCGGCACCAATGCCTTTTACTCTTCTTAAAAATTCATCAAATTTAATATGTTTATTACAAGCTATACATGGATTTGGTGTCTTACCTTCCATATATTCTTGAACAAAATAGTCTATTACTTTTTCCTTAAAAGATTCTTTAAAGTTAAGGACATAAAAAGGTATTCCTAACCTATCAGCAACCCTTCTAGCATCTTCAACAGATGAAAGAGAACAGCAACCACCTTCTCTTTCAACGTAATCTTCAGATTCGTCATCAAAATGCTTCATAGTTACGCCAATAACATCATAACCTTGTTCTTTTAAAAGATATGCAGCAACGGAGCTATCAACTCCGCCACTCATACCAACTACTACTTTTTTCTTCATTTTACTTCCTATTCATCACCGTGGACATGATCATGAATATCATCATGTTCTTCAAAATCCCAAAGCTCTAAACCTGCATTGTTTCTATAGTCATTAATTGCTTTATGTATAGCTTCTTCAGCAAGAACTGAACAATGCATTTTTACAGGTGGAAGTCCATCTAAAGCTTCTGCAACAGCTTTGTTAGATAACTCCCAAGCTTCTTCCACAGTCTTTCCTATTATTAATTCTGTTGCCATTGATGATGATGCAATGGCTGACCCACAACCAAAAGTCTTAAACTTTGCGTCCTTAATTATATTATCTTCGATTTTTAAATAAACCTTCATTATGTCACCGCATTTAGCATTACCAACTTCTCCAACACCACTTGCGTTTTCAATTTCCCCTACATTTCTTGGATTTCTAAAATGATCCATTACCTTATCGCTGTACATCATAATATTTTTCTCCCTTCTTTAAATAGTCTTCCCATAATGGAGACATATCTCTTAATCTTTTGATAATAGGTGGAACAACTTCTAAAACATAATCTACATCTTCTTCAGTTGAACCATCTCCTAATGTTAGTCTTAATGATCCATGTGCTAACTCATGTGGTAGTCCTATTGATAGTAATACATGTGATGGATCTAATGATCCTGAAGTACAAGCACTTCCACTAGATGCACATACTCCTTCAAAATCTAAAGAAAGTAATATTGATTCACCTTCTATAAATTCAAAAGTTATATTTACATTACCAGGTAATCTCATATCCCCTCTAGGTCCATTTAGCCTAGTATGAGGTACCTTTAAAAGTCCATCTATTAACTTATCTCTAAGAATAGTTAATTTTTTATTATGTTCATCTAAATTTTCAGTAGCAAGTTCTATAGCTTTTCCAAGTCCAACTATTGCTGCAGTGTTTTCTGTACCCGCTCTTCTAGCTCTTTCTTGACCACCGCCATGAATTAAATTATCTATTCTTACGCCTTTTCTAATATATAAGGCACCAATTCCCTTAGGTCCATAAATCTTATGTCCTGCTAGAGATAACATATCTATATTCATTTCTTTAACATCTATTTCTATATTTCCTACAGCTTGAACTGCATCTGTATGGAACAATACTTTTCTTTCCCTACAGATTTCACCTATTTCTTTTATAGGCTGAATAGTACCTATTTCATTATTTGCAAACATAATAGAAACTAATATAGTTTTATCTGTTATAGCATTTTTAAGTTCTTCTAAATTAATAAATCCTTCTTCATCCACATTTAAATAAGTAACTTCAAAACCTTGTTTTTCTAAATACTCACAAGTGTGAAGTACTGCGTGATGCTCAATCTTCGTTGTTATTATATGATTTCCTTTTTTTCTATGAGCTGAAGCAACGCCCTTGATAGCCCAGTTATCTGCTTCTGAACCACCTCCAGTAAAGTAAACTTCACTTATATCACAGTTTAAAGCCTTTGAAACTCTGTTTCTAGCCTTATCTATAGCCATTTTAGTTTCTCTTGAAATTCCATAAAAAGATGATGGGTTACCATATTTCTCAGTAAAGAAAGGCATCATTTCATCTAAAACTTCTGGCTTAACATAAGTTGTTGCTGCATAGTCCATATAAACATTTTTCATCTTTACTCGCTCCTCTTAATAAACTTAATGGATTCACTTTCAAACTTCATTCTATCATAATCATCTACAATATCTTGAAGCGTTATGCTTTCCATTACTTCATCTATACTGTTTTTTATTTTTTCCCATAACAATCTAGTAGCACAAAAATCAATATTATCACACTCAGTTCCCTCAATGCATTCAGCGATTTCAACTGGGCCCTCTAATACATACATTACATCTGCTACTGTAATATCTTTTGGAGCACTATTTAAAACATATCCACCTTGAGCTCCTCTTATACTTTTTATAAGATTTGCTTTTCTAAGAGGTGAAAATAACTGTTCTAAATAATATTCAGATATATTTTGTCTTTGAGATATTGTTTTTATAGAAACGGGGGCATCTCCATAGTGCATAGCAAGGTCTACCATAGCCTTGACCCCATATCTACCCTTAGTAGAAAGCTTCATATCTCTTCCCCCTTTAAAGTTGACTATTTTACTAGTATTTACTTCAATATCTTATCAAAATGGTCTGCTATTGTCAATAATGATAAAGAGTCTTAACGTCTTAGTTTTAATATATTCAACAATTAAATATTTAGCATCTTATTAATTCTTAATTATTAGTATTTTTTATACTCTTCCAATAATTTCTTAAACTATCTTCATACTTATTATTTTGCGGTTCATAATATTTTGTTCCTTTTAAATTATCAGGTAAATACTGCTGATTAATATAATTGTTTTCATAGTCATGAGGATATTTATATCCTCCTACCCCTAAGTTTTTAGCACCAGAATAGTGGGCATCTTTTAAATGACTTGGAACATCACCTACATTTTTATTTTCCAAATCTCCCATTGCTTTAGATATAGCTTTATAAGCACTATTAGACTTTGGAAGTGTAGCTAAATATATTACTAATTCAGATAGTATTAATGATGCTTCTGGTAATCCAACCTTCAATGCAAGTTCAACTCCTGAATTAACTACAGCTAGTGCATTTGGATGAGCAAGTCCTATATCCTCCGCAGCTATTACACTTATTCTTCTTATAATAGCCTGTAAATTTCCAGACTTAATTAATCTTGCTAAATAGTGTACAGCCGCATCAGCGTCACTTCCCCTAATGCTTTTTTGAAGCGCACTTAGGAAATTATAATATTCATCACCACTAGCATCTGCTCTAATATGTGATTGATTTAACTCTTCAATATATTCAACCGTTATCTTTTTAGTCTTATTTAATTGAGAATTTATACATAGTTCTAATATATTATAAGCTTTTCTATAATCCCCTTGAGAAATATCTGCGATATACTTTAAGGCATCTATTGTATATTCTACTTCAATGTCATCATTTATTAGTTTTTTTATTGCTTTTTCAAGTCCTTCTAATATTTCTTCTAAGCTTAATGATTGAAATTGAAAAATATTACACCTGCTTAATATAGCTTTATGAATAGCAAAATAAGGATTTTCAGTAGTACTTGCTATTAATGTTACTCTCCCATTTTCAATAAATTCTAAAAGCGCTTGTTGCTGTTTTTTACTAAAATGTTGAAGCTCATCAATATAAATTACTACTCCATTATAATTAAGTAAGCTATCCAAGCTATTAGTGATCTCTTGAATATCCTTAACAGATGCAGTTGTTGCATTTAGCTTATAAAACTTTCTATCACTATAGTTTGCCATAATATTGGCTAATGTTGTTTTACCCGTTCCTGGCGGTCCATAAAGAATGCAGTTAGGTATTCTTTTACTAATAATTAGATTATATAAGGGTTTTCCCTTGGCTATTATATCCCTTTGACCTATAAAATCTTCTAATTTTTCAGGTCTCATAACTTCTGCAAGTGGTTTCATAACATTCATCCTTTTCTTAATAGTTTATTTAAATCCTTCATTTAATTCCTTGGCTTTTTCTAAACTTTCATACTCAGTTAAACCTTCTATATAAAGTTCCTTCTCTTTTTCTTTTACTATTACTTCTATAGGAATATTTTCTCCAATAGCTTCATCACTACCTTCGCCACTCTCATCTTCATGTACCTCTAAGCTTCTAGCTTTTATATTTAAAAGCATATAGACTTTAAATTTACCATCCTCTTCTTTTATATCTACAATCTCACTATCATATTCTTCTAAAGTAACTTCTCCTATATATAAAGAATAAAACTCTTTATAATTACAAACATAAAAGTTCTTTTCACTTATATGTTTTTTCATAGTTTCATCATATCCTTTTTCATAAGATAAAACTAAATCTATAGTTTCTTTGATTTTATTTTCAGTTTTCGAATTTATTCCTGAAGAATTACTGCAACTTACAAGAATCATAATTTGAATAATTGCTACTATAATTAAAGATACATATCTTTTTTTCATGCTATCCTCCATATCCTATTATTTTTATAATAAACTTCACTTTAAATAATATCATAAAAATATAACTTCTATGTTTAATAATTTAAAAAAAGTATTCTTATAAATAATAAAAAAAGAGGATACTTTAAAGTATCCTCTTTCTCAGTTTGTTGATAAACCCCCTGTTAAAAAACAGAGGGTTTTCTATATTGTATGTGCGTAATATTGCATATTTAAAATATTAGTATAAATAATCATAATATAATCTAAAAATAGCAAAGATAGTCTTG
>NZ_CACRTO010000006.1:0-72633 GCF_902652255.1 Clostridium tertium
ACCTTTATTTAACCTGCAAAAATCAATTTTATTGCAGGCTTGTTTGTCATGCAATAAAATATTCAAACTTATATAATTTTCAAAGAGCGAGCAATTCTATGAAAAATCAAGCTATTTTTTCATATCAACTTAACAGATTCTTTTTTTCTATATAAGGTAAATAGTCATTAAAAAAAGAAATTGAGAAAATAATTTTAAAAAACCTATATCCAAAATAATACAATTATTTTTGTATATTTATTAATGAGTATGGATATAAATAAAATATAATAAAAAAATAGTAATATATTGGGATGATTAGAATAAAATTCTACAATGCTATATGAAATGAATTAAATATTGCATATTTATATTAATTTTTTGTATATTCTTGTAAAACAAAAGTTGTGGTAAAAATATGGAAAAAAAACTATAATCTTAAGTGGGGATAGGACTAAAGTCATATTTTGTATTATTATGTAGTTATAGAGGGGGTATTTAGTTATGATAGCAAATTTAATATTAAAGGATTTAGTTATGAAAAATAATTTTAACATAGCTAGTTTATTAGAAAAGATTGAAGATGCAGAAAAATGTAATATCAGAAGATTAGTTATAGCTCCAGCCTACTATGATGAGGAGAGTGGAACTAATATAAATGAAGTAGAAGATATCGTAGAAGAACTAAATGCCTATTTAAGTGAAAAAAAATCTTATATTGAGCTATATTCAGCAAATCTTATAAGAGATAATTATGCTTCAGTTAAAGATTTTTTAGATAAAAGAATCGGAAGTATAAATAAAGGGAAGTATGTTCTTTTAAATTCCGAAGAAAGTAATACAGTAGATGAAATTATGGAATTAGTTTTTGAACTAAATTTAGTCCAAGTTACTCCTATAATAGTTGCTCCAGAGAAAATAGAAGAAATTAATAAAGATTATAAGAAAATAGATAAATTAAAAAAAGAAGGTTGTTTATTTCAACTAGATGTAGAAAGTTTAACAGGAGCTTATGGTAAAAGTGTGGAGAAAGCTGCTAAGAAATTAATTAAGAAGAATGTATATGACTTTATTGGTTTTGAAGAAGAGATAAAAAAGAATTTAATAGATAAAGAAATTGAGAAAATTGGAAAAAGAGGTCTTGGTATTTTCAAAACTGATGGAATTATGAGAAAAAATAGGCGTGAGAAGAATAAAAAAAGAAATTATTTTTGGGTAAAATAAGAATTTAAATATTTTCTATTAAGGGTGAAATAATGAATTGTTATATATTTTTTATAATTTTCAACAATTTGAAACAGAGAAATATTTGTAATATAGAGTTTTTTATTAAAAAAATATTATAAGGGATATTTTACATTTTAATATAAATATATTATCATTAAAATTGAATTTATAAATAAAAATAACCTAGAGAGAACTTATTGGGAAAATACCGAAAAAACGTTGAATTAGATTAAAATGTAAGAAGGGGTAGATATTTTCTTATTCAAAAATATTCACATTGTGTTATAATTTAAAATGCTTAGAAAACAGGCAAATAAAAAATGAAAAAGTTATAGAAATATAAAATATTTTAATGGAAATTAACTTTAATTTAAAAGGTTAATAGAAAATTAATTTATATGACAACTAGGTTATTTATAGTTAGGAGGAAGTTAATTGGAAGAGCAAGTGATAAGGTTAGATGAGTTATTTGAAGCCTTAAAGAAAAGATGGCTAATGATAGTTGTAATTACTTTACTAGCAACAGTAGCTTCAGCTACTTTAAGCTTTTTTGTTATTAAGCCGCAATATGAAGCAAGTACAAAAGTTTTTATAGGTAAGGATGATGGAGAAAATCAAAGTTATAGTCAAAATGATGTAACGATGTACCAAAAACTTATGAAGACATATTCCGAAGCAATTAAAACTAAGGATTTAGTTTCTAGAAGTTTAAAAGGTACTAGCCTTACATTAGAACCAGAAGAAGTATTGAACAATTTAACAGTAGTTTCTGTTGCGGATACTCAAATATTACAAATAAAATATAAGAGTAAAAATCCAAGAGAAGCTGAAGTAGTAATAGAGGAAATATCAGAGGAGTTTATTAAAACTTCTAAGGAACTAGTGCCAAATGGAAATATTAAGATAATTGAAGCTGTAGAATTGCCAGAAAAGCCAGTTAGTCCAAATAAGAAGATGAATATAGCAATTGCTTTTTTACTTGGGTTAATGGTTGGAGTTGGACTAGCGTTTTTACTAGAATTCTTAGATAATACTTTCAAGAATAAAGATCAATTAGAAAGGGAGTTAGACCTTCCTGTACTTGGATCTATACCTAATATGAAAGATAAATAGGAGGAAGAAATGTTTATAGTTGAAAAAGAACCTAAATCTATAGCAGCAGAAAGTTATAGAACTTTAAGAACAAATATTCAATATTCGTCCTTTGATAAGGAATATAGAGCTATAGTAATTACAAGCTCTGATCCAGGAGAGGGTAAATCAACAACTGCAGGTAACTTAGCTTTATGTTTAGCACAAGGTGATAAAAAAGTAATATTAGTAGATTGCGACTTAAGAAAGCCATCTATACATAAAAAGTTTAAGATATCTAATATAGTAGGATTGTCAGATGTAATAATAGGTAAAGAAGATTTAGAAACAGCCGTTCATAGATATAATAAGAATATGTCAGTTTTAACTTCAGGTAAGATACCACCTAATCCATCAGAAATGTTATCTTCTAAGGCTATGAGTAAGCTTATAGAATATTTAAAGGAAGAATATGATTATGTTATATTAGATACGCCACCTGTACTGGCAGTTACAGACTCACAGATTCTTTCAACTAAGGTAGATGGGACAATATTAGTAGTAAGAGCAGAAAGAACTAAAAGAGAAGGAGTGCAAAATGCAATAAATCTTCTAAAGAAAGTTAATGCCCATATAATTGGAACAGTATTAAATGGGGTGGATACTAATAGAAATAAATACTACTACTATTATGGGGAAAAATAATAGATAGTAAAAATAAATATTAATAAGCAAAATGAGAGTTTAATTAAATATAAAGTATTAGATCAATAAGACGTTTTTTATAATGTGACAATCTAGGTATTTCCTTAGATTGCCACATTATAAATAATATATATTTTTTAAATTTAGATGGAGGTGCGAAATGGTAGATTTACATTCTCATTTAATTTGGAGCATAGATGATGGTTCAAAATCTAAAGAAATGACTGCAAATATGTTAAGACAAGCTGAGGAGGGAGGAACTACTAAATTAGTGTTAACACCTCATTACTTGCAAGGACATTATGAAGCCCAGATAACTGAAGTAAAGGAAAGAGCTAAGGAAGTTAGATCCCTTGCTAAAGAACTTGGACTAAATTTAGAAATTTACTGCGGACAAGAAGTTTATTATTCAGAGCGTATATTAGAAAGTTATTTAAATAAAGAAATAGGAACTATAAATGATTCTAGATATATGTTAATTGAGTTTAATATGAGAAATTTTTCTATCAAAGAAGTTGTGGAAATACTATATGAACTACAACTAAGAGGAATAGTACCAGTAATTGCCCATCCTGAAAGATATTATAGGTTTATTAACAAGCCTTCTTTGATAAATGAGTTTATAAAGGAAGGTTATTTATTTCAGCTAAATCTAGGAAGTATTACTGGAGACTTTGGTAAGGATGTACGAAAAACTGCAGAAATATTTCTTGAAAATAAAATATATAGCTTTATAGGCTCTGATGCTCATAGAGATTTAAAGAGAAATCCTGATATGAGCAGGGGGGCAGATGCTTTAAAAGCTATGGATAGAAACTATTTTAGCTATTTAAAAGATTCAGGAGAAAGACTTCTTAAAAATGAAGAAATATTGTTTATAGGAAGTTCATTAAAAGAAAAAAAGGGACTATTAGGATTGTTTAAATAATAATACTACTTAGATTGAATTAATAAATAAGGGGGTAAACAATATGGAGAGATTACAGTCAGATGAAGAAAACAGTCTAGAAGTTCAAGTTATAACTGAAGGAAATAGACTGTTTTATAATGTAACTAAGAGACTTCTAGACATTGTTTTATCTTTAATAGGGTTAATAATAGCAAGCCCAGTTATGTTAATTGTGGCTATTTTAATAAAGCTAGAATCAAAGGGGCCGATTATCTTTTCACAGAAAAGAGTAGGCTTAAATGGCAGAGAATTTAATATGCTTAAGTTTAGGTCAATGGTTCAAAATGCAGAAGAACTTAAAGAAAAACTTCAAAAGCAAAATGAAATGTCAGGACCTATGTTTAAGATGAAAGAAGATCCTAGAGTTACTAAAGTAGGAAGGTTTATTAGAAAAACAAGTATAGATGAACTTCCACAATTAATAAATATACTTAAAGGTGAAATGAGCTTAGTTGGACCTAGACCTAGTCTTCCAAAAGAAGTAGCTAAGTTTGAACCTTGGATGCTAGAGAGATTAAATGTTAAACCAGGACTTACATGTTATTGGCAAGTTTCCGGAAGAAATAATATAGACTTTGAGGATTGGATGAATCTTGATATTAAATATGTTAGAGATAGAAATTTAGCATTAGATATAAAACTTATATTTAAGACAATTTTTGTGTTGTTTGGAGATAAGAATGCTTGTTAAAAGGGGGGAACAAGAATGTTATGCGCTTTAATTATGGCTGGTGGAAAGGGAACTAGATTCTGGCCATTATCAACAGAAGAAAAGCCTAAACAGTTTTTAAACTTAATTGGTGATAAAACTATGATACAAATGACGGTAGATAGAATAAAGCCGATTATTCCAATAGAAAGAATTTTTATTTGTACTGGAGAAATGTATGTAGATTTAGTTAAGGAACAGCTTCCTGAGCTTCCAGAAAGAAATATAATAGTTGAACCAGAGGGAAGAAACACTGCTCCGTGTATTGCTTTATCAGCCCTTGTAATTAATAGGTATTATAAAGATTCAACTATGGTAGTATTACCATCAGATCATTTAATTAATAATGAAGATGAATTTAGAAAAGTTGTATTAGAGTCAGAAAAATTTATTGTGAAAAATAGAGATGCAATTTTAACTTTAGGTATGGAGCCAAATAGGGCAGAAACTGGGTATGGATATATTAAGTGCAGTAAAATAAAAGATAAAAATAATGACTGTGAAGTTGTTAAGGTAGAAAGGTTTGTAGAAAAACCAAATAAAGAGTTAGCAGAGGAGTATGTAGCTAATGGGAGTTACTTGTGGAATGGGGGAATGTTCATTTGGAAATCTGATAATATACTAAATGAAATAAGTAAATATTCACCTGATACTTTCGAAGCACTTCATAAGATTCAATATGTAAAAGAAGATGATTTGCAAGAATTAATTAATGATAGCTATAAGAATACTGAAGCTATATCAATAGATTATGCAGTATTAGAAAAATCTAAGGAGATATATGTTATACCAAGTGATTTTGGATGGGATGATATTGGAAGTTGGGAAGCAGTAGAAAGATATACAGAAAGAGATGAGCTTGGAAACATAGTAATAGGTGAGGCTAGAGCTATAGAAGGAGAGAATAATTTATTAGTTTCTTCTAATCATAAGGTGATAGTTGAAGGGCTTAGTGATATATATGTTATAGAAAATGATGGGAAAATAATTATTGGACAAAAGTCTAATGTAGTAAATGTTAAAAAATTAAAAAATATAGTTTAATATACGAGCTGGAGGAATTATAATGAGAAAAAATGCATTAATTACTGGAATAACAGGACAAGATGGTTCATACTTAGCTGAGCTATTATTAGAAAAGGGATATAAAGTTTATGGAATAATGAGAAGAAAAAGCAAGGTTGATTATGGAAATATAGAACATTTAAAAAATGATGTTACTCTTATAGATGCAGATATGACTGATTTAGTTTCTTTAGTAAATGCCATGATAATCTCTCAAGCTGACGAGGTATATAATTTAGCAGCACAATCTTTTGTTGGTACATCATGGGATCAACCACATGCTACAGCAGATATTGATGGAATAGGAGTTTTAAACATATTAGAAGCAATAAGGATTGTTAAACCAGAAGCAAGATTTTATCAAGCGTCAACTAGTGAAATGTTTGGGAAAGTACAAGCGATTCCTCAAACTGAAGAAACGCCATTTTATCCAAGGAGTCCATACGGAGTTGCAAAGCTTTATGGACATTGGATAACAAAAAATTATAGAGAAAGCTATAATATGTATGCATGTTCAGGAATACTTTTTAATCATGAATCTGAAAGAAGAGGAAAAGAATTTGTAACTAGAAAAATTACTGATGCAGTAGCAAGAATTAAACTTGGTTTACAAGACTGTTTAGAGTTAGGAAATTTAGATGCTAAAAGAGATTGGGGTCATGCTAAAGATTATGTAAAAGCTATGTGGTTAATGCTTCAACAAGATAATGCAGATGATTATGTAATAGCAACAGGAGAAACACATAAAGTTAGAGAATTTGTTGAATTAGCCTTCAAATATGTTGGAATTCAAATAGAATGGCAAGGAAAAGCTGAAAATGAAATAGGAAAAGACAAAGAAAATGGAAAAGTTGTTGTAAGAATAAATCCTAAGTTCTATAGACCTGCAGAAGTAGAATTACTATTAGGAAGTCCAGAAAAAGCAAAAAATAAATTAGATTGGAATTTAGAAGTTAGTTTTAAAGAATTAGTTGAAAGAATGATGAAGTCTGATTTAGAAAAAGTAAGTAATGAAATTGCGTTTATGGAAGTAAGTAAAGAAGTTGCTTCTACTTTAGATAAGTAAGAGGTTATATGAAAAAGGTATTAATAATAGGAATAAATGGGTTTGTAGGAACCCATTTATCTAATGAATTTAAAAATAATGGCTATAGATGTTATGGAGCAGATTTAAATCCAATCAATATTTGTGAAAATATTGATATGTTTAGTTTAGATATTTTAGATAAAAAAAATGTTTTAGATGTATTTAAAGTGATAAGACCTGATTATATAGTTAATTTAGCAGCAATAAGCTCTGTGAAGTTATCTTGGGAAATTCCACAAAAAACATTTGATGTAAATGTAAATGGGACAATTAATATTTTAGAGACAATAAAAGAATTAGATTTAAAGACTAAACTTTTACTAATAGGTTCAAGTGAGCAATATGGAGATATTGATTATACGAAAGCAGTATCAGAAGAAGATGAGTTAAATGCTCTAAACCCTTATGGGATTTCAAAAGCAACTCAAGAAAAAGTAGCTAAGTTATATTCTAGAGTTTATGGAATTGATGTAATGATGGTAAGAGCTTTTAATCATATAGGGCCAGGACAAGGAAAAGGATTCGTAGTACCTGATTTTGTTTCGCAGATAGTAGAAATAGAAAAAGGGATTTTAGAACCAATTATTAAAGTAGGTAATTTATCAGCTGAAAGAGATTTTACTGATGTAAGAGATATAGTAAGTGCATACAGATTGATTTTAGAAAATGGTAATAATGGAGAGGTTTACAATGTTGGGTCTGGTAAGGCTATAAGTATAAGAGAAATTTTAGATATAATAGTTGATAAGTCTAGAACTAAAGTAAAGATAGAAATAGATAAAAATAAATTTAGACCAATAGATACACCTAAGATTGAGTGTAATAATAGAAAATTAAAAAGTGAAACGGGATGGAATATAAAATATTCAATAGATGAATCTATTGAAGATATTATTGAATACTGGAGGAAATATTCAGTGAATGGAGGAAGAAATGAGTAAATTAGCAATAGTCCATGATTGGCTACCATTTATGGGGGGGGCTGAGAGAATATTAACTAATTTTTGTGAGATGTATCCAGATTCACCAATTTACACAACAATATGTAATAGAAGTGAATTAGAAGGGATATTAAAAGAAGCTAATATTATTACTTCATATTTGCAAAGAAATAATAAAGAAATAAAAAATCATAGAAAGTTATTTCCATTTATGATGACAGCTATTGAAAGTTTTAATTTAAATGAATATGATATTGTATTAAGTCAGAGCACAAGTATAGCCAAAGGTGTGATTACGCCACCTAGTACTTTACACATATGTTACTGTAATTCACCAATGAGATATGCATGGGAATTTTCACATGAATATGCAGGTAAGATGGCTGGAAAGGGAGGCTTAAAATCAAAGTTATTAAGTTACTTTTTAACAGGTGTTAGATTATGGGATAATGCTTCAGCTGATAGAGTAGATTATTTTATAGCTAATTCAGAAAATGTTGCGAAAAGAATATGGAAACATTATAGAAGAGAATCAGTAGTTATACATCCGCCTGTTAGATGTAGTCTATTTAATATTTCAGATATAGATGAAGATTATTTTTTAGTTGTATCGAGATTGCAGGAGTATAAAAGAATAGATTTAGCAATAGAAGCATTTAATGAATTAGGGTTACCACTAGTTGTGATAGGTGATGGGCCTGAAAGAAAAAAATTAGAATCAATGGCGAAAAGCAACATTAAATTCTTAGGGAGACAATCAGATGAAATAATTAAAGAACATTACTCTAAATGTAGAGCATTTATTTTCCCTGGAGAAGAGGATTTTGGAATAACACCATTAGAAGCTCAAGCAAGTGGAAGACCTGTGATTGCTTATAGAAAAGGTGGAGCTTTAGAAACTGTAGTAGAGGTTAAGACTGGTGTGTTCTTTGAAAAACAGAATAAGAATTCATTAATTGATGCTATTAAAAGATTTGAAACTTTAGAGTTTGATAAGTATAAAATAAGAGAACACTCTTTACAGTTTGATGAAATAGTATTTAAACAAAAGATACAAAACTTTATAGATAGTAAATATAAGGATTTTAAAGAAGAGAAGCACTGGAATATTATATAATATTAAAGCTAAGCAAATATAAGGAGAAGTAAAATGAAAATACTAGCTGTTTCCCCAACAGATTTAAACAATTTAAATGCAGGGAATAAGATTGCAATTTATAGAACTTTAAGAGAGTTTCAAACAGCAGGACATGAAATAAATTATTTGTGTTATACAGACGAAGAAATATTAAATAATAATAATTTTAATAATCCAAAAGGTTTGAATAAGCCTAAAAAGGTTAACTTGCTAAGTATATATAAAATGATTACTGGAGAATCATATTTATTTACTAGGTTCTATAGTACAAAAATGGTTAATGAAATTATTAATAAATTAGAAAATGATAATATAGAAATATTATTATTTGAGCATACTTATATGGCTATTCATTTAATAAATAAAAAAATAAAAAATTTAGTTAAAGAAAAGAATATTAAAGTAATTGTTGACAGTCATGTCTTAGAATATGAAGCATATGAAAAACTTTTTGAAAAGAATAATAAAAAATCAATATTGCATAGAAAATTTTTAAGGTCTATTGAGAAAAGTGAAAAAAAATATATATCTAAAGCTGATATGGCAATAACATATGGTAAAGAAGATTATCAAGAAATAATAAAATACACCAATAAAGATAAAGTTCTGTTAAAACCAGTAAGTATGGATATTGATCCAGTAAAAAATGTTAATAAAGAAAAGGCTGTAATATTTTATGGTACTTTTTCGTGGTTTCCAAATGAAGATGGACTTAGATATTTTATTAACGAGATAATTGAGCATGTAGATAAAGATATAAAAGTATATATAGCAGGGAGAAATATTCCCAAATGGGCATATAAGGTTAAAAAAGATAACTTAATAATACTTGGAGAAGTTGAAAGTATGAAAGATACTGTAGCTAATAAGGCATTAACTATAGTTCCTTTAAGGATAGGTGGAGGAACTAGGATAAAGATATTAGAAGCAATGTCCTGGGGAAAAGCTGTATTATCTACGAGAATTGGTGCAGAGGGGATTTGCAAAGAAGGTGAAGATGGATTTATTATAATAGAAGATAATCCTATAAAATTTGCAGAAAAAATAAATTATTACTTAAATAATGATGAAAAATTAAGCGAATTTGAAAGCAAGTCATTAGAGTTTATTGAGAAAAATTATTCTGAATCTATAATTTCTAAACAAATAAATATTAAAATATACGATATATTTAAATTAAAATAAATTGTGTATTTAGGTTATGAGGTGAAAAGATGGAAATTACAATGACTGCATATTTATTAATACCATACTTTGTAATTATTTTGTTTAAAAAGATAGACTTCATATTTTATAATTTGGTGTTTTTTTCTGCTTTTACTAGTGTCTCTATATTTAATTTAGGAAGAGCTAGTAGTATAACTGCATACCAGATTATATCATTAATACTTTTTTTAAAATTCTCATTTCTAGTATTAACTAAAAGGATTAATTTTAAGGTAAAAATAAGAAAATCGTTATTAGTATTTGTTATTATTTGTGGATTATCTATCTTATTAATACCATATAAAAGTAAATTTATTGTATTATCACCTAATGATATTTATGAAAATGTTAGATTTTCTATTCAAAATATTACGCAATATTGTTATTTAATTATATCATATATTGTTTATTTTATTACTTATATATTATTTAGTAATAACATCATTAATATAAAAAAAACTTTTAAAATTTTAGGAATATCATTTGTTTGTGTATTAACTTTAGGGATATTTCAATTAATAATTCCTACAAACGAATTTAATTTAATTTTTAGAAATGCAGTATATGTAAATGATCAATATTTTCTTGGAAGACCTAGATTAGCATCAGTTAATGCAGAGGCATCTATCTTAGCATTGTTTATTACACCAATAATTGCAATGTATTTAACAATTTTCAGAGCTAATATTAAAATAAAATATTTAATATTAGCTTTGCTTGGAATTATAATAGGGATAGTATCTAATTCATCAGGATTTTACTTAGGGATTTTTATTTATCTTTTAGCAGATATAGTACTATTAAAAAGAAAAAAGAACGGGAAAATAGCAATCAAAAAGATAATAGTATACTATATTACAGTGGTAATATTTATAATTGGTGTGTTTTTATTTAGAGATTTAATAACAGAGGGAATAGTAAGTTTATTTGATAAAATAACTGGGAAACATGTATCAGGAGTAGGAAGAGGTAATGCATTTATTAATCAGATGCAAGTATTCTCTCAAAATTTAATTTTTGGAATAGGTTTTGGTACAACTAAAAGTTATGATTTATTTAGTACATGGTTAGTTCAAGTTGGGATATTAGGATTTAGTATGTATTTTGCATATATACTAAAAAGTATAATAATATTAAAGAAAAAAAATCCATCATTAATGATGTTAATATTAATAACAAATGTTGTTTTATTAGTTTCGGTAAGTAATTTTACATATAATTATATATGGATTTATTATGGATTAGCTGATTACATTATTTTTAGTAAAGATATTATTAAACAACAAAATTAAAATATAGATTAATTATAAATTGTGTTAGTGAGGATAAAAATGAAGAGTAATAATGAAGTTTTAAAAGGAGATAAATTTAATTGGTTAACTTCTTTACGAGGATTAGCAGCAATTATGGTAGTTATTTTGCATTTATGGGAATTAATTAAATCAAATTATGGATATAGTGAAAATTTTATAGAAAGTATATTAGATTTTATTACAATAGGAGTTATAGATATAGGGAAAGTAGGGGTAGTAGTATTCTTTCTAATTAGTGGATTTTTGGTACCATATACACTAAAGCGAAGAACAAAAAAAAGTTTTATTATAAACAGAATATTGAGACTATATCCTGTTTATTGGTTATCTATAATTCTAATGGTGATAATATTTGGCGTAAATTCAAAGTATCAGTTGATTTCTAATATTACTATGCTACAACAATTTTTAGGCGCAGAGAATATTATATCAGTCTATTGGACTTTACCAATAGAGCTAATTTTCTATTTTTTATGTATTCTATTGTTATATAGAAAGTTTTTATTTAATAATAAAGTTATAGTTAATATTGTTTATGTTATGTTAGGATTATCTTTGTTTTTCGGAGCAATTAGATATATTA
Organism: Clostridium tertium; assembly: GCF_902652255.1. Classification (GTDB taxonomy): domain Bacteria; phylum Bacillota; class Clostridia; order Clostridiales; family Clostridiaceae; genus Clostridium; species Clostridium tertium_A. The sequence continues at coordinate 11,974 of NZ_CACRTO010000006.1, forward strand.
CCGATAAAAGACTTCCTATTGCTGTTTTTTTAGGAATCATAGTAATGTTTATAGGATACATATTTAGGTTATCTATAGATGGGGAAATTGGGAAAGGCATTTTATATAAGGTTGTTATTATATTTTTTATTATGCTACTTCCAATAACGATACTATCTTATAGCAGTGATATGGGTTTCTCGGAAACATGGTATAGATATTATATTACTTATTCTATGGGAATGATATTATTTTATATTTTTTATAAATTTAATGTAGGAAATAAAATATTAATATTTTTAGGTAATATAAGTTACTCGATATATTTAATGCATGCTATTGTAATGAAAGCGGCCTTTAAATATATCAACTTTAGTAATATTAATAGTTTGATTTTTGCAATTATAATATTTTTTATGATATTATTAACTTCAACTATTGTGTATTATTTAGTAGAAGTACCATTTATTAATATTTCTAAAAAAATAGATTTTAAAAATAAAAAGATAAAAGGAAATAATTAAAATGAATAAATCAAGATGTAAGCAAATAGATATAATTAAAGCAATCTTATGTATACTAGTTGTATTAGGTCATGCAATAACTCAGGATATAAGACAGAATGTTATAGCTAATGATTTGTTTAATTTTATTTATACTTTCCATATGCCAGTATTTTTCATTTTATCAGGAATAATTTATTCAAATTATGAGATAAAATATAATTTTAAAGATATTATAAGGAAGAAAACACCAAGACTGATACTTCCATATATAACAATGTCGTTACTAGCATATTTAATAGTAAATACAGCTATTGTTGCTCGTAATTTTATAATTAATGAAACATATCTAATAAAGGGTATTTATAATTTATCAGATATGTTTAAAGGAATAGTATTCTCTAATACTAATATTGATAAGCATTTATGGTTTATATATGTATTGTTTATTATTATAATTGCTAATTCTATTATAAGAAAGTATATAGAAAAGGAAAAAATAGAATTATTGGTAATTTCATTAATTTTGGCAGTATTATCTTATAGATATATATATACAGAGTATATGTTATTAGCAAGAATACTTTATTATAATTTTTATTTCCAATTGGGAGCTATTATATTTAAGAATTATTTTAATAGTAAAACAAAAGTAATACCATTTAAATCAACTTCTGTGTTATTTAATATCATAATATTTATTATTTGTAATTTTATTCTATTAATTATAAGAAAAAAAGGTGTATATTTAGCTATAAATCCTATCCTATCGATGGGATCATCAATTTCTGCTTTTTATTTATTATATTATATTAGTAATATAATTAAGAGTCAATTAATAATCAAGATATTAGATGTGATTTCTAAGTATAATTATGAAATATATTTGATACACAATCCATTTATTACCATAGGAATAATTACAGTATTACTTAAATTAGAATTTATTAATATAGTTTTTGTTATATTGATTGGTGTTATTACAAGTATATCAATATCTATACTGATTGCTAAATTTATAATAAATAAAAGTAAAGTACTTAGATATATAATATGTGGGAAGAATAAATAAAATAGAAGGTGAAAAATGAAAATTAGCATAATATTATTGAATTATAATAATGAAGAAGATACCTTAGAATGTGTAAATAGTATTAAAAAAAACTCTAAATTAATAAATGAAATAATAGTTGTTGATAATAATTCTTCAGAGGAATCAAAAAAGGTGTTAAAAGAAAATAAAAATAATTACAAACTTATATTAAATAAAGAAAACAATGGTTTTGCAGCGGGAAATAATATAGGAATTAAGTATGCAATTGATAGATTAGATGAATATATATTATTACTTAATAATGATACAATTATTGAAGATGATTGCATAGAAAAATTAGTAGATTGCATGGAGTCAGATTCTAGTATAGGAATAGTTAGCTCTAGAATTATGTATTATGATAATCCAGATAAAATTTGGTATTGTGGTGGAACTATTGATTGGAAAAAGTATATAGCTATACATAGCAATATGGGGAAAAAGTATAAACAGGAAGGGTCTATTATAGATACAGAGTTTATTTCAGGTTGTTGTATGTTAGTAAGACGAGAAGTATTTGAAAAAGTAGGATTACTGCCAGAAGAGTATTTTATGTATTATGAAGACGTAGATTTCTGTAAAATGGTTTTAGATGCTAACTATAAGCTTAAAGTTTGTACTGATTCGGTTATTTATCATAAAGTAAGCTCTTCATCAGGGGGAGAAGATTCACCATTTTCAATAAAATGGTGCACTAGAAATAGATTAATATTTATGAATAAATATAAATGTGATAATTACCAATTTAAAAGTAAAACATTCTTTTATAGTACAAGAATTATTAGAGCAATACAATATTTATTAAAAGGTGAAATAAATAAATATAAATCATTACTGGAAGGCATTAAATTAGGAAGAGAATTTAATAAACAAATCCATAAAAAATAATGTTATTAATCAATATAATAATATAGGAGAGTAATATAATATGAAGAAAATAATTTTAGCAGGTGCATCGCTAAATTCAGGAAATAAAGGAGTAAACGCATTAACAAGGGGGCAAGTTATGCTTATTCTTGACAAATTTGGTATAAATACAGAGATTATTATTTTATCATATACCGTAAGTGAAATTGTCACTAATACTGTTAAATATAATGATGCAAGTGTATTAGTAAAAGAAATTCCTTGTGGTAAAAAGAATTTAATAGAAGCTTATATAAAAAGTAAAACTTTTGGAGAAAATTATATAATAAAAGAAATAAAAGAGTGTGATGAAATTTGGGATATTAGTGAAGGGGATAGTTTTAGTGATATTTACGGAATTAAAAGATTTATTCAACATTCATTAATAAAATTAATGGCAATTAAGCTAAATAAGAAATTAATAATAATGCCACAGACGTTAGGACCTTTTAATAGTAGTATAGTTAAAAATACAGCAAAAAAAATACTTAATAAGGCAGAATATGTTTTTGTTAGAGATGAAATAAGTAAGAAAGTTGCAGTAGAAGAATTAGGAATAAAAAGAGAAGTGAAGTTTATTCCTGACATGGCATTTTACATGCAGCCAGATAATGAGTTAAATATAGAAAAGTTTATTGATAATCCCAATAATATAAAAGTAGGTATAAATGTAAGTGCTTTATTATACAATGGTGGATATAATGGTAAAAACATGTTTAACTTAAAAGCTGATTATAAGAAATTAATAGATTTATTAATTCAAAGATTCAGTAAAATGTCTAATACAGAAATAATATTAATACCTCATGTTATGACAAAAGAATTTGAAGTTGAAGATGATTTTAGAATATGCAAAAAAATTGCCTCTGATTTAAACTCTAAATTGAAAATTAATATAAAAACAATAGATAAATATTATAGAGAAGATGAGATAAAAGCTATTATAAGTGGATGTGATTATTTTATAGGGAGTAGAATGCACGCATGTATAGGTGCTATTTCTACATGTGTTCCAACAAGCCCTATTGCATATAGTAGGAAGTTTATTGGAATATGGGATAAGATTGGATTAGGTTATTGTGTAACAGATCCTAGAGAGCAAAGTGAAGATGAAATAATAAATTCTATAATAGATAATTTCAATGATAGAATGAAAATAAAAGATAAGCTAAGCAAAGAAATTCCATTATTAAAAGAAAAAATAGAAACAATAATTGACATAATAGAAGAAAAGTAATTTATGGGGGAAGAAATGTGTTAAAAGATTCATTAATCCTTACATTTAGTAAAGGCATAAGAGGAGTTCTTATGCTTATATTTAATATGATTATAGCTAGATTATTTACAGAAAGTTTATATGGTACATATAAACAAGTAAATTTAATTATAAATTTAGCCACTTCTATATGCGTTGTAGGTATTCCGACAACTATTAGTTACTTTTATGTATCTTCGAGTAGAAAAGATAAAGAAAGATTAATAGGAAACACAATAGTTGTATTATCGGCAATAGCTGTTATAAGTAGTTTATCTATAGTAATATTTAAAGAAAAATTAGCAGTATTATTAAATAATCCAGATATTTTAAACTATATAAGTTTATTAGCTATACAAATATTTATAATGATAATATCAAGTTTCTTAGAGAATTTATATATATCAAGTAATAATACAGTAATGCTGGGGAGAGTATATATTGTTTATACTATAGTAAATTTTCTGACATTAGCATTTGTTACTATAAAGATAAGAAATTTATACTATATACTTTTTTGTATGATAGTTATAGAATTTTTAAGAACGATAATTATGTATTTTTCAATTAAGAAAAAGGAAGCTTTAAAGTTTAAAATAGAATATAAACTATTATATAAACAAATTAGATTTGCTATACCTTTAGGGGTAGTTGCGTTAGTACAAAATTTAAATATATATATAGATAATTTGTTTATATCTAATAGATATACACCAGAGCAATATGCAGCATATGCAAATGCTGCAACTGATATACCTTTAGTTGGAATAATAACTATCTCAATTGCATCAGTTGTTTTGCCAAGAATGTCCAAGAGTTATTCTGAAAATAAAAACTCAAATGAAGTACTATCAATTTGGGGAGAGTCTAGTGAAAAGACTGCTTTAATAATGTTTCCAATATTTTGGATAGCACTTTTATTTTCTAGAGAATATATAGAATTAATATTTTCATATAAATATGTAGAAAGTAGCACTCCTATTTTTATTATTTATCTTATGAAATTTCCTTTATACTTTACTGTGTTTGGAAATATATTAATAGTTATAAAACAGCAAAAATATGTAATGTATAATTCAATGATAGGAATACTATTAAATATTGTTTTGAATATAGTCTTTTTAAGAATTTTTGGAATAATAGGTCCTGCTATATCTACAGCTATTGTTCATTATTCTATGGTATATCTGCAATTACTTAAAATAAGCAAAGGACTTAATGTAAAAATTCAAAGAGTATTACCTTATAAAAAACTAATTAAAATATTTTTACTTCCATCTATTATAGCTATCCCTATATATTTTATAAGTAGTATAATTAAAATTTCACCAATATTAAAATTTATAATATTTGGAGGAATTATATATTTAATTTCAATATTAGTTTTTATAAAAGTGGGATATATAAAGAAGGAAGATTTAAATTTTATTAAGAAAAGTTAAATTTGATGGAGGAAAAATGAAGTTAGTAAAGATTAATGAAGTTGTAAATAAAAATTTATGTATAGGTTGTGGAATTTGTACTAATTTCTCAAAAGATTCAAAGATTGATTATAACAATGAAGGGTTTTTAACTATAAATGATTATAAACATGTAAGTGATGAAATTAGTGAGGAAACTTTAGTAAATGATGTATGTCCTGGAATTAAAACTTATGCTAATGAAAATAGAAATGATTATATATGGGGAGATTATAATGATATATATCTAGGGTACTCCTCTAATGAAGAAATTAGATTTAAAGGCTCTTCTGGAGGAACTATAACTCAAACTTTAGTTTATCTAATAGAAAATAATCTTGTTGATTATGTAATACATATACAGGAAGATAAGGAAAATGTATTAGGAAATAAAGTGGTAGTAACGAATGATATAAATAAAATAATTAATAATACAGGTTCTAAATATTGTCCAGCATCACCATTAAATGAAGTTTTAATGAATCTTGATAAAAATTTAAAATATGCTTTTGTTGGGCGTCCATGTGATATAGTTGCATTAAGAAATTATGAAAAAATAAATCCAGATATAAAGGATATAATAGTTTATAAAATTTCATTTTTCTGTGCAGGTACACCGAGTATTGAGGGTACAATGAAAATATTAGAAAAGTTTTCTTTGAAAATGGATGATGTTGTAGAATTTGGATATAGAGGAAATGGATGGCCTGGATTTACTACAGCTGTAAATAAAGAAGGAAAAGAATTTAAAATGCCATATGATGATAGTTGGGGAAAAGTATTAAATAGATATCTTCATCCAAGGTGCAAAGTTTGTCCAGATGGAGTTGGTATGGCGGCAGATTTAGTTTTTGGTGACGGATGGGACTGTGATGAAAAAGGGTATCCTATATTTACTGAAGGTAGTGGGAAAAGTTTAGTAGTAGTAAGAAACAACTTAGGACAAAGCCTAATCAATAGATTAATAAGTGATAAAAAAATAAAGGTAGAAATTTTTAATAAGGAAAATTTAAAGTTTGTTCAACCTTATCAGTATGAGCGAAGAACTACATTAACTTCTAGAGTAAATGCTATGAAGCTTTTTAATAAAGCTGTACCTAAGTATGAAAATGGTATAAAAAAATCTTCTCAATATCAAAGTAATAAAAAAAAGATAAGAACATTTTTAGGGACTATAAAAAGAATAATAAATAAAAGAATATAAGTTTTATAATTTGTAGGAGGACATATGTTTCGATCAATGTTATATAAAATTAGGTCAAATAGAATGAGAAGATTTATTATATATATTTATAGTAAATTAGAAAAAGGAGAAATGTGGTCAAAAACTATAAGAGATTTATACAATAATTGGTATGATATTGAGATAGGAATAGGTAGTTATGGTGGGTGCTTTAACTGTGAAAAAATTGCAAGTGGTACAAAGATTGGGAAGTACTGTTCATTTGCAAAAGATGTTTACATTTTTAATGCAAATCATCCACTAGATTTTATTACAACACATCCACTTGCTTATAATCCTGCTATTAAATATGTTTCAGATGAAAAGATTGAACGAAGTAAATTAGTAATTGGTAATGATGTTTGGATAGGACAAAATGCTATAGTATTATCAAAATGCACGAGTATAGGGGATGGTGCAGTGATAGGTGCTGGGACTGTTGTAACTAAAAATGTACCAGATTATGCTATAGTTGTTGGAATACCTGGAAAAGTGGTCGGATATAGGTTTAGTGAAGATGAAATTAAAAGTATTAAGAAGTCTAGATGGTGGGATAATGACATAGGTAAAATTAAAAAAGAAGTAGAGTTATTTACTAATAAAGATTTATTCTTAGAAAGCAAAAAGGAATAAGGAGAGAAGTATATTGAAGGGGATAGTATTAGCAGGAGGATCAGGAACAAGACTGTATCCAGTAACCAAGTCAATGTCAAAACAAATGGTGCCAATATATGATAAGCCTATGATTTATTATCCAATGTCAGTATTAATGCTTGCAGGAATTAGGGAGATATTAATAATATCTACATCAAGAGATATAGTTAATTTTAAAGAACTTTTTCAAGATGGTTCTGAGCTTGGATTAAAGATTGAATATGCAATACAAGAACAACCTAATGGATTAGCTGAGGCCTTTATTATAGGTGAAGATTTTATAGGCGATGATAATGTTGCTATGATTTTAGGGGATAATATATTCTATGGTCAAAGTTTTTCTAACCATTTAGTAGAGGCGGCAAAGCTAGAAAAAGGAGCAATGGTATTTGGATACTATGTTCAAGATCCAAGAGCTTTTGGTGTAGTTGAGTTTGATGATAATAATAAGGTTATATCATTAGAAGAAAAACCAGAACAGCCAAAATCAAAATATGCAGTTCCAGGTCTTTACTTCTATGATAATTCTGTAGTTAAAAAATCTAAGGCTTTATCTCCTTCAGCTAGAGGGGAGTTAGAAATAACAGATTTAAATAGAGTTTATATGGAAGAAGGAACTCTAAAAGTAAACCTGCTAGGTAGAGGAATGGCTTGGCTTGATACGGGAACTCATGGGTCAATGCTTCAAGCATCTAACTTCGTAGAAGCAGTGCAAAATACTCAAGGAACATACATAGCATGTCTTGAAGAAATATCTTATAGAAAAGGCTGGATAACAGCTGAAGAGGTAAAAGAACTCGCTAAACCTTTAATGAAGACAGGATATGGAAAATACTTGGTGGATATAGTGGACGAGCTAGAAGCTAAAAAGAGATAAGGGAGAGAATTAAATGAAAACTTACTTAGTAACTGGTGGAGCAGGATTTATAGGCTCAAACTTTGTATTATATATGCTTAAAAAATATGAAGATATAAGAATTATAAATTTAGATAAATTAACTTATGCAGGAAATTTAGAAAACTTAAAAAGCATAGAAAATGATTCAAGACATATATTTGTTCAAGGAGATATATGTGATGCAGAATTAGTATCTTCATTATTTGAAAAATATGAAATAGATTATGTTGCTCACTTTGCAGCTGAATCTCACGTTGATAGAAGTATAAGAGAACCAGAAGTATTTGCTAAAACAAATGTTTTAGGAACAGTTAACTTATTAAACTGTGCAAAAAATGCTTGGGAAACAGAAGATGGATGGAAAGAAGGAGTTAAGTTCTTACATGTTTCAACAGATGAAGTATATGGATCATTAGGTGAAACAGGATACTTTATGGAAACTACTCCATTAGATCCTCATAGCCCATATTCTGCAAGTAAAGCTGGATCAGATATGATGGTTAAGGCATATGGAGATACTTATAAGATGCCAGTTAATATAACAAGATGTTCAAATAACTATGGACCATTCCAATTCCCAGAGAAGTTAATACCACTTCTTATAAATAATTGTCTTCAATTAAAGGATCTACCTATATATGGAGATGGATTAAATATAAGAGACTGGTTATATGTTGAAGACCATGCTAAAGCTATAGATATGGTTATTAATGGTGGAAGACTTGGAGAAGTTTACAACGTTGGTGGACATAATGAAAGAACTAACATTCAAATAGTTGATACAGTTATTAAATATATTAATGAAAATGTAGACAGTAAAGTAACTGAAAACTTAAAGAAGTTTGTTGAAGATAGAAAAGGTCATGATAGAAGATATGGAATAGATCCAACTAAGATCAAAGATGAGCTTGGATGGTATCCAGAAACTACTTTTGAGGTAGGAATAGTAAAGACAATAAAATGGTACTTAGATAATAAAGAATGGATGGAAAATGTTACATCAGGTGATTATAAGAAGTACTACGAGAATATGTATAAATAATTAAAATTATAAAATATGTCTATCTATAAATTATAGATAGACATATTTTATATATGGTAGAGAGGTATCCTATGGCTTTATTTAATAAACTAGACAAACCAATTTTTCTTAAAGAAGAAAGTGAACTAAAAGTCTATATTTCAAAACTACAAGAGCTATATAATAAAGCTCAAGGTAGTTTTAAATATAAGATAGAAAAAAACTAAAGATAGCCACTATGGGAGAACTTGGAGAGAAAAATATAGCTTATGAACTTAAGAATAGTAATATGCCTATGTATGTATTACATGATGTTACTTTAGAGATAGATGATTTATCAGCTCAAATTGATTATATTGTAGTTACTAGAAAAAGAACCTTTATAATAGAGTGTAAAAACTTAATTGGGAACATAGAAATTGATTCTCAAGGAAATTTTGTACGTAGATATAACTTTAAAGGAAGATATATCAAAGAAGGCATTTATTCTCCTATAACTCAAAATCAAAGGCATTTAGATGTTATAAAGAGAATTAAAAAAGATAGCAAGAGTAACATAATAACGAAGATGTTAGTGGAAAAATTCTTTGATGAAAATTATAAGTCTATAGTTGTACTAGCTAATCCTAAAACATATTTAAATTATAAATTTGCTAAGAAAGAAGTGAAGAATAAGGTACTTAGGGCAGATCAATTAATAGACTTCATTAAGAAGTCCAATGCAGATTCAGATCTTCAAGCTTCAAATGATGAAGATTTAAAAAGAAGAGCAGAAAGCTTTCTTAATCTTCATAGAGGAAATAAACCAAGTTTTTTAAAGAAGTATAGGGAACTATTAGAAGAATTTAATTCTTGCAAAAGTGAAAGTATGGATTTAAATAATTCTATGGATGTTAATAATGCTAGTATTGACATCAAGAATGTTGATAATGAAGATAATACTAATATTAATATTAATATTCAAAAAAGTAACAAGTCTAATATTAATGAAGGTACTAATAGGGCTTATAAAGATGCAAGTATCAATGTATCTAAAAATAAAGAAATAAATTTTGAGACTAATAATGTAGATAATGAAGAGCTTATAAAAAAGCTAAAATTATTTAGATTGCAAATTAGTAGAGCTGAAAATGCAAAACCATATTTTATATTTAGTGATAAGCAAATGATGGGACTGATTAATAGGATGCCTAAAAATAAAGTTGAGCTAAAAGAAGTTTCAGGATTCGGTGATATAAAGATTGAAAAATATGGAGATGCTTTATTAAAGATAATAAATGAATAAATAATATTAAATACCTTAGGATATTAAAAGTCAGAGATACTAATTTTAATTTCCTAGGGTATTTTTATTACATAAGAATTTATATATAAATATGATAATAAGATGAATAAAATATCTATCTGAGTGACTTACCTGGATATAGAATTGGTAGAGATGTTTTCTTTATCTTATTTATTTTTTTCTCAATTTCCATAAAAACTGGATACTTAATTAATGACAATGTATTTTAAATAATGTTTAGGAGGATGTAATATGCAATTTTCATTTTTAGGTTTTTCAGTTAAAAAGGTTATGGAGCTTCAGTTAGATGTTAAGGATTTAGCTATACTTAGGTATTTTCAAGATTTTATGAAAAGTGGGAAGATGAATTATGAAGAGGTAGGTGGAGTTAAATACTATTGGGTAAGTTATAAAAATATTTCTGACGAAATGCCTTTCTTAGGTCTAGGTAAAAGAACTATTATGATGAGGATGCTAAGATTAAGAGATTTAGGACTTCTTGCTCATTATACAAAAAAGGAAGGGGGAACTTTTTCTTATTATACCTTAGGTGATAAGTTTAATGATCTTTTATATACTTCAGAAAATAGATCATTAAGTAAAATAGAAGATGAAAATAAGAATAGTAGAAAGAAATTAAACGGACAATTTATTGATAAGATAAATTTAAATAGTAGAGGGGAAATAAGAGGACAAGGTACTAGTTATATGAGTTCAATAGACGGACAAACTGATAGTGGTAGAAATTCAAATGTTAGAGGAGAGAGGATTGAACAAGTAACTAGTAACATAGATTCAATGAGCGGGCAAGCGGTTGGTAATATAAATTTAAATAATAAAGAAAACAGTATTTTAAACAACTCAAATAGTAAAGATAATATTATTTCAGGTAATCCAAACAGCAAAAAAACTATAAGAGAAGAAACTTTAGATTATGGACAGAACTCCGATGAGCAATCCGAAAAAAGTATTCAAGTGAATTTCGAGTACTTAATTAAAAATAGAGAAGATAATACTGATAGAAATGAAAGTAAGACTAGAGAGGAAATGAATTATGGAGAAGCTACCTTCAATAAAGAAGCTAAAGGAGAAATGCTAATAGTAGAAAATGATAATTCAATAATTGGAGGATCATCAGGCAAAGAAGATAGCGATTCAAGCATAGGACAATCAGCATTAAGTGAAAAGAACATTTCTAAAATAGGACAAGCTATATTGGATAAAAGTATAAAGCAAACTCCAGGACAAGCAATATCAGATAAAAGTATTGAGAAAACTCAAACTTTAGCACAAGATAAGTTAACTGAAATTAATAAGAATAGTATTAATAATAAAGAAGAGGATAGAAGTATTTCAGAATACCCTAATCAAAATAATAAAGACCTTTTATCTAAAGAGATGAATAGGGGCTGTTCATCAAATGATACAACAAAGACTAATCTACTAAATAACTTAACTACTCTAAATACTAATGATTTAAAAAGTATAAAAGATAAGTTAGAGTTTATATTAAATTATTTAAATATTAGAGCTAATGTAAATTATAGAATTACTAATAGAAAAACAGTTGGATTAATTACAGCAAGGCTTAGGGAAGGCTTTACTGCTGAGGATTTTAAAATTGTTATTGATAAAAAGGTTAGTGAATGGAGTGGTACTAACTTTGAACAATACCTAAATCCTTTTACTTTATTTGGGGAGAAGTTTGAACTTTATTTAAATCAAAAGGTTATTTCTAAAAATAATAATGGCAATGGGGGAGTAGGCAATTCTAAAGAGGAAAAGTTTTATAAATCAGATACTAGAAAGTTAAGATTTCATAACTTTACAGGCAGAGAAGTTGACTACGAATCTATAGAAAAACAGCTGCTAGGATGGGAGTAGTAATTGGTATGAACTAAGTAGATATTAAGATTTAGATTTAAATAGATTTAACTATTTCTAATTGGTAAATATTTATAAATAAGATTATCTGAACCCAAGCTGAAACAGCGCTTTTATAGATATTAAATTCATTACCTATTTCAGATAAACTTTTTACAACACTTAAATACTATTTTCCTTTATATTTTAAAAATGCTTATCTTATATGTCTTTGAAGATTTTTTCTGATTCAATTATAATTTAATTAATTTAGATCAGTAAGTTAACTTGAGATAGTTTAATTATTCTTCAAGTTAGTTAAATAATATATAAATAGGGAGCAAAAACTGCACCCCACTACCTTCTTGAAAATGTTATCATAAGATTAAAGATGGTAGTAAAAATACTTTATAAGGATGAGGTAATTTTTATGAATATTAATAGGTTAAGTTTATTGAATTCATTGTTTTCAATAATAAATGAGAATCATCAAGAAAGTTCAAATTATGTGATTGCTCATTATTTTTTGAAGCACTATCATCAACTATCAGAACTAAATATATATGATGTTGCTGCAGAATGTTTTGTTTCAAGATCTAGTATAAGAAGGTTTTGTAAATCTATAGGGTTTGATAATTTTTTAGATTTGAAAACTGCTTTTAAAGAATATGATGATAAATATTCTTATTATATTAAGCACTCTAATAGGGAGAATTATAGAGAGACTTTAACTAGGGAAATAAATGAAATGATAGTTGAGCTTGATAAAAGAATGAATGTAGATGAAGTTGATAAAATTGCAGATAGGATATATAAAAGTAAAACTGTAGTTTTTCTTACCGCGGGAGCAGCTATGTCTATAATTCAAGAATTTCAACAATCTATGATTTTTCATGGCAAAATCATTAATATAGTTTCTGATTTGTATACTGACAAGCCTTTAATAAGTACTTTAGATAAAGGAGATATGATAGTAACTATATCTGCTATGGGAACTTTTGCAATGGCATCTCGTGAATATGTTTCACAAAGTAATGCATTTAAAATTTTAGTAACTGTAAATAGAAATGAAGAGTTTAAAAAATGGTATGATAAAGTCTATCATTTAAGTGCTATTGATAGATCAAATGATGGCAGAAGTGTTTATGAAAAGTATGGTATAAGTTATATGTTCGATATTATCTATAGTGCATATGTAAGAAAGTATGGAAATATAAAGAATTAATATTGAAAGGAATGAAGAATTTATGTACTACAAAACTAATCCTATTTTTCCGAAAGATTTTATGTGGGGGGCATCTAGTGCAGCATGGCAAGTTGAAGGAGCTGTAGCAGAAGGTGGAAGGACACCAGCAATTATAGATTTAAATAGTAAGAAAAAGAAGCCTTTTGCAGATAATTCAATTGCAGCAGATCACTATCATCATTATAAAGAAGATGTACAATTAATGGCTGAATGTGGATTTTCATCTTATAGATTTTCTATTTCATGGTCAAGAATTATTCCTCATGAAGATGGAGAAGTTAATCCAGAAGGAATTAAGTTTTATAATGATTTAATAAATGAGCTATTAAAAAATAATATAACTCCAATTGTGACTCTATACCATTATGATATGCCAGTTTGGGTAGATGAAATGTGCGGAGGATGGAGAAATAGAACTGTTATTGATGCTTTTGATCATTATGTTAGAGTTTGTTTCAAAGCTTTTGGAGATAGAGTTAAGTATTGGCTATCAATCAATGAACAAAACATGCAAATATGCTATGGTAATTGGCTAGGAATAGATAAAGGCTGTGATGATTGGGAAAAGGAGAAGTGGAAGATTAATCATATTATGAATCTTTGTCATGCTAAAGCTGTAATAGCCTGCCATGAATTAGTTGATGGAGGAAAGATTGGACCAGTTCCAGGATATGTTCCAATTTATCCTGAAAGTTGTAAACCAGAAGATCAAATAGCAGCAATGAATGCTGAAGAGCTTACTGAAAAAGTTTGGAATGACTTATATGTTCATAGGGAATATAACGGATTTATAAAAAAATATTGGGAGGACAATAATATAGATCCAGATATTAGACCAGGGGATATGGAGCTAATCAAAGAAGCTAAAATTGACTTTTTTGCTTTAAATTGCTACAGAAGTAATGTGGCAAAGGATTGTAAGCCAGAAGAAGAGTATTTAGAACTGCAACTTAATAAAAATGGAGTAAAGGGACAGTTTATCTATCCTAAATACCCAGGTGTATATCAATTAGCGGCTAATCCAAATGTTGAAACTACAGATTGGGATTGGGAAATTGATCCTATTGCTATGAGATATATGTTACGTTATATGTGGGATCACTATCAACTGCCAATGATGATTACTGAAAATGGCTATGGAGCTCATGAATCTCTTGGTGAAGATGGATGTGTACATGATGAAGAGCGTATTAACTTCTTAAGAGATCAAATATATCAAGTTGGACTAGCTATAATGGATGGTTGTGAAGTTATTTCATATAATCTATGGTCCTTTACAGATTTATTAAGTACTGGTAATGGTATGGCAAAGAGATATGGATTAGTTTATGTAAATACAACTGATGAAGATGTTCTTGATTTAAGAAGAATCAAAAAGGATTCATTCTATTGGTATTCAAAGTTAATTAAGTCTAATGGTAAAGAGTGGTAGATCGATAAGGGGGAAATTTTATGAATTACAAAAATATGGCAACGAATATTCTTAAGGAATGTGGTGGAATTGATAATGTTGCTGTGGTAAATCATTGTGCAACTCGATTAAGACTGACTTTAAATGATGAAACAAAAATTAGTGAAGAAAATATTAAAAGCATATCAGGTGTAATGGGGATAGTTTCCAGAGGGAAAGAGATTCAGATAGTTATTGGAACTGATGTTGGAAATGTTTATAATGAGTTTATTAAACTAGGTAACTTTAAAAAGGGTGGAAAAGTTAATGAAGATGGAAAAAAGAATATTTTAGGTACTATTGTTGACTTTATAAGTGGAACTTTTGTTCCAGTACTCCCAATATTAGTTGCAGCTGGGCTAGTATCAGCAGTATTGAATATATGTGTAACTTTCTTTGGACTTGCTACAGACACAGGAACATATGTTGTTTTAAATACAATAAATAATGCTGGATTTTTCTTTTTACCAATTTATGTTGGATATAGTGCAGCTAGAAAATTAGGCGTAAACCCTATGATGGGAGCTTTTTTAGCAGCTATACTTGTTCATACTAATATAGATGGTGTTGCAGGGTTAGATTTTTTAGGAATTCCTATAACTCAAGCGACTTATAATACATCAGTTATCCCAATAATTCTTGGTGTATTATTTATGAGTTTAGTTGATAGAATTGTAGATAAATTTACTCCAAAAGAAATAAAATTCTTTGCAAAGCCTTTAATAACAATATTAATAGTAACTCCTGTTACTTTAATTGCTCTTGGGCCTTTAGGAGTAATAATAGGTAATTATGTAGCAGAAGGATTAACATTTATTAATACTAAGCTTGGATGGTTATCAGTAGGATTAATTGGAGCTTTAACTCCAATTCTTGTAATGACAGGAATGAACCAAGCATTATTTCCATTAGTATTTGCAGCTATGGCTGAGCATGGATATGATGCATTTGTTATGCCTGGAATGCTAGCTTCCAATGTAGCAATTGGAGCAGCAGCTTTAGCAGTTTATTTTAAATCAAAAAATCAAGATGTTAGGGGTCTAGCATTATCTTCAGGATTAACTGGGGTATTAGGAATAACAGAACCTTCAATATTTGGAGTATTACTAAGATTTAAGAAACCATTTATTGGAGCGATGATAGGTGGTGGAATTGGAGGATTATTTGCAGGTATAATGCAAGTTAAACAATATGCTGTAGTTTCTCCAGGTATAGCAGCATTACCTACATTTATTCCTACAGATGGCTCAGGAGTAATGACTAATTTTTATTTAGCAGCAGTTACAATAGTAATATCTGTTGTATGTGCATTTATAGCTACATGGATATTAGGGTTTGAAGATGAATCTAAATAAGTGTTTTATAAGGAATGGAAATTTTATTTCCATTCCTTATTTTTTTAGACATTTGAAAAAGTATTAGAATTAAAAAAATAATGCCCTAGGGATCAGAAAGCTTGGAAATTGCAAAAATATAGAGAACATTGTAATTTTAATTAATGTTAATCTTCGTTAATTATCTTTAAATTAGTTTTAATAATATAGGCTATCTTTCTAAATTGATTTCAATAATTTACGATAATAATAACTTACAAGGAGGAAATAAATAAGTTTATATAATACTTACTGATAACGTTATACATTAATTATTGACAACGTTATATATGTATGATAATATTTAATCAAGTTAATAATGTTAATAATTAGGATTGTTACTGGTAAGCAGGCAAGACCTAATAGGTATATAAATGTAAATTTATTTTGAATAAGTTATATTTATATGCCTATTAGGTCTTTTTAAAATTCATATATGCTAGGAGTGTTATATATGAGAATTACACGCATAATAAATAATAATGTAATATGTGCAGTTAATGAAAGAAATCAAGAGAGAATTCTTTTGGGGGCAGGAATTGGATTTCAAAAGAAAAAAGGTGAAAAAGTAGATAAAAGTAAAGTAGAAAAGGAATTTTTCTTAAAATCTAAATCTGTATCAGGAAAGCTTTTCTCAATATTAACTCAAATTCCTATGGAGTATATGAGGGTTACAGAGAGTATTATAAAATATGCTAAAGAGACACTTAATGAGGAACTAAGTGAAAATATTTATTTAACTTTAACAGATCATATAAGTTTTTCTATAGCAAGACAAGAAAAAGGATTACCCTTTAGTAATGCTTTATTGTGGGAAATAAAAAGGTTCTATCCAAAAGAATTTAGTATAGGTTTAAAGGCTATAGAGCTTTTAAATCAAGAATTTAATATAACTTTACCAGAGGATGAAGCAGCTTCAATTGCAATGCATATTGTAAATGCTGAACTTGGTGGTGAAGCTATAAGGGATACTATACAAGTTACTGAATTTATTCAAAATGTATTAAATGTAATAAGATATCATTTTAAAATTGATATAGATGAAGATTCATTGTACTATAGTAGATTCTTAACTCATTTAAAGTTTTTTGCTTATAGAATACTAAATAGTACTTTAAGTGAAGAGGGAGATGAAGATTTCGAGGAAGTCGTTAAGTTAAGATATCCAGAAGCATATGAATGTACATTAAAAATTGCTAAGTTGATTATGGATAAGTACAATAAGGAATTAAATTCAGATGAATTAGTATATTTAACTGTTCATATTAAGAGAATTATTACAAGTTAGTAAAAATTGAATGAGACCTATTTAATAGGATTGTTACTGGTAGTGCAGGCAAGACCTAGAGTATTAAGAGTAGTTTATTTATAAATTAAATTTTTTATAGATTTAGTTTGTATTATAAATTTTATTTCTAATACTCTAGGTTTTTTTATAAAATTTTATAAGTTTTTTGTAAGGAGAGATAAATTATGGATTTTAAGAAGATGGCCAATGAAATATTAAAATTAGTTGGCGGAGAAAAAAATGTGGCTAGTGTTACAAATTGTATGACTAGATTAAGATTTAATTTAAATGATGTTAGCAAGGCTAATACAGAGGCTATAAAGAAACTTGAAGGAGTTCAAGGAGTAGTAAATAAAAATGGACAATTCCAAATAATTATTGGAACAAATGTAAGTAAGGTTTGCGATGAAATACATAAGCTTGGTAACTTTGGAGAAAATTCAGCTTCAGATTCTGCAGATGAAGAAACAGGAGTTATAAATAAAGTTTTAGGTACTATTACAGCAATATTTACTCCAGTTATTCCAGCCCTTGCAGGATCAGGTATGATAAAGGCTTTATTAGCAGTATTAAAGCTTTTTGGATTAGTAGATGCAGGTACTCAAACATATGCTTATTTAAGCTTTTTAAGTGATACAGTATTCTATTTTTTACCAGTTATATTAGCTTATTCAGCTGCTAAGAGATTTAAGTGTAGTCCTTATTTAGCTGCTGTACTTGGAGCTGCACTTCTGCACCCAAGTTTTACAGCTTTAAATACTGGTGATCCAGTTGCTTTCTTTGGAATACCTGTAAGAATGATTTCTTATGGTTCAAGTGTTGTTCCTATACTTTTAATAGTATTTGCGCAATCATATGTTGAAAAATTTGCAAAGAAGATATCACCTGCTTCAGTAAAAGTATTCTTAGTACCACTTATTACTTTAATAATAACTTCTTTAATAGGATTTACTGCTTTAGGACCTTTAGGTAATTATGTTGGTGAAATTCTTGCTATTGGAATGAACTTTATAAATGATAGAGCTGGATGGCTTATCCCTGTAATTATGGGTGCATTTACTCCATTATTTATCATGACTGGTATGCATTATTGTTTTGCACCTATCCAACAAATTCAATATGCGACTTTAGGATATGGTACAATTTTAGGACCTGGTATGTTATCATCTAATATTGCTCAAGCAACATCAGCTTTAGTAGTTGGATTAAAAACTAAGAATAAATCATTAAAGCAATTAAGTATATCAAGTAGTACAACTGCATTTATGGGTATTACAGAACCAGCTTTATATGGTGTAAACTTTAAACTTAAAAAACCTTTATATGCATCTATGATAGGTGGAGGTATAGCTGGTCTTTATGCTGGTATTACTGGAATTAGAACATATGCATCAGCTACAGCAGGACTTGCTGCAATTCCAGTTTATATTAGTGATGATATGTCAAATGTTATAAATGCATGTATTACAATAGTTATTTCAATAGTTGCTACAACAATAGTTACTTTAATAATGGGATTTGATGATATTGAAGAAGAAAATAAAGAAGTTTCTGAAGAAAAAAGTGATACTAAAGCTAAATCAATAGTAGGAGAAATAGCTTTATCTACTCCAGTTGAAGGTGAAGTTATTCCGCTATCAGAAATGAATGATGATGTATTCGCAGAAGAGCTTATGGGTAAAGGGATGGCTGTTATACCAACAGTAGGAAAAGTTTTTGCACCATTTGATTGTACAGTTGAATCTTTATTTAAAACTAATCATGCTATTGGATTAAAGGATGAAAATGGTGTAGAATTATTAATTCATATAGGAATAGATACTGTAAAATTAGAAGGTAAATATTTTAAAGCTCACATTAAACAAGGTGATGTAGTTAAAGCAGGAGATTTATTAATAGAATTTGATAAAGAAGCTATTAAAAATGCTGGATATGATATAACTACAGCAGTTATTGTTACTAATACTGCAAATTATATGGATGTATTAGGAACTGAAAAAACTTATATTAAGAATGAAGATACATTAATAAGAGTTCTTAATTAAGAAAGGAGAGTTTTGATGGCGACAAGATTTAATGAAGGTTTCTTATGGGGAGGTGCTATAGCAGCTAACCAATGTGAAGGAGCTTATAATGAAGATGGAAAAGGATTATCTATTCAAGATATAATGCCAAATGGAATAGTAGGTCCAATTTCAGATGGACCAGTAGAAGAAAATTTGAAGCTTGTAGGAATAGATTTTTATCATAGATATAAGGAAGATATTAGATTATTTGCAGAAATGGGCTTTAAGACATTAAGATTTTCAATTGCTTGGTCTAGAATATTTCCTAAGGGAGATGAAGAAACTCCAAATGAATTAGGATTGAAGTTTTATGATAATGTTATAGATGAATGTTTAAAATATGGTATTGAACCATTAGTGACATTATCTCATTATGAAACACCACTTCATTTGGCTAAAACTTATGATGGGTGGAGAAATAGAAAGTTAATAAAGTTCTTTGAGAATTATTGTAGAGTAGTTTTTGAACGTTATAAGGGTAAGGTAAAATATTGGCTTACATTTAATGAGATAAATTCTGTAATACACTTTCCATTAATGGGAGCTGGGATATTAACTCCAAAAGAAGAGTTAACTAAGCAAGATGTCTATCAAGCAGCTCATCATGAATTAGTTGCAAGTGCATTAGCAGTTAAACTAGCTCATGAAATTATGCCAGATGCAAAGGTTGGATGTATGGTACTTGGAATAGTAAATTATCCTATGACTCCACATCCAGATGATATGATAGCTTCAATGGAACGTGATCAGGATCTTATGTTCTTTACAGATATTCATGTAAGAGGCAAGTATCCAAGATATACAAAGAAGTTATTTAAGGAATTAGGTGTCAATATTCAAATGGAACCAGAAGATGAAGAAATACTAAAAAATACAGTAGACTTTATATCTTTTAGTTACTATATGAGTAAATGTACGGCTAAAGACTTATCAAAGTATGAAAAAGGAAGAGGAAATTTAACTTCAGGAGTTAAAAATCCATATTTAGAAGAATCTGAATGGGGATGGCAAATAGATCCTCAAGGCTTAAGATATATATGTAACTATTTTTATAATCGTTATGAAAAACCATTATTTATTGTTGAAAATGGCTTAGGTGCAGTAGATGAATTAGTAGAAGTAAATGGTGAAAAAACAGTAATAGATGATTACCGTATTAAATATTTAAATGACCATTTAGTTGAATTAGGAAAAGCCATAGAAGATGGTGTTGAAATAATGGGATACACAAGCTGGGGATGTATTGATTTAGTTAGTGCATCTACAGCAGAATTAAAGAAAAGATACGGATTTATATACGTTGATCGTCAAAATGATGGTTCAGGAACTCTAGAACGTTATAAGAAAAAGAGCTTTAATTGGTATAAAGAAGTTATAAGAACTAATGGTGGAAGCTTAGTTGATTAGTAATTAATAAAACAGAATATACACAAGTTATGTAGAAGGATACTATTATAATTTTGATATAGTATCCTTTTTGTATCAATGAAAAAGGGAAAAAGTATAATTTTATAGCAAATTGAAATGCAATATCTAGATGAAGTAAAGTGTACTAGGATAATAAAAAATTATGTTAAAAACGTTATAAATAAACAAATTAGTGAAGATGAAATTTTATATTTATCTATGCATATAATAAGAGTTTCAAGTGATTAAATTTGTTATTGCAATTTATAAAATTAATTTCTTTTTTATCTGATGTTTTTCTACATTGACAATGAATAAGTTTTCATTTATAATTTAATTAAATTAAGTTTGCTATGATAAAAGAAATGGTTTTTAAAAGAATTTAATATGGATCGTTACTGACGTATTTATTGATCAGGCGTGACCGAAAATAATGGTATGGGATTATAATACACATATCACTATTTTGGGTCATTTTTTATTATTTCGGAGGTATATATGCGTGTTAAGAAAGTATTTAATAATAATGTTGTACTTGTTGTAAATGATCTTAAAGAAGAATTAATAGTTATGGGTAAAGGAGTTGGGTATCAAAAGTTTCCTAGGGATTTAATAGATACTAATAAAATAGAAAAAAGATTTATATTTAATAATGAAGAGTCATTAAATGAGCTTAATACACTATTATCTAGAATACCTTTGAAAGATGTAGAGCTTGCAAGTGAAATTATTAAAATGGGAGAAGACTCTTTAGGATATAAAGTAAGTGACACTATTTTAATTACTTTATCAGATCATATAAGTTATATGCTTAAAAGAATAGATGATGGTTTAGTATTTAAAAATCCACTTCAATGGGAAATTAAGCAGATATATCCTGAAGAATATAAATTCTCTAAAAGAGCTGTTGAATATTTAAGAGAAAAAACAAATAAGAATATTCCAGATTCAGAGGCAGCATTTATTACACTCCATTTTGCAAATGCTCATCTTGAGATAGATAATATGGAAGAAACAGTATTATTAACAAAAATCATAGATAGTGTATTAGATATTGTTAAATACAATTATGGAATAGATATGAATGAATATTCCTTTGATTATACAAGGTTTATCTCACATTTACGTTGCTTTATTCAAAGACAATTAAAAAATGAAAGTGTAAATGTTGATACATCCTTATTAGAGATAGTAAAGCTTAAGTATCCTGAGGATTACAAATGTGCTAAGAAAATTAAAGTGTTCCTTGAAGTAACTTATAAATGGAACGTAAGTGAAAATGAACTACTTTACTTAACATTACATCTAAATAGATTATCAAGTATTAATAAAAAATAAATATTGTAGGATCGTTACTGTTTGGCAGGCGTGACCTAAGTTTAAGAGATTAGTCATTTAACTATGAAATATAAGGCTGTGGAACTATATAAAATTATAATTCTATAGATGATTATATTTGTATGCAGAGATTATATTTTCATGTAGAGATTATATTTGCGTACATAGTTTATACTCGGACTATCTTAATAAGCTTAGGTCTTTTTGTTTTTAATTTTTTGCTTTTAATAAAGTATGAAAAATAGTTCTAAAATTTTAAATCTTGGCCGAGTTTTTAGAGTTATTACATTCATAACTTTTTATATAAATATTTATCTTTCAATTACTGATTTACAGCTATAGTTTTATGGAATTATAAAAAAATATTCTTAAATAAAATATCATAATTGAAAGTATTTATTATTTAATTTTTATATAAGTATTTAAGATAACTTTATATCTTAAATATTTCTAATAGGAAATAGAACTTAACAATATTTAAAGCTTTTAAAGGCTTATATATCTAAGTATTTTGGGAGGAGTTTTATAATGAAGTTTGAAAGAGAATCTGAAGAAATTATAAAATTAGTTGGTGGAAAAGAAAATGTAGTTAGTTTAGTACATTGTGCTACAAGATTACGTTTTAAATTAAAGAAAACTTCAGTTGCAAATAAAGCTGAATTAGAAAAAATGAAGGATGTATTATCCGTTGTTAATAGCGGTGGACAATACCAAGTAGTAATTGGTAACAAGGTTAGTGATTATTATGATACTATTACTAATAAGTTAGGATTGAAAGAATCTTCATCTGAAGAAAAAGGTGAGAAGGTTTCTATAATATCTATGCTTTTTGAAGTTATATCAGGTGCTTTTTCACCATTAATACCAGCTTTAGCAGGTGCAGGAATGGTAAAGGCTTTATTAACTGTACTAACATCATTTGGATGGATGTCTGATTCAACTACTACTTATGCTATATTATCAGCTGCAGGAAATGGAGTGTTTTATTTATTACCTGTATTCTTAGGTATAACTTTATCTAAGAAATTAGGTGGAAATATGTTTGTTGGTGGTGCTATTGGTGCTGCACTTTTAGATCCAAGTTATACTGCTTTAATAGGATCAGAAGGAGTTGTAGACTTCTTAGGTATGACAGTAACACCTATTGATTATGCATCTACTGTATTCCCTATATTTGTTGCAATGTTTATTTACTACTGGGTTGATAAATTATTAAAGAAGATAATTTTAAAAGACTTACAATTATTCTTAGTACCAATGTTTTCATTATTAATTATGGTTCCTTTAACAGTTATACTATTTGGACCATTTGGAACTACTGTTGGTGATGTTATTTCTAATTCTGTAATGTGGTTAATTGATAAGAGTCATGTATTAGCTGGTATAGTTTTAGGTGCAGGAATGCCTTTCTTAGCTGTATTTGGATTACATTGGGGCTTTACACCTATTACACTGCAAAATCTTGCAACAACTGGAGGAGATCCAATTGAAGGAGCAGCAGTTGCAGCAGTATTTGCACAAGTTGGTATAGCTATTGGTTTATTCTTAAGATCAAAGAAACATTCTCAGCTTAAAGCTTTATCAGGATCAACAGCTATAACTGGTATATTAGCAGGTGTAACTGAACCAATTATATATGGAATTATTTTAAGATATAAGAGAACTATTCCAATACTAGCTATAGCTGGTGGTGTTGGTGGTGCAATAGCTGGTATTTTTGGAGTGACTTGTAATGCATATGTATTCCATAATATTTTCTCAGCACCAGTTTACACTCCATTCTTTGGATATGTACTTTCAGTTGGAACTGCATTAGTTCTTGGAGCAGCTTTATCATACTTCTTTGGTTTAAAGGAAGAAGAAATTAAAGAAATGGAATCTGAAACAGTTAAAATAGAAAGTGAAGATGACAATAAGCTTGAAGAATTAGTGGCACCAATTAAAGGAAAACAAGTTGATTTATCTGAAGTTCCAGATGAAGTTTTCTCATCAGGAGCTGTAGGAGTTGGAATTGCAATAGTGCCAGAAAAAGGAGAAGTTACTTCACCAGTTAATGGAGTTGTATCAACTATATTTCCAACAAAACATGCTATAGGAATCGTGTCTGAAAATGGAACAGAAATTTTAATTCATATAGGAATAGATACTGTTGCTTTAGATGGTAAATACTATGATGTACATATAAATGCTGGTGATAAAGTTCAGGTAGGACAAAAATTAGTATCTTTTGATATTGAAGGAATTAAAAATGAAGGATATAGCATAGTTACTCCAGTTTTAATTACTAATGCAAGTGATTTAACTGATGTAATTGTTGTTGAAAATAAAGAAGTTAAAGAAAATGATGTAATTATAAAAGTTATTCACTAAACTATGGAGGTATTTAATATGGGATTATCAAAAGACTTTTTATGGGGCGGAGCAGTAGCAGCTCATCAAGTAGAAGGTGGTTATAATAAAGGTGGAAAGGGTATAAGTATTGCAGATGTAATGACAGCAGGGACTCATACTATTCCTAGAAAAATAACTGATGGAATTATTGAAGGTAATTATTATCCAAACCATGAAGGTATTAATTTTTATGAGAAATATAAAGAGGATGTAAAGCTATTTGCTGAAATGGGCTTTAAATGTCTTAGAACTAGCATAGCTTGGGCTAGAATATTTCCTAATGGTGATGATTTAGAACCAAATGAAGAAGGACTTAAGTTTTATGATGATTTATTCGATGAGTTATTAAAGTATAATATTAAGCCTGTAATAACATTAAGTCATTTTGAAATGCCATATAATTTAGTGAAAAACTATGGTGGATGGCGTAATCGTAAGCTAATTGATTTCTTTGTAAGATTCTGTGAAGTAGTTATGAAGAGATATAAGGATAAAGTTAAGTATTGGATGACTTTTAATGAAATAAATAATCAAACAATAACTACTAATCCAATTTATGCTTTTACTAACTCAGGTATTATTTATAAAGAGGATGAAAATAAGGAAGAAGTAATGTTCCAAGCAGCTCACTACGAATTTGTAGCTAGTGCAAAGGTTGTAAAGATAGGACATGAAATTAATCCTGACTTTATGATAGGATGTATGGTTGCAGCAATGCCAAGTTATCCTTATTCATGTAATCCAGAAGATATCATAAGAGCAGAAGAGGCTAATAGGGAACAACTTATGTTTACAGATGTTCATGTTAGAGGAAGATATCCAAAGCATACTTTAAAGTTATGGGAAAGAAATAATTATAAATTAGATATAACTAAAGAGGATGAGGAAATCTTAAAAGAAGGAACTGTAGACTATATTGGATGTAGCTATTATTTAACTACGGTAGTTACAGCTAATAAAGATATAAAGAGAACTGGAAATGATTCAGCTGGTAAGGCAGATGTTGTAGAAAACCCATACTTAAAAACATCTGATTGGGGCTGGACAATTGATCCAGTAGGACTTAGATTTTATTTAAATCAATTATATGATAAATATGAAATTCCAATATTCATAGTAGAAAATGGATTTGGAGCTGTAGATGTTCTTAAAGAAGATTTAACTATTGAAGATGATAATAGAATTGAATACTTAGCTAATCATATAGCTGAAATGAAAAAAGCTATAGAAATAGATGGTGTAGAAGTTATAGGATATACAACTTGGGGATGTATTGACCCAATATCCTTCACTACTGGAGAAATGAAAAAACGTTATGGATTTATTTATGTAGATAGAGAAAATGACGGAAGTGGTTCTCTTAAGAGATATAAAAAGAAATCTTTCGACTGGTATAAGAAGGTTATAGAATCAAATGGAGAAATATTATAATAAATAATGTAATTTGTTCAAAATTACTGAAATTTAATAGAAGGATACTAAACTCAGCACATGCTGAGTTTTTCCTTTTGCACTAACTAAATCAAAGGTTTTAACAATATATTTTAAGTAAGATTAGAGCTAGTATCTGCTTCGGTGAATCGGAACGAAGTGACTTGAACAAGAAGTAGATACTAGCTCTAATCTTTTTTACATAAAATATTTTAAAACCTCCACATCTGCATATTTATATGGATGAGGGAGGTGATAGATATGGCAGCAAGTTCAGTGTTAGTTGAAAATTCTCTAGCAGTTAGCTATAAGGTTGGAGTTAATTCTTATGGAAAGGATGTTTTTAAAGGACAAAACTTTAAGAACATTTCTGCTACTGCAACAGATGAAGATTTAGTTACTTTATCTGATGAAATCAATGAGCTTTTAGATTATAGTGTTACAACTATAAAAAAGGAGCAAAGTTATGTAATTACTAGAGGCTAATAACTTTAATAAAGCCTTCAGTAAAGATTAGTAAAAATGAAAGGAGGATATGCCATGATTCAAAGAACTGCAACTTTAGCTTTTAAGGATGTTTCAGGTAAGAAGCATAGTATCAATATTAAAGATGTTAAGGAAGATGTTGAAGATTCAAAAATAGTATCTTTAATGGATTCAATTATTAACAAGAGTCTAATAAAGACTGAAGCTGGTGATTTAGTAGAAAAGCAATCAGCTCAAGTAGTTACTAAAGAAACTACTAAGATCACAATATAACTAAATTAACAAAATAAAGAATTTAAATAAAATCCTTTTATCTTCTAGTATTATAAAATATATTAGAATTAATATAGATGGTGCTGTCGCACAATGAAAAATTAAGAATGAATAATTTTTCATTTTTAATTCTTAATTTGGGCTGTTTGTGCGACAGCCCCATTTTTTTTAGTAATAAAAAATGATATTAATGTTAATTTTAATTAATATTATTGAGTTTTTATTTATGTTGGAGTATTATTTATATTATGTATAAAAATGGTAGAGTTAATTTACAATAAATTATCAAAAATCAGTATTAATTGTATACATTTGTCAGTTGTAGAGGTAATATGGAATTGATGAATTTTAGCTATTATTAAATAAATATGGAGATTAAACTAAAAGAAGTTTTAATAAAGAAGATAATAAATTATTTATATTGCCAACTTTATAAGTATTACAGTCTGAGGTATTTTAATCATTAGACGATATTTATAATAGTGGATGTTTTAAAATATAAGGACTTAAAAAATGTGGCTTAAAATATTTATACTTATAATAAATGAAGGAGATGAGTAAATTTGTGAAAAGTCACTAAGGTACATTGAAAATTATAAAAGGGATAAACTATAATTAGCACAAAATGTTGAGAGATAGTTTAACATACTTTTATATATGAAATTTAATTATAATCTTAGCTGTTTTAATAAATGGTAAATAATATAGAATTTTACAGTTTAGAGGTTTAAAAGTTTATTTACATTATAGGAGAAAAGAATATGAATAAAAGAAATTTACAAGGTTTTGAAAAAGCTTACTTAGCTTTAATTACATTTATTATTATTCAGATATTTTTAGTTTTTCTAAATATATATACTACTCAGCAGTTTTCAATTGAAGATTTTACGGTAGTTATTATTGAATTAATTTCAATTTTATTATCCTACTTCTTAGGAATTGTTCCTGCGATAATATTTTCATTAGTATATATAGTTGGATATGCTGTTTATATTATTAGTGGTGGAGGTAATATTAATCTACTTACTTATATTCTTATGTTCTTTGTTCCAGTATCAACAATTTATGCAGGAAGCATGAATAAAACAAGAAAAGAATTAGTAAATGAATTAGTTAAGTTAAATGAATTAGAGGAAAGGCAATTAAAAGTAGATCCTATGACTAGCCTTGAAAATGAATTTGCTTTTAAAGAGGTTTTATTAAAAAACGTTAATTTAGCAAGTAGATATGAATCTTATAATTTTTCATTGGTTATGTTTAGGCTTGAATTTATTAATACTCTTAGAAGCTTATTAGAGGTAAAAGAATTTAATAATTTAATTGGTAAGATAGCTGGAATTGTTCAAAAGTGTATCAGAGAAGAGGATTATAAGTTTATTGTTAATAATGATAGGATTGTAATAATTACCCCATTAACTTCAAGTAAGGCAATTACTCCAGCTATAAGAAGAATACTAGAGGAGGTAGGGCATTTAGTTATAAAGAGTAAAGATGGAGAGAATGTAAATATAGTTTTAAAGTATGGAAGCTTAGATTATTCAGAAGATAAGAATGAAATGTTTAAGGACTATAAAAATGTATTACTAGAGCTTCAAAAGTCTACAGAGGTTAATATTTATGGCGAATATGCTAATTAAAATTGGAACTGCAATAATACTTTTTATGAATTTATTTACTCAAGTAGCTAGAGCTGATAGTGGTAACTTAAAGCAATGCTTTTATATAGTTACAGAAGATAAAAATAGTAAAGATCTATATGAAGATTTAAATCTTATAAATAGTAAGGATATTCCTGTTTTAGTAGTAATAGATCCAGATGATAATATAAACAAAAAAAATATAGATGTACTTAAAACACTTCAAGATGAAATAAATTTAGATGTTATTCTTGAAAATGATAAGAATTTGGAAAAAAGCTATTTTGTGATAAAAGGATATGATAAGGAATTAAGATTATCAGGACTGTGTGAGATTCAAAATGATAAATTACTTTATATGGGAGAAAGTGATACTTCATTTGATTTTATAGATATAGATAAAGATCCAGTAAAAGCAGTTTCAGAAGTTAATATACATAAAGGAAAAGATGTAAATTATGCTTTAGTTGTTAATGGAGATGATTTTAATATTAGTACTTTACTTTTAGCTAATAGCGAGCTTGAGGGATTGCCTTTAGATATATCAAATTACAGTTTTATTATAGAAGATCCAACTTTAATGGATAATATTATAATATACATTGGCTACATAAATATTGTTTTCTTTTCAATTAGTGTAATTATATATCTTGTAGCAATTATAATATTTAAAAAATGGTCTATAAAAAAGTTTTTAGATTAGGATGATGACAATGCTTAATATATATTATTTTATTTTTATTTTATCAACATTATCTATATGGCTATCGGTGATTATTGGCATTATTTTTGTCTTTGGTGCAATTGGTTATGTCTCAAATGAAAGAAAAAACAAAGTTGATTTAAATAAATATAATGATAGATTACCTACAGTTACTATAATGATACCAGCTCATGATGAGGAAAGAGTTATAGCTTCAACCTTAGAAAAAATTTTAGATTTAAATTATCCAAAGCATTTGATTCAAATTATTGTAATAAATGATAATTCTTCTGACTCTACGGGAGAGGAAATTAAGAAAGTTCAAGATAATAATCCAGAAAGAATAATTAATGTAATTACTACTAACAAAGAAACTGGAGGAAAGGGTAAGGCATACGCCTTGAATTTAGCATTAAAAGAAGCAAAGGGAGAATGGATTTGTGTTTTTGATGCAGATGCAGCGCCAGAACGTAATACACTTAAGTTTCTTGTTATTAAAAGCTTTGAAAATAGAAAGTATGCAGCAGTTTTTGGAAGAAATAAAGCGAGAAATAGAAATAGAAATTTTCTTACAAAGTGTATAAATATTGAACTTGTTGTTTCTCAAAGAATTGTAAACCCTGGAAAGTGGCATTTATTTAAAATAGGACAAATTCCAGGAACTAACTTTATTATTAACAGGGGGATTTTACAAAAAGTTGGTGGATGGGATACTAAGGCTATTACAGAAGACACCGATTTAGGATTTTCTATAATGAAAAAGAATTATTTAATTGCCTATGAAAGTAGGGCAGAAGCCTATCAGCAGGAACCAGAAAAACTTTCCGTATATATAAAACAAAGAACTAGGTGGGCTAAGGGGAATATATACGTTGTATTTAAAAATTTACCTGACTTATTTTCTAAAGTTAATTGGAGAATTAAACTTGAAATTACATTTTACTGCTTAATTTATATATGGTTTTTAACATTTATTTTAATATCTGATGGGATTTTTATACTTAATATAGTAGCCATAATTGTTAATTTCCTAAATCCGTCATTGGATATTTTAAGTAAGCTTTCTTTAAATATAAACTTTAATTTTAACTTGTCTTTTATATTAATGTATTCATTATTTGTATTACAGATGAATGTTGCATTGGCAAGTGATAAGGGACAAAGTACATTAGAAAACTTCTTGATTTCTTGTGTATCATACTTTACTTATTCACAGCTTTTTATATTAATATCAATAAAGGCAGCTTATGGTTATATAACAGATGTTATTTTCAAAAGAGAAGCAAAATGGTATAAAACAGAAAGGTTTTAAAATTATGAAAGTGTATAAAAAAATTATATTATTACCAATATTATTTATATTTATTTTCACAATGGCTTCCACAAAAACTGTAGCAGCGGAAAAAATAGAGTCTAATGTCTATAGTTATAATTGGAATGAGGATACTTTATTAAGTGGAAGTGATCAAATTGGGAAAACATTTTATATTCCTCAAAATATGAATCCTTCTAATTTTGTTGTTACTTTAAAGATAAAACAGAGTCCAACATTAATTAAGGATTTATCTTCTATTTCAGTTTTAGTTAATAATACAAAGGTTTATTCTATTATGGTGGATAAAATA
The DNA here is from genome assembly GCF_902652255.1 of Clostridium tertium. GTDB lineage: Bacteria > Bacillota > Clostridia > Clostridiales > Clostridiaceae > Clostridium > Clostridium tertium_A. Next base: position 42,827 of record NZ_CACRTO010000006.1, read on the forward strand.
AATGCTAAGGGTGAATTAACTATTAAAGTTCCAGAAAATTTAATTGCTAAAGGTGAAAATTCAATTGTTATTAAAGGCTTTTTAAAGTCTACAAGAGAAAAGTGTGAAATTAATACTGATGTAAATTGGGTTGTTATAGAGAAGGGATCTTCTTTTAGTTTTAAATATACTAGAGTAGATAGTAAGGATATAAGCGATATTTTTGATAATACATATTACTCAGATGGTAAAAATGCAGAAGTTAATGTGGTATTACCAAATGAATTAATAGATTATAATTATTCTCAGATTTCATCAATTTCTTCTTTAATGGGATTTATTCATAAAAATAAAGAAGTAGATGTACATATTAATTCTTTAAAATATTCGGAGTTAAATACTATTGATAAAGAAACCATAGTACTTGGAACTGCAGAGCAAATCAAAGCTTTTAATAAAGGTTTGCTCACTAATGAAGAGTGGAAATCTGCAGAGGAAAATGGCTATATTGCTATAAGAAAAATAGGGAAAAAGAATCATTTTATAATTATAACATCAACAGAAGCACAGCTAGAGACCATGTGCAGAATGTTATCAAATAAGTCTTCTTTATCTCAAATAAAAGGCAATAACTATATTTTAGATGTAAATAAAATAGTTAACGAAAAAGAATTTAATATAAATCCATCATTAAATGACTTGGGTTATGAAAGTTCATCTCAAGTAGGAAATGGAATAAAGGCTTTTAATTATTATTTTACTATTCCAGCAAAAAAAATGTTAACTGAAAATAATAAGATAACATTTTATTATAGTTATTCTAATTTAGTAGATCATGATAATGGTTATGTTAATGTAGAGATAAATGGTGAAAATATTTTAAGCAAGAATCTATCAGTAGATAATAGTCAGGATAAATTGGAGTTTACTATTCCTGAAAAGTATTTTGACTATACTTCTTTTAATATTTCTTTGAAATTTAATTTAAAGCCTAACGTAGAAAATTGTACAGCTCAAAGTCATGATAATCTTTGGATAAAGGTTGATAGCATTAATAGCAATTTAAACCTGGATTTAAAGGATAGGGAAAAGTATTCTTTACTTAACTCTCAAGGTATTCTTCAAAATTCAAATGGAAGAGTTGAAGGAAGTATATTAGTTGATAGCTATGATAACTTATCACTAGATAGTATATGTCAAATATCATATTATTTAGGAAAGACTTCACAAGGTGTAAACAATCTTTATATAAATGAAGGAACTGATAAGGAAAGTGAAGGTGGAGCAGTATTTGCTTTAACTACAAGTCCTATTGTAAAAGATATGAAGGATAATCTTAGGATTCCAGTTTCAGATAATGGTGAGTTTATAAATAAGGATTTATTTATTCAAAATACTTCATCTTTAGGAGCTATTGAAATAACTTCAGATAATAAGCTTTTAATTATAGCTAGTGATAAAGATCAGCTTAATAATACTATAAAAAAGTATCCAGAGGCATTAAGCTCTAAAGATACAGTGATAATTAAAGATGGGGAAATAATTGATTATTTTGGAGATACAAAGGAGTCAGAAAACGAAATTTCAGGGTTAGTAAAAGTAAACTATGATGTTATATTAGCTCTAGGAGTAGTGTTAGGTGGGGCAATTCTTATATATATTATTTATTTAAAAAAGGTAAAATAATATATAATGAAACTTTAAATGGGCTCAATATAGCTTAATCCATATTAGAAGATTATATAATGAATGGTAAAATTAATGTTATGATTTAAGATATCAGAGAACAGAATAATTCTGGACTATGCTCCAGGGAACTAGAAAATTAGAAATTTTATAGTTCCCTGGAGTTTTTTTATGTAATAAATGAATTTTTGAGACATAAAATATACAAATGAAATTAACTTTAGTTAATTAAAAGCTATTAAATAGATAGTTAATTTTTATTATTAAGTGGTAGGGGAAATGAAATGAAGGGGGAAATAATTAAGGCATCAAAATATGTATTAAGTCATAAAGCATATATATTACTTACTGGGTACGTAAAAACTAAAAAAATTCCGAACCTTAAGGAACCAACAACATTTTATGATAAGATGCAATACCTAAAGATAAATAAAACCTTTAAAGAGTATAAATGTTATGTAGATAAATACTTAGTAAGAGATTTTATTGAGAGAGAGATAGGAGAGGAATATTTAGTTCCTTTAATAGGGAAATATTATAGTTGGGATGAGGTAGATTTTGATATTTTACCTGAGAAGTTTGTGTTAAAAGCTAACCATAGTTGTGGACAGAATATAATTTGCAAGGATAAATCTAGTATTGATAAGAAGAAAATTAAAAGGAAAATTAAAAGTTGGCTCCATGAAGATTTTTATTATAGGTTTAGAGAAATACAATACAAGAATATTAAACCAATAATTTTATGTGAAAAGTATCTTGAAGATAAGTCAGGAAATCTTATGGATTATAAATTTATTTGCTCAAAAGGAGAAGCTAAATATATTCAAGTAGATGTAGATAGGTATTGTGGTCATAAACAGAAGTATTATGATACTAAATGGAATGAATTAGATTGGAGCTATGGCTTTTCTAAATGTACAGATATTATAGAAAAACCATCAAAGCTTGATGAAATGCTTGAAATAACGATGAAATTAAGTAAAAGATTTGATTTTGTAAGGGTAGATTTATATTTTGTTGATGATAGGATATATTTTGGAGAATTGTCTTTTACTCCATCAGCAGGATTATTGATATTTAAACCTAAAGAGGTAAATCAAATAATAGGAGATTATATTGAAATAGATTAAGAGCTAATTTGGTAGCTCTTTTTTGATAGGTATATTTATATTAACCATTAATCTATTAATATAATTCAAGTCGATTTAAAAATTAATATTATGAGTGGAATAAGTGGTAATAAAGCAAAGCTTTATTCATAGTATAAACAAACAATTTATTAATATTAAAAAGGAAATTTAGAAAGTAAGAATGAGGGGAGTGTATAAATTTTAAATTTATATTTATATTTATATATTTGGCAGTTTATAAGGGGGTGAATTAGGATGTTATACTCAATTATTAAGAGGTTAATGGATAGAGTTGGAGCTTTTATTGGGATTATTATATTAAGTCCATTATTAATAATTGTAGCTATACTAATAAAGATAGATTCTAAGGGAAGTACCATTTTTTCACAAGTTCGAGTGGGGTATAAAGGAAGAGAATTTAAGATATATAAGTTTAGAACTATGGTAGAAGATGCAGAGGAACTGAAAAAAGATCCAAGAATAACTAAGATAGGTAAGTTTATAAGAAAGACAAGCATTGATGAATTACCACAATTATTAAATATACTAAGAGGTGATATGAGTATAGTAGGACCTAGACCAAGTCTTCCAGGTGAAGTTAAGAATTTCGATACTTGGATGCTAAAGAGACTTGAAGTGAAACCTGGTTTAACTTGTTATTGGCAAGTTAGTGGGAGAAATAATATTGAGTTTGATGATTGGATGAAACTGGATATTAAGTATGTAGAAGAGAGAAATTTATTTATAGATACAAAATTAATTTTAAAAACTACATTATTACTATTAGGTGATAAAAATGCTTTTTAATTATATGAACTATCTAAGGGATTAGAAATATTAAGGTTAAATTTCTAATCCCTTTAGTTTTTCGGTAATAATTCTCATTTAATAATAATATAATTTACAGAAAATCTACAGCAGGACCATAATCCTTTTAGAGATTAATAAAGGAAAAGGGGGGGGAAGTTATGGTAGATAACTATATTACTATAGAGGAGTTTCTAAAAATATTAAGAAAGAGGCTAAGGCTTATATTAATAATGATAATACTCTTTACAGCTGCATCTGTAATATTAAGCTTTTATGTAATAAAACCTAAGTATGAAGCATCAACAAAATTTTTTATAGGTAAAGAATCAATAGGAGAAAATCAATATTATAGTCAAAATGATGTAATTATGTATCAAAATCTTATGAAGACTTACTCTGAAATTATAAAAACTCCAGATATTCTAGCAAGTAGTATAAAAACATCAAATTTAAATATAGATGTTGATGATGTTACTGGAAAGTTAAAAGTAGTAGCTATTGCTGACACTCAAATTTTAGAAGTTAGTTATAGAAGCGTAGATACAGAAGAAGCTAAAAAAATTATTAATAGTCTTACGAATGAGTTTATTAAAATATCAAAAGAATTGGTTCCAAATGGCAATGTGAAGGTATTACAAAAAGTAAGGCTATCAGAAAATCCAGTTACACCTAACAAGAAAATTAATGTAGCAATTGGATTGTTCTCTGGAATGATGATTGGAGTTATATGTGCCTTTGTTCTAGAAATTTTAGATAAGACAGTTAGAGATAAAGAAGAGTTAGAAAATGATATTGATTTACCTATTATAGGAGAGCTACCTTTAACAGGTAAGTAAGAAGGAGGAAAAAATATGCTTGAAGTAGAAAAGTCATATACTTCTATGCTTGCTGAAAGCTTTAGAACACTTAAAACTAATATACAATATTCATCCTTAGATAAAAAATATAAGGTCATAGTAATTACTAGTTCTAAGCCTGGAGAGGGAAAAACCTTCGTTGCTTCTAATTTAGCAATAACCTTAGCACAAGGAGGTAAGAAGGTAATACTTATGGATTGTGATTTCAGAAGTCCAAGTATCCATAAAAAATTTAAGTATTCTAATATAACGGGTTTATCAGAGCTACTATTAGATAAGGAAAATTTTAATATATCTGAAAGAAAATATAATGATGATTTAGTTGTTATTACTTCAGGTAGAATGCCGCCGAATCCATCAGAAACATTAGCTTCAGAAAGAATGTCAGAGCTATTAGAAGAACTTAAAGAAGAATATGACTACATTATTTTAGATACACCTCCATTGCTTTTTGTTAGTGATCCTCAAGTAATTGCAACAAAAGCAGATGGAACTATTTTAGTAGTGAGGGCTGATAAAACTAAGAAATATGAAATTAAGGAATCATATAGAATTTTAAAGAATATAAATGCAAACATAATTGGAATGGTTTTAAATGGTTCAAAAATTAAGTCGAAAAAATATTATGGCAAATACGGTGGAAAGTAGTAGGAATGGGTTTTATGAGGATATCAATAGTAGGAACTGGATATGTAGGACTAGTTACTGGACTAGCCTTGGCTGAAGTAGGTCATTTTGTAACTTGTATAGATGTAAATAAAGAAAAGATTAGAAAGTTAAATATAGGAAAAGCTCCAATTTATGAAATAGGTTTAGAAGAATTATTAAGCAGAAATATTAAAGAAAAAAGAATTACTTTCACTGTTGATTATAAAAAAGCTTACAAAGAGCCAGATGTTATTTTTATTGCAGTAGGTACTCCAGAAAGAGAAGATGGTTCAGCTAATTTGGATTTTATATTTAATGCTTCTAGGGAAATTGCAAGAAATGTAGAGAAAGATACATTAGTAGTTATTAAATCTACTGTACCTATTGGAACTAATGATAGAGTACAAGATTTTATTAATGAAAATTTATCTAGTGGAGTGAAGGTTACTGTTGTTTCTAATCCTGAATTCTTATCTCAAGGAAGTGCCATAAAAGATACTTTAAATGGAAGCAGAATAGTAATTGGATCTAACTCAAAAGAAGCGGAGAATATATTAAAGGAAGTTTATAAAGACTTTAATCAGCCTATTATCACTGTAAATAGGAGAAGTGCAGAAATGATAAAATATGCTTCAAATGATTTTTTAGCTTTAAAAATTAGCTTTATAAATGAAATAGCAAATATTTGTGAAATTGTAGAAGCCGATATTGAAGAAGTAGCACTTGGAATGAGCTATGACAGTAGAATAGGAAATAGATTTTTAAATGCAGGTATAGGGTATGGAGGATCATGTTTTCCAAAGGATACTAAGGCCCTTCATTGGCTAGCTAATGATAATGGATACGAAATAAAAACTATAAAAGCAGCTATTGAAGTAAATGAAAATCAGAAGTTAAAGCTATTTAGGATGGCTAAAAAAAGGTTTGGTTCCTTAAAAGGAAAGAAAGTAGCAGTTTTAGGATTAACATTTAAACCTGAAACTGATGATTTAAGAGAGGCTCCATCAATTATTAATATTAGAAGGTTATTAGATGAAGGTGCTAATATAGTAGTCTTTGATCCAATTGGTAGTAAGAATTTGAAAAGATATATAAATGAAGAAATTATTATATGTAATAAGGTAGAGGAAGCTTTAATAGAGTCAGAAATAGTATTTATCTTTACTGAGTGGAAGGAAATTAAAAGTTTAGATATAGATTTATTTATTGAAGTAATGAAGACTCCTATTATATTTGATGGGAGAAATTGCTATAGCTTAGAAGAAGTAAGAAGGCATAAGGTGGATTATTATTCAATAGGACGAAAAGAAATTTTGAATTATAGCTTAGAGGATGAAGTTGGTGATTAAATGAAAAAGATTTGTTTTATAGCCTCAACTGGGGGGCACTTAGATCAATTAATGATGCTTAAGCCGATTATGGAAAAGTATAGTAGCTTTATAGTTACTGAAAAAACTAAGTACAAATCTCTTAAAGATATAAAAAAGGTTTATTATTTATTTCAAGTTAATAGAAGCGAAATTATATGGATTTTTAAATTATTATTAAATATTTTTATTAGCATGTGTATATTCATCGTAGAATGGCCAGATGTAGTAATATCTACAGGGGCTTTAGCTACTATTCCAATGTGCATATTAGCTAAGATTTTTATGAAGAAGGTTATTTATATTGAGTCTTTTGCTAAGATTAGTAGTCCAACTTTAACAGGGAAATTAATATATAAATTTGCAGATGAATTTTATGTTCAATGGGAAGAAATGCTTAATATTTATCCAAATGCAATATATAAGGGGGGAATATATTGAAGAGAACCATACGAAAGATTTTCACATATATGCCTGACAGGCTTGTTATGCAAATAGATAACTTAAGGACTTATGGTAGATTTCTAAATTTAAATAATCCTAAGTTTTATGGAGAAAAGATACAATGGATTAAGGCTTATGGAAATCTTGATAGGTTTACTAATTTAGTAGATAAATACTTAGTTAGAGATTTTATTAAGAAAAAAATAGGGGAAGAGTATCTCCCAAAGATAATTAGTGTATATGATGATGTTAATGAAATTAATTATGAAATTTTACCTAATAAGTTTGTATTAAAAATGAATGATGGATCAGATAAAAATATAGTTTGCAGGGATAAATCATTACTGGATATTGATGATACAAACAATAATCTTAGAAAACTATTTAATGAAGATTATTATAAATATACTAAGGAACCACAATATAAAAACATAAAAAAGAAGATTATTTGCGAGGAATTCTTAGAAGATAAAAATGGTGGATTAGTTGAGTATGGATTGCATTGCTTCTCTGGTAAGGCCCAGTTAATTGAAGTTCATACAGGAAGATATAAGGATTATAGAGAGGATTTTTATGAACCTAATTGGACAAGACTTCTTGTAGGTGGAAAAGCTAAGAGCTCTTTTAAAAAATTTAAAAAGCCTGTGTTTTTAGATAAGATGATTAGACTTAGTGAAGAATTAGCTAAGGACTTTGTATATGTAAGAGTTGATTTTAATGCTGTAGATGAAAAGTTGTATTTTAGTGAATTAACTTTTACTCCATCTAATGGAACAGATAAGTTTAAGCCTTTAGAAGAAGATCTAAGATTAGCTAAGCTTATTGATTTAAAGAAATATAATAAGTAGGTTTTAAAATAAAAGCAAAATAGTAATAGGGAAATTATTTAGATTTAGTAATTTAGATAATATTTCTTTGTATAAGGATTTCTTTGAATAAGTTTAAAGAGATTTTAGTGGAGGTTGAAATGAATAGTATTCCTAAGATAATACATTATTGTTGGTATGGTGGAGGTAAAAAACCTCAATTAATTGCAGATTGTATTTCAACTTGGAAAAAATATTTACCAGAATACAAGATAGTAGAATGGAATGAAAATAACTTTAAAGTAGAGGAGTTTGATTTTGTATATAAGGCTTATAAAGACGGAAAGTGGGCATTTGTATCTGATTATAGCAGGCTTTGGGCTTTATATAAATATGGTGGAATCTATTTAGATACTGATATGGAAGTATTAAAGCCACTTGATGATTTGCTTAAACATTCTTCCTTTGGTGGATTAGAAGATACTCAGATTAATTGCGCAATCTGGGGCTGCAGAATAGGGGACAGATTTATAGGAGAGGTCTTAAAGTATTATAATAATTTAAATTATGATGACTATAAAGATAGCCTTAAGGATTTAGCAATACCTATTCATTTAACTAAAGTGGCAAGAGAAAATGGATATAAAGAAGTAGAAAATAAATTAATTTATGCAAAAGAAGTAGATGATGAAGTTAATTGTAACAATGGAGATGTTAAATACTTTTTAGATAATGTAGCTATTTATCCTAAAGAATATTTCTATCCTAAGAGACATGCTTGGCAAGAACCAGTAATTACAGAAAATACTTATACTATTCATCATTATGAAGGTGCTTGGAGAAAACCCCATCAAATACTTAGATCCAAGGTCAAAGAAAAAATATTAAAAGTTTTTAGGACTTTTAAAGATAAATAGCATAAGTATAATATAATCTAAATTTTTATATATTCATTAGAGAGGTACGGAAGTTATATTTAGTTAGTATAAGTAATATTATTAAAGATTAAATCTTTAAACTTAGAGTATTAGAAAGATAAAAATATATTAAAGAGGAAAATGATGATAACTATAATTTTACCTATATATAATGTGGAAAAGTATTTAGAGAAATCACTGAAAAGTATATTAGACCAAAGTTACAAGGATTACGAATTAATAGTTGTAGATGATGGTTCTACTGATAAGAGTTTAAAGATTCTAAATAAGTATAAGAGTAAGTTTCAAAAAATAAGAATATTTACTCAAGATAACATAGGTGTTTCTGAAGCTAGAAATTTAGCTTTAAGCCATGCAAAAGGTGATTATATCTTATTTGTAGATTCTGACGATTTTCTAAAGGAAGATATGGTTGAAAAAATGGCTTGCAAGGCTAAAGAAAGTCAGTCAGATATAGTGATTTCTAATTACTATCTTTATTATGAAGAAAATAAATTTCACAAAGCTATAAGTGATATGCCGAATATTATTACTTATCAGAGTGGCCAAGTTGTTGATATGATGCTTAGATATAAGTTTCAAGGGCAGCTTTGGAATAAATTATTTAAGCATAGTCTTTTAAAAGAAAATGATTTTAGTTTTGAAAAGGGAAGGTATATTCAAGATATATTTCCAGTTTTCAAAGTTATTAATAAGGCTAAGAAAATAACTTATATAGATGATGAGTTATACTTTTATAGGCAAAGGGAAGGCTCCACTGTTAATAAGCGTAATAAGAAGCTAACTGAAGATTTCTATCATGCTATGACTAGCATTATAAATTATATTGAGGAAAATGAGATAGATGTTAATAAGAAAAGTCTTAAAATTTTTAAGAGTAATGTATTTTCTTATTTTATTTATCACTACACTAATGAAGATTTAAAAAATAATTATAGGAAATTTAAGAAATCACAGTATAAGAACTTAAATATGAATTTTAGTGAGTTTTTATTCTTAAAAGGATTATCTTATAAGGATAAGCTTAGGGTGGGTTTATGGAAGATGGGCTTATTCAATATTATAAAGAAAGTAAAGAGAAAGTATGAGTAATAAAAGAATTATTAAGAATTACATGTATAACATTATTTATGAAACACTAATTTTAATATTACCTTTTTTAACTGCTTCATATATTTCCAGAGTTTTAGGGGCAGATGGGATAGGGGGAAGTGATTATTCAGCTTCTTTTGCAGTAGTATTTTCTATATTTGGAAAGCTTGGAATAGATAGATATGGTAGTAAGCATATAGCTTATAAAAGGGATGATAAAGAGAAGAGGACAGAAACTTTCTTTAATATATGGTTTCTCCAAGTAATTGCAACATCAGTATCTACAGTGATGTATATTATATTTTTCTTAAGCCTAGGTAAGTCACTATTTCTATTATTGTTATTACAGCTTCCAATAGTTTTATCTGCATTTTTAGATATTAGTTGGTTTTATATAGGTCTTGAAAATTTCAAGAAGATAGTAGTGAGGAATACAATAATTAGGGTGATAAGTGTAATTTTAATATTTACCCTAGTTAAGAGTTATGATGATTTAAATATTTATATTTTAATTAATTCTTTAGCTAGCTTTTTTGGGTGTTTTACTTATTGGGTTTCCCTTTCTAATCATATAGGCAAGCTTAATTTTTCTAAGGTTAATATTAAACCATATTTAAAGGAGTCTTTAGTTTATTTCCTTCCACAAATATGTATTCAGCTTTATACTGTTGCAGATCAAATTATAGTAGGGTCATTAACTACATTAACTGATGTTGGATACTATTCTCAAAGTTTAAAGGTGCCTAAGATGTCTTTAGCTTTTATAACATCCTTAAGTACTGTTCTTATGCCTACTATAGCTAATCTTTATGAGAAAAATAATATTGAAAGTATAGGAAAGTATTTAAAAAAATCTTTAGAAATAACTATATGTATAGGGGTGTTTGGAGCAAGCTCCATGGCAGCAGTTGCAAATAAGTTTGTACCAGTGTTCTTTGGAGAAAAATTTAATTTAATTACTCCATACATGATGACTATTAGTTTAATAGCGATAATTATACCTGTTGGACTAGTGTTTACAAATCAATTTATTATCCCAACGAGCAAGAATAAGGAGTATATGATTCCTATTTTTTCAGCAGCAATAGTAAGTCTTACTTTGAATTTTATTCTTATTCCTTTTGTAGGGATAGTAGGTGCAGTAGTTACAGTGGTGTTATCAGAAGTTACTGCTACTCTATTAAAAATTATTTTAGTAAGGAAATACTTAGATATAAAAATGCTATTTAAGGGTACTTATATTTACTTCTTATTTGGAGTAATAAATTTTGTTCTAGTAAATGTTTCTACTCATTTCTTGGAAACTAATTTTATTTCATTAATAATAAGTTGTTTCTTATGTTGTGCATGCTTTGGCACATTAATGGTAATTTTCAATAATCCTATTAAGGAGGCGTTATATGATATTTATAACCGTTGGCACTCAAAGATTTCAATTTAATAGATTACTTAAAGCAGTAGATAAATTAATAGAAGAAAAAAAGATAGAAGAAGAGGTTTTTGCCCAAATTGGATATAGCACCTATAAGCCTAAGCACTTTGAATTTAAGGAGTTTATAAATGGAGAAGAATATAATGAGATTTTAGAAAAAGCTGAAATAGTTATAACTCATGGAGGGACAGGAACTATAATTAAGGCTGTTAAGCTTTCTAAGAAGGTAATTGCAGTTCCGAGACTTAAAGCTTTTTTAGAACATGTAGATGATCATCAAATTCAAATAATTAATGAGTTTAGTGAAGTTGGATTTTTAGAGAAAGTTGAAGATTTAAATTCTTTAGGTGAAGCCATTTTTAACATAAGAAAGCGTAAGTTTAAGGAATATGTATCTAATACAAGTAATATAATTCTTCAAATAGAAAAAAGTATAGAGGGTGATATCTAGTTTGAATATTTTATATATAAATAACTCTGTACATTTAGGTGGAGATACTAAATGTATATTTAAACTTTGTAAGGAAATGAAAAATAGAAATAAGGTTATAGTAGCAAGTTCAGGAGGTACTCTTCTTAAGGATTTTTTGAAACTAGGAATTAAACATTATGAAATTAAGAATTCAAGTATATTTAATATCTTCTATATATTACTTAATATATTTAAGATTAAAAAAATAGTTAGGGAAGAAAATATTCAACTAATTCATAGTCACCATAGGCTAACAACCTTTATATCAAAAGTAGTTTCATTTTCTACAGGTGTGAAGGTAGTTCATACACAACATGTATGTATTAATGATAAGTTCTTTTTCACTAGATTAGCCTTAAGGAATATTGATATTATTTCTGTAAGTGATGGAGCTAAAAATATTTTAGTTAAAGATGCTAAGTTAGATAGAAATAGAATTACTACAATATATAATAGCGTTGAATTAGAAAATGAAAATAAAATTGTTGATAGCCTTTTAATAGATAATAAAAAGATGTATTTTACTATAGCTCAAATAGGAAGGCTTGTTGACTATAAAGGAATATATGATTTTGTTGATATTGCAAAGGAAGTAATTTCAACTAATGAAGATATTAGGTTTTTCTTAATTGGAGATGGTGCTGAATTTGGAAAGCTAAAAAGTTATATAAAGAAAAATAACCTAGATGAGTATGTATATATGCTTGGCAGTAAAGATAATGTAATTGAGCATCTTAAGTATGTGGATTTAGTTTTACTTTGTTCATATATAGAGGGGCTACCTTTAGCTCCGATAGAAGCCTTTTCGCAAAGAATTCCTGTAATAGCATCAAGTATTCCAGGAACTTCAGAAGAAATTGTAAATGGAATCAATGGATTTCTAGCGCCAGCAAAGGATATAAGTACCTTTGCAAAAAGAATAAATGAAGTTTACTCAGATAAGGAATTATATAAATCATTAAAAAGAGGAGCTTATAGAAGCTTTATAATGAATTTTACATCGGAAAAATATATAAATTCACATTTGAAATTTTACAAAAAAGTTTATAAGAGGGATTAAATGTACAGGCTGCTGTCATATATTATTCTTAATCTCCGTCGCAAGCTCCAAGTCGATTTTCAAATAATATATGACAGCAGCCAAGAACAATTTAATATTGGAGATTATGGGATACTGAAGGAAGAAATTCGGGCGGAGCTGAATTTCAAAAATTATTGTGACTTATTAACTTATAATTGTTAATAGAGCACAGCTCCAAGTCGGCTTACGCATAATATGTTACAGAGTCCAAGTACAATTTAATATTGAAGATTATTAAATACTAAAGGAAGAAATTCAGGCTTAGCTGAATTTCAAAAATTATTGTGAATGGTTAACTTATAATTGTTAATGGAGTATGCTCCAAGTCGACTTACGCATAATATGTTACAGAGTCCAAGTACAATTTAATATTGAAGATTATGGGATACTGAAGGAAGAAATTCAGGCGTAGCTGAATTTCAAAAATTATTGTGACTAGTTAACTTATAATTGTTAATGGAGCTGTGCTCCAAGTCGGCTTACGCACAATATGTTAAAGACTCCCAGAGTAATTTAATCTTGAGATTAGGGATACTGAAGGAGGAAATTCAGGCGAGCTGAATTTCAATGATTAAAGTGAGGAGTTAACTGATGATTGTTAATAGTATTATGGCTCCAAGTCGACCTACGCATAATATGTTACAGAGTCCAAGTACAATTTAATATTGGAGATTATGGGATACTGAAGGAGGAAATTCAGCGAGATGACTTTCAATGATTAAAGTGAGGAGTTAACTGATGATTGCTAATAGTATTATGGCTCCAAGTGAATCTACGCATAATATATATTTAAAGTTAAGTAAGAGAATAATTTATAATTATTAATTATAAAAACAGGTGGGATGGTATGAATAACGATGTTTTTAATTCTGGAGTTATGACTAAGAGGGGCTTGTTTAATAGGACTAGTGATTTAGAAATTGGAATGGATGAAGTAACTAAGAATTATAGTAAAGAGAAGTTAATAATTATATTATTCTTTGCAATTTTTATTATGAGTCAGGGAATAAGGGGATATTTAAATAATATTACAGGTAGTAGTATTTTTAATTACCATGGGGTGCCTGTAGCTATAATTTTCTTTATGTTCCTTCAGAAGAGGAATAAGTTTAGTAAAGCTAATATAGTAATTTTTCTTTCAATATTATCATTATGCCTTATTGGATTTTTGAAGAATAGATATGGGTTTTCAGATTTATTTAGGACTATTATTGGATTTGTAGCTCCTATGATGATTTTGCTTATTGATTATAGAGATATTGATATGAAGTATGTTTTTCCTAAGATCTATAAGTATTTTAATATTTTTATTTACTGTACCTTTTTTATTCAAGTTATTATGTCTATTAAATTAGGTAGGACAGGTGGAGTTGTAGGACATCCTTTAACCTCAGGATGGTATTATGGTATATTTATAAGCTTTAATATGATTTATTATAAGTATTTCAAAGGAAAAGGAGATCATTTAATTATAATAGATATAATAGTTGCCTTAACTGGAACAGTGCTTGCAGCAGGAAGGATGTCTCTATTTGCAGTAATATTTTTAGGGGTTATTTATACTTTTTCTTGTTGTAGAAGAAGGAGTATTCCTTATCTGATTCTTCCGGTTATTTTAGGAGTGTTTTTGTCTACAGAGATAGTTGATAAATTTATATGGGACAAGTTCGAAGAAACAGCTGCTTGGGGAGATGTTACTAATGGTAGAATGCTTGGAATTAGGGACATGATGTTTTTTAGTATATTTCCAAAATTTTTACTAGGTCGAGGGTTAGGTTATTCAAATTATGTTAGCCAATATCTTTTTGGGGTAGTTAATTTTGAAAATCCAATTATAATGTTTGCCTTTGATTATGGAATCTTAACAACTATATTTGTTATTGTATTGTTACTTATAATTCCTATAGGCAGTTTTATCAATAGAAAAAATTATCTTTTAGCTATTAATTTTATCTGTCTTTTTATTATTCCCTTTACTTATAATGGACTAGCTGAGACAGTAGGAATATTTATAGTTTTAACATTTTTGATTTATATATTTTTAACTTTAAATTTTAGTATAATGAAATCTTCAGATACCTCAGGTGAATAAAAAAATGGATTTTTCTTATATTCTAGGATAAATAAAATTTAAATATTTAATTTTCTAAAAACTATTGCAAATGTATTCATAAGATGTTATTATGATTATACAAAATATTGTATATTGAAACGAGGTGATAGAGTGGATGTTCAAAGTAAGCTTATGCAGAAGCTTGGAATAACTATTAACTCATTAGCAGTAGAGTTTTTAGAATTGAATGAAGGCGATAGAATAAAAACTGTAGCAGAGCTTGCAGAAACTTATGAAACAGCTAGGGGAACTATCCAGTCTGCCATAAAGTTTCTAAAAGAACAAGATGCCATAACTTTAGAGTCAAGAGGACATTTAGGAACCTTTATTAAGGAGATAAATTATATAAGACTTCTAGAGTTAACTGGAATTAAATCATTAGTAGGTGTTATGCCACTTCCATACTCTAAGAGATATGAAGGACTAGCTACTGGGATATGTAAATGCTTAAATGATAATGGAGTTAACACTAACCTTGCTTTTATGAGAGGATCTAATCACAGATTAAAGGCATTAGAAGATGGTAGATATGATTTTGCAGTAACTTCAAGATTAACAGCTGACTTCTATTTAGAACAAAATAAAGATATTCAAATTATTAAGACTTTTGGAGACTTTAGTTATGTTAATGAACATATTATGGTAGTGTCTAAAAATTTTGATGGTAAGTTCAAAAAGGGTACAAGAGTTGGAATAGATACATCATCTATAGACCAATTTATGCTGACTAAAACTTATTTTGAAGATTTAGAAGTTGAATATGTTAAATTAAACTATAGTCAGTTTATTACATCTCTTAAGGAAGATAAAATAGATGCAGCAATATGGAATTTAGATGACTTAGAAGATAGGCAAGATGATATTAAATTTATGCCATTAAACAGACAAGAAAAAAACATAAAAGATACTGAAGCAGTAATAATAGCTAATAAAAATAACTCTATAGTACCAGCACTTTTTTCTAGAGTTTTAGATATTGAGGATGTGAAGAAGTATCAAAGACTAGTTATGGATAAAAAGATAATGCCTCAATACTAGAGGTATTTATTCAATGAAAGTACAAAAAAATGTATATTGGAGGTTTTTTTATGGAGTTAACAACAAGATTAAATATATTAAGGGATGCATCATTATTATCAGAAAAAAATTATAATAAGATATTAGAAGTAATCAAATATTTTGAAGAAGTAAAAAATATTAAACTTAATGAAGAAAATGCTTCAATGTTCATAACTCATTTATGTTCTGCTTTAGAAAGAATAGATAAAAATGAAACTGTTAATGATTTAGATGAAGTAGTTCTTGAATCTTTAAAACTTGAAGAAAGCTACAATTCTGCTGCCTTTATTGTAAAGGATTTAAAAGAGTTTTTAGGTGAAATACCAGATGAAGAAGTGAATTATATAATAATGCATATTTGCACATTGTTAAGTCAATCATAAAATTTAAAGAAGCGTGTATAGAAATTATAAGCATTAATACTGAAAAAATATAATAATTTAAAAATAAACTATATAAGTTAATAATTAAAGATTTTAAATATAAAATAATTTATAAATGGAGGAAAGAAAAATGAAGAGAATAGTTATTGGCGGACAAATTGATAAGCAAAGAGTGGCTGATATTACAGCTAAAATTGCAGGAGACAAGGCTTCAATTGAAATAAAAAGTGATATTGAAGCAGCAATGGCAATTAAAACTGGAGCAGCAGATTTCTATTTAGGAGCATGTAATACTGGTGGTGGTGGAGCTTTAGCTATGGCAATTGCTTTACTTGGTATGGGAGATTGTGCAACTGTTTCAATGCCAGGAAATATTAAAAGTGAAGCAGAAATAAAGGCTGAAGTTGAAGCAGGAAAAAGAGCTTATGGATTTACAGCACAACATGCTGAAGAAGTTATACCAGTTATTCTTAAATATATTCTTTAATATAAATTTTCAATTGCATAATAGTAGATAGTTGTAGTTAATTTGTTAAAAGAGATTCGATAAGCAATTAATAGTCTTAGTTATTTTATTAATTTAAATATTATTTATAAACTTTAGGAGGAATCATTTATGCAATATGTAATAATAGCACTTTTAGGTGCACTAGCAGCAATTTTATCTAATACAGGTGTTGCTGTATTCAATGATGGTTTTAGAGCAATAGTTCCAGAATACCTAGAAGGTAGAATGGACAAGAAAGCTTTAGCAGCAACTTCTTTTGCAATTAGCTTTGGATTAGTTATTGGTTTTGGTATTCCAGTTTCAATAGCTGCATCTATTATCTTAATTCATAGTATCTTATTAGGTACTGATATCATTGGATCTTTCTGTCCAAGTGGTAAAAAAGGAATGGTTATTTCAGGAGTAGTAGGAGCTGCTTATGGTATTGGTATAGTTTATGGATTACAATTCGTAGTTGATTTATTTGCTAAGTTACCAGTTAATTTCTTAGAACCATTAAAGCAAGTTGGTACTCCAATTACAGTTGCTTTTGCAGTTTTCCCAGCTTTAGTTGTTGCATATCAATTCGGAACAAAGAAAGGTTTTTTAACTGGATTAGTAGCATTATTAGTTAGACAAATTACTGTTATTTATGGAACATTCTCTGTAAATGGTATGAATATAAAATTAGATGCTGAAGGTATGGCTTTACTTGCAGGTATGATAATCATGATTATATTTGCTGTTCAAGAAAAACCAGATCCAAATGCAGCAAAGGTTGATTTAGCTGCAATATTCGCAGAAAGAGTTAAGAAAATTAAAAAGAACTTACCTATATTAGCATTAATGGGTGGATTAATTTCTGCAGCAACTAGCTTAAGCTTAGTAGCTGGTGACCCAATTAGTTTAAATCTTTTAGCAGAAGGAAAAAATACTGAAGCTGCTATGACTGCTTTAGCAAGAGGTATAGGATTTATTCCACTAGTAGCTACAACTGCAATTTCAACAGGTGTATATGCACCAGCTGGTATGACATTTGTATTCGTTGCTGGATTCTTAATTGGAAACCCAATATTAGCGTTCGTTGCAGGTGCTGCAATTATGGCATTAGAAGTTTACTTCCTAGATGGATTAGCTAAGCTTATGGACAAGTTCCCAGGAGTTAGAAAGTGCGGAGATAATATAAGAACTGCAATGAGTAAAGTGCTAGAAGTTGCATTATTAATAGGTGGTATGATGGCTGCTCAAGCTATGGCACCAGGACTTGGATTATTCGCAGTAATCGGACTTTATGTATTAAACAAAACTTCAAAGAAACCAATAGTAGATATGGCAGTAGGTCCAGTTGGAGCAATTGGAGTAGGAATTTTAATTAACATATTATACTTAGTTGGACTATACGTACTTCCAGTTTAAAATACATTTTTCTGTACATTCATTTATCTAAATAGATGGTGCTGTCGCACAATGAAAAATTAAGAATGAATAATGAAAAATCAATAATTCTTAATTTGGGCTGTTTGTGCTACAGCACCGTCCTTTAGGAAAATAATAATAAAAGATGGTAATAAGGAGGGATGTTTATATGGAAAGAGAAATAATTTATGCCCACGAGCATGTAACTATAGATTTATCTGGAGTAAAAAAAGATGCAGATTGTTTCTTAAACAATAAGAATCAAACTATTGAAGAGTTTAAAGCTTTAAGAAGTAAGGGAGTTTCTACTATTATAGATGTTACTAATAGAGGAATGGGTAGAAGCACGGAATATGTTAGGGAAGTTATTAAAGAAACAGGTATAAATATTCTTCAAGCAACAGGATATTATAAAGAGCCATTTTTACCTGAAGAAGTATATAAATTAAATACTAAGGAAATGGCTAAAATCTTAACAGATGAAATTGTTATTGGAATAGATGGGACTAATACAAAGGCTGAAGTTATAGGAGAAATAGGAACTAGCTTAAATAAAGTTGAAGAAATGGAGCTTAAGGTTTTTGAAGCTTCTTCAAGGGCTCATATAGAAACTGGAAAACCAATAATTACTCATACTACTTTAGGAAAGCTTGGACTTGAACAAATTAAAATATTTAAAAAGTTTAATGTAGATTTATCTAAGGTAACTCTTAGCCATATAGATTTAAGTGGAGACTTAGATTATATGATTAGATTACTTGATACAGGAGTTAATATTGCCTTTGATACAATAGGTAAAAATAATTATCAACCAGATGAAGATAGAGCAAAATGGTTAAAAGAATTATGTGATAGAGGATATAGCAATCAAATAGTTATGTCTATGGATATTACTAGAAAATCACACTTTAAAGAAAATGGTGGACTTGGATATAGTTATTTAATAGATAACTTTTTACCAAGATTATATGAAAAAGAAATCTCTAACAAGCATATAGAAAACATGCTAGTTAATAATATAAAAAATATTTATAACCTGAAGTAGGAGGAAAGTTATGAAGACATACCCATTGCACTCAATAAGTTTAGAAGAAGCAAAGAAATTACAATTTAAAATAATAGATACAATAACAAAGCATTTTGATGGCAGAGAAGTTTTATCTCTAGGAGACTTAGGTGTAGTAAAGGGACTTAATAAGCCAACTTACACAAAGAAGGTTGAAAGTGTTTTTGCAGAAGTTTTTGATGCTGAAGCAGCAATACTAGTAAGGGGAGCAGGAACTGGTGCTATAAGATGGGGACTAATTAGCTTTATGAAAAGTGGAGATACTATTTTAGTTCATGATGCGCCAATTTATCCAACTTCAAAGGTTACTATTGAAACTATGGGACTTAATATTGTTACGGCTAACTTTAATGATATTGAAGATGTTAAAGAAGTAATTGAAAAACATCCAGAAATAAAGGGTGCCTTAGTTCAAAATACTAGACAAAAGATAGATGATTCTTATGATTTTGAAGAAGTGATTACTACTATAAAGGAAGCAAATGAAAATATAAGAATAGTTACAGATGATAATTACGCTGCTCTTAAGGTCAAGAAGATAGGTAATCAATGTGGAGCAGATCTTGGAAGCTTTTCTTGCTTTAAAATATTAGGACCAGAAGGTGTTGGAGTTTTAATAGGAAAGAAAGACTTAATAGATAAGGTTTATTCTTTAAATTATTCAGGTGGAAGTCAAGTTCAAGGACATGAAGCTATGGAAGCTTTAAGAGGATTAGTTTATGCTCCAGTTGCTTTAGCAATTCAATCAGAAGTTAATGAAGAGTTAGTTACTAGACTTAAGAGTGGAGAAATTCCAGAAATTAAGGATGCTTTCTTAGCAAATGCTCAATCTAAGGTATTATTAGTAGAGTTTAATGAAAATATTGCCGAGGAAATATTAGATCTAACTACTAAATATGGTGCTGCATCTCATCCGGTAGGTTCTGAATCTAAGTATGAGTTTGTTCCAATGATGTATAGAGTTTCTGGAACCTTTAGAGCTGCAGATCCAACTCTTGAAAAAAGAATGATTAGAATAAATCCAATGAGAAGTGGTGCAGATACAATTATAAGGATTTTAAGAAGTGCAATAGAGGAAGTAAAAAGTAAATAGGGGGAGTAAATATGTTTCTTGAAAAAACTGTAGAAAGAAATAAAGAATTAGTTCAAGCTGCATTTAAGCTCCATAAAGAAGGATTAATTTTACCTGACACATATGTTATAGATTTAGATACATTAGTTGAAAATGCTAGAAAGATTAAAGAAGAAGCAGATAAGTATGGAATTAAGCTTTATTTCATGACTAAGCAAATAGGTAGAAATCCTGTAATTTCTAAGGAATTTATGAAGCTTGGTTATGATGGGGCGGTAGTAGTAGATTTCAAAGAAGCTGAAGTAATGATTGATAATAATATTAAGATTGGTCATGTTGGACATTTAGTTCAAATTCCTAAATCATTAGTTGAAAAAGTAGTTAAGTCAAAACCTGATTACATAACTGTTTATACTATTGAAAAGGCTAAAGAAATTAATGAAGCTTGTGAAAGACTTGGCCTTAAGCAAAATATTATGTTAAGAGTACTTGGAGAAAATGACAATTTATATTCAGGACAATATGGTGGGTTTAAATTAGAAGAACTTAAGGAAATAGGAAGAGAATTATTAAAGCTAAAGAATTTAAATATTGCTGGAATAGCATCTTTCCCATGTTTTCTATATGATGAAGCAAGTAATGAGATTAGAAGAACTAAAAATATAGATACGATAAAAGAAGCAAAAGCAATACTTGAAAAGGAATTTGACATAAAGATAGAGCAACTAAATATGCCTTCAGCTACTTGTGTAAATTCTATAAAGAAAATAAGTGAAGAAGGTGGGACTCATGGGGAGCCAGGACATGGGTTAACAGGAACAACTCCTTATCATAAAGAAAATGAGGCTGAAGAAATACCAGCAATGGTTTATGTAACTGAAGTATCTCATAACTTATTAGACAAAGGATATTGTTATGGTGGAGGTCACTATAGAAGATCTCATGTGGAAAATGCTTTAGTAGGTGAATCTATTGAGAACTACAAAATGGTTAAAGTAACGCCACCTACAGATGAGAGCATAGATTATCACTTTGAACTATCAGAAAATTGTAATGTTTCAGATACAGTAGTTATGGCCTTTAGAACACAAATATTTGTTACTAGAAGCAATGTTGCCTTAGTTAAGGGAATTAATAAAGGTGAACCTGAAATAGTTGGAGTTTATGATTCTCAAGGAGTAGAGATTAAAATTAAATAGATAATAATTACTAAAATAAAAATAAATATAATGACTTGAAAAATGGTAAAAGCTCAACTCAAGTCATTATAGTTATTAAATATGAACTAGTTTTTGAAGATACTTTATTAGAAGAAATGGATGCAAGAGGTTGGGATAGGCTAACAGTTTGCTGAAGTTTCTTTTTAATTTACTATTTTGAATATCTTAGGTGTAAGAATTAAGTTTTCAATTTCTATAATTAATTAGGATAAAAGATTTAAAATTCTAAACTTATCCTTTTATGAATTTAAACTTTGAAGAGGATTAAAAAACTTAAAATAAAGGAGGTTTTTATAATGAAAAAATTTATAGTAATAGTTCTTGATGGTTTTGGTATAGGTGAAATGGATGACGTTAGGGTAACAAGACCACAAGACGCTAATTCAAATACTTGTCTTCATATTTTGGAAAGAAGAAAAGACTTAAGATTACCTGTACTAGAAAAGTTAGGTTTAATGAATATATTAAGATCAGAAATAAATGGAATGAAGGCAAATCCAAAGGCTACTTATGGTAAGGCTAATTTGACACACTTTGGGGCTGATACTTTCTTTGGACACCAAGAAATAATGGGGACAAAACCAAAGATGCCTTTTAGAGAACCTATTAAAAATAAAATAGATGAAATTTATAAGGCGATAAAAGATGCAGGATATAAGGTAGAATATAAAAAAGGAAAGAAAGAAAAATATCTTGTAGTAGAAGATGCTCTTACTATTGCTGATAATATAGAATGTGATTTAGGACAAGCATTTAATATAACATCAGCTTTAGATATAATTCCTTTTAGCAAGGTTTTAGAAGTTGGACATATAGTAAGATCAATTGCAACAGTTCCTAGAGTAATTACCTTTGGAGGAAAAGGAATTACTTTAGAAGATATATTAAATGCTGAAGAAGAAAAAGAAGGCGGATATATAGGTATAAATGCTCCTAAGTCAGGGGTTTATGATAATGGTTATGAATGTATTCATTTAGGTTATGGAGTTAACCCAAAAACTCAAGTATCAACTATACTATCTGAAGAAAATATACCAGTATATTTATTAGGAAAAGTTGCTGATGTAGTTATAAATGAAAAAGGTACAAGCATACCTATGGTAGATACGGAAAAGGTACTTAAAAGAACTATTGAAATATCAAAGGAAGTAGAAGCGGGATTTATTTGTTGTAATGTTCAAGAAACAGATTTATCAGGACATGCTGAAAATGTAGATAGATATGCTGAAAAATTAGAGATTGCTGATAGATTAATTGGAGAGCTTATGGATACTATTCATGGTGATGATATTTTATTAGTTATGGCTGACCATGGAAATGATCCAACTATAGGTCATAGCAAGCATACAAGGGAAATGGTTCCTTTAATGATATATGGTGAAAATATTAATGAAGGTTTTATTGGGGTTAGAGATACTTTATCAGATGTAGGAGCTACAGTAGCGGATTATTTTAAAGTAAAGAGTCCTGAAAATGGAACAAGCTTTCTTAATGAGATTAAAAAATAAAAAGTAGTAATGTATTTAAGTAAGTTAACTGGTAAGAAGAGATTGCCTTAAGATTGAAATATTAATAAAGTAATGTAAGTAATTTTAGTAATATGAGATTAGAAGTAATAGAACTGGTAAGAAGAGGTTGGCTTAAGATTAAAATAAGAAAAGACAATGTAAGTGAAACTAGTAAGATGAGAGAATAAGTAAGAATATTAAGAGAGGAGGTAATGAGTATTGAACTGGATTAACAGCAATATAGATAAAAAAACTAAAGTTTATAGGTCTAAAATTCTTGCAGAGCAAAATTTATATAAGTCAGTAATTTCTATTAATAATAATTTAGATGAAGAAATGAAAGAAAAATCAGAAAACTTATCAACATTCGGAGTAAAAAATACTGTGGATATCCCGGTGGAGTTGGTGGATAAACTTAGAAAAAATTCAAAATATTTATTTTTAACTGTTGATAAGATGTCACACTTAGGAAGAAGCACCGACACAGACTTAATAAATCCATTAACTTATAGATGTATGACAGGCTCTAGTAGTGGAACTGCTATAAATATAATTAAGGGAATTAATGATTTTGGGATAGGAACTGATGGTGGTGGATCAGTTCTAGCCCCTGCTCTTAGTACAAATTTATATTCATTTATTGGATCAGGAGTAAATTTAACCACCCAAAAAGAAAGCTTATCAACAGATAGCATTGCTTTTAGTGGCGGAATAGGAGTAATTTCAAAAAGCTTATCTATATTAAAGGAAGTAACTGAAGATATTTTAGAAGAAAAGATAGAAGAGCATAGAGAAGATAATATAGAGGATAATCTTCATGGAAAATTAGATATTATTAGAGTAGCAATTCCAAAAGTAGATTCATTACAGCTGCCTGATGGTACAGAGATGAGACAGGAGTTAGATAAGACCATTAATATAATAGATAATAAAAAATTTAAGTTTATAGAATATGACTTTGATAATATATATGAAAGAAATATAGGAATAAAAGAAATTAATAATATATTTGAAAATAACTTAGCTGATATCATTTTGACTTATGAAGGGCCCATAGATGTTTATGGCT
Source organism: Clostridium tertium (assembly GCF_902652255.1). Taxonomy (GTDB): domain Bacteria; phylum Bacillota; class Clostridia; order Clostridiales; family Clostridiaceae; genus Clostridium; species Clostridium tertium_A. The sequence continues at coordinate 66,962 of NZ_CACRTO010000006.1, forward strand.
ACGATGAAACTATTCAAAGAAGCTTTAAAGGTAAAGCTGAAAAAGAAATAACTTCAAATGGAGGAAAAGGATTAGTTAAAGCAATTAATATGTGCAAATGTACCGGAATCACTATCCCAGGAGAAAAATTAGCAAGTGGATTTGTTATTTGTGGGCACCCAGGGAAAGATGGATTAAATAAAGCTTTTGCTCTAGCATCAGAATTAGATTCGTATATTGATAAAAATGAAATTTTTCAAAGGTACTTTATAAAAAGAGAAAAGTTTGTAGAACCAATAAAATTATAGATTGTAAGAAAAACACCCTAGGGGACTAGAAAAATGGAAACTTCCAATTATTTAGTCTTCTAGGGTATCTTTGTTCAAAAGATAATAAAATTCTTATTTTTTTCTTAAATTTATACTATAATAGTGTAGAGTATCGAAAACAAATAAAATAAGCAAAATAAATTCATATTAAAATTAATTAAATAATTTAAATAAATATTAAATTGCCTAATAAGTACAGTTACAAATGAATGAGAATCTATTAATTTGAATAATTGGATATAAAAATATATGAATTGATTATCATATAGTATAATATTGAAGGAATTAATTGATAAAAGTAAATTTGATAACTATTAAGTATTATTAGTGGTCTATAAATATTTTATATATTTATAGTAGTTATCTAAATCATTTAATAAAATGAAGTTTAGTTAAATAGATTATTAATTACGTTACTAAAATTAAATAATATATATGCTTTCAATTTGGATAATTTATTAGAAATGCTTAAACATATAATGTTTTAAGTCTAAAGATGTAGATTATTAATTGAAACATATATAATACTTAAGGAGATTTTATGGTATTTAGTTCAATAATATTTATATTCATTTTTTTACCATTTATTTTATTTTTGTATTATATAGTAGGGAAAAAAATAAAAAATTATATATTATTATGTGCAAGTTTAATATTTTATGCTTGGGGTGGAGTATCATATTTAAAGATATTAATTGCTTCAATAATAATTAATTATTGCTTTGGTATCATTATTGATAAGAATAAAGATAGGACAAGACTTAAGAAAATATTATTGATTATGGGAGTTATTTTGAATCTTTCAATATTATTTTACTATAAGTATTATGATTTCTTTGTAGAGAATGTTAACTTGCTTTTTGGTACTAGTATGTCATTAAGGTATATAGTTCTTCCTATAGGAATATCATTTTTTACCTTCCAAGGGATGTCTTATATAATTGATATTTATAGAGGTGATGCAAATGTTAACAAAAATCCATTTTCAGTTGCTCTTTATATATCTTTATTTCCACAATTAGTTGCTGGGCCAATAATTAAGTATAAGACTATTGATAATGAAATTAGAAATAGAAAAGAATCTATTGAAGAGTTTAGTTATGGAATAAATAGATTTGTACTTGGATTAAGCAAAAAGGTTATTATTGCAGATATATTAGGAGCTATGGCTGATAATATTTTTAATCTTTATCAATTAGGTATAGACACTCCAACAGCATGGATAGGTGCTATATGTTATACCTTCCAGATTTATTATGATTTTTCAGGGTATTCAGATATGGCAATAGGACTTGGACATATGTTTGGATTTAAGTTTATGGAAAACTTTAATTATCCTTATATATCAAAGTCTATAACTGAATTCTGGAGAAGATGGCATATTTCCTTATCAACTTGGTTTAAAGAGTATTTATATATTCCCCTAGGTGGAAATAGAAAAGGAAATGTATATGTAAATTTATTTATAGTATTTTTAGTAACTGGAATATGGCATGGAGCTGCCTGGACATATATTCTTTGGGGAATATGGCATGGGATATTTTTAGTTATTGAAAGAGCTATAAATAAGAAAAATTGGTATATTAATATTCCAAGCTTAATAAAATACATAGTTACTATGTTTATAGTTATAATTGGATGGGTATTATTTAGAGCAAATAGTGTAGAACAAGCTTTAGGATATATAAGTGTTATGTTTGGCGTTAATGCAGAAGCTACACTTTATGAGTTTACTTATTTTATAAATAAGAAGCTAATATTATGGATTGCAATAGCGAGCTTAGGAGCAGTTCCTTTTATCTCAAATAAATTTAAAAAATATAATGGAAATAAAAAGTTTGAAGTTATTTCTACTGTAGTTATTTCAATTTTATTTATTTTATCTATAGTATTTATAGTTAACTCAACCTATAGTCCATTTATTTATTTCCAATTCTAAAGAGGTGAAGGTATGAAGAAAATATATAAGTTTAAGATAATATTATTTTTAGGAATTATTGCTCTTCCATTAGTCTTTATGAATTTTGAAAAAGATGTAGTTTCAGAAATAGATAATAGAATGCTTGTAGACTTTGATGAAATATTTGATGATAGTGATGAAGCAATATATAAATTTGAGTCCTTTGTGAATGATAGAATTGGATTTAGATCAAGAATGGTTAAATCTTATAGTAGAGGAATGGATATTTTATTAGATGAAATGGTTCATCCTAATTATCAATATGGAAAAGATGGATATGTGTATCTAAAATTACCTGAGACTAATGTTGATTTAAGATTTCAGGAACTATTTTCAAGCTTTATAAAGGATTTTGAAACATACTGTAATGATAGGGGGATAAAGTTTCTATACACTTTAGAACCTAGTAAATCAACTATTTATCCTGAATATTTACCAGAAGGTTACATTAGAAGTACAGAAAATCTAGATTATCTTACAGAGCTTCTAAATGAAAAGGGCATTAATTATTTAAGTAATGTAGATACGCTTCTAAAAGCCAAAGAAGAAGCTCAAGTATTTGATCCTAAGTATGATGCTGGACATTGGAATGAAACAGGTGCGATATATGGGATTTCAGCTATGATAGATAGACTTAATGATTTAGATAGCAGAGTTGGAAGCTTTGATATTAATAGATTTGAACAAGTTCAATATTTAAATACAACTTTAATGTCATCAGATTTTCCTATAAATGAGACAACTACTCATTATGAATTAAAAGAGTACAACTTAGAGTATATAGAAGATTATGAAAATGAAATTAGAAGACATGAGGATTTTAGGTATTATAATCATTATGTAAATACAACCAATCCTGAAGGGCCAAAACTTTTAATATTTGCTGGTAGCTATTTTAATAATAAAGAAAAGTTTATTACAGGAAATTTCTCCGAAGTTATGAAGATACATAACTACAGAAATGTTTTAGATTATGAATATTATATAAATATATATCAGCCAGATATAGTTCTATTTGAATCAACTGAATATACTAATACAGGCTATCACTATCCTAAGAAAACTATGGAGAATAAGACTTTAATTAAAAATATAAATAGTTATGAAAACTTAAAAGAAGATGACATAGTAGAAGTTAAAGAAACTACCTTCAATAAAAGTAGTACAAATTTAACTGATGTTGTTATACCTTACGAAGGTGAAGATGTATTAAATGCTTATGCTGTTATAAATGAAAGGGTTTTAGACTTACAAGTTAAAATGGTTGAAGATAATAAATATGTAGGTTTTTCTATTATTAATGAAGAAATAGCAGATACAGATACTTTTGATATCTATTTTTTATCAAAGGATGAAGAGAGATATGAGAAGGTGGAGCTAGAGTTGATTAATAATGAATAATGTAGAATGTATAATGGATGATATGATTTCTTTCAAAATCATTTTTGAATTTAGAGAGTTTTTAATGAAAGAATGAAAGAATGAAATTGAGAATTAAAGAATGAAGAATGTAGAAGAATTAAAGAATTAAGGAAAAGACTCAAGGCTAGTGCCTTGAGTCTTATTAAAATTCAATTTATTTTTAAAACTCCGGAGGGAGTTTTTTCAATCATTATAAATTCTTCATTATAAATTGTGCGACAGCACTTACTCTTCTACTGAGTAGATAAATTCATGAAGTTCCTTTGTAGTTCCTTCAATATCTATATTAGTATGATACATATCTGTAAAGCCTGCACTAATTATATTAGAGTCAGAAGGGAATCTTCCTTGTTCAATATTGTTTAAACCCATACCTAAAGCTTTAGTAGATATTGAAATTATTTCACTATTACTTAAGTTAGTTGTTACTAGTGGAAGAATTTCATTAATTAATCCAGGTACTTCAGTTACACTTATATCTTTAAATTTAAGGAATAAAGCTTCTAAGACATCTCTTTGTCTTTCTGTTCTTTTAAAATCATGGCCAGATGTATATCTTATTCTACAATATGCAGAAGCTTGAGTTCCATCTAAAAGTTGTTTTCCAGCTGTATAAATATGTTCAGTTTTTGTTCCATTATGTTCATCTATATTATCAATATATCCATTTATATATTTAAGTTCCTCTTGAGTGATTTCAATTTCTACTCCACCTAAGGAATCTATAATTTTAGGTAATCTTTCTAAATCAACATGTACAAATTTATCAATATTTAAATTAAAGTTATAATTTATAGTTTTAAGTAGCGCACTAGGGCCTCCCTCTAATATACTATAATTTAAGTTGCTTTTTCCACCATCAGGTAAGTCTAGATATATATCACGCATTAAAGAACCAAGTTTTATAGTATTATTTTTAGTATTTATAGCTAAAATCATAGTTGCATCTGAAGAACTTACATCATAATACTCTGAATAATCACTACCTAACAGAGCTATTGTTATAACATCAGAAGCTTCTTTAGGTAATTCCTTACCAGTATTCACAACATCTTTTCTATCTACATCTACTCTGGTAACCTTACTTGAAAGGTAATATGTACATCCGCCACCTATGGCAAAAAGAATTAATATAACAGAAAGTATAGAAATTATTATTTTTTTATTTCTAGAAAGTTTCTTCATAAATTATCCTCCAAAATCATAGTATTCTTAATTAAAATTTAATTTATATGGAATAAGTGATATAATTGTTAAATACTGCTATATTATATCAGATAGAAGATGAATTTGGAATTAAAAAAATATAGATAAATCATGTTAATGAAATATGTAAAAATATATAATGATATAATATATAGTAATATAATAGTGATATAATATATATTATAAATATGATAATTGAACAATATATTGATAAGATTCAATAAATAAAGCATAGTAATGCGATACAGTATAAAAATATAAAGATATTGCCAAAAAATAATATTATTTGAGTTGATAATTAATAAAATATGTGTATAAAATAGAATTAATTTTAAGATGATGAATTAAATTTTATCATATGTCAATAATTAGAATATAAGGTTTTTCTATTAGATCATAATATAAAAAAATCGACAAAAAATACGTTATTATATAAAAATACTTAATTAATGTTAAATAACATACATAAAATGCTAAATATTAATCCTAAAATTTTAAAAAAATAATATTATTAAGAAGAGTAGTTGAATGCAAATTTTTGAGGAAAATTAAATGACTTTAAATTAATAAATGTATATGCTATAATTGTCCTTGCGCAAAAATAAGATTACTTAATAATTAAGATTCAAATATTTTGAATCTGTTAAGCTGATATGAAAAAATAGCTTGATTTTTCATAGAATTGCTCGCTCTTTGAAAATTATATAAGTTTGAATATTTTATTGCATGACAAACAAGCCTGCAATAAAATTGATTTTTGCAGGTTAAATAAAGGT
>NZ_CACRTO010000007.1:0-39628 GCF_902652255.1 Clostridium tertium
TTTTGTGATTCTTTTCTTTCGTTTATCATTAGTAAACTCCTATGTAATAAATTAAAATATTTATTATTATATTACATATATGTATAAAATTAAAGACTGCTGACACTTTGTCAGCAGTCTGAAAAAACTCCTTAAGGAGTTTTTTAAAGAAGTTAATTTTAGTAATTCTGTAAGAATTACATCAATAATTCTTCATTTTTAATTTTTAATTTTTAATTTTTAATTCTTAATTTGGGCTGTTTGTGCGACAGCCCCATTATTCTTCTTCACTTAATTCTTCATCTTTAAGAATTAATAGTTCATAAAATGCCTCAAATCTAAGTAGGTTTGCAAAAGAACTTAGAAGATATGATATTTCAACTTTTCTATAAGTATGAAGGCTATTTTGTCTTTCTAAATAATCATTTTCTAATATTTTGGTTTTTAATCGATTCAAAGATACTACCCACAGTATTGAATATCCTAAAGCAATAAGGCCTTGACCAAAAAGAAATACTCTAAATGCAGTATCTCTATTTGTATCATCATTTAGTAACTCATCAATATCAATTTTAGCCCCATATGCTATTATAAGATATCCCAAAGAATTTAATGTTGCTCCAAGGATCTCAGTTTCTCCTATACTTAATTCTGAGTTCCTTATATACTCTTCTAAGTTTTCTAAAAAATCATCATAATCCAAGATAAGAGCTCCAAAACATTTTTTATTCATTATATGTAAGAAAAAAGTAATTGTTAAATTATATATAAATTACTAATAGGTATTTTAATTAAAGATAGTTTTTAATTAAATCATCTAATATCATATTTCCGCCTAATTTATAATCATAATCACTATTAGTATTTGTAGATTTTATTAAGCTCCAAGTTGCATTCCAAAATTTCACTATAAAGATGTAGTTCTCTAATTTTTCTTTTAAATAAGAAGTATAATTTCCAAAGTAACTATTAAGTAGCTCTACCTTTAAATCTTCATTTAAAAACCAAGAGATTGTCGCTAAATCGAAAAATATATCACCCATTCCTGAAAATTCAAAGTCAACAAAATATATATTGTTATTTGAAAATAGTATATTTGAGATGTTTAAATCATTATGACATAAGCCAAAGTCTATATTTGAAGAATGGAACTCTTCTATTGACTTTAATTTATATAATAATCCTTCTATATCATGATGAAATTTATAGTTTATATTTTTTAAATAATATATATTGTTACGGATTTCATTAAAGGGATTAAAAAATACATTGCATTTATTCTTATGTAATTTTTTTAATGATACTACTAGATTCTTTATAAAAAATTTTGAATTATAAATATCTAAGCTAATCTTTGTAGATGATTTATATTTGCTAACTAATATTCCATTATCATTATGATATTTGATTAGTGGAGTAATATTTAAAGGCGAAATAAGATCTAATATCTTACCTTCATTCTTAAAGTTATTATTATTTTCTTTACTTGGAATTCTTAAAACGTATTTTTCATTTTTAACTTCAAATAGATAATTAGAATTATTCAAACCACCAATTTTAGTTAGTCTAATATTTTTGTATTTATAATCAATTATTTTCATAATATTTCTCCTATAGAAGTAAGTAATACGTATATTATATATCAATATTTTTAATAATAAAAAGTATTATATAAGTTTCAATAAATATTCTATATATATTTATTTATGGAACAAAATTTATAGAAACAATGATATTATATATATAAAAGTAACTTTTAATAGTGAATATTGGAGAAGGGAGATATATTATGAGTAAACCAATTATCGCAGTCACAGCACTATTTGATGATGAAAAAGATAGTATTTGGATGTTGCCAGCATACCTAAATGCTATAACTGATGCTGGTGGAATACCTGTTATTTTACCATTAATAGATAATGAAGAAGATATTAAGGAATTATCTGATAAATTTGATGGATTTTTATTAACAGGAGGACAAGATATAAATCCTAAAATATATAATGAGAAAAAAGAAAATTATTGTGGATATATTAATACAGCTAGAGATACTATGGAAGCTATTTTGCTTGGCGAGATTTTAAAATCAAATAAACCTATTTTAGCTATTTGTAGAGGCTTTCAATTATTAGCTTCATATTTAGGTGGAAGTTTATACCAGGACTTAAAAGTTGAAAAATATAATAATAAAGAAAGCAATCATAGACAAGGAAAGCCATATAATAGGTTAGTTCATAAGATTACTATAAATAAGGAGTCTTTGTTATTTGATATAATTAAAAAAGATGAGATTATGGTAAATACACTTCATCATCAAGGAGTAAAAAGTATTTCTGACCAAGTTAGTCTTGCAGGTATAACAGAAGATGATTTAATAGAAAGTATTTATTTGAAAAATAAAAAATTTGTATTAGGTGTGCAATGGCATCCTGAATTACTATATAAAGATTTTGAAGATCAAAGAAAAATATTTAATAGCTTTATAGGTAGTTGCAATAAATAAAATTACAGAAAAATACTTTTAATAACTTTAAAAGGAAATTAAATACTATAAATGGGAAATATAAGGAATATATTAAAATGATAGAAATTAAAGAAAAAGTTAAATAAATTGAGATAAATTTAGGCAACGAAGAATACTGATTTTTACTTATATTAGTAATCAGGTTAATATATGATTGTTAAAGATAAAATATTAACTAAGGAGTGTTCTTTGTGGAAATTAGTAATATTGCCCTGAGTCAGGAAGTTTATAGGGCAGATGCTGAAAAAATATGTGATTGGCTTAGTGATGAGGAAATAATAAGTTATTTAAATGAAGAAGCTAATGTACAAAAAAAATTAATGAGTGTAGTAAATAGAGTGAATATGCCTATACTAACTCATCTTTTTAATAACAATTGCAGATTTTTTACTATTAAAAATTTGTATGGGACAATAGGATTCTTGAGGTTAGTACCTAAGGGAAGTTTTGTTGAAATAGTAATTGCAGTAGGTGAAAAGGATCTGTGGGGAAAAGGTATTGGGCACAATGCAGTTGTTGAAGCCTTAAAGGTTGCTTTTTTTGATATGAGAGCAGACAATGTAATTGCAAAAATAAAGAAAGTTAATAAAAGATCTCAAAATTTATTTAAAGGAATTGGCTTTAAAGAAGTTAAATTGCTTGAAAAGGAAATCGAATATCATATTAATAGAGAGAGCTTTTTCAAGATGGCTGCTTAATAATACTCTAATTAAAATGATTTAATATGTACCTATAAACGTGATTATAAATACAAATCTCGTTTATAGGTTTTTTTATAAGGATTTTTACGTAATCTTACTTTATTTAAAATTATAATTAGAGAGCGGTAGCCAAACCAGTAATATCTATAAGAAGAATTATAAGAAATAGAATTGAAAGCCAGTATTATACATTGAAATTAATCTATAATTTTATTAAAGTAAAATTATAGATTCATTAATATAGTAAGGAGAAATGTATGAAAAAATATAATTTTGAAGCAGAAATAAAAAAGCATGAAGGGAAAGATGCAACATATATAGAAGTGCCTTTAGATATTGAAAAAGAGTTTGGAGCTAAGAGGGTAAGGGTTAAAGTGAAATTTGATAATGTTGAATATAGAGGGTCAGTTGTAAGGATGGGTTTACCTTGCTATATGATTGGAATAACAAAGGAAATAAGAAATAAGATAGGGAAAACTTATGGAGATATTGTAAGTGTAGAATTACAAAAAGATGAAGAGGAAAGAGAAATAGAGTTACCTAAGGACTTTAAAGAGAAACTTATTTTAAGTAAAGAAGCACATGAGTTTTATGAAAGCCTATCTTATTCACAAAAAAGAAAGTACTTTCAGTGGATAACTTCAGCCAAAAAAGAAGAAACAAAAGCAAAAAGAATGTCAGAAGCAATAGAAAAGTTAGAATCTAAAATTAAATTATAATAGTATTAATTTATTAATATAAATATGTATAGTGAGAAATTTTAAAAAATACTGTATAATCTTATAATAATGATTAAGGAGTATGTGTAATGGATTTATCTAAATTTATTGAAAATAAAGGTCTTACTGAAATTGAAATAAAGGTTTTAAAGTATATAGTTGAAAATATTAATGAGGTTAATAAGCTAGGGGTTAGAGGTATCGCTAAAAATAACTTTACATCTACTTCAACTATCATGAGATTAGCGAAAAAGTTAGGGTATTCTGGATTCTTAGAAATGCAATATAATTTATCATCTTTGAAAAAGGGTATAGATGGCGATGTGTTAAATGAAAAAGGATTTGTTGAAAGTTTAAATTTAAAGAATCTACTAGAAATGAACAGCCAAACGAATATTGAAAAGTTTATAGACTTACTTTTTAATGATGATAACAAATTTATATTCATTTATGCAACAGGTTTTTCAGGAATTGTTGCAGAGTACATAAATAAGAAACTATTAGTAATGGGAAAAAGATGTATAATATCAAATGGTACGGATTCCATAGGAGTATTCGAAAATAATCTAGATTATATTAGTGCTATTATAGTGATTTCAAAATCAGGGGAAACTTCAATGGTACTAAATAAGGTTAAGATAGCAAAAGAGCAAGGGATACAAGTGATATCATTCACAAATGAAAAAGAGAATAGCATAAGTAAGCTTTCAGATATAAGCTTCAAAATTGATGATCCGAATAAACTAGATGATAGAAATTTAATGCCAAATACATTCTTCCCAAAGGTATTAATTTTATTAGAACTATTAATATACGAGTACTATAAGAAGAAAAACGATAATTATAAGTAACGTGTTATCTAATTGGGTAACACGTTTTTTTGGGACTAAAATCTATATACAGAAAGTAGACTGCTAATTATAATGAAAAATGTAAATGGTTTCGTTAAAGTAATGGAGGGTGATTAACTATGAAAGAAAAGATAATGACAAAACTACAAGACTTTTCTAAGGGGATGTTTGTACCAGTTTTAATATTACCGATTGCAGGTATAATAATAGCTATAGGTAATATATTAACAAATGCAAAATTAGCAGAGTACTTACCATTTCTTAAAAATGATATGGTATATGGACTTGGGAAAATGCTATCAGGCTCACTAGTTTCAATATTAACTAACTTAGGTATTATATTTTGTGTGGGACTAGCAGTTGGATTAGCAAAGAAGAAAAAGGCGGAGGCTGGATTTACTTCACTTTTAGTATTCTTAGTATTTATAAATGCAATGAATATATTTTTAACACTAACTGAAAAGCTAGCACCAGCAGATGCTTTAAGAGGAAGTGGACAAACTACTGTATTAGGAGTTCAAATTCTTGATATGGGGGTTTTCTTAGGAATTATACTGGGAATTGTTGTTGCTTATATACATAATAAGTTCTGTGAAAAAGAATTTGATGGAGCTTTCCAAATTTATGGTGGTTCTAGATTAGTATTTATTATATTAATACCAGTCACTGTTGGTTTAGCAGTTTTATTTAGCTATATATGGCCACCAGTACAAAATGTAATTAACAATCTTGGTGAATTTATTCAAAAATCAGGAAACTTTGGAATATTTACATATGGATCTTTAGAAAGATTATTAATTCCAACAGGATTACATCACTTAGTTTATACACCATTCTTATACAGTTCTTTAGGTGGTGTTGCAGAAATTGGTGGTCAAGTTTTTGAAGGCGCAAGAAATATTTACTTTGCAGAAATGGCTGATCCAACTATAGCTAAACTTTCAGCATCAGTAATTTGGGATGCTAGAGGTCTTTCTAAAATGTTTGGTTTAATAGGTGCATGTTTAGCAATGTATCATACAGCATTACCACAAAATAAAACAAAGATTAAAGCTATATTAATACCAGCAGCTGTTACATCTATATTAGCAGGTGTTACAGAACCAATTGAATTTTCATTTATGTTTGCAGCACCAGTACTATTCTTAATACATGGATTATTAAGTGGTTTAGGTATGGTTGTATTAAATGTATTAGGGGTTACAGCTATAGGACCAAATGGATTAATAGACTTCTTATTATATAACTTACCACTAGGAATAGAGAAGACAGGTTGGCCAATGTATATTTTAGTTGGACTAGGACAATTTGTAGTTTACTATGTAATATTTAGATTTGTTATAACTAAGTTTAAGTTAAGAACTCCAGGAAGAGAAGAAGATGGAGATACTAAGCTTCATACTAAGAGTGACTACAAAGAAAAAGTAGCTCATAAAAATGATGGAAATACTTTAGAAGATAAATTTGGCTTTGCACCAATTATAGTTGATGCATTAGGTGGAGCTGATAATATTGTAAAAGTAGATAATTGCTTTACAAGATTAAGACTTATATTAAAAGATTCTTCTTTAGTGAATGAAGCTGTTTTAAAGAATGAAACAGGAGCAAATGGCGTAGTAATTAAAGGGGAAAATGTTCAAGTTATCTATGGACTTCAAGTTACTGGCGTTAGAAAAAATGTTGATGAGTTTCTTGGAATAGAAGCAAACTAACCTTTGGAGAATAATGGATAATTTATAATGAAGAATTAAGGGAGTAATTTATTGCGAATTACAAGTTATAAAAGAGCTACTAATATAGTAGCTCTTTTATTATGCGTGTTATTAATTTTTGTCATGTGTAAACAGTTATCAATTAAATAATAACATGGTAATTTTAGGTTGGTAAATGTAATAAAACAGTGAAGATAGAAAGGGATTTAAGGCACATGTTACAACCTAAGGTAACAGGTTTTTTTGAGCCGCGAAACTGTTTCCATAGATATTTACTTGTCTTATAATGTGCTTATAAGTGATAGAAAATAAGTTCTATAGATTGAAAAGATGAAAGGTGGACAAAAGATATGGATAATAGAAAATTCTCTGTAGTAATAGCAGGTGGTGGAAGTACATTTACACCAGGAATAGTAATGATGCTTTTAGATAATGCAGATAGATTCCCATTACGTAAATTAAAATTATATGACAATGACAAAGAGCGTCAAGCAGTAATTGGTGAAGCATTAGAAATATTATTAAAAGAAAGCTATCCAGAAGTTGAGTTTTCATATACAACAGATCCAGAAGAAGCATTTACTGATGTTGATTTCTGTATGGCTCATATAAGAGTTGGAAAATATGAAATGAGAGAAAAGGATGAAAAGATTCCTCTAAAACATGGAGTTGTAGGCCAAGAAACTTGTGGACCTGGTGGAATTGCATATGGAATGCGTTCAATAGGTGGGATGTTAGAGTTAATAGATATGATGGAAAAGTATTCTCCTGATTGTTGGATGTTAAACTATTCAAATCCAGCAGCAATAGTAGCAGAAGCATGTCGTGTATTAAAGCCTAACTCAAAGGTTTTAAATATTTGTGATATGCCAGTTGGAACATTAAGACGTATGTCTCAAATAGTTGGTTTAACACCAGCAGATTTAGAAGTTAACTACTTTGGATTAAACCACTTTGGCTGGTGGACAAGTGTTAGAGATAAACAAGGAAATGATTTAATGCCAAAGCTTAGAGCTTATGTTTCAGAAAATGGTTATTTAAATCAAGTTGAAGTAGATACTCAACATACTGAACCAAGCTGGCAAGAAACTCATAAGAAGGCTAAGGACTTAATAGCTTTAGATCCAAACTTCTTACCTAATACATACTTAAAATATTACTTATATCCAGATTACGTAGTAGAGCATTCTGATAAGGAATTTACTAGAGCTAACGAAGTAATGAATGGAAGAGAAAAGCATGTATTTGAAGCTGCTAGAAATATAGTAAAAGCGGGAACAGCTAAGGGTGGAGAATTCCATATAGATGCTCATGCATCCTTTATAGTAGATTTAGCTAGAGCTATTGCATATAACACTCATGAGAGAATGTTATGTATAGTTGAAAATAAGGGAGCTATTGAAAACTTTGATCCAACTGCTATGGTAGAAGTTCCATGTATAGTTGGAAGTAATGGTCCAGAAGCTTTAGTACAAGGTGCTATTCCAAGATTTGAAAAAGGATTAATGGAACAACAAGTAGCTGTAGAAAAATTAGTTGTTGAAGCATGGATAGAAGGAAGCTATCAAAAGTTATGGCAAGCATTAACATTATCTAAGACAGTACCTAGCGCAAAGGTTGCAAGAGAAATATTAGATGATTTAATAGAAGCTAACAAGGGTTACTGGCCAGAATTAAAATAGAGTTAACAACACTTTAAGCAATTTCTTAAGGTTTAGATAAATTATAAATAAGCTTAAGATAAGTAGTTTAAAAACAAAAGATAATTTAAATAATAACTTATTATTAAAATAGCTCGGAGTGTTAAACATATCCGAGCTATGACTTTAATTTAGAAATAATATAAGGGGTGGAGAAGATGATTAGCCAAGATATAAGAAAAATTGCTCCAGAAATGGATCCATTACGTAGGGGGATGGGATGGTCTGTTGATGATTTATCTAAGCCTCAAATTATAATAGAAAGTACTTTTGGTGACAGTCATCCTGGGAGTGCTCATCTTTTAAAATTTGCTAACAATGCAGTTTTAGGAGTTAATGAAAAAGGTGGAAAAGCTGCAAGATACTTTGCTACTGATATATGTGATGGAATGGCTCAAGGTCATGACGGTATTAATTATTCATTAGCTTCAAGAGATACTATTGCCTCACTTATTGAAATACATGCAAATGCAACTCCATTTGATGGTGGAGTATTTATATCAAGTTGTGATAAGGCAGTACCTTCACATCTTATGGCAATAGGAAGAATTAATATTCCTGCAATAATAGTTACTGGAGGAGTAATGGAGGCAGGTCCTAACCTTCTAACTTTAGAACAAATAGGTGCCTATAGTGCTATGCAAAAGCGTGGAGAAATTACAGAAGAAGAACTAACTTACTATAAACATAATGCATGTCCATCATGTGGAGCATGTTCATTTATGGGAACAGCTGCTACTATGCAAGTTATGGCTGAGGCTCTAGGGTTAATGCTACCAGGAAGTGCATTAATGCCTGCTACGTGTAAGGATTTAGAAGAGGTAGCAGTTGAAGCTGGAAAACAAATAATTGAGCTTGCTAAAAAGAATTTAAAAGCTAGAGATATAGTAAGTAAAAAGTCTTTTGAAAATGCTATAGTAATTCATGCTGCAATTTCAGGATCTAGTAATTCACTTTTACATATTCCAGCCATTGCTCATGAATTTGGAATTGAAATAGATGAAGAATCATTTGATAGAATACACAGATATGCACCATATTTATTAAATATAAGACCAGCAGGAAAATGGCCCGCTGAATACTTTTACTATGCAGGTGGAGTACCAGCAATTATGGAAGAGGTTAAGGAATTACTTCATTTAGATGTAATGACTGTTACAGGTAAGACTCTAGGAGAAAATCTAGAAGACTTAAGAAAAAATGGTTTTTATGATAGATGTAATGAGTATTTAAATAAGGTTGGTTTAAAAAGAGAAGATGTTATAAGACCATTTAATAATCCTATTGGAAGTAATGGAGCTATAGCTATTTTAAAAGGTAATATTGCACCAGAGGGAGCAGTAGTTAAACATTCTGCTGTACCAAAAGAAATGCATAAAGCAGTATTAAAGGCTAGACCTTTTGATAGTGAAGAAGAAGCTATAGAAGCAGTACTTACTAAGAAAATAAAGCCGGGAGATGCAGTGTTTATAAGATATGAAGGTCCAAAGGGAAGTGGAATGCCTGAAATGTTCTATACAACAGAAGCTATTTCTTCAGATAAGGAATTATCAGCTAGTATAGCACTTATTACTGATGGAAGATTTTCAGGAGCTTCAAAAGGCCCAGCTATAGGACACGTATCACCTGAAGCAGCAGTTGGAGGTCCAATAGCACTAGTAGAGGAAAATGATTTGATTGAAATTGATATAGAGAAGAGAGTACTTCAAATAGTTGGAGTTAATGGACAAAGGTTAGAACTAAGCGATATAGATAATATTTTAGTAGAGCGTAAAAAGTTATGGAAGCCAAGAGGAAATAAATATAAGTCAGGAATTTTAAAAATATTTTCAGATAAAGCAGTTTCACCTATGAAGGGCGGATATATGGAATAAATCATAAGGAGTGATTAATTATGAAAAGAATAAAAGTATTAAGTGCGTTAAAGAAATGTGGAGTAGTTGCAGTTGTTAGAGGAACAACTAAAGAAATTGGAGTTAAGATCTCAGAAAGCTGCATAAAAGGAAATGTTAAGGCTATAGAAGTTACTTATACTAATAAGTACGCAAATGAAATAATTAAAGAGTTATCAGAAAAATATATAAAAAATGATGATGTTGTAATAGGAGCAGGAACAGTTTTAGATGCTGAAACTGCAAGAATGGCTATATTATCAGGAGCTGAATATATAGTTTCACCATCTTTTAATAAAGATACTGCTACACTTTGTAATAGATATAATGTAGCTTATATTCCAGGAGTAATGACTATAAATGAAATAGTTTCTGCTTATGAAAGTGGAGTAGATGTAGTTAAGCTTTTCCCAGGAAATACTTTTGGACAAGGTTATATATCATCAGTTAAAGCTCCACTTCCACATGCTAATATTATGGTTACAGGTGGAGTTAATTTAAATAATATAGATGAATGGATAAAAGCTGGAGCAGATGTTGTTGGTATTGGTGGAGAATTAAACAAGCTAGGTGAAGCTGGAAAGTTTGATGAAATAGAAGCTACTTGTAATGAATATGTTAAAAAGCTTGAAAGTGCAAGGGGTGTCTAAAGTGAGAGTTGCAGCTTTTGGGGAAGTATTATTAAGATTAGCCACTAATAAAGGTATTCGTATATCTAACTCTAGGGAGTTAAATATCAATTATGGTGGAGCTGAAACTAATGTTTTAGTTGGTTTAGGTAATTTTGGTATTGAAACTAGACTTATTAGTAAGATATCTGATGATGGCTTTGGAGATGCTATTATTTCTTATTTAAAATCTAATTCAGTAGATACAAAGTTCATAAAGCAACATGAAGGTAGAACTCCAATTTATTATTTAGAAGTTGGGAGTGGAAATAGAAATTCTAAAGTTATTTATGATAGAAAAAATTCAATATTTTCAGATATAAATGAAGAAGATATAGATATAGTAGAAGCGTTAAAAGGAGTAGATATACTTCATTTAACAGGAATAACTATGGCGATTTCAGAAAAAACTAGAACTTTAGCCTTTAAAATATTAGATTATTGCAAAGAAAATAATATTTTAGTTAGTTATGATTCAAACTATAGAGCTAGAATGTGGTCTTTAGAGGAAGCAAGCAAAGTTACTAAGGAGATACTTCCTTATGTAAATATATATTCTGCGGGGATATTAGATGCTGAAAATATATTAGGTTTAAATAATAATAAAGAAGATAAAGATGAAAAGTTAAATGCTTATTATGATGAGATTACAAAGACATATCCAAATATAAAATATATCTTTTCATCTTTTAGGGGAATAAAATCTGCATCATCAAATACATTACAATGTAATTTTTATAGTAATAATAAATTATATCAATCAAAGATATATGATATAGATGATATCGTAGATAGAGTAGGAGGAGGCGATGCCTTAACTACGGGAATACTATATGGAATATTATCAAATAAAAATCCAATGTATATATCTGAGTTTGCAGCAGCTAATTCTGTTTTAAAACATAGTATATATGGAGATGGTAACTTAGTTAAAATAGATGAAGTTGAAAGCTTGATGAAAGATGGAGTAGGGAAAATAGGCAGATAGGATGTGCTATCGCACAATGAAAAATTAATAATTAAAAATGAAGAATTAAGGATGTTTTGCAGGCAAAACTTAAGTTTTACAATGCGAAGCATTTTAAAATGAAAAAATTAAGAGAATGAAGGAATGAAAAAATGAAGGAAGAGGTTTTGCAATGCAAAACCTCTTTTGTTTTATAGGCATTCTTTCATTTTTTAATTTTTTCATTCTTTCATTAATAAAATGCTTAGCATTTTATATCAAGTGATGATTTATTCTTATCTTTATTTCATGTATAATACTAAATAATATTACTTGTTGGAGGGCTACTATGAATTTTAGGAAGACAACTGAAAAAGATTTAGATTCAGTAATTAAAATAATTGATGAAGCAAAGGAATTTTTGAAAATTAATAATATTGATCAATGGCAAAATGGTTATCCTAATAAAGAAGTTATATTAAGAGATATAGAAAATGATCATAGCTATGTTTTAGATGATAATGGTGAAATAATAGCAACAACAGTATTATCTTTTGATGGAGATAAAAATTATGATGTTATATATAATGGTGATTGGATAACTGACAATAAATACGGAGTTATTCATAGAATTGCAGTTTCAAGAGATTATGCTAACAGAGGAATAGGTAAAAAGATTATAGAAAGCTCTGAGGACATAGCTAAAGAAAATAATATAAAAAGTATGAGAGCAGATACTCATAAAGATAATAAAACTATGCAAAGTTTACTTTTAAAAAATGGATATGAGTATTGTGGGATAATTTTTGTTGAAGATGGCACGGAAAGATTAGCTTTTGAAAAGGAATTATAATAAAAATGAAGCAAGTTGAAAAACATGCTTCATTTTTTTGATTCCTTATATATTATTTAGATAATTTTAAATTATTTTAAAATAGTGTATTATAGCAATATAAATATAATTTTTTTTATGGGGGTATTTTGTATGAATATAGGGAATTTGATAAGTAAACTTCTAGAATCTGAAGATAAGAAAAATCCTTATACTGATGAACAAATAGCAGATAAATTGCAAATATTGAGAGAAGTAGTTACAGATTTTAGAAAGAAAAATAATATAAATAACTCTAGAAATAGAAGGTTACAGTATATAAGTAATGATGCTTTAAAAATTTTAGAAAATAACAGAAATATATCAGACAGAGCTCTTGCAGAAGAACTAAAAGCTTTAGGGTACAAAGTTGAAAGATATGCAGCATCAAATATAAAGAAAGAAATACTTGCTAGTTTAGATTCTAATGAGGGTAAAGAAAATATTAACATAAAACCGCAAATAGATGAAAAGAATTATTTTGAAAATGTAGTTGGTCATGATGGAAGCTTAAGAGTTCAAATAGCACAGGCCCAAGCAGCTGTAAGCTATCCACCGCATGGATTACATGTGTTAATTTTAGGACCATCAGGTGTTGGAAAAAGTTATTTAGCAGATGCAATGTATGAATTTGCAAAAAGTACAAAGAACTTTGATGATAAATCTAAATACATTGTATTTAACTGCGCAGATTATGCTGATAACCCTCAGCTTTTATTATCACAGCTTTTTGGAAGTGTTAAAGGTGCATATACAGGTGCTAATGAAGATAAGATTGGTATAGTGGAAAGTTGTAATGGTGGAATTTTATTCTTAGATGAAGTACATAGATTACCAGCAGAGGGACAAGAAATTCTGTTTAGCATATTAGATAGAGGAAGTTTTAGAAGATTAGGAGAAAGTGAAAATGTTAGAAAAAGTAATGTTATGATAATTGCTGCAACTACAGAAAATGTTGAAAGCTCACTTTTATTAACATTTAGAAGAAGAATACCTATGGTTATAGAAATTCCTCCGATTAAAAATAGACCTTATGAAGAGAGATTTGAATTAATTAACAAAATATTTTTAGAAGAAAGCAAAAGAATTAATAGGGGTATGCTTATTTCTAAAAATGTAATGAGTAAGCTTATGAAATATGAGTGCAAAGGTAACATAGGACAACTTAAAAGTGACATAAAGGTAGCTTGTGCTATAAGCTTTTTAGAAAATAACTTAAATGATGATAAAACATTATATATAGATGAAAAATATCTTCCAGATTATATAAATGATCAAATAAACAATAATAACAGCTTAGAAATTGAAAAGTTCATTATGGAAGATATTTATATATCTAATAAAGGAAAAGTGGAAGTTGAAAAAAGTAATAAGGATGGAAAAGAAAATTCTAATATATATAAATTTATAGAAAAAAGACAGTCAGAGCTTAAATTCGCTGGATATGCAGATGAGGAAATATCTAAAATACTTAGTCAGCAAGTTGAACTTGAATTAATTAGAGGAGCAAAAGCTATTAATTATTCTGTTGTGAATAATGACGAGCTTATGAATTTAGTAGGGGTAAAGAGTTTAGAGGTTGCTAGAGAAATGATCAAAGTAGCAAAAAATAATATTACAGGGCTACAATCAGATATAATTTATCCATTAGCAGTACATCTAAATTCTACTTATGAAAGAATATTAACTGGGAAAGAGATTATCAATCCTAAACTAAGCATAATAAAAAGTAAATATGAAAAAGAATTTAATGTAGCTATTAAAATATGCGAAGTTGCGAAAGAAAGACTTAATATTGATATACCTGAAGCAGAAATAGGATTTATAACAATGTATCTTAAAAATTATAGAAGGGAAGTAAAAGATACAGAAGGGAAAGTTGCTGTAATAGTAATGACACATGGACGAGTAGCTTCAGCAATGGCGGAAGTGGCAAATAAGTTCTTAGGAGTGGAACATGCTATAGGAATAGATATGGATTTCAGAGACTCTCCGGATGTTATGCTTGAAAAGGCAATAAAAGGTGTTAAAGAAAATGATCAAGGGAAGGGATGTATTCTTTTAGTTGACATGGGCTCATTAGTTACTTTTGGAGATATTATTACTGCTAAAACTGGAATAGAAACAGGGGTAATAGGTAGGGTAGATACTTTAATGGTGCTAGAGGCAGTTAGAAAGTCAGCACTTACTGATCAATCATTAGATGAAATTGTTCAGGATTTAGAAAATGATTCTAAAGGATATGGCTTAAGTCAGTATTATGTAGAAAACAGCAATTTAGAAGATGTAATAGTTACATTATGTATTACTGGTAAAGGAGCAGCTTTAAAAATTAAAGAGTATGTTGAGTCTCAAGTAGTATCGATAGGTAAAAAAATAAATGTTATTTCAATTGGATTTATGGATGATGATGTAAATATTGCATTAACAAATATAGCAAAGAAAAAGAATATAAAGGCAATAGTTGGAACTATTAATCCTGAGTTTAGAAATATACCTTTCATTTCACTAGAAGATATCATGAAAGGAAAGGGTGTTAAGAAACTAAATAACATAATCTCTGAGAATGAAGAAAATACATTGTCTGAAATTATAAATAAAGATGTAATACATGTTAATGAAAAATATAAATACAAAGATGAAGCTCTAGATGATATGGTTAAGAAATTAATCGATGGTGGATATGTAAAAGAAGAGTTTTTATTAAGTGTATTTAAAAGAGAAATGCTTGGTAATACATATTTAAAAGGAGGAATTGCCATTCCACATGGAGATTCAGAGTTTGTTACAAAACCAACCATATTAATTACTAAATTAGACAAAAAGATAGTATGGGACGGAAATTATGAAGTTGATCTAATTTTTCTAGTTGCTTTGAAAGATGATTCAAGAAAATATTTTGAACAACTATATAAAATAATTAAAAAAGAAGATACTTTAAACAAGCTAAAATCAAGTTCTAGCAAGGATGAAATAATAGAAATATTATTATAATTTGTTATTCTACAAAACCAACCAAAAAAGTTGGCATGAGTATTGCTTTAATATATGGCAAGAAAACTAAAGGGGGGAAAATGGTGAAAGATTTTTCTAAAGTTACAGTTATCCTTAGAGGGTATAACTATGATGAAACAAGAACTGTTATGGAAGCTTTAGTTCAGTCCAATATTAGAGCAGTAGAAATAACATTAAATACTGAAGGTGCACTCGAAATAATTGAGAAGATATCTAAAGAATATGGAGATAGAGTTAGTGTTGGTGCAGGGACAGTTAAGAACTTAGATGATGCAAAAAAAGCTATAAAAGCTGGAGCAACTTTTATTTTAACTCCTATAGTAGTTGAAAAAGAAGTTATTGATGAGTGTAAGAAGAATAATGTTGTAAGTGTAGTAGGAGCTATGAGTCCAACGGAAGTATGGTGGTGTTATGAAAATGGTGCAGATATAGTTAAAGTATTTCCAGCAAAATCTTGTGGTACTAGCTATATAAAAGATATTAAAGCACCGTTAGGAAATATTCCTATAATGGCAGTTGGAGGAGTTTCAAAGGATAATGCTAAAGAATTTATTAAAAACGGAGCAGATTATTTAGGAATAGGTTCTAGTCTATTTAATAAAGAAGATATAGTAAACAAAGATATAGAAAGTTTAGTTAAGACATTAAAGGAATTAGAGAAAGAAATAGAGTAGGGGGATAGAATATGGGTCATAGCACTTTAGTTTATAGAAATTTAGACTTTAATACGAGTAACGATATATTAAGTTTTTTAGCAGATAAATTAAAAGAAGAAGGTTATGCAAAAGAAGGATATAAAGAAGCTATTTTAAAGCGTGAAGTTGAATATCCAACAGGATTACCAGCAGAGATAAAAATAGCAATTCCTCATTGTGACCATACTTTAGTAAATGAATCAGCTATTGCAGTTGGAGTACTTAATAATACTGTTAACTTTCAAGCAATGGATGATCCAAGTAAAACATTAGATGTACAGATTGTAATAATGCTTGCTTTGGATGAGCCTCATGGACATATTGAAATGTTACAAAAAATAGTTCAATTAATAAAAAGTTCAGATGATCTAAAAAAGATAATAGAAGCTACATCCGATGAAGATGTATTACAAGTAATCAATAACTATTTAAATTAACTATAAAATTGGAGGAATAAAAAATGAAAAGAATATTAGTAGCTTGTGGAAATGGAATCGCAACATCAACAGTAGTTGCAACAAAAATAAAAGAGGTTTGTGCTGAAAATGGAGTAAGTGTTTCAGTAACTCAATGCAAATTATTAGAAATAGATAGTAAGGTAGATGATTTTGATATATTAGTTACTACAGGAAAATATGGTGGAGATAGTGCTAAAATCCCAGTAGTTTCTGCAATGTCTTTATTAACAGGAATAGGCGAAGAGGAAACATTAGAAGAAATCGTAAACTATGCAAAAGAATAATATATAAAATTATTTTTATAATGAGGAGGATTTAATAATGGAACTAATTTATGACGTATTCCAGACATTACTAAATGCAGGACCTACAGTACTTTTACCACTAATTATTTTAGGTGTTGGACTAGTTTTCGGTGTTAAGCCAGCAAAAGCTTTCAGATCAGGTTTAACAGTTGGTATAGGATTTGCAGGTATCAAGCTTGTAATTAACCTATTATCTTCAAGTCTTGGACCAGCTGCAAAAGCAATGGTTGAAAGATGGGGATTCAGTTTAGATGTACTAGATGTTGGTTGGGGAACAATAGCAGCAGTAACATGGGCATCACCAATTATACCAATTTTAATATTTGCAATATTAGCAATAAATATTATAATGTTAATTCTTAAGAAAACGAATACTTTAGACGTTGATATATGGAACTATCACCATATGGCAATAGTTGGTGTTATGACATACTTTGTTACAGGAAACATATTCTTAGCTGTTGGTGCTAGTGCAGTAATGGCAATTGTGACATTTAAATTATCTGACTGGTCAGCTCCAATGGTGGAAGATTACTTTGGATTACCAGGGGTATCATTACCAACAGTATCAGCTTTATCATCATTAATAGTTGCAGTACCATTAAACTGGGTATTAGATAAGATACCAGGAGTAAACAAGATAAACTTTTCATTAAAAGATGCTAAAAAATACTTAGGTTTCTTTGGTGAACCAATAATAATGGGATTAATCCTAGGTGGAATTATTGGTGCATTAGCAGGATATAACTTCACAGATATAGCAAATGTTGCAGTTAATATGTCAGCAGTATTAGTACTTATACCTAAAATGACATCATTATTTATGGAAGGTTTAATGCCAATATCTGAAGGAGCTAAAAAGTTTGCTAAAAAGAGATTCAAGGGAAGAGATTTATATATAGGTTTAGATGCAGCAGTAATTTCAGGAAATCCAGATGTTATAACTACATCATTAATAGTTATTCCTTTAACAATATTATTAGCAGTAGTACTTCCAGGAAACAGAATGTTACCTTTCGCAGACTTAGCAGTAGTACCATTTAGAGTTGCGTTAGTAGTAGCTTTAACTAGAGGAAACTTATTTAAAAATGTTGTTATTGGTTTAGCCACAACAGCAGCTATATTATTAGCAGGTACAGTAACAGCACCAGTATTAACTGATTTAGCAGGAAGTGTTGGAATTGATTTAAGTTTAGCAGCAGGAGCATTAATTTCATCTTTTGCAGCAACTAGTTTAACACAAAGTTTCTTAGTATTTATGGCATTTACAGTAGGTAATCCATTAATTAATATTCCAGTATTATTAGTTGTATTTGGTATTGTTTGGTACTATATGGATGTAGTAAAGCCAAGGAAATTAGCAAAAGAAAATATTGAAGTAGCTAATGAAGTAGAACAAAGTGTTTAAATATAATTTTATTAAAAGGAGACTTTGTAATGAAGATAACAGGAATTAAAGTATATACTGTAAAACCAAGATGGATATTCATTAAGATATCAACTGATGAAGGTATTGAAGGTTGGGGAGAGATGATATCTGGAACAAAGACAGATACAGTAGTAGCAGGAGCATATGAACTTGGAAAAAGAATAATAGGAAGAAATCCATTTGAAATAGAAAGAATATGGCAAGAACTTCATAGATCATTCTTCAGAGGTGGCCCAATTAATGGAACTATAGTGTCAGGAATAGAAATGGCATTATGGGATATTAAAGGGAAGGCATTAAATGTTCCGGTATATGAATTATTAGGTGGAGCTGCTAGAGATAAAATAATGGTTTATTCTTGGATTGGTGGAGATAGACCACAAGATGTTGCCAAAGAAGCTATAGATAGAAGAGATAGAGGATTTAAAGCTGTAAAAATGAACGCAACAGAAGAGCTTCATTATATAGATTCATTTGAAAAAGTACAAGCTGTTGTAGATAGAGTTAAGTCTATAAGAGATGCAGTAGGATTTGATTTAAATATTGGAGTTGATTTCCATGGACGTGTTCATAAAGCAATGGCAAAAGTATTAGCTAAAGAATTAGAACCATATAAATTAATGTTTTTAGAAGAAGTTGTATTACCAGAAAATGAAGAAGCTTTTAAAGAGGTAGCTAAACATGTAGTTACACCTCTTGCAACTGGAGAAAGACTATATAGTAGATGGGACTTTAAGAATATAATAAAAGAAGGTATTATAGATATAATTCAACCAGATATAGCTCTTTGTGGAGGGATTTTAGAAACAAGAAAAATTGCTGCTATGGCAGAAGCTTTTGATATAGCAGTTGCACCACATGCGCCATATGGACCAATAGCTTTAGCAGCAACACTTCAGTTAGATGTATGTACACCTAATGTATTTATACAAGAACAAAGTTTAGGAATACATTATAATAAGGGATTTGATTTACTTGACTTTGTTAAGAATAAGGAAATATTCCAATATAAAGATGGTTTCTTAGACTTACCTACAAAACCAGGATTAGGTTTAGAAATTGATGAAGAATTAGTAGAGAAGGTATCTGCAGAAGGTTTATATTGGACAAATCCAAGTTGGAAGAATTACGATGGAACAATAGCAGAATGGTAGAATAAGATTAATGGTCTGTATAATTTACGATATACAGACCATTTTCTGTTATAAAATAGGAGTGTTAACTATGAAAGAATCTAAATATAAGTTAGTTTGTATAGATTTAGATGGAACTTTACTTTCAGATGATAAGAAAATTCCAACAGAAAATATAAAAACTATACAAGAAGCTATTAATAGTGGAGTTAAGATTTGTATAGCTACTGGTAGAATATATAAGTTTGTAGATCATATAAAAGATAAGATATCAAATAAAATTGAAGTTATTGCTTCCAATGGGGCTTTAATATTAAAAAATGGAGATTTTATTTTAAGTCCTTTAAGTTATAATGAAGTATTAAAAATAAGAGATATAGCTAAAGAGTATGATTTAGAAATGTATTTAAATACAGAAGATACAATTATATCAGAGGTAAGCATACCAGAAAGTTATACATATAAAATAACAAATGAGAGATTAGAAGATAAAAATAAGGTGAATTTTATAGAAAATTATTCATTTGAAAGATTAATTGAAGATAATCAATATAACATATTAAAAGTAGTTCTTATGAATAAAAATAAATTAGATGAAGTTAGAAAGGTTAGAGATGCTTTAGAGAAAAATGGAGAGTTTGAAATTTGTAGTTCAGAGCCACAATTTTGTGAAGTAAATTGTAAAGGAATATCTAAAGGGAGGGCTGTGGAAGAATTAGCTAAGGAACTTGGAATTGATATTAAAGATGTTATATGTATAGGTGATGGTGGAAATGATTTAGAAATGCTAAAAAGAGCAGGTTTTTCTGTTGCTATGGAAAATGCACTTGATGAAGTTAAGAGTATAGTAGATTATATTACTTATAGTAATAATGAAAGTGGTGTTTCTAAAGCAATAAAAAAATTAATTTTAGAGAATATAAACTATTAAAAATTAAATTTATATAATATTAATCCATGGTAAATACTGTGGATTTTTATTTTTACTTGTGATAAAATATTCTGATAATCTGAATGTATAATTGAAAAAGGCGAAATAATATTATTAATTAAGTGATTACATTTCAATTTATATTTTTATGTTTTAAGAAAGGAAGGGAAATATAGCAATGAAATTAATACTAAAATATCTAAAAAATTACAAACTAATTCTTATATTAAATGTTATATCGGTATTTGGATTTGCTTTAGTAGAACTTGGTATTCCAACAATTATGGCAAAAGTCATAGATACTGGAATTATTAATAATGATATTAACTATATTAAAAAAATGGGATTAGTAATAGCATTTATTTCAATAATAGGAGTTCTTGGAACTATATTATTAGGATATTGTTCATCTAGAATATCAACGGGTATAACTAGAGATATGAGAAATGATATTTTTAAAAAAGCACAGGAATTTTCTCATACAGAATACAATAAGTTTGTCGTATCATCAATGATAACAAGGACTACAAACGATGCTTTTGTACTTTTACAGTTTACTAATACTCTTTTAAGAACAGCTTTACTTACACCAGTAATGTTTACTGTAAGTTTAGTAATGATACTTAAGACTAGTCCATCACTGTCACTAGTTTTAGCTGTAGTAATTCCATTTATAATTTTAGGAGTAGTAATAATAGCTAAAACTTCTGAACCTTTATCTGAAACTTTACAAAAAAGACTAGACAAGCTAAATAGAATATCTAGAGAAAACTTAACAGGTATAAGAGTAATTAGAGCCTTTGGAAATGATAAATATGAAGAAAAGAGATTTGAAGAAACTAATGAACTATATGCAGATGTATCAAAGAAGCTAAATAAGCTTATGGCAGTTTCTCAGCCTATGTTCTTTTTCTTACTTAATATGGCTATTATAGTTATATTTTGGGTATCTAGTAAAATGATAAATGTAGGAACCCTTCAAGTTGGTCAATTAGTTGCATTTATTGAATATCTCTTCCATGCTATGTTTTCAATTATGTTATTTTCATTAGTATTTGTAATGTATCCTAGAGCTCAAGTTTCAGCTAACAGAATTATGGAGATTTTAAATGAGGATCCAATCATAAAGAGCCCAGAAAATGGAGTAAAAGAAACAGATATAAAGGGCGTAGTTGAATTTGAAAATGTATCATTTACTTATCCTAATGGGGAAGCACCAGTTCTTAAGGACATATCCTTTAAAGCACAAAAAGGTGAGACTATTGCTTTTATAGGAAGTACAGGTAGTGGGAAAAGTACACTAATTAATTTAATACCAAGGTTTTATGATGTTACACAAGGAAGTATAAAAATAGATGGTGTAGATGTAAGAGATTACGATTTAAAGTCATTACGTAAAAAAATAGGATTTATTCCTCAAAAGACTCTTTTATTTACAGGTAGTATAGCTAGTAATATAAGATTTGGTAAGAAAAATGCAAAAACTGGTGAAGTAGAGTATTCTGCTAAGGTTGCTCAAGCTTATGATTTTATTTCTCGTAAACCAAAGAGGTTTGAAGAACAAATTAGTGAAGGTGGTTCAAATGTATCTGGTGGACAAAAACAAAGATTATCCATAGCAAGGGCAATAGTTAGAAAACCAGAAATATATATATTTGATGATAGTTTTTCAGCTTTAGACTTTAAAACTGATGCAGTTTTAAGAAAAAGACTTAAGTCTGAAACAAAAGATTCAGTAGTATTAATAGTAGCTCAAAGAATAGGTTCTATAATGGATGCTGATAAGATTATAGTATTAAATGAAGGTGAAGTAGTAGGAATGGGTACTCATAAGGAACTATTAAAGACTTGTGAAATATACCATGAAATAGCTGCATCACAACTTACAGAGGAGGAGTTAGCATAATGAATAAGTTTAAATTAGTTGTAAGAAAAATTTCTCCTTTTGTTAGTAAGTATAAATGGTCTTTCTTTGGAGCAATATTATTTATAATAACAGCAGCAGTTTTTAATGCAATTTCACCAAGAACTGAGGGGTTAATAATTACACAATTAACTGAAGACTTTGCGAGAATTGTAAAGGGTGTTTCAGGCGCTTCTGTGAATTTTAATTATATTGTAAAAATTTTAATTTTATTATTTTTAGTTTATTTGAGTAGTGCAGGTTCTACTTTTATAGCAAGCTTTTTATTAACTAATGCTATTCAAAATACTATGAGGGATATTAGAAATGAAGTTCAAAGTAAAATAAGTAAACTTCCTATAAGATATTTTGATAATCATAGTTATGGAGATGTTTTAAGTAGAATTACTAATGATGTTGATACAATATCAAATGCATTGCAACAAAGCTTTGTTCAAGTAATAAATGCTATTTTGTCATTAAGCTTAGCACTTGTAATGATGTATTCAATTAATGTAAAGCTTGCACTTTTAGCAACTTTAATAATTCCTTTAAGCATAATAATAACTAAAATAATAGTTAATAAATCACAAAAGTTATTTAATAGGCAGCAAGAGGCTTTAGGTAAGCTAAATGGAAGAGTACAAGAAATGTACACTGGGTTTAATGAAATAAAGCTTTATGGTAAAGAAGAAGATTCTTTACAGGATTTTATGGAAGCAAATGAAGAATTACGTGCAACAGGTTTTAAGGCTCAATTTATATCAAGTATTATGTCACCTTTAGTAAGTCTTGTTAGCTATTTAGGAATAGCTGTTGTTGGTGTTACAGGAGCTACAATGTCCATAGCAGGAGGAATTACAGTAGGTAATCTACAAGCATTTATACGTTATATATGGCAAATAAATCAACCTTTATCTCAGGTAACTCAGTTATCATCTGCAATACAATCAGCAGTTGCGTCAGCACATAGAGTATTTGAATTCTTAGACGAAGAAGAAGATATAAGAGATTTAGAAGAATCTATAAAACTTGAATCACCAAAAGGAAATGTTAGTTTTGAGCATGTAAAGTTTGGTTATAGTGACGATAAGATATTAATAGAAGATTTAAGTGCAGAAGTTAAGAGTGGTCAAATGGTAGCTATAGTTGGACCAACTGGAGCAGGTAAGACTACACTTATTAATCTTTTAATGAGATTTTATGAAATTAAAGGTGGTTCAATAAAGATTGATGGTGTAGATATAAGAGATATGAAACGTGAAGATTTAAGGTCTATATTTGGTATGGTTCTTCAAGATACTTGGTTATTTAATGGAAGTATTTACGATAACATTGAATATGGTAGATTTGGAGCAACTAAGGAAGAAATAATAGAAGCTGCAAAGATTGCAAATGTTCATCACTTTATTAAGACATTACCAGATGGATATAATATGTTCTTAAATGAAGAAGCATCAAATGTATCTCAAGGAGAAAAACAACTTTTAACTATAGCTAGGGCAATATTAAAAGATCCAGCAATATTAATTCTTGATGAAGCAACTAGTTCAGTAGACACTAGACTAGAATTATTACTTCAAAAAGCTATGAGAAACATAATGAAGGGAAGAACTAGCTTTGTTATAGCTCATAGACTTTCAACTATAAGAAGTGCTGATTTAATTTTAGTTATTAATGATGGTAATATAATTGAACAAGGAACTCATGAAGAGTTAATGAAGCAAGGTGGTTTTTATGAAAATCTTTATAATAGCCAATTTGCTGATAAAGAAGAAGTAAATTAATTTTAACATTAATAGTACCCCACTTTAAGGGAAAGCATAGTTTATATTATAGCTATGGCTTAGAGGTGGGGTATTTTTGGCTAATAAAAGACATCAAAAAGGAAGAGGTAGAGCGGCTGCTGACTTTTTTGGTGGAAGAAGAATAGAGAGAGATCATTATAAAATAAGAAATAGAAAATATAGAAAAACTACTTCTACTAATAAAAAAGCAGAAGAAACAACAAATGGAACTACAGAAGAGACTCCTACTAGAGAAGAGTTACTTAAAGAATTAGGCATTATTAATTTAAGCCTAGAAACTGTAAAGGTAATAGTATTTGCAACACTTTTAAACTTATATTATGTATATAGTTTAAAAGCTCAAACTATAGATGCCTTATGTGATACAGATTTAAGTAGTAATTTTGGAGATACAACAAACTTTCCAAGAATAACAAATGATATATTTTTATATACCACAGGAGTTTTTTTAACATTAAATTATACACTTTTCCAAGAAAGTGTATCTGAACACAAGGATGATTTAGATAATAAAGAGGTAGTGTCAGCAAGAAGATCATTTCTGGCAAGTTTATTTACTTTTCTAGCTGTAACTTTAAGTAGAAATAATTTAGAATTATAAAAAGAGGTGATATCAAAAAAAATTTAAATTTGATACAACCTCTTTTTAATTTTAAAAAGTTAAGCATTTAAAGAAATATAAGAGTTGATTTTCTACAGTTTTTTCAGTTGCTTAGTAATATATCCTCCTCTAAATTGAGTAGGCTCATATGAAACTATAAAAGCATTTTTTTCCAGAGATTGAATTAAAGATATAACCTCATTTTCTCTACTTCTGTGAGAAACAATTTCAAGCTTAAATCTTTTTTCTTTATTAATTCCTTCGCCTTCATATGTAGTAACTCCAAATCTTAGTTCCCTAAGTTTATTTATTAAATCCTCATTATAATTAGTTAAGTTAACGTGAATTGATCTATATCCTATAGCAAGCTTTTCCTCAATTCTTCCGCCTATATAGACACCTATGCCATAGCCTAAGATATAAGAGCCGATATTTAGAAAGTTTTTTAAGTCAGAAAAAACAATTCCTAAGCTAACTATATAAATAATTGCTTCTAAAAAAGCAAAAAGTGATGCCTGTACCTTTTTACCTTTAACAACAAAGGTAGTACGTAAAGTGAGAAGTGGAACATAAATTAACTGCAATACAAATATTGCCAATGCATTTATCAAAATAATCCCTCCTATGTTTTTATAACTCTATTATAAATTATATGGATAAAAATTTCATATTAGGGATATTTAAGTATAGACAGTAATTTGTAGTATTTGGGATAATAAGATGGGTAATGTCTGCTTTTAAAATATTTATATATAAAAAGACTAATATTATTGTACACATTTCAGATACTTAATTGTCTTATTAATATAAGGCCTTAATTTTAAGAAGGGAGTAATAATGGATAAAGATTTAATTATTAATTTATATAAAGAGCAGTTTAATATTATTTGTCTTTATTTAATAAAGTGTGGATGTAGAACTAGCGATGTTGAAGATATAGTTCAAGATAGCTTTATAAAAGCTATGGAATACATAACAGAAGTAAATAATAAAAGCTACTTCTTTTGGAATAATTACAGAGCCAGTATATTAAAAAAGGAGCTGTTTCAAAAAACAGCTCCTTTGATATTTCTTATCTTAAGAATTAATCCAATCAACAACCCCTGGAGTTAAAGATGCAACATCATCTTTAGCTACTTTTGTTACGAAAAGTAAATCACCTGATTCTAAGAAAGGTTTTATCTTTTCAGATATTTCATTTGCAGAAGAAGTTGATTTAAGTAAATAGCTATCAGGCATAAAGTTAGCCCAAGAGCCAAAAGATTTTATAGTTGCAACTACATCATAATCATCGCGATGATGGTGATGATGTTCATGATCATGGTCATGATCATGGCCTTCACATCCACATGAGTGAGAATTTTCATTTAAATAATAAGTTATTGCGTATACTTCCATAATTACCACCTTAAAAAATATATATATTATTATCATAATATATACTGAGAATAAAATCCAGTTAAATATTAAATAGAAAAAAATAGGTAGGAAAAATAATCATTTTGTTATAAAATAGAAATAATAAAATATGGTGCTGTCGCGCAATGCAAAATTTAGAATGTATAATGCAAAATTAAAGAAAAAGCTCCTTAGGAGTTTGAAATCGAATTTTTTAGATAATTTTAAAAAATCACATCAATAACTCTACATTTTAAATTAGGGTATTCTGTGACAGTCCCAGAAAATACAGGGGGCATTATGAATAAATTAGAACAAATTTTAGAATATAACAAAGCTTTTGTAGATAATAAAGAATACGAAATATATGCTACATCGAAGGTGCCTAACAAGAAAATACTTGTTTTATCTTGTATGGATACTAGGCTTACAGACTTATTACCAAAAGCTTTAAATTTAAAAAATGGTGATGCGAAAATAGTAAAAAATGCTGGGGCAGCTATTATGCATCCATTTGGAAGTATAATTAGAAGTATGATTGTAGCTATCTATGAATTTAACGTAGATGAAATTTTCGTTATTGGTCATCATAATTGTGGTATGTGCAATTTAAATACTGATGATTTAATTCAAAAGATTGTTGATAGAGGGATTTCTAAAGAAACAATAGATATATTAGAAAATGGTGGCGTTGATATTAAGAAGTGGCTTCATGGATTTGATTCAGTAGAAGAATCCATAAAAGATAGTGTTGCTATAATAAAGAAACATCCATTAGTTCCGAAGGACATAATTGTTCACGGACTAGCTATAGATCCAGCAACAGGAAAACTAGATCTAATAGTAAATGGATATTAGTATTTGGCGAAGCAAAATAATGAAAAATTAAGAATGAAAAATTAAGGAAAAAACTCCTAGGGAGTTTTGAATAAAAGGTGTTTCGAACTAATTTTATTTTAAGTTTTGCCGTGCAAAACATCCTTAATTCTTAATTTTTAAGTAATAAAATGCTATACATTTTATTACTTAAATGTGTTTCATTATAAATTGTTTTACTGTTGACCAATATAGCTCTGGATTGGTAGTTGCTGATTTAGCATGAGCAGCATTTTTTACAGTTAATTTTTCTTTTTCAGAAGATGTTGCATTATATAATTCATCCATCATTCTATATGGTACAAAGTCATCTTTATCTCCATGTATATATAAAATTGGTGTTTTAGATTTTGCTACTTGTGTTAATGCAGAAGCTTCTTTTAATGTGTACCCTGCTTTAAATCTAGTAACTATTGATGAAGCATTCATAACAGGAAAGTTTGGTAATGAGTAAAGAGTTTTTAACTGGTGAGAAAATTGTTCCCAAACAGAAGTATAACCACAATCTGCAATTATTACCTTAACGTTATTTGGAAGATCTTCTCCAGAAGTCATACAAACTGTAGCTGCACCCATGGATACTCCATGAAGAATAATAGTAGCAGATTCATCTATATTTAGAATGTTGTTAATCCATTCTAATATATCTAATCTATCATCCCATCCCATTCCAATATAGTTTCCTTCGCTTTCTCCGTGTCCTCTTAAATCTGGGATTAAAACATTGTAACCCATATTATAAAACTCTCTTGCGTAATTATTCATCTCTAAGCCTTTACTAGTATAACCATGAACAGTAATAACCCAGTTGTTTGTTTTTACATTATTTAATATCTTATATCCATGAAGTTTTAATCCATCAAAAGAATTAATATAAGTATCTGAATAATTAGATGAGCATAATAACCAAGATAATGCTTCGTTAACTGTTTCTCCGCTAGTTTCCTTAGAATCTTTTGGAGTTCCAAATATAGCTTCCTTTGAAGTCTTTGGATTTAAGGCAAGGTTATAAAAATAGTTTCCTATGAATGATAATGCTCCTATGGATAAAACTCCTAAGGCTCCTGTAGAAATAAGAGCAACTTTCTTCTTATTCATTTGTAGTACCCCCTAAATTTAAGTTGTTATAATTATTTTAACATTATTGAAATTCTATAACAATCTGAAAAAAGTTTTTAAATAGTTGACAATTTTCAGATTATGGCATAGTATGTATGTGAACTAAGAATTGAATAATTCGGTAGGTGAGGTTACCACAAGGATACGGGTTGCTGCCGCAAAATAGTGGAGACACTATGAGAAGGTCAGCAGTCTATGTCGAAACCAAGGCATAGACTAATGCAATTACATCGCCTTGTGATGCTGAAGCTTGAACGATGATAAGTAAGATATTTACTTATGTTTTGCGCGAACTTTTTTGTATATTATTATTTTATAATATATTTATAAGTTAACTCACCTTACCATTATTTGTGGTAAGGTTTTTTTATTTTTTTCTTAGTTCTAAAGTGAGAATATCATATTATAGTGAATTGGATCTTTTTGATCACAACTAAATGATATCTCATATTGCATCCATTATAAAAATTTGATTTTAGGAGGTGAAGAGGAATGGATGAAGAGAGTAGTAAGATTATAGATCCTTTAGGAGAGACTATAAAATTATTTATAAGGAGGGATTCTGTTCCTCTCACAAGTTAAAATTAAAAATATAATACTTCTTTTGGGTCTTAATCTTACTTCTATTTTATTTAATAATAGGAGGTAAGAATTATGAAAAAGAAATTATTCAAAAGCTTAATGGCAAAGGAAGTAAGAAAGAATGGATCAGCTGAAACTTTGATGATAGCATCAAAGTTAAAGGAAAAAGATATTTTAAAGAAATATAATACAAGTTATAGAGGATATGAAGAAAGCAAAGTAGAATTGATGAGGGAAGAGTATGGCAAAAATGAAATCACTCATAAAAAAGGAGATTCTCTTTTTAAGAGATTATTAGAATCCTTTATAAATCCTTTCACAATAATACTTTTGATATTAGTAATAATATCATTTGTAACTGATGTAACAATGGCAGATCCAGGCGAAAAAAGCTTAACTTCAGTTATTATTGTAACAACAATGGTTTTAGTTAGTGGAATATTACGTTTTGTACAAGAATCAAAATCTAATAAGGCTGCAGAAAAGCTAGGAGAGATGGTTGAAACTACAATTAGTGTTTCAAGGATTAGTGAAGGAACTATAGAAATACCAATAAATGAAATAGTAGTTGGAGATATAATTCACCTAGCTGCAGGAGATATGATACCTGCAGATGTTAGAATTTTAAAGGCTAAGGATTTATTTATTAGTCAATCATCACTTACAGGTGAAAGTGAGCCAGTTGAAAAGGTAGCAGAATGCTTAATGAGAGACTGTAAAAATCCATTAGAGTTAGAAAATATAGCATTTATGGGAAGTAATGTTATTAGTGGAGCAGCAGTAGCTATTGCAATTAATGTTGGAGACGATACAATTTTTGGCGGAATAGCTAAGGATTTAAATGATAAAAAAGTAGTAACTAGTTTTGAAAAAGGTATAAATTCAGTTTCTTGGGTGTTGATTAGGCTTATGCTAGTTATGGTTCCAGTAGTACTATTTATTAATGGTTTTACTAATGGGGATTGGATGGAAGCATTCTTATTTGCTGTATCAGTTGCAGTGGGATTAACCCCTGAAATGCTGCCAATGATAGTTTCTGCTAATCTTGCAAAGGGTGCAGTTTCTATGTCAAAGAAAAAGGTTATTGTTAAGGACTTAAGTGCTATACAAAACTTTGGAGCTATGGATGTTCTTTGTACAGATAAAACTGGTACTATTACTCAAGATAAAGTAGTTTTAGAGTATTCATTAAATATACATGGAAAAGAAGATAATAGAGTATTAAGACATGCGTTTCTTAACAGCTATCATCAAACTGGCCTAAAGAATTTAATGGATATAGCGATAATAAATCATGCAAATGACACTGATATGATAGAGTTATGGAGAGATTATAAGAAAGTTGATGAAATACCTTTTGATTTTAGTCGTCGTCGTATGAGTGTAGTAGTTGAGAGTAAAGATAAAAAAACTCAGCTAATTACTAAGGGTGCTATTGAAGAAATGTTAGAAGTATCTACTCACGTAGAATACAATGGAGAAATTAAATTAATTACAGAAGAAATTAGAAACGAAATATTAAATAAAGTTTCAGAGTACAATAGCCAAGGAATGAGAATATTAGGTATTGCTCAAAAAAACAATCCATCAAGAGTTAATGAACTTTCAGTAAAAGATGAAAGTGAGATGGTATTAATGGGCTTCTTAGCATTCTTAGATCCGCCAAAGGAAAGTACTAAAGATGCAATTAGAATATTAAATGAATATGGTGTTAATGTAAAAATTCTTACTGGTGATAATGATAAGGTTACTGCAGCAGTTTGCAAGCAAGTTGGAATCAAGGTTAATAATTTATTATTAGGTTCTGATATAGAAGAAATGGATGATGAATTATTAAGGGAAGTAGTTGAAGGAACTAATGTATTTGCTAAGCTTTCACCTAACCAAAAGACTAGGGTAGTGGCTGCCTTAAGAGCTAATGGACATACTGTTGGATTTATGGGTGATGGAATAAATGATGCAGCTGCAATGAGTGAAGCTGATGTTGGAATATCAGTAGATACTGCTGTAGATATTGCAAAGGAAAGTGCAAATATAATTTTATTAGAAAAAGACTTAATGGTTTTAGAAGATGGCGTAATTGAAGGAAGAAAAATTTATGCTAATATAATTAAATATATTAAGATGACAGCTAGTTCTAACTTCGGAAATATATTTTCAGTATTAATTGCAAGTATATTTCTACCATTTATACCAATGTTACCAATTCAATTGCTAATGTTAAATTTAATTTATGATATTTCTTGTATAACTATTCCATGGGACAATGTTGATGAGGAATATTTAAAAGTACCACGCACATGGGATGCTAGTTCAATTAATAAATTTATGTTTTGGATGGGACCTACAAGTTCAGTTTTTGATATTGTAACCTTTATACTAATGTACTTCTTTATTTGTCCTTTAGTATTTGGTGGACAATTCAACAATTTAAATGAAGTACAGCAAATAGGCTTTATAGGACTTTTCCATGCAGGATGGTTTGTTGAATCTTTATGGTCTCAAACTTTAGTAATTCATTTGATTAGAACACCTGAAATACCATTTGTTAAAAGCAGAGCATCATGGCAACTTGCTTCTTTAACTACTTTGGGGATAGTTGTAGGAACAGTTATACCATACACTGTTTTAGGTGAGGCTTTAGAAATGGTAGCTATGCCTTCAATATATTTTGTATGTCTGATTGTAATAATTGTTTTATATATGTCTTTAGTGACAATATTAAAGAAGAAATTTATTAATAAATATGGAGAATTATTATAGTAATAGAGTATAAATAATTGTGCTGTCTTTAAGGCAGCACTTTTTTTATTAAGGATTAATTAAATAATCTTCCATTAGGTTACAATTAAATATAATATATGATATTATATTTAATATTATGAATAATATTAAGAAAATTGGAGACTGAAATGAACAAGTATAAGTGTATATTATTTGATTTAGATGGAACAGTACTTAATACAGAAAGAATGAATATGGTACCTCTTCAAAGATTAATTAAAGAAGAACTAGGAATTGAAATGAGTTATAATGAAATATTGAAATTCAAGCCTTATCCTGGAATAAAAGTAATGGAAGAGTTAGGCTTTGAAGACATTCATGCTTCTTATAAAAAGTGGGTTAAATATGTTAATGATTTTGAAGAAGGAGCTACATTATTTGAAGGCTTTGAAGAAGTTTTTGAAGAGCTAAATGATAAGAATATAATTTGTGGGATAGTGAGTTCAAAAACTAGAAAGCAATATGAAATAGACTTTGTTCAAAAAGGTCTTAATAAATATGTGAAATGTGAAGTATTAGCTGATGATACAGAAATACACAAGCCTTATCCAGATCCATTATTGAAGGCTGCTGAAATACTAAATATTTCACCAAGTGATTGTCTTTATGTTGGAGATACAATATTTGATTATAAAGCGACTAAGGCTGCAGGAATGGATTTTGCACTAGCTTTATGGGGAGCTGATTTTACAGAAGGTATTCATGCAGATTATGATTTAAAAGAACCTAAAGATTTATTAAAAATATAATACATATTTTTAATAAATAATTTAAATCTTTTAGTTTTATAGAATTTACTGTTGAAGATAATTTTAAAGTAAACTACATCAATTGAAAGCATATATATATATTTTTGATTTTATATAAGTTGTGAAGAAAATCCCATATCTTAATTATTTTTAACAGGAAATATAACTTAAATAAAATGTAAAAACTTAATTAAAACTTATAGAGTTTATTTAATAGAGGGCGTTATAGCAATAGCTAGCGTTACCGAAATTTTGAAATAAAAGATTAAAAAGCTATGACTAAATTGTCATAGCTTTTATTCTTAATTATAGATTTAATAATTATCTTTTCTGTAAATTCTTCTTCAGTTAAAATTTCTTCATTAATTGATTATTTTACGATTATCTTAATTTATCTACAACACTTTTTTCATTATTATTATTATATGGTAACTTAAAAGATGGATAAATAATATTAATATAATATATGAATTTTTTAAGGGTGGATGAAAATGATGGAAAAGAATCTACTGGAAATACTAAAAATGAAATATGCTAAGTCAATAAATGATGCTAGTAATGAGGAAGTTTATTTTTCATTAGTTGAATTAACTAAAAGTATGATTAAAGAAAGAGAATTAAAGAAAAGTGGAAAAAAACTTTATTATATATCAGCTGAATTTTTAATAGGTAGACTATTAAAAAATAATTTAATTAATTTAGGTATTTACAAAGAGGTTAAAGAAGTATTAGGAAAATTCAACAGGGATTTTAATGAAATAGAAGAGGTAGAAATTGAACCATCTTTAGGGAATGGTGGTCTAGGAAGACTTGCTGCTTGTTTTTTAGATTCTATTGCAACCTTAGGCTTAAATGGAGATGGTTTAGGTCTTAATTATCACTTTGGGTTATTTAAACAAGTATTTGAAAATAATAAGCAAAAAGCTGTAAAGAATCCATGGATTGATAGTAGTGGATGGCTTAATGAAAGTAATATTAGCTTTGATGTTAACTTTAAAGATTTCAAGGTAAAATCAAAATCATATACGATAGATATGATTGGACTCCAAAATAATTCTAATAACCTATATTTATTTGATATAGATACTATAGATGAAGATATAGTGAGAGATGGTATTAATTTCAATAAAAAGGATATAAGAAAAAACTTAACATTATTTCTTTATCCAGATGATAGTGATAAGGATGGACAATTACTAAGAATATACCAACAGTACTTTATGGTTAGTAATGCAGCTCAATATATATTACTTGAAAATGAGAAAAATGGTCTTAGTCTTGAAGAGTTAGATAAAAATATAGTAATACAAATAAATGATACACATCCATCAATGATAATACCTGAGCTAATTAGGTTATTAATTGAAAAAGGAATAGATAAAGATAAGGCAATAGATATAGTATCTAAAACCTGTGCATATACCAATCATACAATTTTATCTGAAGCTTTAGAAAAGTGGCCTATAAGCTATATAGAAGAGGTAGCCCCTCAATTAATACCAATAATAAAAGAATTAGATAGTAGAATTAATAGTAAGTTTAATGATGAAAGGGTAAGTATAATAGATAAAAATAATATGATCCATATGGCTAATATGGATATACATTATGGATTTAGTGTAAATGGTGTTGCAGCTCTTCATACTGAAATACTAAAGAATGAAGAACTTAACTCATTTTATAATATTTACCCACATAAGTTTAATAATAAGACTAATGGTATAACCTTTAGAAGATGGTTATTAAGTTGTAACGAAAGTTTATCCTCTTATATAGAAGAATTAATTGGAGGAGAATTTATAAAGGATTACAATAAGATATCCAAGCTATATGATTATAAAGATAATAAAGAAGTTTTAAATAAAATAGGTGAAATAAAGAAGAATAATAAAATTTCATTAAAGAATTATTTGCTAAAAACTCAAAATATTAATATAGATGAAAATTCAATTTTTGATATACAAATAAAGAGATTTCATGAGTATAAGAGACAACAAATGAATTTATTATATATAATTTATAAATATATAGAAATAAAAAAAGGTAATAAGCCAGCTACTCCAATAACAACAATTTTTGGAGGAAAAGCGGCTCCAGCTTATATTATAGCCCAAGATATTATTCATGCTATTCTTTGTCTAAGTGAATTAATAAATAATGATATAGAGGCAGATAAATTCTTGAAAGTTGTAATGATAGAAAATTACAATGTAACAAGTGCATCAAAAGTTATTCCAGCATGCGATGTTTCAGAGCAAATTTCCCTTGCTTCTAAAGAGGCCTCAGGTACTGGCAATATGAAGTTTATGCTTAATGGAGCATTAACCTTAGGTACAGAAGATGGTGCTAATGTTGAAATAATGAACTTAGTAGGTAAAGATAATATTTATATATTTGGAGAGAAGAGTTCAGATGTAATTTCACATTATAAAAATAGGGATTATAATTCAAGAAGTTATTATTATAAAGGATCAATAAAACCTTTAATAGATTTTATTGTTAGTGATGAAATGCTTAAGGTAGGAGATACTACTTCTCTTTACAGGCTATATAATGAACTTATAAATAAGGATTGGTTTATGACTTTATTAGATTTAGAAGATTATATAAAAATGAAAGAGGAAGCATTTAAAGATTATGAAGATAAGGAAGATTGGAATAGAAAAGCTTTAATTAATATTAGTAAGGCTGGATTCTTCTCATCAGATAGGACTATTGAAGAGTATAACAGAGATATATGGAAGCTGAAATAATTAAAAATTAATAATGAAGAATTGATGAAAAAACTCCGTAGGAGTTTATGAAATTGAATAATTTTAAAAAGAGATGCCTTGTGGTATCTCTTTTTATATAAGCATTTTTTCATTCTTTAATTAAGTTTAGATTACTATGCACAAATTAAAATTTAAATTTTTCTCTGTAATAAATATCTTTAATTATGAAATATCAATTGTAATTTAAAAGATTGTAAACAAAATTCTGCAATTTACACAACTATTAAGCTATTACATACATTGTTATTATATTTCTAAATTAAATATTATTATTTATTATGATAAAAAATTAAGAAATGATTTAGGAAAACTTTAGATAAAGTGATGAAATATATTAAGAATTGGAATTTATACTGAGATTATTAAATCTTAGGGTGATAGGAGTTAAATAAATTCTTTATATGAAAGGTAGTGAATAATGAGTAATAGTAAAATATCAATAAAAAAATGGATGTACTTAATTGTAGCTATAGTTGGAGTTATAGGTATAATGATTTATTTGAAGTCTAGCGGTATTTTAGGATATATGTCATCTATAGATGAATTTAAAGGATATATTGAGAGTCTTGGAAGTAAGGCTTATATTGTATTTTTCATAATACAACTAATATCAATAATAGTTGCACCTATACCAAGTAATGTAAGTGCTGTAGCAGGTGCTATAGTTCTTGGAATGTGGGAATCATTTATTATTACAACTTTAGCTATAGTAATTGGATCGGCAATTATTTTTTCATTATCAAGGATATATGGAAGAATGTTCGTTGAAAAGTTTGTAAGTAAAAAGCTTATAGAGAAGTATGAGAATTTAATTAACTCACCTAAAGGTGAAAGTGTAATTTTCTTAATGTTATTACTTCCTTTTTTCCCAGATGATATTATTAATTTTATAGTTGGTATTAGTAATATGAGTTTTAAAAAATATTTTGTTATACTAATGCTTACTAGACCTTGGGAGATATTACTTGCATCAGCATTAGGATCTGCAAGTCTAGAAATGCCTTTATGGGGATGGGGAGTAATTATAATAGTATCTTATTTTATAATTGCTAAGAGTAGTAAAATAGAAGAGAAGTTAACTAAGTTAATAAAGAAAGAGGCATAAATAAATAGATAAATAGAAAAGTAAATAAATAAATAAATAAATAAATAAATAAATGAGGAGCTTGGTATCCGGCGAAGGACAAACCAAGCTCCTCTTTGTTATCAGCACTTTCGTACCAACTGCTAGATTATAATAACATTAAACTAAAAAATAAACAAGGACTTTTTTAGAAAATCTTTAGATTTATTTGAGGTTATTCTTTAGGAATAAAAGATATAGTTAGTTTGTAAGGAAAAGATTTCGCTTTTATCGTATAATAGTAAGGTATTATTAAGAAAGTAAGGAGATAAAACCATGGAATATAATGTATTAATTGTTGAAGATGAAAAGGAAATAGCAGATGCCTTAGAGGTTTATTTAAAGAGTCAAGGGTATAAGGTATATAAAGGATACAATGGTTTAGAAGGATTAGAAATTATAAATAATGAAGAAATACATTTAGCTATTGTAGATATTATGATGCCGAAAATGGACGGAATAACTATGACTATGAAGCTTAGAGAAAAATATGACTTTCCTGTTATTATGTTATCTGCAAAATCAGAAGAAGTGGATAAGATAATGGGACTTAATATTGGAGCTGATGATTACATAACAAAGCCTTTTACTCCTTTAGAGTTATTAGCTAGAATCAATTCTCAGCTAAGAAGATATTCTAAATATCTTAAGTTAGCTTCTTCAGGAATTGAAAAAACAAATACCTATATTATAGGTGGTCTTGAACTTAATATAGATACAGTAGAATTAACGGTAGATGGTAATTTAGTTAAGCTTACTCCAATTGAGTTTAAAATCCTACAATTATTAATGCAAAATCCAGGAAGAGTTTTTTCATCAGAAGAAATATATGAAAGAGTTTGGAATGAGCAAGCAATAAATACTGATACTATTATGGTTCATGTTAGAAATATAAGAGAAAAAATCGAAATCAATCCTAAAAATCCTAAATACTTAAAGGTGGTGTGGGGAGTTGGATATAAAATTGAAAAACAATAAAAAAGGATATATTAATCTTGCTGTAGTTTTAACTTTATTATTAGTTATATCTATTATTATAGTAGGTAATTATCCTAAGGTTAGGGATATAGCAAACAGATCAGAAAGTGTTGTATTATATGATGAGTATTTTTTCCAAAGAAACCTATATGAAGGTTCTTATGCTTTATATACGGATTTACTAGAAGTTGAAAGTGGTAAGGAAGTATCAGCAGACGAAGTATTTCTTAAGGGAATAAAAAATGAACAAAACAATAGTCAATATAATAATGTTAGGCAAAATATTAACTACGAAGTAAATAGATGGTCTTATAGATTTGAAGAAAATTATAAAAATCTAGAATACTATATGGCTAAAAAAAACTCTGATAAAGTAGTATCAAATACAAATAATAAATTAGGGTTGCTTTTATCAGATGATATTGAAGCTAAGAATAAAGAAGAGATAGAAAACTACTATGACTTTTATATGGTAGCGACCTTTGATGAGTTCGGAAATGTGAATATTATTAAGTCAAAAGGGATAAAAGAAGCTACAGAAAATACATTTATAAATTTTGATAAAAATAATATATTTAATATACCAAGCAACTTAGAATTAAATGGATTAAAAGATGTATCAGTAGTTTATGGGGTACCTAAAAATTTAAGATTTCAAGATCAAATAGTAAGTTATCATAACAATTCTGACAAGTATGTATATGAAAATATAATGGTAATAATTGCATTAATTTCATTTGGAATTACATTTATAATTGGATTGT
This sequence comes from Clostridium tertium, assembly GCF_902652255.1. GTDB lineage: Bacteria > Bacillota > Clostridia > Clostridiales > Clostridiaceae > Clostridium > Clostridium tertium_A. The sequence goes on from NZ_CACRTO010000007.1 coordinate 37,989, forward strand.
TTTCATTTTTGAAAAACCTTACTGATATTAAATTTATAAATAAAATAGTAAACTTACCATTTGAAATAGTATGTATTATAGTAGGTATGGTAATTTCATGTGTAGCTATGTCACCTGATTTAGTTTATTCTACATTGAATAATGAGTGGTTAATAAATGCATTCATGAAAGTTGGATTCTCAACTAGCTTCGTTAATCCATTATTAACTGTAGGAAATCTTATATTTTGGTTTGTTTTATTACTTACAGTATTTGTAGCTACACTTGTATTAAAACTTATATTTACAAAAGGATTTATTAAGTATATTAAAGAAAATACATTAGTTGGTAAATTAATAAGGGTTATATTAAAAATATTTAGAAAAATTTATAATGAAATGGCTAATGTAGATTTAAATAATAAATCTAATAAAGTTATATTTAAAGTAGTTACTGTGAACTTTCTTATTCTTTCTTTTATGTGTGTATTTTGGTTCTTTGGAATAGGAACAGCACTAATATATTCAATAGTATTATTCTTTGTTTTAAAGAAGTATTTTGAAGATATAAAAAGAAAATATCAAGTATTACTTCAAGCTACCAATAAGATAGCAGAAGGAAACTTAGATGTTACTATAGAAGAAAATCTTGGAGTCTTTGAACCAGTAAAAGATGAGCTAAAGAAAATCCAAAAGGGATTTAAAAACGCAGTTGAAGAAGAAGTGAAAAGTCAAAGAATGAAGACAGAACTGATATCAAATGTTTCTCATGACTTAAAAACTCCATTAACTTCAATAATTACTTATATCGATTTATTAAAGGATGAGAATATAAGTAAGGAAGATAGGGAAAAATATTTAATCACATTAGAAAGAAAATCACAAAGGCTTAAAAATTTAATAGAAGATTTATTTGAAGTAAGTAAGGCTACAAGTAAAAATATTAAATTAGATATAGTTAATGTTGATATTGTATCTTTAATGAAACAAACTCATTTAGAACTTAGTGATAAGATTGAGAAATCTTCACTAAAATTTAAGTGGAATTTACCAGAACATAAAGTTATAGTACCTTTAGATAGTCAAAAGACCTTTAGAATATTTGAAAATTTATTAATAAATATAGTAAAGTATTCAATGCCAAATTCAAGAGTGTTTATAGATATATTAGATGAAGAAAACTACGTTTATGTTACTTTAAAGAATATGTCGGCAAATGAAATAGACTTTACTGCTGAGGAAGTGGTAGAAAGATTTGCAAGAGGAGATAAGTCAAGAAATACTGAGGGATCAGGTCTTGGACTCGCTATAGCAAAAAGTTTTACAGAATTGCAGGGTGGAACTTTAAAAATTGAAATTGATGGAGATTTATTTAAGGTAATATTAAAATTTAAGAAGTAAATAAGTATAATTATAGGTGCTGTCGCACAATAAAAAATTAAGAATGAATAATGAAAAATTAATGAAAAAACTCCCGAAGGAGTTTTATAAAGAAATTAATTTTAGTAATTCTGTAAGAATTACATCAATAATTCTCGGATTGGCCCCCTCAAATGGGACCTTATACACTGATTACTAACTCATTCTTAAAATTACAGTTTTTTAGATTGTAGAACTCTTCTGGAGTTCTATAATCTATTGCTGAATGAACTCGTTTAGTGT
>NZ_CACRTO010000008.1:0-328211 GCF_902652255.1 Clostridium tertium
GATACTTTTGTTTAGCCTGCTTATTAAAACCAAACTTATATAGTTTATCAGAATGACAGCGTGGGCATTTTATATTAGTCTTGTTCATTGTTCTTCTCTCCTTTTCTAAGGGGGTATTATTTAGTTTTGAAAACCTATTGTATTTCCTTTGGTTGAGAAGAGCAATGTTCATATAACTTAACAGATCGTTTATGTAACAGGGGAGGATGAAATGAAAGTTATTACACTAGTTGAAAATACTACTTTGTCGGATTCATATGGAAAAAAGCATGGGTTATTTCTTTATCAAATAAATCTCTATATAAAAAAATAAATGATAGGTTAATAGAAGATGATTTTGAGCATGAACAAAGTTTAATAATATATGAAGATGATAAATATACATTAATTGGTGGATGTGCTCATGGGGGGATAGTCAATATTCAAAATTCTGCAGAAAATATTTTAGATAGAAGAATTAATTATGTAATTTCGGGATTTCACCTTTTTAATCCTTCAACTAGAAAGTATGAGAAAGATAAATTTATACAAGACATAGGTAATAGATTAATTGGAAAAGATACAAAGTATTATACTTGTCACTGTACAGGAGATAAAGCTTTCAAATTACTTAAAGAGAAAATGGGAGATAAAATAAGTTATTTATCCACAGGTAGTGAGGTTTTATTATAAGAAAAATTACAAATAAGATATATATAACTAGTAACGAATAACTAATAGATTTTGTAAATTATCATACTATAATAAAATTAATGATATAAAAAAAGATACATAGTTTTGTATGTATCTTTTTTTATTAACATTATAATCTTGAAGATTATAACTTTAACCATTTAAATTCTAATTTTGTAATTGGTTTATCATGGTTACTATTAAAGATAGTGTGAAGAGTTGTTAACTCATTGTCATTATTTATTATTACATCACTATTAACATCTAAAGTAACTCCATCTGTAGCTTCCTTTTTAAATAAGACTTTTATATTTGAAATTTCATAATTATTTATAATTTCTCTAGGTAAAGTATCAATAGCAATATCCATATATTTAACATTATTAACATGCTTATTAGAATCTATATCACTATAGCGAACACTATAATTTTTAGAATATTTAGCAGTAGAAATATTTAAAAAATCATCTAATGGGAAATTTTCTTCTAGTTCTTTTTCAATGCCATAAACTTTACATTGTTCAGAGGAAATTTTTACAGGTTTCCTTTTTTCAAAATCAATAAGAATTGCAGTGGACAATCCTGAAATAAGTATGTTTTCATTCGAATCTTTTATAGTGAAACTTCTATATCCATATAGTCTTTTAATACCTACTATATCAGTTTCAACAGTTATTGTATCTCGAAATTTAGGATATTCTATAATATTTAAATCATATTTTAATAATACCCATATACAATTATTAACTAAACCATTATCAGTTTCACCTAATGAATCACTTTGAGATACAACTACATCCCATAGATAATTCATTAAAGAAGAGTATTTGCACTTATAATTTGAATCAACATCATAGATATTTATATTATATTTTTTACTGAATTTGCTGCTCATTTTAATTCTCACCCCTAAAGTTTGTATTAGTAAATAATTTTATTTATGTTTAATTATTTTCCTTCATTGAAATTTTTATTATATTTTTATTGAGTTTCACTATTAAATATTACCCATTTACCATATTTTTTATTATCTTTGAAATTGTGAATTTGACATAGCCATACAGATTTCATATAAAAAAACATTCGAATGCACCTTTTTTCTAGAATAGTAATCACCTTTAGAATACCTTCTGTATAAGAAATACATTGATTATTATAGCACACTTCTAAATGCATAATACAGAAAATGTTAATTAGAATAAAAAAAGGAGCTGTATTATACAGCTCCTTATTTAGTTAAATTTTAATGCTATTAGTTAGAACCAAAACCAAGGTCCAAATCCACAGCATCTGTTGAAATTACGTCTACAACATCTATTACGACAGCAACGTCTATTACATCTACAGCATCTATTACATCCGAAAAACATACTAACAACACCTTTCTCTTTTGTATACTTTAGTATATTCATCTAGCTACATAATTGTTCTACTGTATATAATTATTTTTTTATTTTATTTTCAACTTTTCATCTTTATACATTGGGCAATGGCTTGAGCAGCTACTACAAGTACATCCGCCCTTAGATGATTTTCTTACTGATCTATATATTATATATGAGGCTAATGCGACAATTCCTAAGGTTATTAGTATTTCCATTAAAACACCTTCTTTATATTAATAAATTCGCAATGTTATATACTATAAAGGAAACTATCCAAGATAGCACTAACTGATAAGAACTTGAGAAAATAGTGAATTTAGTTCCATATTCCTTCTTCATAGCACCTAGAACTGATATACAAGGAGTATATAAAAGTACAAATACTAAGAATGAAAGAGCAGACGCTGCATTAAAGTATAGTGGTAATACAGCTGTTAGGTCTCCAGCAAATATAACTCCCATTGAAGCTACTACTGTTTCTTTTGCAAGTAAACCAGTTAATAGTGAAACAGAGCTTTGCCAATTTCCAAAACCAAGTGGTTTAAATACTGGAGCTATGAAACTACCTATTGAAGCTAAAATACTGTCATTTACATCAACCATGCCAGTGAAATTAAAGTTTGATAAGAACCAAATTATTACACTCATAGCAAATATTATAGTTCCAGCTTTTATAAGGAAGCTCTTAGCCTTTTCATATATTTGCTTTAATACATTTTTAAAAGAAGGCATCTTATATTCAGGTAATTCTATAATAAATGGTTCTTCATCTTTTTTAAATATTGTATTTTTAAATAAGATACCTAGAATGAATGCTAAAATCACGCCTAATAAATAAAGCATTGCAACTACGAACCCTGTATAATTAGGGAAAAATACAGCCGCAAATATAGCATATACAGGAAGTCTCGCATTACAACTCATAAGAGGAACAAGTAAAGCTGTTAATTTCCTATCTTTTTCACTTTCTAGAGTTCTTGCTGACATAATTGCAGGAACAGTACATCCAAAACCAACTATCATTGGTATAAATGCTTTACCTGATAATCCCATTCTTCTCATCAACTTGTCCATTATAAATGCAACTCTAGCCATATACCCACTATCCTCTAGTACTGAAATACAAGCAAATAGAGAAAGTATAATTGGAAGTAAAACTAAAATACCTCCTACACCAGATACTATTCCATCTACGATTAATGATTGGAACCATGGTTCAGTATTAGCTAATAAATTTGAGATATAAGGGATTAAACTGTCATTTAAGAATCCATCAAGTAAGTCTGATAAAGGTTGTCCAATCCATGAAAATGTTATTTGAAACATTAAAGCCATAATTAGTATGAATACTGGATAGGCTAACCATGGATTAAGGAGTATATTATCTAGTTTATCCTTAAATGTTGATTTATTTTCATCAATAGTTTTATTACATTTATTTAATAAGTCCTCAATGTAATTGTATGTATCTTTCTCATCTTTAAAATTAAAGTTAGAATCCTTTTGAACATTTAAATAATTATCATTTTCAATAACTTTTTTTATTTCATCTATTCCTTGCTCTTTAGAAGCAACTATTGGTACAACAGTGACATTCAGAAGAGTAGATAACTTATTATAATCTAAGTTAATACCTTTCTTTTCAGCAACGTCTATCATATTGACTGCTAAAATTATAGGCTTATTAAATTGTTTTAGTTGAGTTGTTAAATAAAGATTTCTATCTATATTAGAAGCATCTACAATATTTAAAATTAAATCAACTTCATCTGTTTCTAAAAATTTCTTAGATATTTTTTCTTCGTTTGAAAAAGTATCCATCGCATAAATACCAGGTAAATCAACGATTTTTATATCTCCAAAAAAACCTTCTTTTTTATCAACAGTTACCCCAGCCCAGTTACCAATCCTTTGATTGGATCCTGTTAATGAGTTAAAAAGGGTTGTTTTACCTACATTTGGATTACCAAGTAGAGCTATTGTTTTCATCTGGATTCCCCCTATACAGCAAGTACAATATTTTTAGCATCTTTTTTCCTAATAGCTAAGTCGAATCCTCTTAGATTAATTATTAATGGATCACCTAAAGGAGCTACTCTTTTTAACTTTATTTCAGTTCCTTCAATACAACCTAGTGCTAATAATCTTTTGGCTAATCTTGTATCTCCGCCTATTTCTTTGATTATGGCTTTTTCTCCTAAATTTAAATCACATAAACTCATATCGTCACCTCATATTGAAAATCATTATCATATTATTATGCTATTATAATAGCAGAATGTTAAAAAATAGTCAATATAAAATGTGTATCAACTGAAAAAAATTATCAATTAAATTTCTATTAGATTTAGATATTATGTTATGAACATATTTTGAATTACATAATATTATATAAGTAGGGAGAATAATAAATATATTTATTTCTATATTTTAATAAAAGGTGATATAATGTTATAAGAATAAATTGAAATTTTAGGTGATAAGGTTAACTTAGAAAGAGTGGTAATGTGATTATTAGAGAAAATATAATAGAGGTGAATAATAAAGATAAAGAATACATGCTAAGTACGGCAAGTATTAACAGGTCACCTGAAGAGCTAATATTTTTTGACTTAGAGCACTATGTGTATAAAAAGCCAAAATGTATAGGTGTGTTTGGGGCTTGTATTTTTGAAAAAAATAAATTGTATGTGACGCAATATATGATCGAAAATAAGAGAGAAGTAATTCAAATTTTAGATTTAGCTAAAAGATACTTTATAAAAATGAAAAAAAAGGGGAAGAAAGCCATTGTCACCTTCTCAGGAAATAACGATTATACTGTAATTAATTATTTATTTAAGAAATATGGTATAGAGTTTAATTTTTCTAAGGAATTCGAAGATATTGATATTCAGAGAGAATACGAAAAAGAAATGGGTCATTCTATTGGACTTAAAAATCTAGAAAAAGACTTTGATATTTTTAGAGAGGGAGAAGTTATTAGCGGTTCCAATTTAGCTAAGACTTTTAGTAAGATTCTTATGGATAAGGATTATATTCTAAGGATGCCAAAGGAAAAAATAGAAACGATACTTCTATATAATGAGCAAGATGTAACTAATCTATACAACATTTATATGTTATGGAATGCTTATTTAAAGAAAGAGGAAGTTATAGAGGAGAATGAAGAATTAGAAAAAGAAGATTCTATAAGTGAAAATGAAGAAGTACAAAATGCTGTAAGTAATTAATTAGTATAATAAGAAAATTAATATTAATTTAAGAAGTAATTCTTAAATGATAGATGCTCCTAAAATTTTAGGAGCATCTATCATTTGAAAGAAGTACTAATAGATTTACCATTAGATGATATCACTATGGTTCCTTTTATATCAGTCCTATAAACCTCAACACTTGATAGCGTATTTAATGTTTCATTAGTTGGATGACCATAAGTATTATCTTTACCTACAGAAATAATAGCTATACTAGGGTCTATTTTATCAAAAAATTCTTTAGAAGTAGATGTAGAAGAGCCATGATGACCTACTTTTAATATATCACTTTTTAAATTATAGGATTCATTTATGACTTCTTTTTCTAATACATCTTCAGCATCCCCTGTAAATAAGAAAGATACTTTTTTATAAGAAACTTTAATTATAGGTGAATAATTATTTATGTTTTCGTACGTAGATAGATTAGGAGTAAAAACTTCAATAGTGGTATTTTCACCCAGGTTAATAGAAGAGGTATTAGCCTTTAATATATTTATCTTTAACCCTTTTCTAGATAAGCTTTCTGTCATATTTTCAAAGGCTGAAGTGTTATTACTAACTTTCGGAGCGTAAAATTTATCTATTTTATATTTATTTATTATATAAGCCATATTTCCTATGTGATCTTCATGAGGGTGTGTGGCTATAAGATAGTCTATAGTTTCTAAGTTTAGACTATTTAAATACGTAATTAACTTTTCTTTTTCGTCCTTAGGACCGGAATCTATTAGCATTGTTTTATTGTTGACTTGAACTAGGATTGAATCTCCTTGGCCAACATCAATGAAATGCACTTTTATTTCATTTGGATTTGTATAATCATCATTAGAATTAAATATCTTTTTAATTGCTATGAAGTTAAAAAGAATAAGAAGGATTATAAGAAAAATTTGAAAGTTTTTTATATATCTTTTCTTAATATACATTTTTATATTATAAACAAGCTTATATGCTTGAACTCCTTATAAGAATTATGAAAATGAATTAATAATAATACCTTAACATAGATATTATAGACACCTTATTGATAAAATATAATTGAAGAAAAAGATATCAACATTTATAATAGGATGAGAAGAAGTAATGGTGGTGAAGAATTATGAAGATTTTTAAAGTTATACATTATGGTTTATATATGCTATCTATGCAGTTAAAAGCTCTTAAAAGAATTTATATTCTTAAAACTAAGGGGGAAAGGGCTGCTGTAGATTACGCAGGCAAGGTAGGATTAGACTGGGCAAGGTATACGGTTCATAGAGCAATTAAAATGAATGTTACTGTTAAAGGGAAAGAAAATATTCCAGATGTCCCATGTTGTTATATTGGGAATCATACAAGTATTTTAGATATACCTCTATTAGTTGATTCAGTTGGAAAATGTATGGGGTTTGTAGCTAAAAAGGAAATGGTTAAAACACCAATCATAGGATACTGGATGGGAAAATATAATTGTGTTCCTTTAGATAGAGAAAATCCTAGAGAAGCTCTTAAGGTAATTAGAGAAGGTAGTGAAAATATTAAAAATGGATATAGTATGGCTATATTCCCAGAAGGAACTAGAAGCAAGGATGGAGTTCTTAGAGAATTCAAAAAAGGTAGCCTAAAGTTAGCGACAATGGCTAAGGCACCTGTTGTTCCAGTTACTATAGATGGTGCATATAGAGCTTTTGAAATAGATGGAAAGTTCAAGCCCATTGATATAACTGTAACTTTTGGAGAGCCTATATATACTGCTAATCTAAGTAGAGAAGAAGAGAAGCAGTTAATGGACAAAGTGAGATCTATAATTGCAAAAAATCTAAATCAAGAATAATAATTAAAAAAGTTTAATATTAATGAAAAGGGACTATTATTTAGAAGAGAATATTTTAAATAATAGTCCCTTTTTCTTTCGCCTAATACATAAATAGAATAGAATAACAACCTATATAATATCAATTTTACGTAAAATATGTAGAAAAATATCATATAATACGAATGATTAGCATAGAGTAGTATTTAATGTTTTTAATAAATCTTCAAAATTTATAGGTGTAAAATCAATATATACGTTTACAAAGGCATTAAATATTAGAAAGCAATAAAAATTTTAAAAAATGAAAAATTAATCTTTAAAAACTTGCATATTATGTGATATAATATAGAAAAATTGATTAAAAATGAAATTTTTAAATAATACACAATTCAAAAAGGGGGCAAAAATATGCGTAAAGAGTTTTCTTTAAGCAATGATAAAGTATTAATAAATTTTACTGCTAAGTATTGTTCTACATTTGAGGAATTAGTTGAGAGTGATGGTTTTAGAAGAGTAATTGAGAATTATTTAATAAAGTCTCAAAAGAAAGTTACATTAAGTTGGAGATATTTAAGAGATTCATTAAAAACTGAGAATATACATGAAATATCAGATTTACTTTTAAAAGCTTTTAAGTATTGTACTGTGATGAATGTTCAGGAAATAGTTGAAGCAAATTCTAACTATGAAGAATTATTCAATGATAAGGACAAGTTTATTGCATTTATTGAAGATTTATATTTATTCTGGAGAAGATTAGAAAGATACACATTAGTTCATAGCAATAAATTACAAGATGGATTATCAGCTGTAAGTTTTACTCAAGCTAATTCAGCTTTATCAAACTTAATATTAAAGTTATATAGAAAAGTTGAAAAGAATGTTTTAGGTTATAAGCCAAGTGTATTTAGACAAATTCCAGTTGGAGGTAATGCATCAATTATATTAAATAAGGTATTATGGCCATTACCAAAGGGATATGAAGCTTTAGAGGATATAGAGTTTATTGATAGTATTTTATTAGAAACTCCATTTATTACTTATCCTAAGAAAAATACTAGGAGTGGTATGTTTACAGAAGTTCCTAAAAATCCATTGAACTATGCAACTTTAAATAAAGATCACTGGTTCTGTTATCCAGCGAAAGTAGGAGAACTACTTGCCTTTATTTATTTCCATAGAGATTTTATGCAACATGGAATAACTTTATGTAACCTTTTTGAACTTGCAAGATTAGAAGAATACAGAGGAAAGAAGCCAGATTTAGTTTACGTATTTGGTGCTAAAGATGGAGAAGATGAAAAGAATACTGTATTCTATGATGATAAAGAAAATGATATAATGGTTGGTTATGTAAATCACTCAGAAGAAATAGATTACTTTGGATATATGAAGAAGATGACATTAACTCTTCATAACTTAGTAATGATTAAAAGAGGATATCTACCAATTCATGGTGCTATGGTTAATATAGAACTTAAGGATGGTAAAACTGCTAATGTAGTTATTATGGGAGATAGTGGTGCTGGTAAATCTGAAAGTTTAGAAGCATTTAGAACTTTAAGTGAAGATTATATTAGTGATATGACTGTTATTTTCGATGATATGGGTACATTTAAGGAAGTAGATGGAAAGATAATTGGATATGGTACAGAAATTGGTGCCTTTGTAAGATTAGATGACTTAGATCAAGGATATGCCTTCAAGGAAATTGATAGAAGTATATTTATGAATCCTGATAAGATAAATGCAAGACTAGTAATGCCTGTTGCACCGTATAAAGAAGTAGTTAGAGGATATGAAGTTGACTTATTCTTATATGCAAATAACTATACAGATGTTGCTGAGGGAGAAACTTCTATAGAATACTTCAAGACTCCAAAGGATGCTATTAAAGTATTTAAATCAGGAGCTAGAATGGCTAAGGGAACTACATCAGAAAAAGGCCTTGTTGAAAGCTATTTTGCAAATCCATTTGGACCAGCTCAAAAGCAAGAAGAAACAGATGTATTAATTGAAAGATATTTTGATGCAATGTTTAAAGGCACAGTAAAGGTTGGACAAATTAAAACTTGTTTAGCATTGGAAGGTCAAGAAAAAGAAGGTCCAAAAAAAGCTGCAATAGAATTATTTGATATAATTAGAAAAATAAAATAAATTTGTAATAAAGCCTACATTTAAAGTAGGCTTTTTTGATGTAAAATATACTTATCAGCATACTCTTGTTTAGGAGATGATTATAAGTGAAAAAAAATATAAAGTCTTATTTAATTATAATAATAGTAACGATAGCAGTTTCTTTTTTTAATCTTCCTGCTTATAAAATTTATGGTGCAAGTCATAATTATGATACAACTAGAGGCCAAGAGTTTTTGAGAAAAATAAATGATGATGATAAAAGAGTAAATCATATTAAAAAGGTGCCATATGTCGTATCATTTTTCTTTGAAAATTCTAAGATGAACTTTAAAAATAATGTATTATATAGAGATAATAGGCTTTATATTTCTATATCAGATTTTATAAAATATTTTAGAGTAGCTGAAAAAGTAGATGATAATAATATAGAAATAGGAAAAGTAGTAAATATAAATTTAGAAGAAAAAGCTTTTTATAAGAATAATAATAGGGTTTTATTAAGAGGAGATATATTTAAAGAAAATGGAGAATATTATATTTCTATTTTTGATTTATGTGAAATCTTAGATCTTAATACATATTGGGATTATGAAAACAATAAAATTTATATATCAAAAAAGGTATCTAGTGAAACACAGGAAAATATCCATGGAGATAAAAAGAAAAAAGGGTATATAAGATTTGAAGACTTTGCTGCAGGAGATGTGTATCTTTCACAATCTGCCTTAGAAAAGGTAAGGAGAGTAGCAGACTATATGAATGAAAATGAGGAATCTTTTAGTGTTTCATGGATACCAAGGTATGTAAACAATAGTTATAAAATAGATAATGATATTTCTAAAGAAGAATCGATTGAAAATTCTAACTTTGTTTTTACCTTAGACTATTTGATAAATAGAGGTGGTAATATTGGATTGCATGGATATACTCATCAATACAATGATACTGATAGTATAATAGGAGGAGAGTTCGGTGATGATAATTGCAAAGATCCTGAAGAAACAAGAGGAAGAGTGGAAAGTGCATTAAATATAGCTAACAATATAAATATTCCTATTAGTTATTGGGAAACTCCACACTATCAAACTACAGCTAGTCAACAGAAAATATTTGAAGAATATTTCAAAATTATATATGAGCCAGCAATTGGAGTTTATAATAAAAAGACAATTACAAGTAAAAATAATAATATTACAAAATATATTCCAACTCCATTAAGTTATGTAGAGGATGATACTGGAGAAGGAATATTAAGTAGAATTAAGAAAAGTAAAAATGAAGAGTTTAGTTTGTTTTATCATTTAAGTATTGAAATAAAAAGTATAGATGTATCAATTGATGATAATGGAGATATTATTTATAAATATAATGATAATTCAATACTAAAAAAAATTGTAAATTTATCTAATGATTTAGGATATAGGTTTAGTAATATCAATGAAATTTAAAAAGATAGGGAGTATTTATTACTCCCTATCTTTTTAAATATAATTATGATTACTCATTAGAACTCATATACTTACTTTTTGCGAAAAATGAAATGCTATATAATCCAGCAATACCAACTAAGGCATAAATTATTCTGCTGAAAATAGACGCTACTCCAAATAGATTATCAACTAAGTTAAATTGAAAGAAGCCTATGAGCCCCCAGTTAACTGCACCAATGATAACTAGTATAAGCATGATTGCATCAAGTACTTTCACAATATCACTCCCTTTATTGATTTACAAATATTATTATAACCAAAAGGAATGATTTTATTCCGTTAAATGCTTATGTTTCTATCAATAGGTTGATTTAAAGAAATGATAGTATCAGTTCTTTGAATTCCACCAATAGAATTAATTTTGTTTAGTAGTATATCTTGAAGATCGGATATGTTTTTACATACTACTTTTGCAAAAATAGAGTAATTTCCTGTTGTTAGATGTAATTCAACAACTTCTTTTATTCTAGATAATTCTTCGAATACTGAATCAAAAGATGAAGTTTTATCAACATATATTCCAACAAAGCAGCAAACATCATAACCAAGCTTTGGCAAATTTAAAAGTATTCTAGTACCTTTTATTATACCTAGCTCTTCCATTTTTTTCATTCTAACGTGGATAGTTCCTCCACTAACATGACAGATCCTAGCTATTTCTAGATATGGAGTTCTACAATCTTTAATTAATAAATCTAGTATTTGCAAATCTAATTCGTCTAACTGATAGGATATATTTAAACTCATAAGACCACCTCATTAACATTTTATGATTTCTTCCTATATTCTATCAAAAATTTTATTAAAATAGAAGGGTATTTTAATAAAATTAATAAATAAATCATAAATATTTATTATTTTAACAATTTATGGCTTTATTTTATAAGAGAAAATAATCATATAAATACAGTAATATAATTTATTTGAACTTTAGTTTAAAAATAATTAAATTTATATATCTTGAAAATGTAGAGGATTTCTTTTAATATATTATATAGGATATTATAAGGAGGCATAATACTATGAGTAATATTTTAAGCATTATAGCGTATTTTGCAATTACAATTGGATTAATGATTTTATTATTCACATTTGGTAGAAAGTATGTATTTTCTAGAGTGAGAATTAATAAATGGATTCCGTTAACTATATCTATAGTATTATTTTTAGTTCAAATTTTTGTGAAATTTAATAATACGTGGGTAACTATGGCACTTACTTTAGTTGTAGTTTGGTTCTTTATGTGGTTTATGGATATTCAAAGTACTGGTGGGCCAAAGAAGCAAGAGAAAAAGATTGAAATTAGACCTAAAGCTAAACCAAATAGAGTAAAACATATTCAAAATCAAAAGAAGTAATATTTGGAAATAAACATGGCATACAGTTATTGTATGCCATGTTTATTTTCAGTAATTTTAGTATTTATAAAAATAGGAGAGCTGAAAGCTATTTTATTATCATCTTCAATAATTTTTATTAAATACCAACTTTCATTTTCTGACCTATTATGTTCATAAAAATATTTTATGCTGTTTAAGCCTATATTTTCTATTGTTTTTATGATTTTACCATGATTAGTTATAATTTGTATTTCTCTAATTTTATATTTTATATCTTCAGAATAAATCATAAATCTAATCTTATTAGAAGTAATAAAAATTTCTTCTCCCATAAATCCATTATTTGCAGTAAAGTATAGTTTTAGATACCTTGATTCTGTAGAAAAAGTTCTTCTTTCTCTAAAGGCAGAAATTATATGGCTTGTTGATAGACTATTACACAGACATACTGTTAAGTTTTCTGAATCTCCAAAGTTAATCTTATGGTTATCTTGACCATTAATAGCTCCAAGTTTCCATCCTGCATCTAATAGATTGAAATAATACTTATCGTGTCTTGTGTACTTACTAGAAGGATTGCCATTACCTACTTCAACGGAGGTTATCATTTTATTAAAAATTGGATTGTATGGTAAATTAACTATATTTTTATGAGGGTGATTTATACAGATAAAGGAATCTTCATTATTAAGCATCCATAGTACTAAAGCTCTTAAGTCACGAACTGATCCGGTAAAATAACTATTAGAATTAATAATATTTAAATCTCCAAATTGAGATGTTTTACACTCAAAGCCTACAATAGGTAGAAAATTATCAATTTTCTTTTTGAACTTTGAAGCATATAATTTTATGGCGTTAAATTTATCATAGTTAGAATCTTTAATTTTAACTTCTTTAGATAAATGAGAGTTATGATCTGTAATAAATAAAAAATTTAAGCCACTTTTATAAGCATATTCATAAGCTTCTATGGGAGATCCCTTTCCAGTTGAAAATTCTGTATGGCTATGTGGAATGCCATAATAATATTTTATGTTGGTTATATCAAAGATCTTTACATCCTTATTTTTCTTTCTTCCCAAAACAGGCTCCTTATAAATTATTATCTATCTATATATAGTATTTAAAAGGTATAAATAATGACAATAATATTAATCAGTGATAAAATAACTTTAAATATATAATTAGAGGGTGATTAAATGATTTTAGAATTTAATGGTATAAAACCTGTTATAGATAAGACTTGCTATATTTCTCATAGTGTTGATATAATAGGGGATGTTGAAATTAAGAAGAATGCAAATATTTGGTTTGGAACTACAATTAGAGGAGATATGAGTAATATTTTCATTGGTGAAAATACTAATATTCAAGAAAACTCAGTAGTACATGTAGATTTTGAACTTGGAACATATATAGGAAATAATGTTACTATAGGACATCGAGCTATTATACATGGATGTACTATATCTGATAATGTTTTAGTAGGAATGGGATCTATTATATTAAATGGAGCTAAAATTGGGAAAAATACTATAATAGGAGCAGGATCTTTAGTAACTCAGGGAAAAGAGTTTGAAGATGGAGTTTTAATTATGGGAAGTCCAGCAAAAGTTGTAAGAAAGCTTAGTGAAGATGAAATAAAAAACATAGAGAAATCTGCAAATAATTATGTGGAAATTAGCAGAAAATATATGTAATACAAGGAGAAATTATGATTAATATAGGTGAGTATAATTTATTAGAAGTTAAAAGGGAAAAGGATTTTGGATTTTATTTAGGGGATGCAGGAAGGGAGACTGTACTTTTACCCAAATCAGTTATTGAAGGAAGAAAAATTGAAGTTGGAGATAATGTAGAAGTATTTGTATACAGAGATTCTAAAGATAGACCAATAGCGACTTTCAAAAAGCCTTTAGTAACAGTTGGAGAAGTTGGTTACTTAAAGGTAGTATTCCAAAGCGAATTTGGAGCATTTGTAGATTTTGGATTAGATAGAGATATCTTTGTACCTTTAAAAGAACAAAGGTTTAAATTGCATACTGGAACTAAGTACCTATTCTATATTTACTTAGATAAGACAGGAAGACTTGCGGCAACTACAGATGTAGAGAACTATATTCTTAATGCAAAAGAAGAAGAAGTCGAATATAAGGTTGGAGATGAGGTAGTAGCTCAAGTTTATGGAAAGACTGAAAATGGATCAGTTCATGTAGCTATAGATGGAAAATATAAGGGGCTTATTTTAGCAAATGAATATTATACAGAAATATATCCAGGAACTGAAATGAAGCTTAGAGTAAAGAGATTATATGAAGATGGAATAATTGGACTTACTCCAAGAAAGACTAGATTAAATGAAAGAGATCAAATTAAAGAAGATATTTTAAAATATCTAAAGAAAAATGGTGGATTTATGCCATTTAATGATAAGTCATCTCCAGAAGATATCAAGGCTACTTTCAATACAAGTAAGAATTACTTTAAAATGGCGCTTGGTGGTCTTATGAAGGATGGTAAAATAGTTCAAGAAAAAGAAGGAACTAAGTTAATATAGTATATAGATAGTGGCTGAATGGAAGATTATTTAAACTTCCATTCAGCCATATTTTTTTCAAATATAGTTTATTAGATTAGATTGTAAACTCCTTTTAAAGATTTCATTTTATTAAACAGCTCTCTGTAAAAACAGAGAGCTGTTATATTTCTTAAATATAACATTTTAAATTGAAAAATCTAATATTTCCTAGGAAATGAATTCTTGTTATGTATTTATATAGTAGATTTGTTGAACATTGATGATTCTACTTAATAATAAAAATATTTTATGAATTAGTATTAATCACTATAGAAAGTAAAAAGAAGAGGTATCTAGTAGATAAGTTCTAAAAGCAAAAATGAAAAGATAAAATATTTTATTGACTTCATTACTTTACTGTGATAAAGTATTAAATAAAGAAAGCGATTATTTAAGAAAATAAAGAGGGGGCAATTAATTATGAAATTCGGAAAAAAATTATTAGCATTGACAGTAGTATCTGTTATGTCATTATCATTAATATCATGTGGGGAAAAGAAGGCAGAAAGTGCATTAGATAAGGATAAGCTTGTTTTAGGCTTTGATGATACCTTCGTACCTATGGGTTTTAAGGATTCTAACGGGGATTATGTTGGATTTGATATAGATCTAGCTAAGGCAGTTTCAGAAAAATTAAATAAGGAAATAGAGTTCCAACCTATAGATTGGAGTATGAAGGAAACTGAACTCAAGAACGGGAACATCGACTTTATCTGGAATGGATATAGTATCACTGATGAAAGAAAAGAAAAAGTTGAGTTTTCAACTCCATATTTAAATAATAGACAAGTTATTATTACTTTAGCAGATTCGAAAATAAACGCAAAAGCTGATTTAAAAGATAAGGTTGTTGGGGCACAAAATCAATCTAGTGCAGTTGATGCAATTGAAGCTGATGGAGATATAATAACTACATTTAAAGATGGTAAAGTAGTAACTTTTGAGACTAATAATGAAGCATTAATGGATTTAGAAGCTGGAAGATTAGATGCTGTAGTTGCAGATGAAATATTAGCTAAGTACTATACTAAGAAAAGAGGTGTAGAAAAGTATAAAATCCTAGAAGAAGACTTTGGATCAGAAGTTTATGCAGTAGGAATGAGAAAAGACGATAAGGATCTAGTTGATACATTTAATAAGGCATTTAAAGAATTAGTTGAAGATGGAACAGCAGGAGAGATTTCTGTTAAGTGGTTTGGAGAAGATATAATTGCAAAATAATGAATAAGTAAAAGGAGGTGTTTGTTTTGGGATTAATGAATGAAGTTATGGAGTTTATTCCTCAAGCGTTAGAAGGATTAAAGGTAACAGTAGAGATTTTTTTAATTACATTATTATTGTCAGTACCTTTAGGAGGAATTATTGCATTAGGAAGAATTTCAAAGATAAAAATACTAAAATCTATTACTGGAATATATGTTTTAATTTTAAGAGGAACACCTTTATTATTACAAATATTATTTATATTCTTTGGACTACCTCTTATTAATATAAATATACCAAGATTTCCAGCAGCAATCTTAGCTATGGTATTAAATTATGGGGCATATTTTGGAGAAATATTTAGAGCAGGAATATTATCTATAGATAAAGGCCAATTTGAAGGGGCAGAGGTTCTTGGGTTAAGTAAAAGAGATACATTTTTTAGAATTGTATTTCCTCAAGCATTAAAGAGAATATTCCCACCAGTAGCAAATGAGGTAGTAACATTAGTTAAAGATACAGCTTTGATTTATGTTGTTGGATTAGATGAATTATTAAAAATTGCTAAAATAGCTTCAAATAGACTATCATCTATTATGCCATTTGTAGTAGTTGCAGTATTTTACTTAGTATTTAATGGAGTTCTTACAAAACTTTTAGAGACAATGGAGAAAAAGTTTGATTATTATCAATAGGAGGGTAGGAAATGCTTAAGATTAAAGGATTAAAGAAAAGATTTAATAAAACTGAAGTTTTAAAAGGTGTAGACCTAGAAGTGAATTTAGGAGAAATAGTAGTTATAGTAGGTCCTTCTGGTGGTGGTAAAACAACTTTATTAAGATGTGTAAATGGTTTGGAGTTTTGTGATGAAGGAACAATTGAAGTAGATAATAAGTATTTATGCGAAAGTGGAGTCTATAAAAATAAGAAAGAGTTTAATGAAGTAAGAAGATCTATAGGATTAGTATTTCAAAATTTTAATCTTTTCCCTCATATGAGTGTTTTAGAGAATTTAATAGAGGCACCAATAAGAGTTTTAGGGGATAAGGTAGACAAGGCAAAAGAAGATGCCAAAGAAATACTAGGGTTCTTAGGGCTAGAAGATAAAATAAATAATTATCCTTATGAATTGTCAGGTGGACAAAAGCAAAGAGTAGCTATAGGAAGGGCTTTAGCCTTAAATCCTAAATTAATGTGTTTTGACGAACCTACATCAGCTTTAGATCCAGGACTAACTGGAGAAGTAGCAGATTTAATAAGGTCACTTGCAAAGAATGGAATGAGTATGTTAGTAATAACTCACGATATGGTCTTTGCAGAAAAAGTAGCTGATAGAATCTACTCAATGAAGGAGGGGATTCTCCTAGAAGGAAACGTATTTACAATTTAGTATTAATTAATAATAGCCAAAGAATTTGTTGTGGAAATGATATGTATTAAATAAAAATGAGAGCAATAAAAATGAAAAATGAAGGAATGAATAAAGGAGGTTTTGCATGGCAAAACCCCCTTTATTTTAAGATGTACTTAAAAAATCTGTAAAGATTTTTTTATAAGCATTATTTAATTTTTTCATTCTTTAATTATAAGATGCTTTGCATTTTATTATATGCTTATAGTTATTTTTTTGATCTAAATAGGACTTTTATCAATTCATTTATTGCAAATGGAATTAATGAAATTAAAATAACTATTCCCCAATCATATAAGCTTAGAGAATAAACCTTAAATACAGTTGCTGTAAATGGTATTGTTATTATAGCAAATTGTAGTAGTATTCCAAAGGCTATAGAAGCTAAAAGCCACTTGTTCTTAAAAAATCCAATTTGGAATATAGATTTTCTGTCGCTTCTCATTGATAATGAATAGAAAAGTTGAGAAACACTTAGTACTACAAAGGCCATAGTTTGAGCATGTTTTAAGGAATCAGGATATAACTTTTCACCTAATACAAAGGCTAGTAAAGTAGTAGCACCAATTAATATACCATTTATTATTAATAGGATTCCCATTCGTCCTGCAAATAAGCTTTCATTTTGGGTTGTTGGAGGTAAATCCATAACTCCTTTATCACCAGGGTCTACACCTAAAGAAAGTGCAGGAAAACTATCTGTAATTAAGTTAACCCATAGTATATGGATTGCTTGTAATGGAGTAGGCCAATTTAATAAAATTGCTACAAATAAGGCTACTACTTCACCTAAGTTACAGCTTAGAAGGAATATAATAGATTTCTTAATATTATTAAAAATATTTCTTCCTTCTTCCACTGCTTTTACAATTGTAGTAAAGTTATCATCAGTTAATACCATATCAGCGGCACTTTTTGCAACATCTGTACCTGTTATTCCCATAGCAACTCCAATATCTGCAGCTTTAAGTGAAGGTGCATCATTAACTCCATCACCAGTCATAGAAACTATATTTCCGTGAGCTTTAAAAGCTTTTACTATCTTCACCTTATGTTCTGGAGAAACCCTTGCAAAAACTCTAAAGTTATTTACTACCTTTATAAAATCTTCATCGCTATAAGTATCTATTTCACTTCCAGACATAGCTTGAGATATATCTTCAGCTATTCCAAGGTCTTTAGCAATAGCAACAGCAGTATTTTTATGATCTCCAGTTATCATGATAGTTCGAATCCCAGCATTTTTACTTACTTCGATAGATGATTTCACTTCTTCCCTAGGAGGATCAATCATTCCCATAAGACCTACAAAAATTAAATTAGTTTCAAGATCGTTTATAAGAATATTATCACTGTCTAATTCTTTATAAGCTAAGGCTAAAACTCTTAAGGCATCATCTGACATCTTATTAGATGCATTAAGAACCTTATCTTTTTCAGCTTTTGAAAATTCTTTTATTTCGTTATTAATTAATATTTTATTTGAAATTTTCAATATGCTATCTATAGCACCTTTAGTAAATACAGTGTTTTTATTGTTATATTTATTTACAGTAGTCATAAGTTTTCTGTCAGAATCAAATGGAATTTCGTTAATTCTATTGTTAGAAGAGTTTAATTCTTCTTTTAATATATTAAGTTTGTTTCCTACTTCAATTAATGCTACTTCAGTTGGATCACCAGTTTGTTTTCCATCTTTTGATGTAGCATCATTGCAGAGAATCATACCATCAACTAATAATTTTGATTCATTGTTATTGATATCTATTTTATCTAAATCTTTAATTTCTTCATTTACATAAAATTTCTTTACAGTCATTTTATTAATTGTTAATGTTCCAGTTTTGTCAGAACAAATAATATTAACTGATCCGAGAGTTTCTACAGAAGGTAATTTCCTTATAATTGCATTTTCCTTAATCATTCTTTGAACACCAAGTGCAAGAACTATTGCAACTATAGCAGGTAAGCCTTCAGGAATAGCAGCAACAGCTAAACTTATAGAGGTCATAAACATCTCTAAAAAATCTCTTCCTTGGAACATTGATACTATAAACATAAGTATAGAAATACCTACAGCTACAAAACCTAAGATTTTCCCAAGGTGAGCAAGTTTTCTTTGGAGTGGAGTTGTGTTATCCTCTTCCTCATCAAGCATTTTTGCTATCTTACCTATCTCTGTATTCATGCCAGTGCCTACAACAATACCTACACCTCTTCCATATGTAACGAGAGTAGACATGAAAGCCATATTATGCTGATCACCAATAGGTAATTCTTTTTCATCAGTACTAGTGTCTGAATTTTTTTCAGAAGGTACAGATTCACCAGTAAAAGCTGATTCTTCTATTTTTAAATTTGCAGCCTCAATTAAACGTAAATCAGCAGGTATGTATCTACCGGCATCTATTATTACTATATCACCAATAACAACTTCCTCTGATTGTATTTCTATAATATTTCCATCTCTTTTAACTAATGCTTTAGGAGTAGACATGTTTTTTAATGCTTCTAAAGCTTTTTCTGCTTTAGATTCTTGAATTACACCAATTATTGCATTAACAAAGATTACGATTAATATGATTATTGCATCACTAAACTCCTTCACAACCATAGAAATAATAGCTGCAATAAATAAGATATAAATCATTACATCATTAATTTGTGCTAGGAATAGTTGAAGCATGCTTTTTTTCTTTTTTCCTTGAAGCTTGTTTAATCCGTTTTTCTCAAGTCTTGATTTAGCTTCTTCTGAAGATAATCCATTGACTTCATTAGAGGATAGTTCTTTTATTATTTCATCAGAATTTTTACTATACCACATTTTTACCTCCTTAATATCATAAAAACTATGCATAACTATAGTGTATTAATTTTTAGCTATAATAATACTAGAAGATGTGAGGAAATTAAAATTTAATGATATAATAGCTTTAAGGATGGTGAAAATATGGAAGTTAGAAGAATTAATAGCAAAGGTATAATTAAGCAAGATAGAAAAGTTGTTTCAGAAAAAAAAGATTTTTCTCAAAGTTTTAATCAAGCTAAGGAAAGAAGATCAGAAGAACAACTTAAAGAAATGATAGAGGAAATACATAAAAAAGGAAATAGATTAGTAGTTACAAAAACATATGGGGATGTAATAGCATATAAAAAAATGATAAAAGAATATTTAGAATCTATTTTAAATTTTATGTACAACACAAAAAAAGATATTAGTTTTTGGCAAACTCAATATTTTATAACTGTTGATACAATTGATGCGAAGCTTGAAGAGTTAACTACAGCCTTATTAAAAGGTGAAACAGATAATTTAAATATAGCTTCATCAATAGATGAGATTCAAGGGCTAATAGTAGATATCTATAGATAATTTGTAAAAAGATGTCATAGTTTACTTGAAAATTATTATCAATAAAGATATTATAAATTATAGTTATATATGAATCACTAAGAAATAATAGATAAATGTACTAAAAAATGTACTAACAGAAGGAGGAAAAATGGTAAAAAGATTTATTAGTTATTATAAACCATATAAGAAATTGTTTTTCTTTGATTTACTTGCAGCATTTACTACTGCAGCTTGTGATCTTGTTTATCCAATGATGACAAGAAATTTAGTTAACGATAGTATTCCTAATAAAAATATTAGAATGCTAGTTGTTTTTGGTGTTACTTTGCTAGCTATTTATTTTATAAAAGCAGCTTGTGGATATTTTATGCAATATTATGGACATGTTATGGGTGTAAATATGCAAGGAGATATGAGAAGAGATATGTTCTTACATCTTCAAAAGTTACCGAATACTTACTTTGATAACAATAAGACTGGTGATTTAATGAGTAGAATGATAAATGATCTTATGGATATTTCAGAACTTGCTCACCATGGACCAGAGGATTTATTTGTTTCATTAGTAATGTTAATTGGTTCTTTTACAGTATTATGCACAATTAATATTCCATTAACTCTTATTATATTTGCTTTTATACCGTTTATAGTTTTATTTACATGGAAGCAAAAAAATAAGATGCTAACTGCCTTTATGGAAACTAGGGTAGAAACATCAGCGGTTAATTCTAATTTAGAGAATTCTTTATCAGGAATAAGAATAACAAAGGCATTTGTTTCTCATGATTATGAAGTAGACAAGTTCCAAAAAGGAAATAATAAATTTAAAAGTGCAAGATCTAGAGCTTATAAGGTGATGGCAGAATATTTTGCGGGTGTAGGTTTTGGAATAGATTTTCTAGACTATGTAGTCTTAATTGCAGGTGGGATTTTCACGTATTTCAATATAATAAATTTAGGAGATTTCTTTGCATATCTTTTATATATAAAATTATTTACGCAACCAATTAAAAAGCTTGTTAACTTTATGGAGCAATACCAAAATGGTATGACTGGTTTCAAGAGATTTATTTCAATAATCGATGAAGAAACTGAAAATGATGGAGAAGTAGAGCTTAAAGATGTTAAGGGTAATATTGAATTTAAAGATGTACACTTTAGTTATGAGGAAAAGAGCATACTAGAAGGTATTAATTTAAATATTGAAAAAGGTAAGATGCTTGCTTTAGTAGGACCTTCTGGTGGGGGGAAAACTACTTTCTGTAATTTAATTCCTAGATTCTATGATGTTACAAAAGGTGATATTACTATAGATGGTAAGAGTATATATAATGTTACTTTAGAATCCTTAAGAAGTAATATTGGAATAGTTCAACAAGATGTATTTTTATTTACTGGAACAATTAAGGATAATATATTATATGGTAATCAAAATGCAACAGATGAAGAAGTAATAGCAGCAGCGAAAAGAGCAAATATACATGATTTCATCACAAAATTAGATGATGGTTATAATACTTATATAGGTGAAAGAGGAGTTAAACTATCAGGTGGACAAAAACAAAGAATTTCTATTGCTAGGGTATTTTTGAAGAATCCACCAATATTAATATTAGATGAAGCAACTTCAGCTTTAGATAATACAACAGAATATATGATTCAAAAATCCTTAGAAGAGCTTTGTAAGGGAAGAACTACTATAGTAGTTGCACATAGATTATCAACTATTAAGAATGCAGACGAAATATTAGTTTTAACTGAAAAAGGAATTGAAGAAAAGGGAAGTCATGAAGATTTATTAAAGGTTGATGGACTTTATAAAGAATTATATGAATCACAATTTTTAAATTTAAAGAAATAAAAATATAATAAATAGGAAAATATAATATAGTATATAAGTTGCAATCAAGTTTTTACATTTTATTAATTTATCCTTCATATTAAAAATATTTAATAAATTGAAATAGCTTGACAACTTATATAAAAATTAAAATATATGCTATTGACTATATTATGTAGAATAAAGTAAAATATCAATATAGATACCCACTAGGGGTATAACAGGAGGTAGTTTATATGGTAGAACACGGAAGTGAATTAAATTTTGAAGAATTAGTTTTAAAAAATGAAGGAGTAGTTTTAGTAGATTTCTGGGCAAAGTGGTGCGGTCCTTGTAAGATGATAGCTCCAGTTTTAGAAGAAATATCTAATGAAGTTACAGATGCTAAATTCATAAAAGTAGATGTGGATGAAAATGAAGATTTAGCAAATAAGTACGATATAATGAGTATTCCAACATTAGTAGTATTTAAAAATGGTAAGCCTGTGGAAACATTAGTAGGATTTATGCCTAAGGATAGCTTAAAAGAAGCTGTTACTAAGCATTTATAATTAGAGGTGAAACTTTGAGTGAAAGATATGATATTGCAATTGTAGGAAGTGGACCTGCAGGTTTATCAGCAGCTTTAAATGCAAAAATAAGAAATAAAAATTTTATTATTTTTGGGAATAAAAATTTATCTAGTAAAATAGAAAAAGCTCCTGGGATAAATAACTATCTTGGGTTCCATAATATAAGTGGAAATGATTTAAAGATAAAATTTCAAGAGCATATTAAAGAAATGGAAATAGAAATAGCTGAACATAGAATAGATAGCATTTATGCAATGGGAAGTCATTTTGTATTAATGTCAAATGATAAGTCCTTTGAAGCTACATCAATTATTTTGGCTACTGGAATTGAATATACTAAACCCTTAGTAGGAGAGCTTGAATACTTAGGAAGAGGAGTTAGTTATTGCGCTACTTGCGATGCTAATTTTTATAAAAAGAAAAGAGTTGCAATATTAGGGTATAATAAAGAAGCAGAAAGGGACGCAAACTATGTATCTGAAATAGCTTCTGAAGTATATTATGTACCTATGTATAAAGAGCCATATAACATCAATGATAATATTACTATTATTAAAGATAAACCTAAGAAGATATTAAATGAATCTGGTAATAGAACTTTAGTTTTAGATAATAATGAAATTGAAGTTGATGGTATTTTTATAATAAAGGATTCCATTTCACCTGCTCAATTAGTCCCAGGATTATTAATTGAAGATGATCATATTTCAGTAGATAGATATATGAAAACTAATATTAAAGGCTGCTTTGCAGCAGGAGATTGTGTAGGTAAACCATATCAATATATAAAAGCAGCTGGAGAAGGCAATATTGCATCATTAAGTGCAGTAAAGTATTTAGATGAATTAAATAAAAAATAGTATATTTTAATAACAAGCTTTAAGAAATAAATAATGTTTAAAAAAGTAAGGATGAAACAACATATTTTAATGTTTCATCTTTTATATTTTATTAAATTTATAAAGTTGTACTAGTTAGTCAACTTTTTTAAGGATAATACTTTTTTATTGGGGGAAACTGTATTATTATAAGAGTATGAAATAAAAATACTTACGAAAGGGTGAGGTTAATGAGTAAAAGAAATAAAAGTAGCAAAGTTAATCCATTATTAGTTGTAGGAGCTATTGCAGGTACGGCAGCGGTAATTGCAGCGGCAAAGAAAATAAAAGACAACAAGGATAAAAAATCTAATATGCTAACTTTTTCTGAAGGCTTCGTAGAAAGTGGAGATAGACAAATTTACTTTGTTGGTGGAGGCTTAGCATCTCTTGCTGGGGCAGTATATTTAATTAGAGATTGTAAAGTTAAAGGTGAAAACATCCATATAATAGAAAGTACAAATATATTAGGTGGAAGTAATGATGGTGCAGGAAACACACTAAATGGCTTTGTTTGTCGTGGTGGAAGAATGCTAAATGAAGAAACATATGAAAACTTCTGGGAATTATTTAGCAGCATTCCTTCAATAGATATGCCTGGAATGAGTGTTACAGAAGAAATATTAAATTTTGATCATTTACATCCAACACATGCACAAGCAAGATTAGTAGATAAAGATGGAAATATTTTAAATGTTAAGAGCATGGGATTTAATAATTCTGATCGTTTAGCTTTAGGTAAATTAATGATGATGCCAGAAGAAAAATTAGATGATTTAACTATAGAAGACTGGTTTAAAGATACTCCACACTTCTTCACTACAAACTTCTGGTATATGTGGCAAACTACTTTTGCATTCCAAAAATGGTCTAGTTTGTTTGAATTTAAGCGTTATATGGAACGTATGATATTTGAATTTTCTCGTATAGAAACTTTAGAAGGGGTTACTCGTACTCCATATAATCAATACGAATCTTTAATAGTTCCATTGAAGGAATACTTAAACAAACATAATGTAGATTTTAGTATAAATGCTACAGTTACAGATATAGATTTTAAACCAGGAGAAGGAATAACAGCTTCAGCAATTCACATAAAAAATAATGAAGAAGAAAATATAATTGAGTTAAGAGACGAAGACTTATGCATAGTAACTAATGGTTCTATGACTGATTGCGCGACTTTAGGAGATTTAAAAACTGCACCAAAATATCTTCCAAGTAATCCTCCTTCAGGAGATCTTTGGGAAAGAATAGCAAAGAAGAAATTAGGACTTGGTAATCCAGTTCCATTCTTTAATCATCCAGAGCAAACTAATTGGGAAAGCTTCACAGTTACTTGCAAAGGTAATAAGCTATTAAAGTTAATTGAGCAATTCTCTGGTAATATACCTGGAAGTGGAGCTTTAATGACATTTAAAGATTCAAGTTGGTTAATGAGTATTGTAGTAGCTGCTCAACCTCACTTTAAGAACCAACCGATGGATACTACTATTTTCTGGGGATATGGACTTTATACAGATAAGGAAGGAGACTATGTTAAGAAGCCAATGAAGGAATGTACTGGTGAAGAAATTTTAATAGAATTATTACATCATTTACATTTTGAAGATAAACAAGAAGAAATTATGGAAGACATAGTTAATGTTATACCATGTATGATGCCATATATAGATGCTCAATTCCAACCAAGAAAAATGACTGATAGACCTAAGGTTGTTCCAGAAGGTTCTACAAACTTTGCATTAATAAGCCAATTTGTAGAAATACCAGAAGATATGGTATTTACTGAAGAATATTCAGTTAGAGCTGCAAGAATAGCAGTTTATAAATTATTAGGTGTTACTCACAAGGCAATAATACCTGTAACTCCTTATAAGAAGGATAAAAAAGTATTATTAAAAGCCTTGAAAAAATCATATAGCTAAAATGAGCTGCCTAAAGGGCAGCTCATTTTAGAATTCTTTCATTCTTTCATTCTTTCATTCTTTCATTCTTTCATTCTTTCATTAATGTTAAAACTCTTAGAGTTTTAACATTAACTTATAATTTCTTATTGTGCTAATGATTGTCCCATCATCTCATCAATTAATTCTTTAACATATAAAA
Source organism: Clostridium tertium (assembly GCF_902652255.1). Classification (GTDB taxonomy): domain Bacteria; phylum Bacillota; class Clostridia; order Clostridiales; family Clostridiaceae; genus Clostridium; species Clostridium tertium_A. The sequence goes on from NZ_CACRTO010000008.1 coordinate 26,031, forward strand.
GTTTATCGATTCTATAGGCATTTCCACCACAAAATACAAGTCCATTTTCAACGTCACCTTTTACAGATTTAATTAAGGCAGAACTTATACAGTATGGAGTAGTGCCTGGGTTACAAGGAATTAAACAGTCATAACATTTAGTGATCTTAACTCTTTGAGTTTTTAATGTTTCAGTCAATTTATTTCTTATTGCTCTTCCAGGCATTCCTACAGGACTAATTGTAAGCTCAATATCTTCTTTTTTACAATTTACAAAAGCATTTTTGAAGTTTGGATGAGCATCACATTCATGTGTTGCAACAAATCTTGTAGCCATTTGAACACCGCTTGCTCCAAGGTTTAAGTATCTCATCATATCTTCATGAGTAAATACGCCACCAGCAACAACTACAGGAATTTTTTTGCCGAAGTCTTTTTCAAAATTTTTAACTTCTTCAATTACAGCTGATACATATTTGTCGAAATTAACTATATCATTATCTAGATTATTTTTCTTAAAACCTAGATGACCACCAGCTAATGGGCCTTCTACAATTACAGCATCAGCAGTTCTATTAAAATGTTTTTTCCAGTAACTAAGTACTAATTTACAAGCCTTAGCAGAAGAGACTATAGGAGCTATTTTAATTGAGCTTCCTACAGTTATTTCTGGTAAGTTTAGAGGTAATCCAGCACCTGAAATAATTAAATCAGCTCCAGCCTCTATTGCTGTTTTAACATGTTCTATATAGTTATTCATAGCTACCATAGCATTAACACCAATAATGCCATTTAAGCTTATTTCTTTTGCTTTTTTTATATGTTTAGTTAATCCTCTTAAGTTTGCGGCAAGGGTATTTTTTTCGAAATCCTCCTCCATATATCCTGGGTGAGCAGCTGAAATAACGCCTATAGCACCATTCTTTGCTACATTACCAGCAAGATTAGATAAAGATACTCCAACTCCCATTCCCCCTTGAATTATAGGGACCTTAGCTATTAAATCACCAATTATTAATGGCTTTATACTCATAATGTATCTCCTTTTAGTTTGATATAATAATATTTTGATTATCAAAATATTATTATTAGTATAAGCCAGAAATTTGAAAAATACAATATATAAGTTTAAATAAATTATTTATATCAATTTAATTCTATAAAATTAAAAGTGAAAAAGCTGATATGTATAATATCATAATTGAAAGCATAGATTATTTAATTCTTTATATAAGCTTATTAAATATTCATCTAACATAAACATGATTTAATTAAACTATAATTTAATAAAATGTATAATATATGTCAAAACTTATATATTAAAATTAAATTACTATTATTGACAAAATAAAAGAATGGTATTATTATGGTGATATTACTTTGATAGTCAAAATATTTGAATGTTTTTAATGAATGTGATTTATCAAAGTTATAGATTCAAATAATTTTAATTATAACTACAAAGTGTAAATAGTAGCTTATTATAAACTAATACTTTGATAGTAAAAATATTTGATAAAAAAATAAATCTTATTTATTTTAGAAAGAGGCGTTCAATGAAGGGAGCTAAAATACTTGGGGTTGGTAAGTATTGTCCTGAAAATGTAGTTACTAATTTTGACTTAGAAAAAATAGTAGAAACTACAGATGAGTGGATAGTAAAGAGAACCGGAATTAAAGAAAGAAGAATATCTAATGGGGAAGGAACTGTGGAAATAGCTTATAAAGCAGCACTAGATGCTTTAAAGAATAGCAATTGTAGTAAAGATGATATTGATTTAATAATCGTAGCTACTACTTCGCCAGATAAGATAATGCCATCTACAGCTTGTAGTATACAAGGGCTTTTAGACTGTAGTAATGCAGCAGCCTTTGATATATCAGCAGCTTGCTCAGGATTTGTATATTCTTTGATTATAGCAGATAGCTTAATTAAATCTGCAGGAAAGAAAAGAGCGTTAATTATAGGAGCAGAGGTTTTATCTAAAATAGTTGATTGGTCAGATAGAAGTACTTGCGTACTCTTTGGTGATGGAGCAGGTGCAATGGTTATTGAAGCTTCGGATGAAAATTCAATTATTAGTTCTTGTTTTGCATCTGATGGGAAACTAGGAGAAAAAACTTTAGTAGCAGCTGAAATTAATTTAAACACACCTTTTGTAAAAAGTGAAAATATAGAAAAAAGATATATAGAAATGAAAGGTGGAGAAGTCTTTAAATTCGCAGTTTCTATATTACCAGAGATAGTGAATGATGTCTTAATTAAGGCAAATGAGGATTTAGAAAATATTAAATATATAGTTCCTCATCAAGCTAACTCTAGAATAATAGATGAGGCGGCAAGAAGACTTAAAGTAAACAAGGAAAAGTTTTATGTTAATGTTGATAGATATGGAAATACTTCAGCAGCAAGTATTCCAATAGCATTAAGTGAGCTTTTAGAAAAAGGCCTTATTAATAAGGGAGATAAAATAATCTTAGCAGCCTTTGGTGGAGGATTAACCTGGGCTAGCACATTAATTAAATTTTAGGAGGAATAAAAAATGGTATTTGAAAAAATTAAGGAAATCGTAGTTGAACAATTAGGAGTAAATGAAGAGGATGTAAAGATAGAAACAAACTTTATAGAAGATTTAGGAGCTGATTCTTTAGATTTATTCCAAGTAGTTATGGATTTAGAAGATGCTTTTAATGTAAAAGTTGAGCATGTTGAAAACATAAAAACTGTTGGAGATGCTGTTAAATATATTGAAAGCGTAGTTAAATAATAAACTAAAAATTTAATAATAAATTGGAGGAATTCATGGACAATTATATTTGCAATCTGTTAAATATTAAATACCCTATATTTCAGGGGGCAATGGCATGGGTTTCAGATAGTTCATTAGCAGCTGCAGTTTCAAATGCAGGTGGTCTTGGAATAATTGCAGGAGCAAGTGCTCCTGCAAGTTTTGTAAGAGAAGAAATAAGAAAAGCTAAAGAACTAACTGATAAACCTTTCGGTGTTAATATTATGCTACTTTCAGAAAATGCAAATGAGCTAGCTGAGATTGTAGTTGAAGAAGGAGTTAAAGTAGTAACAACAGGTGCTGGAAACCCAGGTAAATACATGGCAAAGTGGAAAGAAGCAGGAATAAAGGTTATTCCAGTAGTTGCTTCAGTAGCGCTAGCAAAAAGAATGGAAAGAGCAGGAGCTGATGCGCTAATTGCTGAAGGCTGTGAGGCCGGAGGCCATATAGGTAAGCTTACTACTATGGTATTATTACCACAAGTTGTAGATGCTGTAAGTATTCCAGTAATTGGAGCTGGTGGTATAGCTGATGGTAGGGGGGTAGCAGCTGCCTTTATGCTTGGAGCCAAGGGAATACAAGTAGGAACTAGATTTTTAGTAGCTAATGAATGTACTATTCATGATAATTATAAAGAAGCTGTTATTAAGGCTAATGATATAGATACAGTAGTAACTGGCAGACCAACAGGTCATCCAGTACAAGTAATAAAAAATAAACTAGCTAGGGAATATCTAAATTTAGAAAAGCAAAATGCACCAATAGAAGTCTTAGAAGAGCTTGGCAAGGGTGGATTAAGAAAGGCTGTAAAAGATGGAGATATAGAAGGTGGATCTCTTATGGCTGGTCAAATTTCTGGTTTAGTATCAAAAAGACAAAGTGCAAAAGAAATAATTGAAGAAATGTTTGAGGAATTTGAAAATATTAAAAAGAGCCTTTAAAGGAGAGTATTATGAAGATAGCATTTATTTTTGCAGGGCAAGGATCCCAGTACATAGGAATGGGAAAGGAGTTATATGATAATATTCCAGCTTGCAGAGAAGTATTTGATAAGGCTAGAGAAGTTTTAGACTTTGATATTAAGGAATTAATTTTTAATGGTGATAAAGAAGAATTAAATATTACTGAAAATACTCAACCTTCAATTTTAATTACTTCTATTGCTGCTATGAAAGCATTAGAAGTGAAGGGACTTAAGGCTAGTGTAGTTGCTGGCTTAAGTCTTGGAGAATACTCAGCTTTAGTTGCAGCTGATGCAATTAATTTTGAAGAAGCAGTAGCCTTAGTTAAAAAAAGAGGGAAATATATGCAAGAAGCAGTTCCAGTAGGTATAGGTGCCATGGCTGCTATTATTGGACTAAGTGTAGAAAAGATTAATGATGCAGTAAAAGAAGCTTCAAATATTGGTGTTGTAGAAATTGCAAACTACAATACTAATAATCAAATAGTCATAGGTGGAGAAAAAGATGCTGTAGAGAGAGCGAAAGAATTATGTGTAGAAAAAGGAGCTAAGAGGGCGATAGATCTTAAAGTTTCTGGTCCTTTCCATACTTCATTACTTGAAGAAGCATCAGTTAAGCTTAGAGAAGAATTTAAAAATGTAACTTTTAAAGATCCAAATGTTAAAATAATATCTAATGTAACAGCAGATTTTATAAATAATAAGGAAGAAATTAAAGAATTACTATGTAAGCAAGTTAAATCTTCAGTAAGATGGAGCGAAAGTGTATCAAAAATGCTAGATTTAGGGGTTGATACATTTATAGAGCTTGGACCTGGAAGAGTATTAAGTAGCTTTATTAAAGAAATTAGTAAAGAAAAAGGTTTAAAGGTAAGTATTTATAATATAGAGGATATGAAATCTTTAGAAAAAACATTAGAAGGGATTGAAAGTAAAGATGATACAAAATAAGAGTGCCATAGTTACAGGGGCAACAAGAGGGATCGGGAAAGAAATAGCAAGAACATTAGCACAAAATGGAGCTAATATTGCTTTTAACTATAGAACTTATAACGAAGAAGTTGAATCTTTTATTAAAGAACTTGAAGGATTTGATGTAAGAGTACTAGCATTTAAGTGTGATGTTAGTAAAGAAGAAGAAGTTAATGAATTTATTAAAGAAGTTAAGAATAAATTTGAAAGAGTAGATATCTTAGTTAATAATGCAGGAATAACTAAAGATGGATTAATTATAAGAATGGATGAAAAGGACTTTAAAGATGTATTAGATGTTAATTTAACAGGAACTTTTAATATGACTAAAGCAGCATCTTCTATTATGGTAAGACAAAGAAGCGGTAAGATTATTAATATATCTTCTGTTGTTGGAGTAGCTGGAAATGCAGGTCAATGTAATTATGCAGCGTCTAAAGCAGGAGTAATAGGATTTTCTAAATCAGTAGCAAGAGAGCTTGCAGGAAGAAGTATAAACGTTAATGTTATAGCTCCTGGTTACATCAATACTGATATGACAAAGGTTCTTCCAGAGAAAGTTAGGGAAGAAGTATTAAAAACTATTCCTATGAAAAAAATTGGAGAACCAAAAGAAATAGCTAATTTAGTTTTATTCTTATCATCAGATTTATCAAATTATATAACTGGTCAAGTGATAAATGTAGATGGTGGAATGGTGATGCATTAAAAGGAGAGTGCTTATATGAAAAGAAGAGTAGTAATTACAGGTTTAGGTGCTATTACACCAATAGGTAATTCAGTTGATAGTTTTTGGAACTCAATTAAAGAAGGAAAAAATGGAATAGATAATATTACTTTATTTAATACTGAGGATTTTAAAGTAAAACTTGCTGCTGAAGTTAAGGATTTTAATGCTGAAGAATATATAGGTAAGAAGGATGCTAAGAGATTAGATAGATATACTCAATTAGCATTAGTTGCAGCTAAAGAATGTATGAAGGATAGTAATATTGATTTAGATAAAGTTGATAGAGAAAGGTTTGGAGTATTATTTGGGTCTGGAATAGGTGGACTTATAACTATAGAAAATCAAATAACTACTATGCTTAATAGGGGACCAAGTAGAGTATCTCCATTAACTATACCAGCATCTATTTCTAATATTGCAGCAGGAACTATAGCAATAGAATTTGGACTTTTAGGAACTTGCTTAAGTGTTACAACAGCTTGTGCAACTTCAACTCACTGTATAGGAGAAGCTTTTAGAGGTATTAGAGATGGGTATATGGATAGAGCTTTAGTTGGTGGATCTGAAGCTTCAATATGTAAGTTTGGTATTTCAGGATTCCAAGCATTAACAGCCTTAAGTAGAAGTGAAGATAAAAATAGAGCATCTATACCATTTGATAAAGATAGAAATGGATTTGTCATGGGTGAAGGGGCAGCTGCTTTAATTTTAGAAGATTTAGATAGTGCTTTAGAAAGAGGTGCTAAAATATATGGAGAAGTTGTAGGATATGGTACTACATGTGATGCCTATCATATTACATCACCGACACTAGATGGTAATGGAGCATATAGAGCAATGAGAGATGCAATAAATGATGCTAAACTTAATGCAAGTGATATTAACTATGTTAATGCTCATGGAACATCTACAGAAATAAATGATAAGGTTGAAACATTAGCTATAAAGCAAGTATTCGGTGAAAGTACTAAGGATGTTTATGTAAGTTCAACTAAGTCAATGACAGGTCATTTACTTGGAGCTGCAGGAGCTGTTGAGGCTATAATTTCTATCAAAGCATTAGAAGATGGATTTGTTCCTGCAACAATTAATTATGTAAATAAAGATGAAGAATGTGACTTGAATCTAGTTGTTAATGAAGGAGTTAAAAAAGAAATAGATTATACTATGTCTAATTCATTAGGTTTTGGTGGACACAATGGATCAGTAATATTTAAGAAATGGAGAGGGAAATAAGATGTTAAGTTACGAACAAATTAAAGATTTAATTGAATCTGTAGACTCATCTTCTCTTAGAGTTTTTGAATTTGAAAGCCAAGGAACTAGATTAAGACTAAGTAAAAATGATGAGGCTATTAAGGAAGTACAAAGTCTTTCATTAGAAACTAATGAGGCAAAAGGAAATATCTATGAATCATCAGTAAACGCTAATTTAGCTTATAATAATGAATTAAATAGTATAAATGAGAATAATATAGAAAAGGCAGAAATAAATGAAAATTTAAATATAGTTAAATCACCGTTAGTTGGAACATACTATTCTTCTGGATCACAAGGGGGAAAACCTTATGTTAAAAAAGGAGATAAAGTTAAAAAAGGCGATGTTCTTTGTATAGTTGAAGCTATGAAGATAATGAATGAGATTGTATCTGAATTTGATGGTGAAGTAGTGGAAGTTTTAAGAGAAGATGAAGATATAGTAGAATTCGGAATGGAATTATTTAAGATAAAGTAGGTGAATAATTTGGATATAAAAGAAATAATGGAGATTATACCTCATAGATATCCATTTTTATTAATTGATAGAGTGGAAGAACTAGTGGATAATAAGATAGTGGCAATTAAGAATGTAACTATGAATGAATATTTCTTTCAAGGACATTTTCCAGTAGAGCCTGTTATGCCAGGTGTATTAATTATTGAAGCTTTAGCTCAAGCTGGTGCAGTAGCCTTACTTAAGAGAGATGAGTTTAAAGGAAAAATTGCATATTTTGGCGGAATAAATAATGCTAAGTTTAGAAAAAAAGTAGTTCCTGGTGATACTTTAAGGTTAGAGGTTGAACTTACAAAAATAAGAGGGATTGCAGGAATAGGAAAAGGAATTGCTTACGTAGATAATAAGAAGGTCTGTGAAGCGGAACTAACCTTTATGGTTGGATAGTAAAGAGGTGTTTTTATGATTAGAAAGGTTTTAATAGCTAATAGAGGTGAAATAGCAGTAAGGATAATAAGGGCTTGTAAAGAACTTGGTATAAAGACAGTAGCTATTTACTCAGAAGCTGATAAAGATGCTATGCATACTGAATTAGCAGATGAAGCTATTTGTGTTGGAAAGCCTAAATCAAAGGACTCATATTTAAATGTTAGTAACATAATTAGTGCTGCAGTAATAACAAAATGCAATGCTATTCACCCTGGATTTGGTTTTCTGTCTGAAAATTCAGAGTTTGCAGCGATTTGTGAAGAATGTAATATTAAATTTATAGGCCCATCAAGTAATACTATAAGTATAATGGGTGATAAGTCTAAAGCAAGAGAAATTATGAAAAGAGCCAGTGTGCCAGTAATACCTGGTAGTGATGGTATAGTTGAAAGCATAGAAGATGCTTATATTGAAGCAGAAAAAATAGGTTATCCAGTAATGGTTAAGGCTGCCTTAGGTGGCGGAGGTAAAGGAATTAGAATAGTTCATAGCAAAGGTGAATTAGAAAATGCCTTCTTTACAGCAAAGTCTGAGGCAATGGCTAACTTTGGGGATGACACAATATATATGGAAAAGTTTATAGTTAATCCTAGACATATAGAGTTTCAAATTCTAGGAGATGAGCATGGGAATATAGTACATCTTGGAGAGAGAGATTGTACAGTTCAAAGAAGAAATCAAAAAATATTAGAAGAAGCCCCATCTACTATAATAAGTAGTGATCTTAGAGAAGAGATGGGTAAGGCAGCAATAAGTGCTGCAAAAGCAGTTAATTATTATAATGCAGGAACTATAGAGTTTCTAGTAGATAAGTATGGAAGCTTTTACTTTATGGAAATGAATACTAGAATTCAAGTTGAACATCCTATAACAGAGATGGTAACTTCAGTAGATATAGTAAAAGAGCAAATTAAAATTGCAAATGGTGATGATTTAAGCTTTTCACAAGAAGATATATGTATAAAAGGTCATGCAATTGAATGTAGAATAAATGCTGAAAATCCTAAGAAAGGATTTATTCCTTCTCCGGGAAAGATAGAGTTTTTAAATCTTCCAGGGGGGAATGGTATAAGGGTAGATACAGCAGTGTTTACAGGATATAAAATACCTCCAACATATGATTCAATGATTGCAAAGCTTATAGCATATGGAAAAAATAGGGAAGAAGCTATTAATAAAATGCTAAGAGCCCTTGATGAATTTGTAATTGAAGGAATTGACAATAATATAGATTTTCAAATAGATATTTTAAATAATGAGAAATTTCGCTTAGGAGACTTTGATACAAGTTTTATAAGCAAAGAATTTAATTTATAGTTGGTGAAATAATATGGGGATTTTTAAGAAAAGACAGTACGGAGTTATTAATATAACTCAAGTAGAAGAAAAAGATATACCTGTAGTTCCAGATGGAACTTGGATAAAATGCAATAAATGTGGGAAAATACTATACAAAAAGGCTTTAGAGGATAACTTAAATATATGTACTAATTGTAATAATTATTTTAGATTAGGAAGTTATGAAAGAATATCACAAATATGTGATAGAGGTACCTTTAAGGAATTTAATAAGTATATGAAGTCCAAAAATCCAATGGATTTTCCAAACTATGAAGAGAAATTAAAAGAAAATGAAGAGAAGAGCGGAACTTCTGAAGCAGTAGTAACTGGTGAAGGTGAGATAGCTGGTAATAAAATTATAATTGCAGTTATGGATTCTAAGTTTTTAATGGGTAGTATGGGAACAGTTGTAGGTGAAAAAATAACCCTAGCTGTTGAAGAAGCTACAAAAAGAAAATTACCAATAATAATATTTACTGCTTCAGGTGGAGCTAGAATGCAAGAAGGGATATTATCTCTAATGCAAATGGCAAAGATAAGCAGTGCTTTATCAAAGCATAGTGATGAGGGACTTTTATATATCACGGTTTTAACAGATCCTACAACTGGTGGAGTAACAGCTAGCTTTGCAATGCTTGGAGATATAATATTATCAGAACCTAATGCCTTAATAGGTTTTGCAGGTAGAAGAGTCATTGAAGGTACTATTAAACAAAAGCTACCTGATGATTTCCAAAGTGCAGAGTTTTTATTAGAAAATGGGTTTATAGATAGTATAGTAAAGAGAGAAAATCTAAAAACAGCTATTGCAACGCTTCTTAAACTTCATGAAGTTAAGGAGGTGTAGCTTAATGAAGAATATTAAAGCATATGATAGATTAGTTATTGCAAGAATGGTAGAAAGACCAACAACTTTAGATTATATTGACAAAATATTTACAAACTTCTTTGAGCTACATGGAGATAGACTTTTTAAGGATGATAAGTCCATAGTAGGTGGAATAGGTCTTTTAAATAACAGCCCTGTTACTATTATTGGAATTCAAAAAGGTAAAGATTTAAAGGAAAATATGGATAGAAACTTTGGGTCACCTCATCCAGAAGGATATAGAAAAGCCCTAAGATTAATGAAGCAAGCTGAAAAGTTTAATAGGCCAATAGTATGCTTTATTAATACTTCTGGAGCTTACTGTGGTGTAGGGGCAGAGGAAAGAGGTCAAGGAGAAGCTATTGCTAAGAACTTAATTGAGATAGCGCAAATTAAGGTTCCTATAATTTCTATAATTATAGGAGAAGGTGGTAGTGGAGGAGCTTTAGCTTTAGCTTGTGGAGATAGGGTATGGATGCTGGAAAATTCAGTTTACTCTATATTATCACCAGAAGGATTTGCTTCTATTTTATTGAAGGATCCTAGTAAGTCAAAAGAAGTTGCAGAAATCATGGGTATTACTGCTTATGACTTATATGAAAAAGGGGTAATAGAAAAAATAATAAAAGAACCAAAGGGTGGAGCTCATAAAAGTCTGGACCTAATAGCAGTAGCTATTAAAGAGGAGCTTATTAATGAATTAAGGATTTTAAGTAGTAAGACAAAGGAAGAGCTTCTTGAAGAAAGATATCAAAGGTTTAGAAAGTTTTAATATTAATATCTATTTTAACTACGGAAATATAAAAGTAGTTAAAGTAGATATTTTTTTATTTAAATAAATCTGTACTAATATTAATTAGTAATTTTATGTTGTGTAATAGTGGAATTTAGTTCAATGCAGATATATAGATATAATTGTATTTCTATAATTTATTAGGAAAATATTAATTTAGAGTAATTGTTTCAAAGCTATTAATTTTACTTTTAAAATTAATAAGGTATAATATAATAAATATTACATAATATACATAAAATTAAGGGGGATTTCAATGAAAAGAAGAGATTACATATCTTGGGATGAATATTTTATGGGTGTTGCTATTTTAGCTGGGATGAGAAGTAAAGATCCTAGTACTCAAGTTGGAGCATGTATTGTAGATAATGATAATAAAATTTTAAGTCAAGGATATAATGGTCTTCCACGAGGTTGCTCAGACGATGAATTCCCATGGAGCAGGGAAGGTGATATGCTTGAAACAAAATACCCTTATGTAGTTCATGCAGAATTAAATGCAATACTAAATAGTAGGGGAACTAGCTTAGTAGGAGCAAAAATATATGTAGCCTTATTCCCATGTAATGAATGTGCAAAAGCAATAATTCAATCAGGAATTAAAGAAGTTGTCTACTTATCTGATAAATATGCAGATACGGATATAGTTAAGGCATCTAAAAGGATGTTTAGCTCAGCAGGTGTGAAAATGACAAAGTTAGAGCCGAAAAGTAAGAATATACAAATTTCTTTTGATATTAATGAGATTTAGATTTATTGAGTACTTAAGAACTAAAAAGTTTTTAAGTACTTTTTTATTTTTTAAGAAATTAATTTTTTAAAACCTAAGGATAACTTTAAGAATTGGCAGAAACACATAGTTTGTGAAATAGATCTTTTTATTGGCAACTTATTTCCATAAAAATAACCTTCTATAGTATAATAAAAATATATGTGATTTTTGTCTTCAGGTGGAGTTTTCTTAAAAAGTAGAGAACCAAAATCTTGTGTTTTATGTGAATCACTTTCACAGAGTGCAGGATGCCTACTACACCTGAAGGTTAGAAGAACTAATCCAGGCGCGTAGCAGTGCTTAGCTCCCACTTATAGATAGTTTATAAATTTTTTATATAATGCTATGTTTACAATTTGGAAACATAATGATAATGTTTATTAACATTTTTAGTTGATAATTGAATTATTAAGGGGTAATAGGTGAGATAAATGAGAGAAAATATTTTAATTATTGAAGATGATAAAGATATTAGTGAAATTTTAAGATTTGCTTTAATGAAAGAAGGATATAAGGTTAAAGTTAATCCTAATGGGTTAGAAGCCGAAGAGGAAATTAAAAGCTTTAAACCAGATTTAATACTTTTAGATATAATGCTAAATGATACGGATGGCTTTAGTGTTTGTAGAAAAATTTATAGTTATAAAATACCTATAATTATGATAACGGCTAGAGTTGATATTATGGATAAGATTTTAGGCTTAGAAATAGGTGCTGAAGATTATATAACCAAGCCTTTTGATATAAGGGAAGTAGTAACTAGAATTAGGGTTGCTCTTAGACGAAGGGAAGAAATTAAAAAGATATCTGCTATTAAAGAAGAGAATGAAATCATTATAAATAATGTAAAAATAGATGAAGGATGTAGAAGTGTTTATATAGATAATGTAGAAGTTCAATTAAAGCCTAAAGAATTTGATTTATTACTATTTTTATCAAAGAATTCTAATAAAGTTTTTTCAAGGAATCAATTATTAGATTTGGTCTGGGGTTATGATTTTATTGGAGATACCAGAACAATAGATGTACATGTAACAAGAATTAGAAAGAAGTTAGGAAATAGTTTAAATATAGAGACTGTTTTCGGAGTTGGATATATTTTAAAGGTGAAGCATGGTAACGATTAGAAAGAAATACGGAATATTATTAGTTTCTATATTTGTATTATCAGTAATATCTTTAAATTTAATTATGGATAAGTTTTTTGATAAAAGTTTTAAGGATTTAGTAGCACAGGATATGAAAGAAATTTATAATATTTCATTTAAAAATTTAGATGATTACTTGGCCTTAAATAGTATTGAAAAAGATAATATAAAAAAAGAGGATTTTGATTCTAAGATTATGAAGTTCATTGTAGAGAGAGTTAATGCTCAAGGTGTCTTTTATGATATAGAGGGGGAAGTTATTTCAACAGGATTAACTAATAGTTCAGTTGTTGATTTAAATATATTTAAGGACTTACCATCATCTTTTTATGAAACTAAAAACAATAAAACAATGGTAGATATAGAGAATAAGAATGGAACTATATTAGGTAAATTAAGTATTCCTATATATTCTGATAATAATCAAATAGGAGTATTAGTTTTAATTAAAGATTATACTAGTGATTATTTAAGAGATTTAAATATAAAAAAACTATTAAATATAATAGTTACTACATTGTTTGCTTTAATATTTCTATCAATTTATGTTTTTTCTTCAAGGATAACTAAACCAATAATAGTCTTAAAAAATAAATTATTAGAAGTATCTAAAGGCTCATACCCAGAAAAGATAAATAATACTTCAAAAGATGAAATAGGAATATTAGTAGATAGTTTTAATGAAATGACTGAAAAGCTAAAGGTAAAAGATCAGCAAGAAAAGAATTTTTATAGGAATATTACTCATGAGTTAAAAACACCTTTAACTAATATTTCTGGATATGCGCAAATATTAAATGAAGATGATTTTAATGATGAGGATTTTAAAAGAAATGCATTAAATAGAATAATAGCTGAGAGTGATAGAATGCATGAGTTAGTTATGTCATTACTTAATATATCAAAGCAAAGTAGTGATTTAGAAGAGTATAGTTTTGAAAAGGTTAATATAAAGAATATAGCTCAGGAATTAATTGAAATAAAGAATCCGATAATTAAAAATAAAAATCTTAATATAATTACTAAGTTTAAAATGGAGGAGATTATAGGAAATAAGCAATATTTAAAAATGTTATTTAATAATTTAATAGATAATGGGATTAAGTATTCATATGAAAATACTACTATAGAAATACAAATAGAAGAGGTAGATAAAAATTGCGAATTTTCCATAATGACTACAGGAAAAACAATACCTATAGAGCTTAAAGAGAAAATATTTGAACCATTTGTAAGGGTCGAAGAAAAAGGATTTTCATCAAAAGAATCTAGTGGTCTTGGATTATATATTTGTAAAAATATAGTTATAGGACATAAAGGTGAAATTACTCTTGATTTAAATAAGGATAAATCAAAATTTATAGTTAAACTCCCTAAAGATTAACAACTTGGAAATAACTTAGAATTATTTTAAAAATAATATTTTATTACAATTAAGTTATAGAAAGGGGAGATAATAAATGAGAAATAAAAAAATAAGCATATTACTTATAAGTATTGCGGCAACTATATTAGTAAGTTGTTCAACTAAGGTTCCAAATGAAGATAAGGTTATTGATACTGTGGTAATTGATGAAAATGCTAAAGAAACGTCTAAAGCAAATGATAGTTTTGATATAATTAAATTACAAACAACTGAGAATATTAGGAATGATGAAAAGTATTCAGAGGCATTACTTGATAATGGTAAATTACTACACATTGATTATTTAGAAGATGGATATGGATCTAATATACAATTTCCTAAAGTATATATAAATAGCATTGAAGTTGGGACTATTACTGATGAAACTAATAATAATAGAAATAAAATTAGTTGGGATAAAAAAGATATACAAGGTCAATTAATAACTGGATATATGGATAGACATAATGTAAGAATTTTAAAAGATAATAAGGTCTATATGTTCGATAATAATTCTGAACTTAAAGAAATAAAAGCATATGAAAAATTGATAAAAGATACAAATGGTGACTTAAATAGATTTGAATCAAGTTATGATGGTAATTTAGATATTTATTATTTTAATAATGATAATGGAATTGAAAAGATAGTAGTTATAGATACAAGAAATGATAAGTATTATGAAATAAAAGGAGATATTATAAATAGTTTTAAGAATAAAAGATTAAATATTTTAAGTCTAGAAGATGAAAAAATATATGTAACAATAGTAGATACAACTGCTGAAGCAGATAGTATTGTAGGTTATATAGAAAATAATAAATTATATACTTTTTTTGAAATAGAAAGTGCTATAGAAGTTAAGGCAGGAATGGATGTAATTTATAGTAATAATAATATATTATTTTCAGGTTACGTAGAAGGTGATTATGGTCTTTGGAGATATGACATAGATAAAAAAGAATTATATAAAGAAGCTAACTTAAAATATACTAATAACTTATCTACTATAAATAAAGATAAAAATTTTATAGTAATTAGTAGTTATGATCAATATGGTAATCAAAATATAAGTTTAGCTAGAGTAAAGCAAAACTTAGAAATAGCTAATATTCAAGATATTACTGATATAATAGTATCTAAAAAAGATAATAATTTTAATTGGAGATCTTTAAGAGGGTGGGTAGATAGTAATAAGCTTTATGTTGAATGTGGTGATTACGAAATGATAAATAATGAAAAAACTTTAGTTGATAATTATTATGAAGTGTATGAAGTGAAAAATTAAAATATAAAAAGCTGTGTAAAGATAAATATAATCTTTATACAGCTTTTTATAAAATTAATTAAGAGGAAAATTTGAGGCAGGAAATTATACATAAATATTAAAAAGTAGAATTATATATAGACGAGTGGTATAATTTAACTTATTTATATATAGCATATTAATATAAATAAATGATAATTAGTTTAGGGGTATAAAATTAATGATTAAGTTATCTAGAAAGGCTAAGACTTTGATAATATTAGTTATATTTATAGTAATCTGTATAGTATTTTCTATATGGCAAAATAATAGTATTGTAATTTCTAATTTTGATTATAATAAATCTGAGTTGCCTACGGAGTTCAATAATTTTAAGATAGTTCATATTTCTGATTTGCATAATAAGGTGTTTGGAGACGAGCAAGATAAGCTAATAGGAAAGGTTGAAGACTTGTCGCCAAATATAATAGTTATTACTGGTGACTTAATTGATAGACGTAGATATAATTTAGAGAAGGCTATGCTTTTTATTAATTCTGCAGTTAAAATTGCTCCAGTTTATTATGTATCAGGAAATCACGAAGCTTGGTCAGGAAAGTATTATGAAATAAAGGAAAGACTAATAGATGCTGGTGTTATAGTAATGGAGGATAGTGAACTAGATATTACTAGAGGAAATAATAGCATTAAACTATTAGGATTATCGGATCCAGATTTTTTAACATCAGATTATATTGATGGAACTGATACTAGTAAGGTAGAAGAAAAATTAAAAGAATGGTCAGAAATTGAGGAGTTTAAAATTCTTCTATCACATCGTCCAGAGTTATTTGATTTATATTCAGAAAATAATATTGATATGATTTTTTCAGGACATGCTCATGGGGGACAAATTAGGATTCCTTTTGTGGGAGGACTTATTGCTCCAGATCAAGGGTTCTTTCCTAAATATACTGCTGGAAGTTATAATGAAAAAAAATCAACTATGTTTGTAAGTAGAGGTTTAGGTAATAGTTTATTCCCAGTAAGGGTATTTAATAGACCTGAGATTATATCAGTAACATTAAAAGCTAGCTAATAGAAATTAATTAAGGAGGGTTATATATGTATATAGATTGTCATACACATTTAGATTCTTTTAAGGAAAATATAGAAGATGCAATAAAAGAAATTAATGATAATAAAATATTAACTCTTGCAAATAGTATGGATATAGAAAGTTATATTAAAAATAAGGAATATAGTAGATTTAGTGAATATATAAAACCTTGTTTTGGAATTCATCCTTGGAGAGCTTCTGAGTATAAAGGTAGTTTAGAGGAACTTATACCATATATTGAGGATAGTGAAATAATAGGTGAAATAGGATTAGATTTTTTATGGGTAGAAGATAAAAGTACCTTTGAAGAACAAAGAAAGATATATAATTTTATTTTAAAAGAAAGCATTAAAAGAAATAAAGTAGTTTCTCTTCATACAAAAGATGCGGAAGAGGAAGTATATGAATCATTAAAAAGATATAACTATAATAA
Source organism: Clostridium tertium (assembly GCF_902652255.1). Taxonomy (GTDB): domain Bacteria; phylum Bacillota; class Clostridia; order Clostridiales; family Clostridiaceae; genus Clostridium; species Clostridium tertium_A. The sequence goes on from NZ_CACRTO010000008.1 coordinate 42,791, forward strand.
AGTTATTGTTCATTGGTATAGTGGAGATATAAAAACCTTAGAAAAATTTATTAAACATGGATGTTATTTTACTATTAGTGTAGATATAGGTTATTCTGATAGAACTAAAGAAATATTAACTATGATACCTAAAGATAAACTCTTACTAGAAACAGATGGTCCTACAGCCTTAGAATGGATCAATGGAGAGTATGGATATCCAAGTGAAATTATAAAGGTTTATAAGAAGGTAGCTACGATTAAAGGCTACGAAACAGAAGAGTTAATAAATATTGTACAAAATAATTATTATAATTTATTAGGTAGGTGATAGGAATGGGATTTATAACAGGTAAAATTATTGATGTATTAATTATAATAGCTACGATTATTATAGGAATATATGCATATGATGAAATTAGAAGGCAAGATTCTTCTTTAAAAGTTATGTTAATAGGAATTGGAATAATATTATTTGCTATAGTTAATCCAATCTTTATATTAAAAATGATAACAGGAATATTGGGGTTTATTACTATTATTTATGGAGCTAAAAAAAATAATTAAATAGATATATAATATAAAGTGAATTGCTATTTATCAGTTATCGGATTGTCTAGCATAATTCAATAACTGATAATTATTATTAACTAACTTGACACATATGCTATAAAAGGATAAAATGGGAATATAAACTTAATAAAAATCTGGGGAGGCAGTGAACTGTCTGAGATAAAATTGATACAATTTTGACCCACAAACCTGATTTGGATAATGCCAACGTAGGGAGATTGTGTATTGATTTCAATTACAAATTTAGCTATTAAGCAGCCTTTCTTATTCAGGAAATGCTGCTTTTTGTTTTGTTAAAAATAAGGAGGAAAAAATTATGTCATTATGTAATGTTAGTTTACAAGTTATTCCCTCAGTGGAAGAGGAAAGGATTTATCCTGTAGTGGACAAGGTTATTGAATACATAGCTTCTACTGGAGTTAAGTATGAGGTTGGAGCAATGGAAACTACAATGGAGGGAGAACTTAGTGAGTTACTTGAAATTGTAAAGAAGGCTCAAGAAATATGTACAGAAGAAGGTGCATTAAGAGTAGTTTCTATGGTTAAAATAGACTATAAAAAAGAAGGCGTGACTATGGATGAAAAAATCGGAAAGTATAGGTAGCAAGTTAGCTCCAATTATTTTTGTACTATTACTTTTGATATTATGGCAAGTAGTAGTAATGGCTGGAGGTATAGAAAAATACATAATGCCAGCACCTACAGACGTTATTAATGTGTTAATAACTGAGTTTAAGACTATGATACCTCATATATTAGCAACTTTATATGAAGGAATGGTAGGATTTTTAATTGCTATAGTTTTATCTATAGTTTTAGCAATTATTATGGATAGATTTAGTTTAGTTAAGAAAGCACTCTATCCTGTTTTAGTTATATCACAAACTATACCAACTGTTGCATTAGCACCACTATTTATAATTTGGTTTGGTTTTGGAGCCTTACCTAAAATAATAGTAGTAGTAATAGTATGCTTTTTCCCAATAGTAATAAGTATAGTAGATGGACTAGAAGGGGTAGATAAAGATTTAATAAATCACTTTAAATTAATGGGAGCATCTAAGCTTAAAGTATTTTTACACTTAAAGCTACCATATGGAATGATAAACTTCTTTTCAGGCATGAGAATAGCTGCAACTTACAGTATTATGGGAGCAGTAATTGGAGAATGGCTTGGAGGAGACAAAGGCCTTGGAGTATATATGACTAGGGCAAGAAGTGCTTATGCTTTAGACAAAATGTTTGCAGCTATAGTAATAATAGTTGTAATAAGTATGGCTATTTTTCTTTTAGTATCTATAATGGAAAAAATATTTACTCCATGGAATAATAAAAAAATAAACAATAAGCAAGAGAAATAGATTGAGGTGGAAATAATGATAAAAAAGAAAATAATTTCAGTAGTATTAGCATCTGTAGCTGCACTTACATTATTTGCTGGATGTAGCACAAATAATGATTCGAAGGCTAGTAATGATGACTTACAGAAGGTTACTTTAATACTAGATTGGACACCTAACACTAATCATACAGGTTTTTATGTTGCTAAGGAAAAAGGATATTATAAGGATTTAGGATTAGATGTAGAAATAATTCAACCATCTGAAGGTTCTTCCCTTCAACTTTTAGCAGCAGGAAAGGGTGACTTTGCTGTTAGTTATCAAGAAGATTTAACTTATGCAAGAACATCAGATAGTCCTCTGCCAGTTATGGCAATAGGAACTATAATTCAACATAATACATCAGGATTTGCATCACCTAAGGAAAAAGGAATAGAAACAGTTAAGGACTTTGAAGGAAAAGTTTATGGTGGATGGGGTAGCCCATCAGAGCAAGCTATATTGAAAGCTGTTATGGAGAAGAATGGAGCAGATTTTAGTAAGCTAACTACTGTAGATGTAGGTACAGAAGACTTCTTTATTGCAACTAAGAATAATTTGGATTTTGAATGGACTTTCGAAGCGTGGACTAATATTGAAGCTAAACTTAGAGGATTTGATATTAACTATATTCCAGTAAGAGATTTAGATCCAGCATTAGATTACTACACACCTATAATTGCTACTACAGAAGATACAGTAAATAATAATAAAGAATTAGCTAAGAAGTTTATGGAAGCTACAACTAAAGGATATGAATATACTATAGATAATCCAGAAGAAAGTGCTAAGATTTTAGTAAGTAAAGTGCCAGAAATAAGTGAAGAGTTAGCCATAGAAAGTCAAAATTATTTAAAGGATAAATATAAAGAAGACACTGAAGTATTTGGAGAAATGAAGGAAAGTGTATGGGATAATTACACTAAATTCTTATATGATAATAAATTAATAAATGTAGAAATGAAATCAAGCGAGGCTTATACTAATGAGTTCTTATCAAAATAAATTGATGCTTAAAAATGTATCTAAATCCTTTGAAAATATGGAAATATTAAGGGATATTACTATAGAAGTTAAAGAAGGGGAACTTGTATCTATTCTTGGACCTTCAGGAAGTGGGAAAAGTACTATTTTTAATATCTTAACTAATATAATAAAAGCTGATTCAGGTGAAGCATCAGTGAATGGAAGCTTAAGTTATATGTATCAAAAAGATATGATGGTGCCTTGGAAGAAGGTAATAGATAATATAGGAATACCTTTAGTTTTTAAAGGAAAAAGTAAAAAGGATTCAAGAAATGAAGTTTTGAAGCACGGTGAAGAGTTTGGATTAAAGGGATTTGAATATAAGTATCCATCTCAATTATCAGGTGGGATGAAGCAAAGGGCAAACTTCTTAAAAACATATTTGACCTCAAATGATATTATGCTTTTAGATGAGCCCTTTGGAGCATTAGATTCTATAACTAGAAGAAAGATGCAAAGATGGCTTATGGATTTAACTAAAGAGATGAATTCAACCATTCTTTTTATAACCCATGATATTGAAGAGGCAATACTTCTATCTAATAGGATATATATAATATCCGAAAAGCCTGCTGTAATAAAAGGTGAAGTTATTGTTGATTTACCTAAAGAAAGAAAAAATGAAATAGTAACAAGTGAAAGATTTATAGAAATAAAAAAAGAGATACTTTCAATAATGTCAAATTAAAGTTAAGTAAAACCATATAAGTAAAGGACTATAACTGAAGAATTAAATATTCTTTAGCTATAGTCCTTTTATTTAAGTAATAAGTATAGTGTAAAAATAATTTTTACAAATTAAATATTATTGCAAAATATACTTATATGTAAACTGAAGGTAAAAATAATTAATAATATTTAGAGGAGAGAATTAATTTAGTTGTTATAAAGTATCTAATATTTAAAACTATAATAGGGGATAAAGGTGATAAATATGAAGATATGGACGCATAAATCAATATATTTAAACAACATATTGTGCTTTTGGTAAAAATAAACACCACATATGGTACATAAAAATAAAAGTCAAGACTTGAAAGTGATTTTTTTATTATGTAATATAGAGAAAGACAAAAAGTAAAGGATAGGTGAAGCATGTTGATAGTTGTTGGAGGGATGATTGGTTTAGGTAAGAGTTCAGTTGCTGAAATTCTTGGTGAACATTTTAATTCAGAAGTTTTTTATGAAAGTGTAGATGATAATCCTATACTACCTTTATTCTATAGTGAAAGTGAAGAGGAAATTCAAAAGAAGAGATACCCATTTTTATTACAACTATATTTTTTAAATACTAGATTTAAAAGTATTAAGGAAGCTTTAGTTAATGATAATAATGTTTTAGATAGATCAATATATGAAGATTGGTATTTTGCAAAGAAGAACATGGAGCTTGGAAGAATAAATGATCTTGAAATGAAAATATATGAAGATCTATTACATAATATGCTAGAAGAGTTAGAGGAACTACCTAAGAAAGCTCCAGATGTAATGGTATATTTAAAAGGTTCTTTTGAAACAGTTCTAAAAAGAATAGCATTAAGAGGTAGAGATTTCGAAATAGATGAAAGCTTAAAGGAATATTATAATTTCTTATGGAAAGATTATGATGACTGGGTTAATAATTATTATAAAGCTTCAGAAGTAGTAGTAATAGATATGGATAATATGGATGTTGTAAACAATGAAGCTGATAAGGACAAGCTTATTGAATTAGTAGAAAATAAGCTGAAAGAAGTTAGAGAGAAATATTAAAATTTAATATTATTTTTAGCAATATTAAAATACTGTATATATTTAAAATTGAATATATACAGTATTTTTTATTATATATATGTTTCAATAAATAATCTACATTTTAAGTATCTATATTATTTTGAGTGAAAATTTATTTAAAAGTGTAAATTACATTAATTGAAAGCTTATATATATTTAATAATTAATTTATATGAATTAGTATTGATACAAGAAGTATTATTGATATTGCTCTGTGAGCTATAAGCCAAGTTTGATCTTTGGTTTTAGAACTACTTCCATATATTCCAAGTGCAACCTGTAGTATCATTGTAACTGCTGACATTAAACCAATAATACTTATACCTCTATAGGTAAATTGTATATAGAAATGCAATAATATAAATATGATTGTAAATATTCCAAAGACTTTATGATATTTTATTATTATTCTCATAACAATTATAAATAATTTATTTATAAATTCATTTTTTGAAATTAAAGATTTAAAATTTTTATTAATAAATTTAAGTATATAATTTAATATTGTTAATACGTATAAGAATACAATAATACTTCCAAAGAAGTTTCCCAATTGTCTCATATAGTATCTTCTCCTCTCAACTAAATTGTATTATTTAAATATAACAATATTGTGTCAAAATTCTTAATAAATTCTATGGAAATATAATTTTATGTAAATATGAAAAATTTAAAGATAAATTTATGAAATTACCTAAAATTCTAATATATGTGTATATTTGTGGTTTTTAATTTGTAAAAAATAGGAGTAATATAAGACGATTGGCGAAATTTTTACAAGGAGATGAGTAGATGAAGAAAGAATGGGCAATATTACTTGTAATTTTACCTATGACATTTATGACTACTCTTGATAGTAGTATAGTAAATGTTGCATTGCCAACTATGGCAAAAGAATTGGGAACAACTATGGCAGGTATTGAGTGGGTAGTTACTAGTTATTTAATAACTATCTGTGCATTAATATTATTATTTGGAAGATTTGGAGATGTAATTGGCAAAAGCAGAGTTTTTAGATTTGGAATAGCTGCTTTTACAATAGGATCTTTACTTTGTGGTTTTTCTAATACATTAGTAATGCTAATTATATCTAGAATAATTCAAGCAGTAGGTGCGGCAGCAGCTATGGCTACTAATCAAGGTATAATTACAGAAACTTTTCCACCTTCAGAGAGGGGAAGAGCACTTGGAATGACAGGAACAGCTGTAGCATTAGGAACTATGGTTGGACCGACACTTGGAGGATTAATAGTATCAGTTGCACCTTGGGAATTTATTTTCTTAATAAATATTCCAATTGGAATAATAGTTTATATAGCTGTAATGAAGACGTTGAGTTTTAGAAAAGTTAAAGAAAAGTTACCTTTTGATATTAAGGGAACAATTTTATTTATGCTAGCAATAGTTTTACTTTTCTGTTCTATTAATTTTGGTCAAAGTATTGGATTTACTAACCCAATTATAATTGGAGCATTTGTATTATCAATAATATTTTTATTTATATTTATTAATGTAGAAGGAAAAATTAAAGCACCTATGTTAGATATAAGCATATTTAAGAATAAATTATTTTCTTTAAGTATATTCTGTGGATTTACATCTTTTATATCTATAGGAGCGATTAATATAATCTTACCTTTTTATCTTCAAGATGTATTAAAATTAGGGCCTAGTATTGCTGGATTAATGATGACTGTTTCACCAATAGTTTTAGCAGTAGTAGCGCCTGTAAGTGGATATTTATCAGATAAGTTAGGAAGTGAAAAAATATCAGCTTTAGGATTAAGTATAATGACTTTGGGGATTTTTGGCTTAATCTTATTTAGAGAAAGTACGCCTTTACTTATAGTTGGAATTTTAATAGGCTCTGTTTCATTAGGAAGTGGAATATTCCAATCTCCTAATAACTCTTTAATAATGTCAACTGTAGATAAAAGTAAACTTGGAATTGCGGGTAGCATAAATGGACTAATTAGAAACCTAGGTATGACTACTGGAATAGCACTTTCAACAAGTTTATTATACTCAATAATGAGTGGTAGAATGGGATATAAAGTTGCTGGATATATTGAGGGTAGAGCTGATGTATTTATTTATGCAATGAGATTTGTATTTGTAGGTATTGGAAGTGTTTGTTTCATTGGAGCAATTTTAACGATATTAAGAATAATAAAGATGAAGGCATAAGTTTGCCTTCTTTTATTTTAAATTATATCGTAAATAAAAAAAATTTGTTTACAAGTGTAACAATGTTACGATATAATAATATTATGCTATAATGAAGTATGTTTTTTATGAGTAACAGCGTAACAATGTTACGAATAAAAAGATGAAAATTGTATAATTAACTATTTTAATGTAGTAAAAGGGGGAAATATGAAATTTAAACTTTTAAAAGAAAAGAATTTTTCTTTGCTAATGTTTGGGAAAATGACATCATTAATCGGGTCTTATATGCAAAGTTTTGCATTATCACTTTTTGTTTTAAATACTACGGGGTCAGCAACTAAATTTGCATCTATTCTTGCAATTTCTTTAATACCTCAGTTGATACTATCACCATTTGCTGGTGTTATAGTAGATTGGTTTTATAGAAAAAATATATTGATAATCTTAGATTTAATGAGTGGAATTGCAGTAAGTATATTCGCAGTTATTTACTTTATAACCGGAGAAATGCCATTAATATATATATATACTTTGGTTATAATTCTTTCTTTGATTTCCACTTTAGATAATCCAACTCTTCAAACTATAATTCCAACTATTACAAAAAAGAAGATTTAGTTGAAGCTAATGCACTAAATTCTTTATTAATGTCTATTGGTAATGTTATATCACCTGCAATTGCAGCGTTAGTTTATGGTAGTTTAGGATTAAAAGGTGTATTTATAGTAAATTCTATTTCTTTCTTTATTTCAGCTATTTCAGAAATGTTTTTAGTTATTCCTAGAAATGTAAAAGATAAAGGGAAATTATCTCTAAATAAGTTTACTGGAGAATTTAAAGATGGAATTAATTTTATATTAAAGAAAAGAGATATCATTAATGTTGTATGTCTAGCTGTAATATTAAATTTTGCATTTGGTTCTTTCTCAGTAGGGGGAGCATATCTAAGTAAAATTATTTTAAATGTTTCGGATTTTCAATATGGGTTAGTAGATACTTTTGGTGTTGTAGGGATGATATTTGCAACTTTTCTAATTGGTTGGCAATCTAAAAAGCGTTCTTTAGGTAAGAATTTATATCTAAGTTTAATGATATCATCAGTAGTTTTGGCAGGATATGCTATTGTTTCTTCAAAATCTATAGCTTCTATTGAAAATGGAGTTTTTTATTTATATCTATTATTATTACTAATAACATTCATTCTTTGTCTTTTTATTGGACTTGCAAATACATTTTTAAGTGTAGGAATGCAATCTATAGTACCTTTAGAATTTATGGGAAGAGTATCAACTGTTGTATCAACTGGGGCTATGATAGCATCTCCATTAAGCAGTATGGTTTATGGATATCTTTTTGATAAAGTTAGTGTAGCAAGTATATTCTTAATTTCTTCAGGAGTAATGATAATAGCTATGCTATTCTTTAAAAAATCATTATATCAAATTAAGATTGATAAAGAAATTAAAGAAGAAAACTGTGAAATTGATGCTGAGCTAGTATAACAGTTAAAATGTGAATATAACATAATGGCATGTATTAACTTTACGATTTTTAAATAAGAATTGTAGTTTCTCATTTAAATAAAATCTCTAAATTAATAAATATCATTATTGTAACAATTCCTTAGTTATTTTAAATAATTGGCTCTGTTTTATTTGAATGTTGATAATTATTAATTTTTTTAAACAAGGGTATATTATTTCTATTCTTATGGGATTATATACCAAATAAATATATAATAAAGATATATATTATTACGCAATTGTATTATAAAGCAAACTATATGTTAAATCAAGAAAGGGGAAAAATATATGATGAAATCACAAATTAATCTTATTACAATTTGGACAAATGATATAGATAAAATGAAAGAGTTCTATAATCAAGTCCTCGGATTCAGAATTGAAAATGACCTTGGTAATTATGTTGAATTTGAAAACGATGGAGCAAGATTTGCTATTTGTATGAGAGATGTTATGTATAGGTATAGTAGCGAATATAGGAAAGAGTCATTTGGACAGGGCTTTGAATTTGCTTTCCCATGTGAAAGTCCTAATGATGTTGATGAATCATTTAGGATGTTAATATGCAAAGGAGCAACTTCTGTTCATGAACCACAAGATATGCCTTGGAATCAAAGAACAGCACTATTTGCTGACCCAGATGGAAATATACATGAAATTTTTGCAGAAATTAAATAGTACGTAGTTTTAAATTATTGCGAAATAAAATTGGATGAATTTATTTATCTAATTTTATATTTTCCATTATCAACATCGGTTTAAAACAGAGTCAAATAATTAAATATCTTGGCAAATATAAATAGACGGTGAAATAAGCATATAGCGAAAAATTAGAAGTACTTGGTGAAGTAAAAGATATTAGGCCTTAGAGTTATTGGTTTGTCTGAGCGAATGCGAGTTCTAACAAAACTCTTGGTCTAGTAGCTTTTCTTATTTTTAATAGGAGCATCTACTTCAGACAAGCTTCAGTGATGGGCTTTCATACTAAGTTTAATTCTCGTTTCACTCATCTTCATTAAGTATTCAATGCCTCTTTTTGTAGCTATTAAGCTTAAGGAGTATATTCAATTTATCTTTGCATTAAAAATAGAAGGAGAATTTGTTAAGAATAAATAGATTGGTATTGGACTCTTTAACATATTATGTGTAGGTCGACTTGGAGCTTGCCACGGAGACAGAGCATAATATGTTAAAGGGTCCTCACAATCAGTTTTATTTAAAAGTATTGAAGGATGCGTCTGATGGCATTCTCCAATCGCCACGAGGGCTTAGAGATATGCTACCAACTTTAGGACCATCAGGTAATGCACTTCTTTTAAATTGTTGAGTAAAGAATCTATAAATAAATTTATCTAACCATTTTTCTATTTCTTCTTCACTATAATCATCTTTAAAGGCTTTTTTAGCTAAGAATAATATTCTTTCTTTTGAAGATCCATTTTTAATAAAGTGATAAAGATAAAAGTCGTGTAGTTCATATGGACCAACTATATCTTCAGTTTTTTGAACAATTTCTCCCTTATCACTCTTAGGTAATAATTCTGGGCTAACAGGAGTATCTAAAATATCTAATAGAGTTTCTGAAACCGCATTAGTAGATTCTTTTTCAGCTACATACCTTACTAAATATCTTACTAAAGTCTTAGGAATGGATGGATTTACTGAGTACATACTCATATGATCACCATTATAAGTACACCATCCAAGGGCTAGTTCAGAAAGATCTCCAGTACCAATTAATAATCCACCTTCTTTATTAGCTAAATCCATTAATATTTGAGTTCTTTCTCTTGCTTGAACATTTTCATAAGTCACATCGTGGATATCTTTATCATGACCTATATCTTCAAAATGTTGAAGTGCAGCTTTAACAATATTAATTTCTCTTAAATCACAGCCAAGCTCTCTACATAAGGTTAATGCATTGTTATAAGTTCTATCAGTAGTTCCAAAACCAGGCATTGTTATAGTAATAATGTTTTTATTATCTATACCTAATAATTTGAAGGTTTTTACTACTACTAGTAATGCTAGAGTAGAGTCTAAACCACCAGATATACCTATAACAGCTTTCTTTAAATTAGTATGTTCAAGTCTTTTTGCTAATGCTGATGCTTGAATATTAAAGATTTCCTTACATCTTTCTTCTCTCAATTTAGTATTTGAAGGAACAAAAGGATGTTTATCAATATATCTATCAAAATTAATTATTTTATTTTCTTTGTATTCAAAATTAATTATATTGGCTTCGAATGGGACTATTCTTGAAGCATCTCTAAAGCTTATATTCTTAAGTCTTTCACTATCAAGCCTAAATACATCAATATCAGAATAAATTATTTCATTTTCTCTTTGGAACCTATTATTTTCTTTAAGCATAGTTCCATTTTCAGCAATAAGTAAGTGACCACTAAATAATAAATCAGTAGTAGATTCGTGTACTCCTGCTGATGAATAAATATATGCAGACATAGATCTAGCACTTTGATTAGAAATTAAGGCTTCTCTATAGTCTTTTTTACTTACAAGTTCATTTGACGCTGATAAGTTTCCTATAATATTTGCTCCAAGTAATGAAAGATAAGAACTAGGAGGAATAGTAACCCACAGATCTTCACATACTTCAAATCCAAAACTATATGTACCAGATTTAAATATTAGATTAGTACCAAATGGCACTTCTTTTTGAAATTCAAAATCTATTTTTTCATCTATTATGCCTAGGCCTTCACTAAACCAACGCTTTTCATAAAATTCACTGTAATTTGGAATATAGGATTTTGGAACAATTCCAAGGATTTTTCCATTAAATATTATATAAGCACAATTAAATAGAGTGTTTTTATAATTTAATGGAGCTCCTACAGCTATTAGCATATCTAAATCAGTACTTTTTTCTACTATTCTTTTTATAGCTGAGTTAGAGCCCTCTAAAAGACTATATTGCATAAATAAATCTCCACAGCTATAAGAAGTTATACAGAGTTCAGGAAAGACTACTGCTTTGGCATAGTTATTATTAGCTTCATCTAAACATTTAAATATATTGTCTAAGTTATATTCTATATCTGCCACACGAGTTACAGGACATGCTGCAGCAACTTTTATAAAATTCATAAGATCTCTCCAATCTAAAAAAATTAGTTAATACTATTTTAACTCTTTTTATATAATAAATTCAAAATAACTTTAATATATGTTTCAATAAATAATATACATTTTTAGGATTATGTTATTTTAATTGAAAAATAGTTTTGAAAGTAAATTTAATTTTTATATAAGTTTGATTGTCTAATTACCTAACTGAAATATTTTACAGATTAAATATAATTTAATAAAATGTAAAAAATATCATTGCTACTTAGATACTATTTAAATAATAAAAGGAAAACAATAGAAAATCAATGAAAAGAAAAGGAATGAATTGAAAACTTTAATAAAATCAATAATAATGCAATTAAGAGGTATAAAAAAACTTATTAAAAGGTAAAAATAATATTGTAAAAGGTTAAAAAGTATATTATAATAAAATCATCACTTAGGAAATACAATAATTTTAAAATAGTGATATAATATAATAAAAAGGAGGGGGAAATAATGAGTGCAGTAATATTTTGGATAATAATAGCAGCTGTAGTAATTGCAATCGATATAATTACTAGTAATTTTTTATTTGTTTGGTTTGCGGTTGGTGCTCTTGCAGCTATGATAGCTGAATTAGTTGGATTATCCTTTAGTATTCAAGTAATAATTTTCCTAGTTGTAAACTTAATAACTATTTTAATAGGTTATCCTTGGGCTAAGAAAAAGTTTAAAAAGGTTGTTAATAGAACACCATTAATGGAGGAAACCTATATAGGAAGGGTTATGGAAGCAGAAGAAGATATTAAAGACAGAGCAAAGGTAAAGGTGGATGGAATTTACTGGACTGTTTTAAACAATGGGGAAGAAATTAAAAAAGGTGAACATTTTAAGATTATTGGTATAGAAGGAATAAAATTAACCATTAAAAAAGAGGAGGAATAATAAATGGATAGAATTATAGGATTAGTAATTGCAGGAGTAGTAATTTTATTTTTATTAATTACTATTTTATCATCAATTAAGATTGTTAACACAGGATACTTATATGTAGTAGAAAGATTTGGACAATATCACAAGACATTAGAACCAGGATGGCATTTTATGATTCCGTTTGTGGACTTTGTAAGAAAGAAAGTATCTACTAAGCAACAAATCTTAGATGTACCTCCACAATCAGTTATTACAAAGGATAATGTTAAGATATCTGTTGATAATGTTATTTTCTATAAACTACTTAATGCAAAAGATGCTGTTTATAATATAGAAGATTATAGATCAGGGATTGTTTATTCAGCAACAACTAACATGAGAAATATATTAGGTAATATGACATTAGATGAAATTTTATCAGGTAGAGATAAGATTAATCAAGATCTTTTAAGTATAATAGATGAAGTTACAGATGCATATGGTATTAAAATTCTTTCAGTCGAAATTAAGAATATTATACCTCCAACAGAAATTCAAGAAGCTATGGAAAAACAAATGAAAGCAGAAAGAAATAAGAGAGCTATGATTCTTGAAGCAGAAGGTCAAAGACAATCTCAAATAGAAAAGGCCGAAGGGGAAAAGAGAGGTAAAATACTTGCAGCAGAAGCTGAAAAGGAAGCTAATATAAGAAGAGCTGAAGGTTTAAAAGAATCTCAATTACTTGAAGCTGAAGGTAAGGCTAAGGCTATAGAAGAAATAGCTATTGCAGAAGCTGAAGCTATTAGAAAAGTAAACCAAGCTATTATAGAATCAGGAACTAATGAAACTGTTATAGCATTAAAGCAAGTTGAAGCTCTTAAAGAAATGGCTAATAATCCTGCTAATAAGCTTATATTACCAAATGAAACATTATCTTCTCTTGGAAGTATAGCTGCTATTGGCGAAATGCTTAAAGGAAGTAAAGAATAAGTAATAGCATAGTACAAAAAAGCATTGCATGAGAATTTGCAATGCTTTTTTTGTTTTAATAGTTAAATTATTAAATAAAGTGAATCCATAGAGATATTAAAGTTAAATAATACATGGTAAAATATAACAAAAACAATAAAAATTACATCATATATACAATGTAATTAGCAATATTGGATAATTGTATTAAATTCTATACGTTAAGAAGTTAAAATATTGGGGTGTGATAATGAAGGTGTCTATGTTAAGTAAAGAAGATCTAAGTTTAAATATAATAAAATAGAAAATTTATAAATCAGGGGTTAGTGCGATAAATATAGGGATTTGGGATTTATTATATATAAGTGGAGGGATTAAGGGGATGTATGTGTACAGAAAACATTTAAGAGGTTCGTTTTTAAATTATTGTGTGGCAATAGGAGTATTTTTTTGCTTTGTGTTAATAGGTATATTAGGCGCGGTATTTTCAGATGGAAGTGAATTAAAAGATATAGACTTTTCACTTGTAGGAAAAGTAATATTAGTTATGTTTATTATTATATTTCTTGAATTTACATTATTATATTTTTTGCTTTTAAAGAGGTTTAAATATATTAATGTTACCTTAGAGGAAGAAGCTATAATTTATAATAATAAAAAGAAAAAAATAGTCATACCATATGAAGATATTACTTCTATTAGATATCCATCTATAAGATATACTGGGGGATGGATGGAAATTAAATATACTGATGGAAAAATTAGATTAACAGTAGTACTTGAGAATGTTGGAGATTTTATGTATAAGTTAAAGGAAATCTTAGATAAACGTGGATTAAGCAATGTGTATAATGAAAAGAAGAGTTTTAACTTTTATAAAACTGCAACTTTTGCAGATGAAAGTTGGGAAAGAATTTATAGAAATATTAAATATTTAATATCAATGGAATATATAGTATTATTAATTATAATTTTTCTTTCTATATCTGGGATTACACAAAATAATTTTATTATCACTATGGTGTGCCTTTCTGCTCCGACTATTGGTTATTTAATTTCTGAAATTATAATAGGAAGCAAAGTTTCTAAAAGAATAGTACAAGGTGAATTTAAAATTGCACCTCAAGATTTAAATAAAGATATAAGGTTTACAAGAATATTAATTGCAGCATCTATATTCATAAGCTTGATTTTAATAGTTTTAATTAAATAAATTATTTGTAATAAAATAAGTTTTATTTCAAAAGATATATTATAAAGATAATAATATGGAGAAATAAAATATGATGAATATTAAAAAAAGAAAAGAGTTTTTTATTATTAGTATATTACTTTTAGAATTATTTCTAATAAATATAAATTCAAAAGTAGTATTAGCAGAGCTAAAGAATAATAATTATAATAGGGAAGCTGCAAGAGAATATGCTCTAAAATGGGCAGAAAGTTCTAATCCCATTTACTATAATTACATTAATGAGGGGGGAGATTGTACTAATTTCGTTTCTCAAGTATTAAGAGCAGGTGGGATGGAGTTTTGGGGAAGTAAGAAAAACGCTACGGAAATAAGCTCTTGGTTTTATTACTCACAGAACATACCAAATAGAAGTTCTACCTGGACAGGGGCTAAGCCTTTCAACTTACACTTTGGTAAAGTGCATAAGAGAGTTTATAAGTATAGAGAATATACAGTTAAGGATGCTATTAATAGCTTCGATGAAATAAGTAGAAGTATTTATGCAGGTGATATTATTCAATACTCAAGGCCTAATAATATTCCATTTCATTCTCAAGCTATTACAGATATAATTGACACTTCGAAAGTGTATTTTAGTCAACACTCAAATTCAATGGCTAACTTTTATAAGAATGGAAACCTAAAATACTACCTACTTGGTAAACCGGATGATTATAACTTAATAATTTACAATATAAAGGAAGAAAATATATCTTTGCCATATAGAGGAACACGTAGAGAAAAGGATAGAGAAGAAGATATAAATTATAGAAGTGAGTTGGAAGAAGCTATTGATATGATAAAATTAAGTATTGAGGATACTAGGTTTGATAATGAGGACTATAATAATGATAGTACAGGTATATTTATAGATGAATTCAGAATAATCGTAGAAGAAATAGAGATGGAAATGAACTCTAGAAGTGGTAACTCAAAAGAACTTCTAGATAAGTTAATAAATAGTAGAGATAATATTTCTAATTAGTATATTTTGTATGGAAATTAAGATATATTTGTATTTTGTTCATATTTTAAGTATATGTTTTCATAATAATGCTAATAATAAGAATGACCCGAAAGGGTTACGTAGGTTTCTTTGCCGGTGGTTTATGCTGCCGGTGAATTTATTCATAATTTATTTTATAATTTCACTAGCTTTTTAGAATAAATTATGTTATTATAAGAAAGTAGTCATTAGGACTAAAAAAATTATACTTTAAAGATCTGATAGATAATGATATTCTCCGTTATAGAGATTAGTATTACTATAGTCTTTAAAATGGAGGGTTAAAAATGGAAGATAAGAAAATAATATGTAAAGATTGCGGAAACGAATTCGTATTCACAGTTGGAGAACAAGAATTCTACAAAGAAAAAGGATTCGATAACGAACCAGTAAGATGTGCTGATTGCAGAAGAGCAAGAAAAGCTCAAAATAATAGAAGATAGTAATAAAGAGGCTTTAGGCCTCTTTTTTGTATTTAGAAAATCTTGGGGATGAATACTGTAATTCATTCTAATTTCTTTAGTTTATAAAAAGGAGCTTTGCACTAATTATTTAGTGCAAAGCTCCTTTTTTATTATAGTAAAAATAAGTTATTCAGATGTATTAAATACATCTGCTACAGAGATAATAAAGGTGTTATAGCTATAGGTGCTTATTAAAATTAATGAATTACGAAAATAAATAAAAGAAAATTTGGTAAATATCCGTATTAAGACGAATTATACAATAAAAATACAAAGATAAAGTTGACATTTATATCTTGGAATGATAACCTTAAATTGTAATTACGAAATATAAATATTAATTTAAGAAAAATGTTCGTTTATATTAAAACTACTTAGCTTTGGAGGTATGAAGGTTGAAAGTGAGATGTATTTTTGTAGAAAAGAAAAAAGGCTATGACGTTGAAGGTAAAAGCTTACTTGAAGATTTTAAAAGTAACTTAGGCATTAATTCTTTAGAAGCAGTAAGGTTAGTTAATAAATATACCTTAGGGGAGATTAAAGAAGAAGATTATAAGAAAGCACTTTATACAATATTCTCAGAAAGAACAGTAGATAATTTATATGAAAATAATTTTGAACTAAAAGATGGAGAAACAGCTTTTGCAGTTGAATTTCTACCGGGACAATATGATCAAAGAGCAGATTCAGCTTCAGAATGTTTTCAAATTTTAACTTCAGAAGAAAAAATAGAAGTTAAATGGACAAAGATAATAGTTTTAAAGGGGAATTTATCTAAAGATGAAGTTCTGAAAATTAAAAACTACTATATAAATCAAGTTGATTCAAGGGAAGTTGAAATTGATAACTTAGAATTATCTTCAAAACTTCCAGAGCCAAAGGATGTAAAAATATTAAATGGATTTATTAATAAAAATGATGACGAATTAAAAGAACTACATAGTGAAATGGGGCTTGCTATGAGTTTCGAAGATATAAAAATGATTAGAGATTACTTTAATGGGGAAAAGAGAGATCCTAGTATAACAGAGATTAAAGTTATAGACACATATTGGTCAGATCACTGTAGACACACTACATTTTCTACAGCTATTGAAGGCGTAGATATTGAAGAAGGTTTATATACAAAACCTTTAATTAAATCTTACAATGCATATCTTAAATCTAGAGATTTTGTTTATGGGGAAACAGATAGAGATGAGACTTTAATGGATATAGCAGTAATTACAATGAAGGAAATGAGAAAAAGAGGTTTATTAGAAGACTTAGATGTTTCCGATGAAATTAATGCTTGTTCTATAAAAGTTGATATTGAAACTAATAATGGAATGGTTGAATATCTTGTGATGTTTAAAAATGAAACTCATAACCATCCAACGGAAATAGAACCTTTTGGTGGAGCAGCTACATGTCTTGGAGGTGCGATAAGAGATCCACTATCAGGTAGAACATATGTATATCAAGCTATGAGGGTAACAGGTTCTGCAGATCCAACAGTTAAAGTTGAGGAAACATTAAAGGGTAAACTTCCTCAAAGAACTATAACATTAGGGGCAGCACATGGATATAGTTCTTATGGTAATCAAATAGGACTTGCTACTGGACAAGTTGCAGAAATATACCATCCTAATTATGTAGCTAAAAGAATGGAAGTTGGGGCAGTAATAGCAGCAGCACCTAAAGAAAATGTAGTTAGGGAAGAACCTAAAAATGGTGATGTTGTAATTCTTTTAGGTGGAAGAACTGGTAGAGATGGTTTAGGGGGAGCAACTGGTTCATCTAAAGAACATACAGAAGATTCAATCAATGAATGTGGAGCAGAGGTGCAAAAGGGTAACCCACCAACAGAAAGAAAGATTCAAAGATTATTTAGAAACAAAGAAGTTGCAACTATGATTAAGAGATGTAATGACTTTGGTGCAGGTGGAGTATCTGTTGCAATAGGGGAATTAACAAGAGGATTAGATATAGATTTAGATAAGGTTCCAAAGAAATACGAAGGGCTAGATGGAACAGAAATAGCAATTTCAGAATCACAAGAAAGAATGGCAGTTGTAGTAAATAAAGAAGATGAAGAAAAATTCATTGCTTTATCTAAGGAAGAAAATTTAGAAGCTGTTAAGGTAGCAGTTGTTACTGAAACTGAAAGACTTAAGATGTTCTGGAGAGGAAATACAATAGTAGATATTAAGAGAGAATTCTTAGATACAAATGGGGCAAGACAAACTACTAAGGTTAAGGTTTTAAATCCAGAAAAATATCCATTTAAAATTAATAAAGATTTAAATGTTAAAGAAGAATGGATTAATAATCTTAAGAAATTAAATGTAGCGTCACAACAAGGGTTAGTAGAAAGATTTGATGCTACTATAGGAGCTGGAACTGTACTTATGCCATTTGGTGGTAAGTATCAAAAGACACCAGTAGAAGGTATGGCAGCTAAGATACCAGTACTAAATGGAGAAAGTAAAGATGCTACATTAATGACATTTGGATTCAATCCTGAAATGGGAGTTTGGAGTCCGTATCATATGGCATATTATTCAGTTATTGAAGCGATAACAAAGCTTTCAGCTATGGGTGGTAATTATAAAAAGGCGAGATTAACTCTACAAGAGTATTTTGAGAGATTAGGTAAGGAAGATACTAAGTGGGGCAAACCATTTGCAGCTTTACTTGGGGCGTATCAAGCGCAAATGGACTTAGGAATTCCAGCTATTGGAGGAAAAGATTCAATGTCAGGAACATTCGGGGATATTGATGTACCTCCATCATTAGTAGCTTTTGCAGTAGATGTATGCAAAGCTAATAAAGTTATTTCACCAGAATTTAAGGAAGTTTCCTCAAAACTTATTATGCTTATAGCAGAAAAGAATGAAGATATGACCTTAAAGGTAGATGAATATAAAAATAACTTAGAAGCTTTACACAAACTTATACATGAAGGAAAGGTAATTTCCGCATCATCAATTAAATTTGGTGGATTATCAGAGGCTGTTACAAAGATGGCTTTAGGTAATAGAATTGGGGCAAATATTAAAAATGTAACTAAAGAAGAATTATTTGGTCTTAACTATGGAAGTTTAGTTCTAGAAGTTAAATCAGATGTAGAAGTCGATAAGGAGCTAGCTGGTTGCGCTTATAAGGCAATAGGCGAGACTATTAAAAATGGGGCTATTATATTAGAAGATTATGATATTAACTTTGAAATTGAATCTTTAGAAAAAACATTAGAAGAGAAATTAACAAAGGTATTTAAGATAAAAACAGAAGATAAAAATGAAAAAGTGAATACTCCATTATATAAAGTTAATGAAGTTAAAACACCAACTATTAAGGTTGCAAAACCAAGAGTATTTATTCCAGTTTTCCCTGGAACAAACTGTGAATATGATAGTGCAAAAGCTTTTAGAAATGAAGGGGCAGAAGTTTCCGAGTTAGTTTTAAATAATATGAACAAAGAACTTCTAAATGAATCTATCTTAAAGATGGAAAAGACTATAAGAGAAAGCCAAATTATCATGTTACCAGGAGGATTTTCAGCTGGAGATGAACCGGATGGATCAGGGAAGTTTATAGCAACAGTATTTAGAAACGAAAGAATAAAAGATGCTGTAATGGATCTTCTTAAGAATAGAGATGGATTAATGTTAGGTATATGTAACGGCTTCCAAGCTTTAATTAAATTAGGATTAGTTCCATATGGTGAAATAGTTGATATTGAAAATGATATGGCAACATTAACTTACAATGAAATCAATAGACATATGAGCTCTATTATTAGAACTAAGATTACTTCAAATAAATCTCCTTGGTTTAATGAAGTTAATGTAGGAGATATTCATTCAGTAGCAATATCTCATGGTGAAGGAAGATTTGTAGCACCTAAAGAACTATTAGATAAACTTTCAGCAAATGGACAAATAGCAACTCAATACGTTGACTTTAACGGAGAAGTTTCTATGGACATGCCATTTAATCCAAATGGATCAATGTTAGGAATTGAAGGTATTACAAGTCCTGATGGAAGAGTATTAGGAAAGATGGGCCACTCAGAAAGAAGAGGAGAAAGCCTATATAGAAATATTCCTGGTGATTTCGATCAAAAGATATTTAAATCAGGAGTAGAATATTTCAAGTAAGACTTCAAATGGTTGATTAGGCATAGATGAACTAACACCTTGTAGGTGAGGTGTTAGTTTAATGAAGAATGAATAATGAAGAATTAAGAATTGAGGAAAAAACTCCAGAGGAGTTTTGAAAATTAATAATTTTTAGTAATTCCGACGGAATTACATCAATAATTTTTCATTTTTAATTCTTAATTTTTAATTAAAAGCGGAGGTTTTTTATATGAAGGTAGCAATATTTTTTGGAAGTAAGTCTGATACTGATGTTATGAAAGGTGCAGCTAACTGCTTAAGAGAGTTTGGAGTTGAGTTTAAAGCTTATATTTTATCAGCTCACAGAGTTCCTGAGAAGTTAAGCGAAACGTTAAAGGCAGCAGAAGATAATGGATGTGAAGTAGTAATTGCTGGAGCTGGACTTGCAGCTCATTTACCAGGAGTTATAGCTTCTCAAACTACTATGCCAGTAATTGGAGTTCCTATAAAGGGGGCTGTTGAAGGCTTAGATGCATTATTCTCAATAGTACAAATGCCAAAATCTATCCCAGTAGCAACTGTTGGAATTAATAATAGCTACAATGCAGGAATGCTTGCAGTTCAAATGCTTGCTATAAAGGATGCAGCTTTAAGAGAAAAGTTAAATCAATTTAGAATAGATATGAAAACTAAATTTATAGAAGAAAATGGACAAGGAGTGGATTTATAATGAAAAAATTAGAAATGATGTATGAAGGAAAAGCAAAGAAAATATATGCTACAGATAAAGCTGACGAAGTAATAGTTTATTACAAAGATGATGCTACTGCTTTTAACGGAGAAAAGAAGGGCCAAATAGAAGATAAAGGTGTTTTAAATAATGCAATTACTTCAATGATATTTGAAATGTTAAATGAAAATGGAATTAAAACTCACTTTATAGAAAAGTTAAGTGAAAGAGAACAATTATGTAAGAAGGTTGAAATAGTACCTCTAGAAGTAATCGTAAGAAATGTTGCAGCTGGATCAATGGCGAAGAGATTAGGATTACAAGAAGGTTTTGAATTAAAAACAACAGTTTTTGAATTATCATACAAAGATGATGAACTAGGAGATCCATTAATAAATGATTTCCATGCAGTAGGAATTGGTGCTACTACATTTGAAGAGTTAGAAAAGATTTATGCAATGACTGCTAAAATAAATGATCTATTAAAAGAATTCTTTATAAAGCAAAACATAAGATTAATTGATTTCAAACTTGAATTTGGAAGATACAATGGAGAAGTTATATTAGCTGATGAAATTTCACCAGATACTTGTAGATTCTGGGATGCAACTACAGGAGAAAAGCTAGATAAGGATAGATTCAGAAGAGATATGGGAAATGTAAAAGATGCATATATAGAAATCTTAAACAGAATAAAGAAGTAATAAAAGAATGAAAAAATGAAATAATGAAAATGAAAGAATTTAGGGTGAAGCTTCATAAAGTTTCAAAAGATAATAAAAAAGTAAATAGTTCAGTTATTGAATTATTTTCCCTAATTTTTTCATTTTTTAACTCTTTTCATTTTTAAATTAATTGAAACTGGGGGTATTATTTTTGAGCTCGAATTTAATTTTAGATCCAAGCAATGACAAATTTAAGGATGAATGTGGCGTTTTTGGTGTTTATGCTAATAAGCCAATGGATGTTGCTTCAATGACTTATTATGGGTTATATGCTCTGCAGCATAGAGGTCAAGAAAGTGCAGGAATCGCTGTTGCTAATGGAGAAAATATAGATATTCATAAAGGAATGGGACTTATAACAGAAGCTTTTTCAAAGGAAAGTTTAGAAAAATTAAAGGGTTATGCTGCTATTGGACATGTTAGGTATTCTACATCAGGAGATACTAGAATTGAGAATGCTCAGCCATTACTAAGTAAAACTAAGCTTGGTTCAATTGCAATGGCTCATAATGGTACTTTAGTTAATGCAGAAGTTATAAGAGAATTATTAGAAGATGGTGGACATGTATTCCATACATCAATAGATTCAGAAGTAATTGCAAATCTTATTGCAAGAGCATCAAAAAAAGGGATAGAAAGAGCAATATTTGATGCAATACAAGCTGTAAGAGGATCATTTGCTATGGTTATTTTGACTGAGGATAAATTAATAGGTGTTAGGGATCCTCATGGAATAAGACCATTATGCTTAGGAAAAATGGAAGAAGGCTACGTATTATCTTCTGAAAGTTGTGCTCTAGATGCAATAGGTGCAGAATTAGTAAGAGATATTGAGCCGGGTGAAATAATTGTAATTGATGATAGTGGAGTTAAATCATTTAAATATTCAGAGAACACACAATGCCAAACTTGTGCATTTGAGTATATTTATTTTGCAAGACCTGATTCAACAATCGATGGATTAGATGTTCATGATTCAAGGGTTAAGGCTGGAGAGCAATTATTTAGAGAGCATAAGATAGAGGCTGATTTAGTAGTTGCTGTTCCTGATTCAGGAATACCATCTGCAATTGGGTATTCAAAAGCTTCAGGAATACCTTATGATACGGGATTTGTTAAAAATAGATATGTAGGTAGAACGTTTATAACTCCTTCTCAAGAAATTAGAGAAAAGGCAGTAGCTGTTAAGCTTAATCCTTTAAAAGCTAATGTAAATGGAAAGAGAGTAATTTTAATAGATGATTCAATAGTTAGAGGAACTACTTCAAGACACTTAGTTGAATCTTTAAGAAGAGCTGGAGCTAAGGAAGTACATTTCTTAGTAGCATCTCCAATAGTTAAATTCCCTTGCTATTTTGGAATAGATACTCCATATAGAAGTGAATTAATTGGTGCGAAAAAGAGTATTGAAGAAATAAGAGAAGCAATAGGTTCAGACAGCTTAGGCTATTTAAGCATGGAAGGTATGTATAGTTGCTTTAAGAAAGACTGTGGATATTGTGTTGGTTGCTTTAATGGAATTTATCCAGTATCAACGCCTATAGAAGGTGCAAAATAAAGCTGAAAGGTAGTGTGTTAAATGATAACTTATAAAGAAGCTGGAGTTAATATAGAAGAAGGATATAGATCAGTAAAGCTTATTAAGGAATATGCAAGTAGAACCATGAGTGAATATGTACTTAATGGGTTAGGAAGCTTTGCAGGAATGGTAGAACTTCCAGAAGGGTACAAGAAGCCAGTATTAGTATCTGGTACAGATGGAGTAGGAACTAAGCTAGATATAGCTTTTAGAACTAAGAAATATGATACTGTTGGAATTGACTGTGTTGCTATGTGTGTAAATGATATATTATGTCATGGAGCAAAACCATTATTTTTTCTTGACTATATAGCTTGTGGTAAATTAGAAGCTGAAGTAGCAGCTGATTTAGTTAAGGGAGTATCTGAAGGGTGCGTTCAAGGAGATTGTGCATTAGTAGGTGGAGAAACAGCTGAGATGCCGGGATTCTATAGAGATGGTGAATACGATATGGCTGGATTTGCAGTTGGTATAGTAGATAAGGATAAAATCATTAATGGTAGAAATATTAAAGATGGAGATAAGCTTATAGGTATAGCATCTTCAGGGTTACATTCAAATGGATATTCTTTAGTTAGAAAATTATTTGAAGATTTAAATGAAGAAGTAGATGGAAAAGAAGCTTGGAAAACATTAATTACTCCAACTAAGATATATGTAAAGCCTATATTAAAACTACTTGAAAGCTTTGAAATTAAGGGAATGGCACATGTAACTGGTGGTGGATTTGTTGAAAATGTTCCAAGAATGTTTAATGGGGATAATTTTACAGCTGTTATAAAGAAAGACAGTTATCCATTACCAGCAATATTTGAAAAAATCATTGAAAAAGGTGTAGATAGAGATCATATGTATAATACCTTTAATATGGGAATTGGCTTTGTGTTATGTGTAAATGAAGCAGATGTTGAACCTATTATAAAATCATTAATTGAAATGGGAGAGAAAGCTTATGAAATAGGTTATGTTACATCTGGAGGTGAAGGTTGTTGTTTAAAGTAGCAGTACTTGTCTCAGGGGGAGGAACTAATCTTCAATCTATTATTGATTCAATAGATAATGGTAAATTAAATTGTGAAATAGAAATGGTTATAGGGAGTAAAGATGGCATATATGCTCTTGAAAGAGCAAACCTTAAGGGGATAAAAACTTTTATAATATCTAAAAAAGAGTACGGAGATAAGACTTCAGATAAGATACTAGAATTAACTAAGGGGAAGGTTGATTTAATAGTTCTTGCTGGATATTTATCAATACTAGAAGGGGATATACTCAAAGAGTTTAAGGATAGAATTATTAACATTCATCCTTCTCTTATTCCAAGTTTTTGTGGACCTAGAATGTACGGATTAAAGGTTCATGAAGCTGTAATAAACTCAGGAGTTAAATATACTGGATGCACAGTGCATTTTGTAAACGAAGAAGTAGATAGGGGAGCTATACTTCTTCAAGAGGTAGTTCCAGTTTATTATGAAGATACAAAAGAAATTCTTCAAAAAAGAGTTCTTGAGAAAGAACATATTCTATTACCTAAAGCAATTGATTTAATAAGCAAGGGTAAAGTAGAAATTATAAATGGAAAAGCAAGAATAGAGATAATGGATAATTGACAATTATGCTAATAACTCAGATAAGCTGAGTTATTAAATTAAAGAAATTCTGTAGGCATTTTATCCTTAATTATGTATTATGAATTACAAATTAGTATTTGAAAATTAGAAGTGAAAAATTAATGAAAACTCTATGGGAGTTTATAAATAAAATTGTTTTTAGTAATTTGGAAGAAATTACATCAATAATTCTTCATTTTTAATTCTTCATTCTTAATTAAGAAAGGGTGTTATTTAAAATGATTAAAAGAGCATTAGTTAGTGTTTTTGATAAAGAAGGAATATTGGAATTTTCAAACTTTCTACAAGATAAAGGAGTAGAAATTATATCTACAGGTGGTACTTATAAACATTTAAAGGAAAATGGAGTTAATGTTATTGAAGTAAATGAAGTAACTAATTTTCCGGAAATGTTAGATGGTAGAGTTAAGACTCTTCATCCGATTATCCATGCAGGGATCCTTGCTATAAGAGATAATGAAGAACATATGAATACTATAAAAGAAAGAAATATTACACCTATAGATATGGTTATAGTTAATTTATATCCATTTTTCCAAAAGGTAAGAGAAGATTTAAGCTTCGATGAAAAAGTTGAATTTATTGATATTGGTGGACCTACTATGCTAAGAGCTGCTGCTAAAAACTTTAAGGATGTAGTTGTTATATCTGATAAAAATGATTATAAAGCAGTTATGGAAGAAATATCTGAAACAGGTGAAGTTTCAGTAGCGCTTAGAAAGAAATTAGCTGGAAAAGTATTTAATTTAATGAGTGCTTATGACGCAGCTATATCTAATTTTTTACTTGAAGATGAAGAGTATCCAGAGTATCTTTCAATTTCTTATAAGAAGAAGCAAAGTTTAAGATATGGTGAAAATCCACATCAAAGCGCAGCTTACTATAGTTCAAATGAATTTGATGGAGCTATGAATAGCTTTGAAGTCTTAAATGGTAAGGAATTATCTTATAACAATATAAAGGATTTAGATATAGCTTGGAAGGTAGCTTGTGAATTTGAAGAAGTAGCTTGTTGTGGACTTAAGCATAATACTCCATGTGGTGTTGCCATTGGAGAAACTCCTTTTGAAGTTTATACCAAGGCATATAATGCAGATCCAACATCAATATTTGGTGGAATAGTTGCTATTAATAGAAAGATTGATAAAGCTACAGCAGAAGAAATGGTTAAGATTTTCTTGGAAGTAGTTGCAGCTCCAGAATATGATGAAGATGCTCTTGAAGTATTAAGAACTAAAAAGAATTTAAGAGTAATTAAGTGTAATAATACTCCTAAAGATAAGAAGTTTATGGTAACAGTTGATGGTGGAATATTAGTTCAAGAAGAAGATAAAAAATTAATTGATGAAATTAAAGTTGTTACAGAAAAGGCACCAACTGAAGAAGAAATGAGAGATTTAATCTTTGGTATGAAGGTGGTAAAATATGTTAAATCTAACGCTATAGTAACTATTAAAGATGGAGTTGCTGTAGGAATCGGTGGAGGACAAGTTAATAGAATTTGGCCTACAGAAGATGCTCTTGAAAGAGGTAAAGGAGCAACAATTTTAGCATCAGATGCATTCTTCCCATTTAGAGATGTAGTAGACACATGTGCTAAAAATGGAATTAAAGCAATAATTCAACCAGGTGGTTCTATGAGAGATCAAGAATCAATTGATGCTTGTAACGAACATGGAATAGCAATGGTATTTACAGGAGTAAGACACTTTAAACACTAATCAAAGATTAGTGCAATGAATAATGAAAAAATGAAAAATGAAGAATTGAGGAAATAACTCTGGCAAGCAGAGTTATAAAAATTAAATTAATTTAGAGTAAATCCTTAGGATTTACTTCCTTCATTTTTCATTTTTCATTCTTAATTTTAATTTTCTCAGGAGGGGTAAAATGAAAATTTTATTAATTGGGTCTGGTGGAAGAGAGCATGCTTTGGCTTGGAAAATAGCTAAGAATGATAGAGTAGAGAAAATATTCGTAGCTCCTGGCAATGGGGGAACTGCCATTGAAGCTAAGTGTGAGAATATAAATATAACAGATATAGATGAATTGTTAAACTTTGCTATTGAAAATTCGATTGATTTAACAATAGTTGGTCCAGAAGATCCACTAACTAAGGGAATAGTAGATAAATTTAAGAATAAAGGTCTAAAAATTTTTGGACCTAGTGAAGATGCTGCAAGACTTGAAGGAAGTAAGAGCTTTTCTAAAGACTTTATGAAAAAGTATGGCGTGAAAACTGCTGAGTATGAAGTTTTTTACAATGCTAAAGAAGCTATTGGATATTTAGATAGATGTCCATATCCAACAGTGGTAAAAGCTGATGGATTAGCTGCTGGTAAAGGAGTTGCTATTTGTGAAAACAAAGAAGAAGCTATTAGAGCAGTTAATTCCTTTATGGTAGAGGATATATTTAATGGAGCAGGACAAAAAATAGTAATAGAAGAGTTTCTAGATGGAGTTGAAGCTTCAATTTTATCTATAACTGACGGGAAAACTATTATTCCATTTATCTCTGCAAAAGATCATAAACAAATTTTTGATGGCGGCAAGGGACCGAATACAGGTGGTATGGGGGTATTAGCACCTAATCCTTTTGTAACTGAAGAAGTTTTAAAAGATTTTAAAGAAAATATAATGAATAACACTTTACTTGGAATTAAAGAAGAAGGATTCGACTTTAAAGGAATAATATTCTTTGGACTTATGATAACTAAAAAAGGATCCTATCTTTTAGAATATAATGTAAGAATGGGAGATCCAGAGACACAATCTGTACTTAATTTAATGGAAAGTGATTTACTTGAGCTGATAGAAGCAGCGCTAAATGAAGAATTGGAAAAAGCTGAAGTTAAATGGAATTCTGGAGCTTGTGTAAATGTAGTACTAGCGTCAAAGGGATATCCAGGTTCTTTTGTAAAAGGATATGAAAT
Source organism: Clostridium tertium (assembly GCF_902652255.1). Lineage (GTDB taxonomy): Bacteria > Bacillota > Clostridia > Clostridiales > Clostridiaceae > Clostridium > Clostridium tertium_A. The sequence continues at coordinate 70,580 of NZ_CACRTO010000008.1, forward strand.
AACTATAGAAGAAGAAGTTAAGGATAAAGTATTTATTGCAGGAGCTAAGATTGAAGATGGTATTCTAAAAACTAATGGTGGTAGAGTGTTATCAGTAGTAGGAATTGGAAAGACTGTTGAAGAAGCTAGAGAAGATACTTATAGAACTATTGAAAAAGTGAACTTTAAAGATAAGTATTTTAGAACTGATATAGGATTAATATAATATAACTTTAAGGTAAGATACGGGGGAGTAATTATGTTTAATAAATTTAATGTTAAGCCATTATGGGAAGTAAGCAAAACTTTATCAGCAGTAGCACAAGGATTTCAAGGAGCTGATATTGTAATTACTAATGCTAGACTAGTAAATGTATGCACAAGAGAAATAATTGAAAATACTGATGTAGCAATTAGCATGGGAAGAATAGCTTTAGTTGGCGATGCAAAGCATTGTATAAAGGAAAATACAAAGGTAATTGATGCTAAAGGGCAATATATAGCACCAGGATTTTTAGATGGTCACATTCACGTAGAATCATCTATGCTTAGCGTTAGTGAATATGCTCGTTCAGTAATACCTCATGGAACAGTAGGTATTTATATGGATCCTCATGAAATATGTAATGTACTTGGTCTAGATGGTGTTAAATATATGATTGAAGATGGAAAGGGTACTCCATTAAAGAATATGGTAACTACTCCATCATGTGTTCCAGCAGTTCCAGGATTTGAAGATACAGGAGCTGTAATTGGTCCAGAGGATATAGCAGAGACTATGAAATGGGATAGTGTGGTTGGATTAGGAGAAATGATGAATTTTCCAGGAATATTATTTTCAACAGACCATGCCCATGGAGTTGTAGGAGAAACATTAAAAGCTAATAAAATTGTAACAGGACATTATTCATTACCTGAAACAGGAAAAGGACTGAATGGATATATTGCATCTGGAGTTAGATGTTGCCATGAATCTACAAGAGCTGAAGATGCTTTAGCGAAGATGAGACTTGGAATGTATGCAATGTTTAGAGAAGGCTCAGCTTGGCATGATTTAAAAGAAGTAAGTAAATCTATAACAGAAAATAATGTTGATAGTAGGTTTGCAGTATTAATATCAGATGATACACATCCTCATACATTATTAAATGATGGACATTTAGATCATATAATTAGAAGAGCTATAAAAGAGGGAATCGATCCAATAACAGCAATACAAATGGTAACTATAAATTGTGCACAATGCTTTCAAATGGATCATGAATTAGGTTCAATAACCCCAGGTAAATGTGCTGATATAGTATTTATAGAAGACTTAAATAGAATTAATGTAACAAAGGTTATTATTGATGGAAATATAGTAGCAGAAAATGGAGTTTTAACTGTTGAAATAGATGAATATAATTATCCAGAAGATGCAATGAATTCAATGCATGTAAAAAATATAATAACTAAAGATTCTTTCAATATATATGTAGCGGATAAGGAAAAAGTAACAACAAGAGTTATGGAAATAATACCTGCAAGGGTTGGTACATATGAAAGACATATTGAATTAGAAGTTAAAGATGGAAGAGTTCAATGTGATCCAAGTAAAGATGTTTTAAAGGCAGCTGTATTTGAAAGACATAAAGAAACTGGAACAGTAGGATATGGATTTGTTAAAGGTTTTGGAATTAAAGAAGGAGCAATGGCATCGACAGTTGCTCATGATGCACATAATCTATTAGTTGTTGGAACTAATGATGAAGATATGGCATTAGCAGCAAATACACTTATAGATTGTGGTGGAGGAATGGTAGCTGTAAAAAATGGCAAGGTTATAGGATTGGTGCCTTTACCAATAGCAGGACTAATGAGTGATAAACCTTTAGAAGAAATGGCAGAGAAGGTTGAAGAGTTAGGAAGAGCTTGGGAGGAAATAGGATGTAATATAGTTTCTCCATTTATGACAATGGCTCTTATATCATTAGCATGTTTACCAGAGTTAAGATTAACAAATAGAGGATTAGTTGATTGTAATAAGTTTGAATTTGTCCCTTTATTTATAGAAGAGTAAAGAGAGAATATTTAAGTATAAAAAGTGTAGCTATATGGCTACACTTTTTATATATGTAGAAAGCTGTGAATTGGAGGTTAGATGGAGATCAGAATAGCTTATAATATAAGCATAATTAAAGTATATAGTTATATACATAAGGATAGATAAAATAAAATATAAAGTGAATTAATAAAGCTTTATGGAGTACTAATAGGATAATTGTAAAAAAAATACTTATATAAATTTGGGAAATTGTAATTAATAAAATAATAAGATATAATAAACCTACAATATTTAATAAAGGCATATTATCTTATAAATATAAATTAATGTAAATTAAAAGTAAAATGGTCTGGAGGCAGGGCAATGGATAAAAAGGATTTTTCTGATTTAGAAGATCAAATTGTATCTACAGTAAAAAATGCATTTGATGCTATAGATTTTGTTAATTTAAAAAAGGATATTAGCAGTAAAACTGAGGACACTTTAAATGAATTTAAATCAAAGCTTAAGGAATATAATATTAAAGTAGGCAATGGATATGGAGTTTTAAACAAAAAGCCTAAAAATGATATATCAGAATATATTAGCAAAAGACCAGTTGGAAGTGTATCAGGTATGCTATATATGGTATTTGGATTAATGGGAAGTATAGTTTCTGGTATATTGGCATCTGTATTTCTAATACTAATGTCATTTTTTGGTGGCTTTTTTACTGCTTTGGGTGTTTTATTATTACTTTTTACAGTAAGTTTATGTTTATTCTTAAGAGGATTAAATTTAAGAAAAAGAATAAAGCGTTTTAAAAAGTATGTAAAGTTTATGGAAGACAATAGCTATTGTTTAATTAAAGACTTAGCAAAGTTTATTAGAGAAAAAGAATCATTTGTTGTTAAAGACTTAAACAAAATGATTGATTTATCTATGTTTATAGAAGGTCATATTGATGATGAAAAAACTTACTTTATGATTAATGATGATGTTTATGGGGACTATTTAAATTTAAAGAGACAGATAATTGCTAAAGAAAAATCAAATAAAGAAGAGTTAAAGAGTGATGTAAGTAATTCTGAAAAAGATGAAGTTAAATCTATAATTGAAATTGGAAGAGATTATATTGAACAGATAAAAATTATAAGGAATGGACTTTATAAAGAAGAAGTAGCTGTGAAATTAGATAAATTACAAAATGTTGCAAGTCAAATTCTTAATTATGTTGAGAGAAACCCTAAAAAGTTAAATGAAGTTAATAAATTTATAAATCATTATCTTCCTATTACTATAAAATTAATTAATTCTTATAAGGAGCTAAATAATCAATTAGTTCAAGGGGAAAATATTAAGAATGCTAAAAATGAAATTGAAAAGAGTATTGACCTTATAAATAATGCTTTTGAGAATCTATTGGATGATCTATTTGAAGATGTAGCTTTAGATATTTCTACAGATATTTCTGTTCTTAAAACTTTATTTAAACAAGAAGGATTAACTGAAGAAGATTTTAAAAAATAACTTTAAAATATAAAGGAGGCATTTAAAATGAGCGATGAATTTAAAGAGTCTATTGATATACAACCAGAACTAATCTTTGAACCATTTAAAGATGAAGTTCTCGATGTAAAAGTAGAAGAGGAAAAAGTTAGAGAAGAAGTAATTGATGAAATACTTTTAACAGAAGAAGAAAAAAAGATGGTAGATAAATTTGTTGATAAGATAGAAATTAATAATTCAAATTCTATTTTACAATATGGAGTTGGAGCCCAAAAGAAAATTTCTGACTTTTCAGAGACGGCATTAAATAATGTAAGAACTAAGGATTTAGGCGAAGTTGGGGAAATGCTTTCTAGTGTAGTTCATGAATTAAAGAATTTTGAAGACGAAGATGAGAAAAAAGGTATTTTAGGATTTTTTAAAAAAGGTAAAAATAAGATTTCTCAAATGAAAGCAAAATATGATAAGGTAGAGGATAATGTTAATAAAATGTGCAGCATCCTTGAAAAACATCAAATACAGCTTTTAAAAGATGTTGCTATGCTAGATAAGATGTATGAAATAAATAAAGTATATTTTAAAGAACTTTCTATGTATATCTTAGCTGGGAAAAAGAAGCTTCAAAAGCTAGAAAAAGAGGAGCTACCTAAATTACAAGAAAAAGCACAAAAAAGTGGACTTCCTCAGGATGCTCAAGAAGTAAATGATTTTATCTCTCTTTGTAACCGCTTTGAAAAGAAAATTCATGATTTAGAATTAACTAAAATGATTTCTCTGCAAATGGCGCCTCAAATTAGATTGATTCAAAATAATGATTCTTTAATGTCTGAAAAGATACAATCTACAATTGTTAATACTATTCCTCTTTGGAAAAGCCAAATAGTTTTAGCTCTTGGAGTTGCTCATTCTAGTAATGCAGCAAAGGTTCAAAATGAAGTAACAAATATGACAAATGAGCTTTTACGTAAAAATGCAGAAATATTAAAAACTTCAACTATAGAAACTGCTAAAGAATCAGAAAGAGGAATCGTTGATATTGATACACTTAAAGTTACTAATGAATCTTTAATTTCAACTCTTGACGAAATACTTAATATACAAACAGAAGGACGTCAAAAACGTAGAGAAGCCGAATTAGAATTAAGAAGCATTGAAGATCAATTAAAGAATAAACTTCTAGACTTTAAGTATTAATATGGTTAAGAATATAAATATAAATTTATATAATATTTAATAGCTTAAGTTTTAAATGCCATAGATGATTAACTAAAATCCACGGTATTTACTACCGTGGATTTTTATCTAATATTATATTTTGGCTACTCTTTAAACTTAACAATTATATTATCACTTGCACCATGATCGTAACCAGATATAGTAAATGTATCAGTTGCATCACTATCTTCTATAAAAAATAGTGCATATTCATTATTATAAAAAACTGATTCTAAGCAATTTTTATTACTATCTATAAGGAAAAAGGGTGGAACAGAGTAATAATCAGATTTTGTATTAAGGTCATAGTGTATTTTTATACTAATATCAGACTTTTCTATTTTATTTATTTTTAAGGTATCTCCATTTTTATAGTTAAGAATGTTATTTTCAGTTAGATGTAATTCTTTTTGTGAATTTGAGATACGAGATGTATTTATAGAAAAATCAAAATTCCAGTTTCCTATGATTTCTTTATCTAGATAGCCATTTTTATGATCTATAAATGAAACATTGAAAAAGTCATAGGAAAGTGAACAGTTTAAAAGTTCAGATTCTGAAATATTTTTGATATCAAAAAAACAGATATATCTTATTTTATTATCAGGCATTTCAAATAATAATGAAGATGTATATGTATATTCAATATCGTTAATGTAAAGATTAGAATAAATAGATATATCTTCTATTATATTATTAATATTTTTAGTTGGATCTTTTGAAAGTTTGCTATAGTCTATAATAGAGCTAATTATTAATTGGTTTTCTTCAATTAAAACTTCTTCAAGAGTTACAGAAATATTATCATCTGTTACTGTTTCATTTATTAGATTTGTATAATTTTTAAAATACTGATTTTGAGAAATTTTAAATATATCTTTTAAATTTCTACCAAAGGAATCTAAAATTGCATTAACATTACTTGTGCTTAATAATAAAAAAGAAATAGTAGTAAATACTATTAATGCTGCGATTTGTCTATGAATAGGTCTTTCTCTAACATAAATTTTTTCTGATACCATCTCTTTGTATTTTTTAATTTCAGAAGTAGTAAGATCAGTAGTATCGTAATCATCAATATTAATATCAATATTATTAAAAGCTTTATAAATATTCTTCATAAGATCACCTCATTTAAAAATTGTTTTTTAAGATTGAAAATAATTTTTTTCTACCTCTTGAAAGCTTGTTATATATTTGTGCTTTTGGAATTCCTAATTCTTTAGAAATGTTATCTGTAGATATGTCTTCCAAATAATATTTAACAAATATATATCGATCTTCTGGCCTTAAGTTATCTAAAAGAGATTGAATTTCATTTTGTAATTCTTTATGCAATAAATTTTCTGAAACATCTTTTTTATCACTTAATATAACTTTATCTATGTCTTCAAAATTACTATATTTTAAGTATTTACGATTATAATCAATAGCTTTAAATTTAGATATTATTACGATCCAATTTCTAAAAGAACCTTTACAATCAAATGAGTAAATATTGTTCCAAATTGATATTAGAATGTCATTAATACATTCTTCTTGGTAGTAATCTAGAGAGAATAGATGTTTTCTAACTACTCCTTTTATGAGACCACCGTAAGTTTCTAATAGTAACTGCAATCCTTTTTCATTCTTGGATTTAATATATTTAACTATAAGTTTATCCTCCAATAAATTCGCCTCCTTGTAAGTACTTACACCTTATATAACGAACATTCCACTAAAAACCTATCAAATTAATTATAAAAGTTTTGTTATTGAAGTAATATAGATAACCTAAAAATTAATAGATATAAAATTATAAGATAAAATCTTTAGAAATTGTGATTTTATTATAAAGTGATTAAGTCTATCATTAGAGTATATATTATTAGAGTAAGGTATATAGCCTTACTTTTTTAGCTTGCAGTTTGTTAATTAATTCATAAACAATTAAAAAGTAAAATATGCATGTATTTAAAATGATAATTTGGAAAGAGAAAATTTTAGTACGACTTTTTTTAAAAAATAAAAAATAAATATGGATTCTTTTGATAGTTTGAAAATTATTAGTGGATTAATTTGTTAATAATTACAATGTGAGGATAATATAAATGCAAAATAGTAAATGTTTTCAGAATAAATTGACAATAAATAGTATTAGTCTTACAATAATAATTATTAAGAAAGATAAAAAGTTGATTAATAAAATTTTATTTATTCTTATAATTACGTGCATCATAAGTTTTAGCTTTTATTATAAATGTGAATGTGTTTTGAATTTAAGAAAGCACTAAATAAAAGGAGGAAAGGGTATGTTTTTTAAGACTACAGACCAACATGAAGCTTTTCGTGCAAAAATCAGAGAATTTGCAGAGGCAGAAATAAGACCACAGGCATTTTTGTGGGACAAGGAAAACATTTTTCCAGCAGAAGTTGTTAAAAAATTAGGTGAAATGGGTGTTATGGGTACTCCGTATCCAAAGGAATATGGTGGATTAGGTAATGATGTTATAAGTTATGCTATCGCTGTAGAAGAGCTATCTAGAGTAGATGGTGGAACAGGAGTTATTTTATCAGCTCATGTATCTTTAGGGAGTTATCCAATATTTGCCTTTGGAACTGAAGAACAAAAACAAAAGTATTTAGTGCCATTAGCTAAGGGAGAAAAAATCGGTGCATTTGGGTTAACTGAACCTAATGCAGGTAGTGATGCAGGTGGAACTGAAACAACTGCTGTCCTAGAAGGTGATTATTACATCTTAAATGGTGGAAAAATATTTATTACTAATGCAGACAAGGCTGATACATATGTCGTATTTGCTGTAACTACACCTGATATAGGCGTAAGGGGAATTAGTGCTTTTATAGTTGAAAAAGGTTGGGAAGGATTCACTTTTGGTGATCACTACGAAAAGATGGGTATCCGCTCTTCTTCAACTGCTGAATTAATATTTAATAATGTTAAGGTTCCAAAGGAAAACTTATTAGGAGAAGAAGGTAAAGGCTTTGGTATAGCTATGCAAACCCTTGATGGCGGTCGTATAGGAATAGCAGCTCAAGCATTAGGAATTGCTCAAGGGGCATATGAAAATGCTTTAGAATATTCAAAAGAAAGAGTTCAATTTGGAAAACCTATAGCTCAGCAACAAGGAATTTCCTTTAAGTTAGCAGATATGGCAACTAAGTTAAGAGCTGCAAGACTATTAATATATAGTGCTGCAGATTTAAAAGAAAATCATGAGCCTTATTCTATGGAGTCTGCAATGGCTAAGATGTATGCTTCAGATATATGCTTAGAAGTAGTTAATGATGCACTACAAATATTTGGTGGATCAGGATACTTAAAGGGTATGGAAGTTGAAAGAGCTTATCGTGACGCTAAGATTTGTACAATTTATGAAGGAACTAATGAGATTCAAAGAGTAGTAATTGCATCTCATATAATAGGAAAGATGCCTAAGGGTGACAGAAAATCTAAGAAGAAAGCTGACCCATTAACAGGTGCTCGTAAGAAGATTATATTTAAGGAAGATACAGCTAAAGAAAGTGTAGACAAGCTTGTAGAAGCCTTAAAGAAGGATGGATATGACTTTACTGTTGGAATTGACATAAACACTCCGATAGCTAAGTCAGATCGTGTTGTTAGTGTAGGTAAGGGAATTGGAGAAGAGAAAAATATGGAACTTGCAAAAGCTTTAGCTATTCAAGTTGGTGCATCTATTGGATCATCACGTCCTGTAGCTGAAACACTTAAATATTTACCTCTAAACCGTTACGTTGGAATGTCAGGACAAAAGTTTAATGGAAATCTTTATATAGCATGTGGTATATCAGGTGCTGGACAACATTTAAAGGGAATTAAGGATGCTACAACTATTGTAGCTATTAATAATAATCCTAATGCACCAATATTTAAGAATTCAGATTACGGTATCGTTGGTGACATAATGGAAATAATGCCACTGTTAACAGCTGCCTTAGATAACGGAGAACCTAAGAAGGAAGCTCCTCCTATGAAGAAGATGAAGAGACACGTTCCTAAGAAGGTTGCACCTAGTTGGAAGACTTATGTATGTAGTGGTTGCGGATATGAATATGATCCAGCAGTAGGTGATGAAGAAAGTGATGTAGCACCAGAAACTCTATTTGAAGCTCTTCCAGAAGAATGGATATGTCCGGATTGTGGTGAAGAAAAATCTAATTTTATAGAGGTTTAATCTTTATCAAAAGTTAAAATTTTCATAGTCAAAAAGGAGGATTAATTTATGTTTTGTGTAAGAAAAGTAACTGAAGACCTTTATTGGGTAGGCGGTAATGATAGACGTCTTGCTCTATTTGAAAATATTCACCCAATTCCAAGAGGGGTTTCATATAACTCATATTTATTATTAGATAAAAAGACAGTATTATTTGATACAGTAGACTGGTCAATATCTAGACAGTTTTTAGAAAATATTGAAGCTGTCTTAAAAGGTAGGAAATTAGATTATTTAGTTGTAAATCATATGGAGCCAGATCATGGAGCTTCTATCGAAGAGATAATTATTCGTTATCCAGAAGTTAAAATTATTAGTACAGAAAAATCATTCTTATTAATGAGACAATTTGGTTTCAATATTGATGGTAGAGAAATAGAAGTTAAAGATGGATATACAAAGTCTTTTGGTAAACATGAAATTAAGTTTATAACTGCACCAATGGTCCATTGGCCAGAAGTTATGGTTAGTTTTGATACTAAGAATGGAGTTCTTTTCTCAGCTGATGCCTTTGGATCTTTTGGAGCATTAGATGGAAAGTTATTTAATGATGAAGTGAACTTTGAACGTGATTGGATTGATGATGCTAGAAGATACTATACTAATATAGTTGGTAAGTATGGACCTCATGTGCAAGCATTGCTTAAGAAGGCAAGTACTCTGGATATTAAGATGATTTGTCCATTACATGGTCCAGTTTGGCGTACAAATTTAGGCTATTTTATAGACAAGCATGATAAATGGAGTAAATATGAGCCAGAAGAAAAGGCTGTAATGATAGTATATGCATCAATGTATGGTAATACAGAATCAGCTGCTAATGCGCTAGCAACTAAATTCGTTGAAAAGGGAATAACTAATATAGTTATGTATGATGTATCAAATACTCATGTATCCACATTGATTGCTGAAACATTTAGAGTGAGTCATATAGTTTTAGCTTCAGTAACTTATAACTTAGGTATATATCCATTAATGCATAATTATTTAATGGATATGAAGGCACTTAACCTTCAAAATAGAACTATTGCTTTAATAGAAAATGGATCTTGGGCAACTAAGTCAGGTAAATTAATGGGAGAATTCCTTGATGGAATGAAGGGAATGAACATATTAGATGATAAAATGTCATTAGTTTCTTCTATGAAGGAAGATAATGTTGTAGATATGGATGCACTTGTTGAAGGTGTTATTGAATCTATGAATAAATAATATATTAGATTTATATAGTACTTAAAATAAAGAAGGAGCTGTTATATTACCAGCTCCTTTTTTATTATGTCTATTTTACTAAAGTTATAGTTATTATATATATTTGTATATATTTATGATTTAATATAGTATATAGACTATATTGCTATGGGCAATCTTTAAAGGACGAGGTGTTCTACAAAAAGAAATACAAGAGCTAGAAGAAAAGGTATTTACAGAATGGCTGCCAAACTCTGATGATGAATACGCATATGTTTATATATAGAAGTTTATTTAAATGCAGATCTAATTAATTCATAATTTGAAGTTTGGTTACCTATCATAGAGAAATAATTAAACTTAAAATAAATATATTATATTGTTATAAATTATAATAAATTTTCCAATAATATTAATGTTAAGTTTATGCTAACAATAATTATTTTTGGAGGGAATATGAATAGAGAAAGTAGAAATACAGCTTATTCTAGAGCTAAGGAAATGATGATTGCAGGAGAGTCTTGGGATAAGATAATGGAAGAAACAAGACTAAGACAAAAGGACTTAAAGAGAATACAATCTACAGAAATAAGTCCTAAATTCTAATTGATGAAAATATGTCAGGCTAAGGCCTGACATATTCATAAATAATACATAATAATGGGGGAGAGTATGGTACATTTAGTTTATTGTGATAATGTAGGTAAAAAAGGAGAAAAAGTTCTTGATAAAATTATTTCAGGAACTAAGACAATGGTTGTAAGAGGGGCTGCAGGAAGAAAAATTCCTCATAGTCGTGTTTTTTTGGGAGAAAAGCTTTATTTTATGGAAAAGGGTAGTATGAAAATTACTCATTCTGCTATTATTTCCAATGTTGAAAATTATACTAAACTTACTGAAGATGAAATAAATGAAATACTTGAAAAAAAACAAGAAAAACTTAATTTATCAGAAAAACAAAAAGTTCGTTGGCATAAGAAATGCCTTTGTTTAGTAGAATTTAATGATGTTAAAGAAATAGAGCCTTTAGATTTTGATCACCAAGCTAATATGGATGATTGGCTAATAATTGAAAAGATTGAGGATGTAGTTGTAGGTACAAGTATTCCTTATAATTATGAAAAATCTAAATTTTAAAAGGATGATAAATTATGGCTATGTGGAATCCGTGGCGTGGTTGTCACAAGTATAGTGAAGGATGCAAGTTTTGTTATATACATAAAGGTGATGCAAAAAGAAAAGTAGATACCAACATAATTACTAAAACAGATAATTTTTATGCTCCAATTCAGAAAAATAAAAAGGGTGAATATAAAATTAAATCAGGACAAACGGTTTATTTATGCTTTTCATCAGATTTTTTTATTGAAGAAGCTGATAAGTGGAGAGATGAATGTTGGAAGATGATTAAAGAAAGAACAGATTTACATTTTATATTCTTAACAAAGCGCATTGAACGATTTATGAATTGCATTCCAAGGGATTGGAATGATGGATATAACAATGTAACTATTGGTTGCACAGTAGAAAATCAAGAAAAAGTTGATTTTAGACTGAATATTTTCTCTTCTTTACCAATTAAACATAAAAATATTATATGTCAGCCTCTTATTGAAGAAGTAAATATTGAAAAATACTTAGATGATGTAGAACTTGTTGTAGTAGGAGGAGAATCTGATAAATTTGCTCGTCCGATTAATTATGATTGGGTTCTATTTATTAGACAACAGTGTATAAATAAAGGGGTTAGCTTTGAGTTTAGGCAATGTGGAAGTAATTTTATCAAAGATGGAAAAAAGTATACTCTTCAGGCTAAAGACTTATGTAAGCAAGCTAAAAAAGCAAATATAAATTTATAAAAATTTAATAATATATAAATTCATAATATAAAGTTATACAAAGTTTTGTATAACTTTTATTAATGTAACAATAGTTTAAAGTGAGCAATAATATATATTTGACACTATATTTTTTTTATTTTATAATAATAATTATTGTTTGAAATTATATTGTTTAAAATCAAATTTAATGTTATATGATATGGAAATAAAGATAGATTAATAGTAATTTAATAGTTTGTAGTTATTTTATAAGTAATAAAACTATACTTATCTGGGGAAACTATATGTAGTTTTTGTGGTGAAAAAAATTATTATACATAGAATAAGTTATAGATGAATAGTGAAGAGGAGGATAATAATGTTTTGTGTTAGAAAAGTAGTAGAAGACATTTATTGGGTTGGTGGTAATGACAGGAGACTTGCGTTATTTGAGAATTTACATCCACTACCAAAAGGTGTTTCATATAATGCATATTTATTATTAGATGAAAAAACTGTATTATTTGATACAGTGGATTGGTCTATTTCAAGACAATTTTTAGAAAATGTAGAAGCGGTATTAAACGGGAGAAGCCTAGATTATTTAGTTATTAATCATATGGAACCAGATCATGCTGCATGTATTGAGGAAATAATACTTCGTTACCCAGAAGTAAAAATAATTAGCACACAAAAGTCATTTGTATTTATGAACCAATTTGGATTTGATACTGATGATAGAATAGAAGAGGTAGCTGATGGGGATACTAAATCTTTCGGAAAGCACGAATTTAAATTTATTACTGCACCTATGGTTCACTGGCCAGAGGTTATGGTAAGTTTTGATACTACAACTGGAATATTATTCTCTGCTGATGCCTTTGGAACATTTGGAACATTAGATGGTAAACTATTTAATGATGAAGTTAATTTTGAAAGAGATTGGATTGATGAAGCTAGAAGATATTATACTAATATAGTAGGAAAATATGGTCCACATGTACAAATTCTATTTAAGAAGATTAAGGACTTAGATATAAAGATGATTTGTCCACTTCATGGACCAGTTTGGAGAAATAACTTATCATACTTTATTGAAAAATATGATAAATGGAGTAAGTATGAGCCTGAAGAAGAAGCTGTAATGATAGTTTACTCTTCAATGTATGGAAATACAGAATCTGCTGCAAATGCTCTTGCTACTAAATTTGTAGAAAAAGGAATAACTAATTTAGTAATGTATGATGTATCTAACACTCATGTTTCTACATTAATATCTGAAACATTTAGAGTTAGTCATTTAGTTATAGCTTCAGTTACTTACAATTCAGGAATATATCCTCCAATGCATAATTATTTAATTGATATGAAGGCATTAAATCTTCAAAAGAGAACAGTTGCATTAATTGAAAATGGCTCATGGGCATGTAATACAGGAAAATTAATTGGAGATTTCTTTGCAGGAATGAAGAATATGACAGTGCTAGATAATAAGGTAACACTTTTATCAGCAATGAATGATAAGAATATTGTTGATATGGATTCGTTAGTGGACAACGTTATTGAATCAATGAAATAAATACTTGAAGTTAAAATCTGCGGTTTATATCGCAGATTTTTTATTATCAAAGATATTCTTCTAAATCACTACGAATACTTTTTCTCAAAAATTATTATATTAAATATATAAATGAAAGTTATAACAATATAGATTTACTAAAAAATATTAAATTTTGATATTTATTTTATTCTCTATAAGTTAATATAATATTATAGAATTTATAACTTAGGAGGAATATTATGCTTACAATTGGGTATATAGGAAATGGAAAGAGTACCAATAGATATCATTTACCTTTTGTATTACAAAGAGAAAATATAAGGGTAAAGACTATTTATCAAAGAAATCCCAAAAATGAAGCTTGGGATAGAATAGAAGGAGTTAATTACACTTCTAATTTAGATGAATTATTAAAGGATGAGGAAATACTGTTAATTGTTATTTGTACTATGCAAGACAGCCATTATAACTATGCTAAGCTAGTATTAGAAAATAATAAGCATTGTCTAGTAGAAAAGCCTTTTATGGAAACATATAAAGAAGCTAGGGAAATATTTGATTTAGCAAAATCAAAAGGATTAATAGTTCAAGCGTATCAAAATAGAAGGTTTGATAGTGATTTTCTAACAGTTCAGAAGGTAATAGAAAGTGGGAAGCTTGGAGACTTGTTAGAGTTGGAAATGCATTTTGATTATTTTAGACCTGAAACACCTGAAGGAACAAAAGCATTTTCACCATATGGATCATTTTTATATGGACATGGATGTCATACCTTAGATCAAGTTATAAGTTATTTTGGTAAGCCGGATAGTATTAAATATGATGTTAGACAGCTTCTAGGTGAAGGTAGAATGAATGATTATTTTGATTTAGATTTATACTATGGAAATTTAAAAGTTTCAGTTAAATCTAGTTACTTTAGAATAAAGCAAAGACCAAGCTTTATAGTCTATGGGAAAAAGGGTTGCTTCGTAAAGGAAAGTAAGGATAGGCAAGAAGAGCATTTAAAAATGTTTTATATGCCTACTAATAAAGACTTTGGAATAGACTCTTTTGAACACTATGGAACTTTAACTTATATAGATGAAGAGAGTACAATTCATGAAGAAAAAGTTAAGTCAGTAAATGGTGATTATGGAAGAGTATATGATGATTTATATGATGCTATAGTAAATAATAAGGAAAAGAAAATTAAAGATGAAGAAACCTTATTACAGCTTCAAATACTAGAAGAGGGAATAAAGAATTTGTATTAAAATCCGAAATAAAGATAGGTTGTATAATAGATAGAGTTAAATTTAGATGGGAGATATAGAACATATGAAATTATTTGAAATTTATTTTAGTCCCACAGGTGGAACTAAAAAAGTAGCAGATTTAATAAGTAAGCAATTTGATTATGAAAGAATAGAATTAGATTTGTTAAATGAAATGGAAGATTTCTCGAAATTTACCTTTAGTGAAAAAGATCTTTGTATTATAGCAACTCCGTCTTTTGGTGGGCGTGTTCCCATGGTAGCAATGTCTAATATTAAGAAACTAAATGGAAATGGTTCAAAAGTGATTTTGGTAGCAACATATGGGAATAGAGCATATGAAGATGTGTTATTAGAATTGAAAGATACATTAACAACATTAGGATTTGTTAGCATTGCAGCAATTGCTGCAGTTACAGAACATTCCATTATGCATCAATTTGCTACTGGTAGACCAGATTTACAAGATAAAGAAGAATTGATAAAATTCTCTGATAAGATTAAAGAAGTTTTAAAAGAGGTAAAGGATACTAAAGATTTATATGTACCAGGGAATAATCCATATAAAGAATATAAGGTTATTCCTTTAATTCCAGAAGTAAGAGAAGGATGTAGTAAATGTGGTCTCTGTGCTATAAAGTGTCCAGTTAATGCTATTTCAAAAGAAAATCCAACATTGGTAGAAAAAGAAAAATGTATTTCCTGCATGCGTTGCGTATCTATTTGTCCAAGTAAATCTCGAAGTGTAAATAAAGGGTCATTATTGGCAATTTCAAAAAAATTAGAAAAGGTATGTTCTGAAAGAAAAATGAATGAACTTTTTTTATAGGTTATTGAAAAAAATGAATAATACATAACTTAAGAAATTGTCTCAAAAAAAAAGAGGTTTTGATATACAAAACCTCCTTTATTTTAAAGATACTCTTACAAAAAAATCTATAAATATTTTTTATAAGTATTCTTTTATTTATAAATTTTTTTATTCTTTAATTAATAAAATGCTTAGTATTTTATCATATTATTGAATTTTCATCGCAGACTTTTTTATAATTAGCAAACATTTCATGTAACTCAGGAAAAGATCTTTTTAATGAAAGAATTTTATTATCCTTTGACATAAAACAATGCTTACTTGTACCTGTGCATCTAATTTCTTTAGTTTCTTTATCTCTAATTACATAATTGACAGTTAGTTTAATTCCTGTGTATTCTCCAACTGTAGGTATAATTTCTAAAACATCATTAAAGTGAGTCATAGATTTGAATTCACATTCAATCCCTAGAACAGGACTTATTATACCTTTTTCTTCAGTAACATCATATCCAACGCCTAATTTTTCCATTAGATATACACGAGCTTCTTCAAACCAACGAATATAGTTACTATGATGTATTATACCCATTTGATCAGTTTCATAATAATGTGCTTTATGTTCGTATGTTATTAATTCCATAATATACCTCTCATAATTCTTATATTTTATAATATTTCAATAACCTCAACAGTATATTTATCTTCAGGAGCTATTACTTCAACAATATCCCCAACTTTCTTTCCTTTAAGTGCTAATCCTAAATCAGATTCGATGCTTATACACATATTTTCAGGATCAGAATCCATAACTGTGACTAAAGTAACGATATCCTCAAATTCATCTTCAATGAATTTAATTTTAGCCTTACTATTTATTCCTAGAGTAGAACTATCTATTTCATCATCAGCTATAACAGTAGCTGTAGAAATCATATTTAACAAATATTGTATTCTATTATCATTTTCTCTGTAGTTTGCACAAGCTTCCTTATATTCTGCATTTTCAGATCTATCTCCATGAGCAGCAGCTATGGCTTTTTCTTTAGCAATTTCAGCCCTTTTAACAGTCATTCTATATTCTAATTCTTCTCTTAACTTTTTTATATTTTCTTCAGTTAGAGTATTATTCATAACAATTAATCACCTCTTAAAAAATATCATGATAACATTATATAATATATATAAGAAAAATAAAAATTATTTGATTAGATAAAATTGATATAATATCATTTGTTATGTAAAAGATAGGATAAGTGAGCTCTCTATTAGTAATAAAAGAAAACATTAATTTTTTATAGTATAAACCTATTTTATTAATAAATTGGTATAATTTATAATAGGTAAAACTAAAATACATGTGTATGGTTTAAATAGTATATAAAAGATAAGGTATAATCTTATAAAAAGAATATATTGATTATAGTATAAATGAGAAGGAGAATATGATATGGGGAAGTTATTAGTAGTTATTGATTTTCAAAAGGATTTTGTAGATGGTGCTTTAGGGTTTGAAAAGGCTGTAACCTTAGAAGATGATATTTATAATAAAGTAGAAAGTTATTTAAATGAAGGGCATAAAGTGCTATTTACTTATGATACTCATGAAGAAGATTATTTAGAAACAAGGGAAGGGAAGAATTTACCGGTAGTCCATTGTATTAAAGGAAGCAAGGGACATGAGTTATATGGAAGACTCGTAGATTTTAAAAATAGAAAGAATACATTATATTATGAAAAGTATGGTTTTGGTATATCTCCTAAAGATATGGTTAATATAGCTGAAGAAATTGGAAATGATATAAGTGAAATAGAAATAGTAGGAGTAGTAACTAATATCTGTGTAATAAGTAATTTTGTAATGTTTCAATCACAATTTAGAGAAGCAGAAATTACAGTAGATGCTAGTCTATGTGCAAGTTTTGATGAGGCTTTACATGATAAGACCTTAGATATTATTTTAGGGTTACAGGGTAAAGTTATAAATAAGTAAATAAAGATTGAAAAATAAGAGGATAACAAATTTGAAAGCGTTATTCTCTTATTTTTATAACAATTTATTGTAAGGGTAGAAAATAAAATGTATAATATACATATAATAACAAAAATAGAACTAATTAATATAATTGGGTGGAATTTTAGGGGGGGATCGAAGTGGAGAATATAACAGAAGGAATAAAAAATGATGTGAATATAAATTATATTTTAGATAATAATGATGTTTTTTTTGATATAGGATATAAGGTTCTCAAAAATCAAAGTTCAAGTGGTTTCATTAAATGCAATAAGGTGTTTTTTAATGGGAAAATTAAATTAATATATGATGTATCAAAATATTTAGCTTTAAGCAATGTAATAAATACTTTGACTATAGATAAATTCATAAAAATATTAATTAAATTGTTAAACATATTAGTAGCTATAAAAGATAATGGATTTATTGAGTATAGGAATATCCTTTTTAATACAAATTCTATTTATTTAGATATAAATAAGTTAGATGTTTTCTTAATTTATTTACCTATAAAAAATAACAATATGAATAATGAAAATAATTTTTTCTTTGAATTAAAGAAGACTATAGTAGAAGCTATTAAAAATAGTAAGCTAATTTATGAAAGTAATATTAATAAATTAATAGATATTCTTACAGATAATATTAGCATTGAAGCTGTTATAGATGAGCTAAATAATATGGAAATAAACAAAAGTAAGGCTCAAATTTATAAAAAATCTTATGAAGAAGATTTAAATCAAAAAGCTATAGAGGAAAATAAGGTTTTAATAAAAGATGATAAAAAAAAGAAAGGAATTTTAGGTGGACTATTTTCTAGAATAAAAGATAAGGATAATTCGACCTATAACAATACTTTCCATGAATATGAAGATGTATCAGAGGAATTTCAAGAAACTACTTTAATGGAAAATGAAAGCTTGATTAAGTTAGTTGCTTTAAATGCTCAAATTGATTTTAGTTTAAATGTAATGAAAAATGAGTATATTATAGGAACAAATAATGGTTATTCTGATGGAGTAATTAATTTTAATAAAGCCATAAGTAGAAGGCATTGCAAAATATCAGTAATAAATAATAAATTCTATATTACTGATTTAGATAGTTCAAATGGAACTTATTTAAATGGAAGAAGGTTAGAAGGTAATAAGAAAAATGAAATAAAACCTGGTGATGTAATTAAATTAGCTAACTCAGAATTTAAAGTAGTTAATTTATAGGAAGGGGAATGGTATGGCTAAGACTAGTATTATGTTAATAGATTCTGATGAAAACTATCTTATTCCTTTGGAATTAAAATTTGTAGAGGCTTTTGATGATAATGCGGAAATAAGTGTTATAACAGATATGGATTATTTACAAAAGTATTTTTCATTACCTAGAGAAATAGATATCTTAATTATCAGTGAAAAGCTATTTAATGAAGGTTTTAGAAAGCATAATATTAAAAATATTTTTGTGCTAAATGAAGATAAGCTTATAAATGAAGCTACTGGTGATTTGAAAATACATAATATATTTAAATACACTAGTGTTAAGGAAATATATACAGAGGTTATTAATAATTCAGTATTAGATGTTACTAATGATTCAAGTAAGGGAAATGTTATTATGGTTTACTCACCTTCAGGTGGTATAGGAAAGACAACAATTTCCTTTGGAATAGGTAGTGCATTAAAAATGATAAATAAAAGAGTATTATACATTAATACTGATATACTTCAAAGTTTTAACTTTTTGCTAAGTAAAAAAGAGTACTGTGATACAAGTTTTGAAAAGTATATTACGAATAATACTCAGGAATTAATAGAGCACTTGGATGAGGGGGTAAGAAGTGAAATAATTGACTATTTACTACCTTTTAGACAAGCACTATCTTCAATAAATATTAATATGAAAGATTATAGCTTTATGATAAAGAAAATAAAAGAAAGTGGAAAATATGATTATATTATTGTTGATACTTCATCAGAGTTTACTAATGAAAAATCAATTTTAATGAGTTATTGCGATAAGGTTGCAATAATCACAGGTCAGAGTAAAGCAGATGCTATAAAATTAAGTTCGTTGCAATACAACATTGATAGCTCTAATACAAATAAGTTTATCTTTATATGTAATAAGTATAAAGAGGATAAAAAAAATTATCTAATAGATGATGATTTTATTAAGGGATGTACTATCTCTGAATATATAGAGGAGTTTAAAGAAGAAAATATTGATTTATCTTTCTTAGCAAGTTGTAAGAAAATAAATAAGCTAGCATTTATTTTTGAATAGGAGATTAGAATGAATAAAGTTATTGTTATTTTATATATTCATAAGTTAAATAAAAAAATTGATATAGAGATACCACTTGATATTACAGCAAATGATTTAGTATTAGCATTAAATAAAGCATATAACTTAAATATAAATACAGAAAATATTATGGATGTGTTTTTAAGAACAGAAAATCCTATTGCTTTATTAAGAGGGAATAGAACATTAGAGGAGTATAAAATTAGGGATGGCTCTATTATAAATGTAGTTTAGTGGAGGGATATTGTGAATAATAGATACAAAATAGTTATATGGTCAAAAGATATATATAGGGAATATATTCTATCTGATAGCGAGACTACTATTGTAAAAATTGGTACAACAAAGGGCTGTCAAGTTAGGTTTAGTAGAGAAAGGTTTTTTGAAGACTTTGAATTTAAAATACTAATGACAGAAGGTTCATGGAAGTTAATAGATGGTGAAAATGTATATTTTACAACAGATGGAATAATGAAATTACATACTAAAGAATTACAGTATGGTGATGAAATACTTGTTAAGTATGAAAACTTTAATGGTGAATTATTTAAGCTTAATTTCTTTATTGATTTTGATACTGTAGAAAGAAAATATAATAGAATTATTAATTTAGATAATATTAATAAACTTACAATTGGTAGCAATGAAATAGATAATATCTATATTTCTGATCCTCTTTTTAACATAGGGAATGTAGAGTTAACATTAAAAGATGGTAAGTTTTATATTCAAGATAATAACACAAAATATGGATTGTATGTAAATACAGAAAAAATAGATGAGGTGAAAGAATTAAAAGAATATGATTTTTTCACAATAGTAGGATATTACTTTTATTTTAAAGAAAATAAATTATATACAGATATTTATGAAAATGTAAGGATAAATGGGCTAATTTATGAAGATTTATATTCAAGTAATAAAATGAATTATCCTAAATTTAATAGAAAAAGTAGAGTTAAATATATAATTCCAAATTCTGAAATTGAAGTTCTTATGCCAGATCAAGAGCCACAAAAACCAAAAGAAAATTTAGTTATGACACTTATTCCAGCCCTTGCTATGCTTGGAGTTACTGTAGTCCTTAGAGGTGTTATGGGAGGGGGAAGCTCCTTTGTGTTATATAGCGTTGCAACTATGTCTATTGGGATATTAATGTCTATAATGACAGCTATAGTAAGTAAGAAAGAGTATAAAAAGGAAGTTAAGGAAAGAAAAAAAGTATATTTAGAGTATATAGAGGAAAAAGAGAGACAGATACAGGAATCTAGAAAAAAAGAAGAGGATATATTAAATAAATTATATAAGCCTATTGATGAAAATATATATAATTTAGAAAGTTTTAATCAAGAACTATTTGATAGAGATATAGGAGATGAAGATTTCCTAGATATTAGATTAGGGGAAGGAAAAATATTAGCACCTTGCAAGATTAAATATAAAGCAGATGAATTTAAGAATACAAAGGATAAATTAAGGGAGCTTCCAGCAGGTATTGAAGAAAAATATAGATATATCAGTAATGGACCTATAATATCTAAACTTAAAAAAGCAAATTCAATTGGTGTTGTTGGCGAGCATGAAGAGTTATGTGATTTTATTAATACCCTTACAATAGATATAATAAGTAGACAATTTTATAAAGATGTTAAGCTTTTCTATATATTTGATGAGGAAGATATAAAAAGCTTTAGCTGGCTAAGATGGATTAAGCATGTACAAAATGATAACTTAGGTATTAGAAATTTAATATATGATGAAGAAAGTAAAAATATATTATTTGAATATATTTTTATAGAGCTTGGTAGAAGAAAGGATAATTCAGAAAAAAAGAAAAGTACTAATGAGCATTTCATAATATTTATTATAGATTATAAAGGAATAGCAAATCATCCAATATCAAAATACATTAAGAATGCAAGTGATTATGGAGTAACATTTATATTTTTAAATAAATATGAAGAATTATTACCAAAGGGATGTACAGAGATTATTAAATTTAATGAGGATAATAGTATAAGTAAAATTCAATGTAATAATGGAGAAGAAAGTGAAGATTTCACTTGTAAATCATTAAGTAATTTAGATTTTAATGAAATAGCTTTAAGGCTTGCGGCTGTTTACATTGATGATGTTAGCTTAGAAAGTCAATTAACTAAAACAATATCATTATTTGAATTGTTAAATATTGTAAATGTTGATGAAATTGACTTAGAAAAAAGATGGACTGAATCTATGATTTATAAAAGCATGGCAGCTCCATTAGGAGTAAAGACAAAGAATAAAGTAATTTACTTAGATTTAAATGAAAAAAATCATGGACCTCATGGACTGGTAGCAGGAACAACGGGTTCAGGGAAAAGTGAGATAATTCAAACTTATATTTTATCTATGGCAACTATATTCCATCCTTATGATGTAGGCTTTGTAATAATAGACTTTAAAGGTGGAGGAATGGTAAATCAGTTTAAGGACTTACCTCATTTAATGGGTGCAATTACTAATATAGATGGAAGAGAAATTACAAGATCATTACTTTCAATTAAGGCAGAACTTAGGAAAAGACAAGAGTTATTTTCTTTAGCAGGTGTAAATCATATTGATGCTTATATTAAAAAATTTAAAAATGCGGAAGTAGAAACACCAATGCCACATCTTATATTAATAGTAGATGAATTTGCAGAACTAAAGAGTGATCAGCCTGAGTTTATGAAAGAGCTTATTAGTGCTGCAAGAATAGGTAGAAGTTTAGGGGTTCATTTAATTCTAGCAACACAAAAGCCTTCAGGAGTTATAGATGAACAAATATGGAGTAACTCTAAATTTAAGTTATGCTTAAAAGTACAAAATCAACAAGATAGTAAAGAAGTAATAAAAACTCCTTTAGCTGCAGAAATTAAGGAGCCAGGTAGGGCATACCTTCAAGTTGGAAATAATGAAATTTTCGAGTTGTTTCAATCAGCTTATAGTGGGGCACCAGCAATTAATGATTATATAGGAAACACAAAGGAATTTGAAATAAGTGAAGTGTCACCATGGGGAAAAAGAAAACTAGCCTTTAAACAAGAAAAAAAGAAAAACAGAGAAAGTGATGAAACTCAGCTTGAAGCTATAGTAGATTATGTTTCATCATATTGTATAGAAAAAAATATAGAAAGATTAAATGGAATATGCCTTCCACCTTTACCTGAAAATATATTATTAGAAGATATAGAGAAAATTGAAAAAAGTGATTTAGAAATTAAGATTCCTATTGGAATTTATGATGATCCTACTCACCAACTTCAAGATAAAGTTATATTAAATATATCTGAAAATAACTTGTTTATTGTAGGTTCATCACAATTTGGGAAGACAAGCTTATTACAAACGATAATACGTACAACTACAGAGATATATACACCAAATGAAGTCAATATTTATATATTAGACTTTGCTTCAATGATATTAAGAAACTTTGATGAATTAAATCATGTAGGTGGAGTAATAACATCTTCAGAAGATGAAAAACTTAAAACTTTTATGAAAATGATGAAAAGTGAAATTAATAAAAGAAGAGAAGTTCTTTCAGACTTAGGAATAAGCTCCTTTATATCTTATAAGGAAGCAGGATATAGAGAGTTACCACAAATAATTATTTTAATTGATAACTTTACTGCATTAAAAGAGTTATATCCAGAATATGAGGAAATACTATTGAATGTTTGTAGAGATGGAGTTGCTGTAGGAATAGTAATGATAATTGCAAACTCACAAACAAATGGAGTTGGCTTTAAATATATGTCTAACTTCGGAAGAAGAGTTGCATTATATTGTAATGATACTGGGGAATATGGTTCAATGTTCGATAGATGTAGGATGCAGCCTAAAAATGTACCAGGAAGAGCTCTTATTTCTATAGATAAAGTGGTGTATGAATATCAAAATTACTTAGCTTTTAGTGGAGATAAGGAAATAGATAGAGTACAGAATATGAGAAAGTTTATAAATGAAATTAATGAAATTAATAGATATGAAAGAGCAAGAAGAATACCAGAGATACCAAAGGTATTAACTAGAGAATATTTAAATAATAATTACAATACTAAAGTATTATCAAAGAATAATATTATTTTAGGATTAAATTATGAAAGTATAGATCTTGAAATATTGGATATGGAGAAGATAGGTAGTTTATCTTTAATTGGTAAGATTGGAAAAGCACAAAATAAAGTTATAGAAAATTTAATTAATGGTGTACGAGCTTCTATAATGACATATCCTACAATAGTTTATGCAGTAGATAATATAGAAAAAGATTATAGATTTTTAGATGATTTTGGGTTTGTAGAAAAATACTCAATTTTGTATAGTGAATTTACTTCAATTATTGAAGAGGTATATGAAGAGTTAATAGTAAGACAAAGAAAAGTATTGGAATATGGAATTGAGTCTTTAGAAAGAGAGCCTTTAATTATAATTATTTGTAATAACATGGATGCTGTAAATGATGCAAGTTCTAATAAATCAGTAATGGATATGTATAAAAAGATTATGAAGCAGTATAGAAATTATAAGGTATCCTTTATATTCAGCAATATAGAAAATGAAACAATAGGATTTAATGCACCAGAGCTGTTAAAACTTATTAAAGAAGATAAGAATGCAATTTTATTTGATGACTTAAATCAAAACAAAGTTTTTGATATTCCTTTAAATGTCGTTAGAAACTTTAAAAAGGAGCTAGGAGATGATGATGTTTATAAAATTGAAGGAAGTGAAATAAAGAAAGTAAAAATATTGGTATAATATATTTCCAAAAAAGAGATATAATGGTATTATATAAATATAATACCATTATGGTTAAGTGGAGGATGTTATGTCGGAACAAGTAAATAAACTAGACACCTCGGAATTAAAAGAGGCTTCAAAACAAATTAGAACAATGATAGAAGAGTTAACTAACTCTAAAAATGACATAGAAACAGCTACTACTCAGTTATTATCGACTTGGGTTGGAGAGTCTAGGAATGCCTTTGAAAACAAATATACAGTACTAAATAGAGCAATTATAGATATTGAAGAAACTTTATATGACTTTTATGATTCTCTTGTGGAATCTGAAGCAGCATATATTGAAGCTGATAGAGAAGTAAGTAGAGCAATTGACCAAGCTAGAGAAGGGTAAATTTATAGGTGGTGAAAAAACTATGTCCTTATCATCAATAATTGGAGAAATATCAACAATAGAAGAAAATATACGAAGTAATAAGAAACTATTGAATGATTATAAATCAAGATTAAGAGAGATAAATTATGTAATTACGATATACAGAAATGTAGCAGGAAATATATCAGAGTATAATGGAAAAATTAATCAAATAAATGTGCAAATAAATTACGCAATAAAAGGTGGAAATGAAGAAGAGATTGTAGATACCTTAGTTTCATTAAAGGAAAAATCCTACGATGAAGATTATTATAGCTCATATGCAATATCGAATTTAAGGACAGAAATTTCTAATATAGGCTTAAAGATAGATGAGATAAAAGGAAAGATAAGAAGTTTAGAAATTAATCTTTCTTATGCTAGAGAGAGGTATATAAGAAAGCTAGCTGAAATTGAAAATAATAAATATCAAAGAGGTTATTATGAGTGAATTGAAAATTAGTTATAGTCAGCTAAGTAGTGTTAGTAGGTATAGTAAAAATGCAGCCAAGGACTTAACTAACTATTCAGAGAGATTATCAAAAGAACCAATAAAATATTTAGATAAATTGACTAGAGGTCATAGTAATTTAACCTCCAGCTCAGTAGGATATATAAATACTAAGCAATCACTATTAAAAAAGAAAATAGAACGTCTAGAAGATTTCTCAGATGAAATTAAAAAGTTTTCAGAAAATGTAAAAGAAACTGATAAGGGAGTTGCAAAAAGAATAAACACTTTATATAAAAGTTTCAAGAATAATAATAAGTCTAGATTGAATATATCTCCTGTTTCAGAATTTTTTACATGGCTTGGAACAAATCTTGTGAATTCAACTGAACTTGGAAGATGGGTAAGTAGTGCTTTTAATCATATAAAAAATAAATGGGATAATTTTTATGATCATATGGAAATCTGGTATAGAACTGGCGGAGGGAAATATATTATTAAAGCTATAGGATCTGCACTTTTAGCAGCAGCTACCATTGCAGGATTATTTGTATCAGGGATTGGAGTTATTGCAATAATAGCAGGGGTTATAACTATATATAATTCCCTTACTAAAAGCTATTACAATTATAAGGCGTATAACAATAATGGAGAAGATCCAGCATGGGCACATAGATATGGGAAAATAGACTCATTCTCTGGTCATCTTAGGGAAAGCTCAAATAGTAAATTTGCTTCTAAATTGGCTAGAGCTTGGGATTTTACTGATGGAGTAGTAAGCCTTTTAGTTTTAGGCAAGGATATTGGAAAAATAGGTAAAAGTATTGTAGAATTTGGGAAAAAGAAAAATTTGAATTCTTTGAAAACTCTCTTTGGAACAACTGGTAAGAAAAATAGTGTTGGTATAGTTGGAGAAAAATTTATGATTCGGTCTATTAAAGATGATGGAACTATATGGAAAATGAATCCTAAAAGCTTTTTTAATGGATGTGTTTCTTTAAAAAATGATGGTAAATTTAGAGGAGAAGTTTTTAAAAGCTTAGGAACCTTATGGGGAGAATTTAAAGGATTAATAGGATATAAAAAAGCATTTTTTAAACAAGGTACACAGGTATTTAAAGAGCTCTTATCAGCAGATACATTGAAGAGAAATAGGTCAAAAGGAATAATGAAAAATGCCTCTAAAGAGGGACTTATTAATATTAAAAACTATATAAAGGATTGTTATACAGAAAAATTCAAGAAAATCAATGATCAAAAAATAAAAGGTGGAAAATTTAAAGAGTTTATAGTAAAAGGGACTCAAAAGATAAATACAGTTTATGAGCTTGCAGAAAACACTATTGTAAAAGAAAAAAGAGGTAAGATTTTTCATCCTAACGTATATAAATTAATAAATCTTCCTAAGGATTTTAGTAAAAAAATAGATTTAATAACTGGAAATAATGTTAAGCCTATGAAATTTAATAAATTAGATTTTAATATCAATATAAAACATATACCAATAGTTAATTTTTAATAAAAATACAATAATATATAAATAGTTAATTAAATAAAAAGGAAGGTAGTTATGATAAAGCACTTTGATACAGATAAAAAGCTAAGAACAAAAGTAATAAGAAAGCATAGAAGTAATCATCCAAAATGGAGAAAAGCTTCAGTAATAATGATAATACTATTATTAAGTTTAACAATAGTATCTGGAATATTATCATACTATTTAAATAGAAACTCTTCAGATGATTTTATAGTTGATTTTATATTTTATTTTCTTATATTAACTTTTACATTTAACTTACCAAATTTATTTTATTACAGGCATATGAGATTTAAAGTATGTAATGATTATGTTGACTATCATATATTAGAAAGTCTTATATTTGATCAAGATAAACTAATAGATAGTTATTATACAACAGATTCTGAAAAAGGTGATTATGCTAGAGGAAGAGAAATAGATTATAGAAATATTCAAAAAATAGATTATAATCCAAGGTCATATAAGTTAAGAGTATATGGAAAGTTTTATGATGTAACTTACAAAGATAGATCAACTATGGAGGTATATTATAAAAATAAAAATAAGATCTCCCCACATATGAATATATATATGTACTACTATGAAAATGAAGAAATAATGAGGTTATTAGAAGAAAAGAGTAATAAAAAAATAGAAATAACTGATGAATGGTAGAGGGTGAATTATTTATGATAAAACACTTTGATACAGATAAAAAGCTAAGAACAAAAGTAATAAGAAAACATAGAAGTAAGCACCCAAAATGGAGAAAAGCATCAATAGTAATGATTATAATACTGATAATTACAATTTTATTAGCAGCGATAGCATCATATTATTTTGAAATAAACTCTTTTGGATTTAATGGAGAAATAGATAAAATAATGCTTTTAACTGTAACTTTGGTATTTACTATTTTATTTAGTGTACCTAACTTATTTTATTATAGGCATATGAGATTTAAAGTGTGTAACAACGATGTAGATAGTACTTTTTTTGATGAAGTTATATTTGATAATGATATTTTTAAATATACTTATTATGATAAAGAGTATGATAGATATTCATTATGTAGAGGGTGTGAAATAGAGTATAGAAAAATAATTAAAATAACCTATAATCCTAAGAGTTTTGAATTGAAGGTTTATGGAACATTTTATAATGTAGACTATAATGATAGAGCTACTGGGGAAGTAAAAAGAAAAAATAAATGTAAATCATCAGAAAGTTTTAATATATATATGTACTATTATGAAAATGAAGAAATAATGAGGTTATTAGAAGATAAGACTAATAAAAAAATAGAAATAACTGATGAATGGTAGAAAGTCAGGAGGGAGGAAAGTATGGGTATTGAGTTAGAAGATGCTCCAGAAATACTTGAATTAAATCAACTAGGTGGAATGATGTTAGCTAGTGGAAAGTATGAAGAAGCTATTAAATATTTTACAAAAGCAAATAAAACAGATCCTAATGATATAGAGACATATTTCAACATAGGACGAGCATATGGGGCTATGGAGAACTATGATGAGGCTGAGACATATTTTAAAAAGGTTATTTTATTAGATAAGGGTAATCCTATGGTTTATTTTGAACTAGGAAATATTGCTTTTATGAAAGATAACTTTGAAAAAGGACTAGAAAACTATAATAAAGCAGTTTCTTATGGATATGATGATCCTAGTCTTTATTTTAATTTAGGGATGTTGTATGAAGAAGCTGAAAATTATCCTTTTGCAATTAGAAATTATACAAAAGCTATTAGTATGGATAAATTTAATGCAGAGTATAGAATTAGGCAAGTAGTAGCCTTTATGAAAAATGAAAACTATGATGAAGCACTAGCGGCACTTGATGAAGTAAATGATTTTTGCCCTGATATATTTGAAGGTTATCATTATAAATTTGAAATATATTGCGCTCAAGAAAATTATGAAGAGGCAGAAAAAATTATTGATAAAGCTATAAAACTTTTTCCAAAGGATGTATCATTTATATACGATAAAATTAATTTGGAAAATTTAAAAGGTAATTATGACCTAGCTTTAAAGATGATAGAAGAAGTTAAATTAATGGATGGATTCGAAATAGAAATAAGGAATTTAGAGTTTGAAATGGCTAAAATATATGCACAAAAAGAAGATAATGATAAGGTGGTAAAGGCTTTGAAAAGTGCCATTTCTTATGAGGAAGAAGAGGTTGATTATGAAGCTAGATATTTCTTAATGAATGTGTATCTTTCAATTGAAGATTATTCAAATCTTTTAAAAGAAGCTAGCTTTTTATCAGAAAAAGAAGAGGGAGAAGTTGAGTATATAATTGCAGCTATGTATTATAAAGGACTAAGCCTAAATAAATTAGGAAAATATGAAGAGGCTAAAAAGCAATATGATTATTGTAAGAGAGTATTTAGAAATTTAAGTATAGCAGATCCAACAAATATAAATATATTTATGTTTAGAGTACTTTGTTACAAGGATACAAAAGATTATAAAAAGGCCTTGGAATTATTAGACTATATAGAAAATTTAAAAGAAGAAAATGGAGACATATATGCTATTAGGTCTTCAATATATAAAGAACTAGGTGATGAAGATAAGGCTAAAGAAAATATTAATAAAGCAAAAAAATATAATAAATTATTTAATGACATTTAGTAAAGAGAATTTTAAAGATTAGTTAAAATCAAGAATTTATTCAAGAATTAAAGGAGCAAGTATGGATAAATTTGAAGTTAATATAGAGGTTTTAAATGGAACTAGAGAAAAATATAAGACTTCAGTAGATAATATAAAAGTGTTAAAGAACACTTTAGTAAAGACATTAGAAAACCTTAAAGAGGGTGGATGGAATTCAATTGCTGGAAAAACTTATTTTGATAATATAAATGAAGATTGGGTTAAAAATGTTGATTTATATTTGGAGACCATTGCAATACTTAATGAAATGTTAAGGATTGCCAGTGGAGAGTTTGAAAGTATAGTTAATGAATCGAAAAAATTAAATATTTAATTAGGTTAAACTCTGCTAAGCAGATTTAATAATATATACTATGTATGGAGGGGTTAAAATGTCACAAATTAGAATGACTCCGCAGGAGTTATATGATGGTGCAACTTTTATTAGCAATACTGCACAGGAGTTAGAGAATCAACTTAATGCTCTTAAGCAAAGAGTAGATACAGTTACTAACAACTGGGAAGGGGCTGCTCAAAGTAGTTTCGTAATAAGTTTTGAGGAACTTTATAAATTATTCAAAGAGCAATTCCCACCAACAGTTGAGGGGATTGCACAACAAATGCAAGGTGCTGCACAAGCTATTGAACAAACTGATGCAGAACTAGCAAAATCATTTTCATAAAAATACATTAATTGATGGTGCTGTCACATAATGAAAGGGGCTGTCGCACAAACAACCAAAATTAAGAATTATTAATGTAATTCCTATGGAACTACTAAAATTAATTATTTTCTAAAACTCTCAGAGGAGTTTTTTCATTAATTTTTCATTCTTAATTCTTAATTTTCCATTGTGCGACAGCAACTGGGCTATTTGTGTGACAGCCCCATTTAAAAAGAAGGAGATTAAATTGGAGAATACATTAGGTCAAGTTGAACTTTTAAATAAAATATATGTTAAAGGAAAATCAGAGAAACCAGTAATAAGAGTTATTATGATAATAGGAATTGTAATTGCAGTAATAATGTTTTTAATTTCTCTTATAGGTGAAGGATTTTCATTTGGATTATTAATAAGATCATTAGTTATACCAGTGGGATTTTTTACAAGTGTTTTATCAGCAACTAGTGGTAAAGAGGGATATAAATCAGTCCCATTAATAATAAATTATGATTCAGAGGGAATTAGGTTAATTTATGAATCAATAGATAGAGAAGATAAAATGGGAAGAAGAATGGAGGAAATCTACATAAGGTTTGATAATATTACTAAAATAGAGTATAGCAATCCTTTAAAGTGTTTCAATATTCAAGGATATCCTTTAGAAAAAATAAAATATTTAGAAAAAAACAGCAAAAAAGAAGTGATTTATGACTATAGTCAAAAGAGAGAAGAGAAAAGAAATTATATTTACGTTAGTGATGAAAATAGGATGAAAATAGGTAGAATTTTAAAGAGTCATACAAATATAAGTATTGAAGAGTTAGACTAATATTTATGGCGCTGTCGTACAATGTAAAATTAAGAATGAATACTATTTTATTTTTAATTTTGAGCTCTTAATTAGAGTTGATAGTGCGACAGAGCCATTTTTCTTTAATAATTAAAGGGGAGAGGGATTGAGTATAGAATGAGAGTTAAGATTGATTATTATACAGATAAGGGATTAGTTAAGGATAATAATCAGGATGCATTAATTATTAAAATTGCAAAAAGTAAATATGGAAGAATAGGTATGTTTGGAGTATGTGATGGAATGGGAGGATTATCAAGTGGTGAAATTGCAAGTAGTACAGTTGTAAGAGGATTATCTATATGGTTTGATAATGAATTTTCTGATATTGACTTTCTAAATATAACTGATGATGAAATTTTTACTTTAATTAATGATCAAATTAGTTTGATTAATGAAAAGATAATTAATTATGGAATAGAGAAGGGTGAACAATTAGGAACAACATTGAGTTTGTTAATTATTGTAAGTAATAAATATTATATTTGTCAAGTTGGGGATAGCAGAATTTACTTAATTCAAGATAATATCTATCAATTAACTAAAGATCAAACCTTTGTGCAAAGAGAAATAGATAATGGAAACTTAACTAAAGAAGAAGGTAGTAAGCATTATAAAAGAAATGTATTGCTCCAATGTATTGGTGTTAGAAAAGATATTGAACCAGTTTATTCTATTGGTGAAGTAAAAGAATTTGATAAGTATTTATTAGCATCAGATGGACTTTATAAAAGTGTTGATGATTTAGAGTTTAAAAATTATATATACAATAAAGAAATAAATGAGAGTAATAGTATATCAAGAGATATGGTGAATTTATCAATGGCAAGAGGGGAAAGAGATAATATAACTTCAATTATAGTTGAGGTTTCATAATAAGCAGAGGTGAAATAGTTGTTAAATATTGGAACACTAATAGATGATAGATATGAGATATTGAAGGAAATTGATAGAGGTGGAATGAGTATTATTTATTTAGCAGCAGATAATAGACTAAATAAATCTGTAGTACTTAAGGATATAAGAAAAGATAACAAGATAAATAATGAAGTATTATTAGAATGTTTAAAGGCTGAAGCTGATTTATTAACCTTATTAGATCATCCGAATCTACCAAAGATATATGACATTATAGAAGGAATTGATCATATCTATGTTGTTATGGATTATATTGAAGGTGAATCTCTAAAAAAGAAGTTAGATAGGGAAAAAAGATTTAAAGATACAGAAGTTATAAACTGGGCTATTCAATTAGCTGATGTATTAGATTATCTACATACTAGAAAGCCAAAGCCTATCATTTATAGAGATATGAAGCCACATAATATTATGCTTACACCAGAGGGGAAGATAAAATTAATTGATTTTGGAATATCCATTACAGAAGATAATTCAAATGTTAAAAATTTTGGTACAAGTACCTATGCAGCACCTGAACAAGTATTAAGTAAGAGAGCAGATCAAAGAACTGATATCTATAGTTTAGGAGTTACACTATATCAACTTTTATCCGGAGAAAAATTTAAAGATAATAGAAATTTACCACCATTAAGATCAATAAATTCTTCAATTTCTGAAGGGACAGATTATATAATTGGCAAGTGTATTAAAGAAGATCCTAATTTAAGATATCAATCTTCAAGGGATTTACTATCTGATTTAAAAAATATAAATAAATTTACCCAAGGTTATAGAAAAAGTCTAGTTAAGAAAATAAGTTTATTTTTAATTAGCTTTATACTATTTATAGTATCTTCTACAGTTACATTTATAGGATATAAAGGAATGAAAGGTAGTCAGTTAGATCAGTATAAAAAGTATATAAATGAAGCTAGAACCTTTATTGCGGTAGGAGAAAATGTTAAAGCAATTGAGATCCTTGATAAGGCTATAACTGAAGTAGATAGTAGTGCATCCGAAGCATATATAACAATATTGGATTTATATATAAATATGGATGATGCTAATACTGGAATAAGTAAAATAGAAGGATATATAAATGATAAATATGGCAATGTTAATAAAAATAATGAAGTACTATTTAAATTAGCCATTACTTATTTAGATAATAAAAATTATCCTTTAGCATTAAAATATTTCAATCAAATTAATAAAGGTAAAATTCCAGATATTAAGTACTATATTCCTATTACAGAAAGTATGAGTAATATGAATACAAATTATGGAGAGTTAAAAGAACAACTTATTAGCTTTGAAAATTATGTTGATTCATTACCTAATAATGAAAGAAAATTGGAAAACTATAATTCTTTGTCTAATATATATAGTTCATATAAAGGGCAAATAGAAAATGCAAATGATAAGACAATTGAAATTGTTGATAAAGCTGATATGACATTATCCAATATTGATAATCAAGAATTAAATTTAAAATATGAAGTTCAATTTCGTCAGAAGTTAGCCCAAGCATACCATAGTAAAGGAAGTAATTTAGGGGACAAGCAGGAGGCAGAAAAATATTTTAATACAGCTATAGAGTTTTATAATGATTTAATAGATTTAGAAGTAACAAATAGACAAGATATTTTAATTAAAATTGGAGATATATATTCAGAGAAAAAAGAATATCCAAGTGCTATTGAACAGTTTAAGACGGTAATATCAAAGTATCCAAATAGTGTTAGGGCATATAGTAAATTGATTAATGTTTTATTAGATATTGAACAAGAAAGGGGAGAATCTACAAAGGATTACTCTCAAGCTAAGCACTACTATAATATAGCCTTAAGCATTGAGGATGTGGAGAATAATGAAGATTTTAAACGAGTAAAACGTAGGATGATTAACTTGGAAATTATTTAGTATAAGGGAGGAGAAGATGAGTTATCAGATTATCTTTTATTTAGGACTTTCATTTATGATAATAACTTTAATTACAACTATTATTGCTTTTTTTAAGTGTAATGTAGTAGAAACAGTAAGTGATTTATTTGGCTTTAAATATAGAGTTACTTCCAGTAAAAATAAACCTAAAAAAGAAAAGATAAAAAAAGAACCTAAGAAAAAGGGAAAAGCTAAATATAATGATACTGAATTATTAATTCAAAAAAACAAAGAAATTTTTGAAAAGTCAATAAATATACCTAATAATAAGTCATTGTTAAGAGAAGAATTTACAGAATTTATGGAAGAAACTGATGTAATAGATGAAAGTACTAGCTTATTAGATGAAGAGACGAGTTTATTAGATGAAGAGACAAGCTTATTGGAAGAGGAAACAGGATTATTGGAAGAGGAAACAAGTCTATTAGATGATGGGTTTAGTGAGGAATTTATAAAAGAATTTGAAGTATTAATTGCTTCAGATAATTATATTAAATAAATATGGAGGATTTGAGATGAGGTTAAAGGGAAAGAAAAAAATAATTAGAAATTTTCTAGCTATATTTTTATCCGTTTCTATAATTTACAGTGCATCTGTAGTTGTTTGGTCAATGAGTAGCGGTAGTATAAAAATTCAATATTTAGATAAGCTGTGGGATACAAAGGATAAGTTTAAAGAGAAATGGTACACAGGTATATTTAATGAAAGTGAAAAACTAGAATTAATAGTAGACCTAAGTGATTATTATAAGAAAACAGAAAAGTTAGACTCTGATAATACTAATGAAGATATACCATTTGATGTAAATGCAAAAGTAAATTCAAATGACCTACAAAGAATAGTAATAGAAAAAGTATTAGAGGACAGTAATTTATTTTCTGGGAAATATAAAGTTAGAATTCCTATGTTAAGTAATTCTTATGAAAATGATATATTTGAGATAGTAGTAAAAGGTAAAGAAGATAATGAGTTAAAAATTCCAGTAGAAGAGAAGATTTTTACAATTACAAGAATAAAAACTACCCAAAGTATTAACTTTTCTTTAGATGATGGATCTCAATTACTAGAAGATATATATGATAAGCATTTCCAAATAAAAGTTAAATTGTCTGAAGAAGATTTGGACTTACAAAGTAATAATGTAATTGTAAACTTATATAAAAAATTAGAAGGACAAGAAATAGATGATAATGTAAAAGAAGTATATAAGGGTAATGGGAAGAATATACCGAATATTTCTATAGAGGAAGATGGGAAATACAAGATAGAAGTACGAGCAATAGATAAGACAGGAAAAGAGTTTAGTGATGATAAAGAATTTGGAGTTGATAAAAATAGACCATCTATAGAAGTAGTAAATGAAGTATATAATGATAAATATTATCAAGATGATGTAATTATAAGGATTAGCGATAACTATGCCTTAGATTATAGTAAATCATTTTATGAACTAGATGGTGTAAAGGCCACTTTAGATAATAGTAAAGGAGAGAAGTCTTCTGAAATTATTATTGAAGGAGAAGGTAGCCATAACTTAGTAATTAATGCTGTTGACTCTAAAGAAAGTGAACCTAAGACTTTTGATTTTATTATAGATAAAATAGATCCTGAAATATCTATTACAGGTATAGAAGAAAATTCTAAATTAAATAAAGATGATAATAAAAATATAAGGATAAATGTTAAAGATGATAATATTAGCCTTAAAAATGATGAACTTGATATTGAAAAGTTAAGGATAGAGGTTACAAGGAATGGTGAAACTTACACTAGTGATGACTTAGAATTTGTATTAGATGAAGGCAGTAAAAATAGTGCAACTTTAGAATATGAATTTTCAAGGGATGGAGATTATAACATAAATATTACAGCAGAAGATAATGCAGGTAGAGTAGGAAAAGTAGAAAGTTTTAAATTTTCAATTGATACAAAGCCACCTAAGATTACTGCTAAATATGGTGAGATAGATTTAAACAAAGATATACAGTATTTTAAGTCATATGAAGAAGTAGTAATTTTATTAGAAGATGAAAATATGTCAGATAATAATCTAATTAATGTATTTAAGAATGGTGTAGAGGAAGATAAAAAATTATGGAGCTTTACTAAAGTAAATAATAAGTTATATCAATTAAATAAGAGTATATCAGAAGATGATAGTTATAAAATAATAGTAAACTCTACAGACGAATTTGAAAATTCTTTAGAAGTAAAAGAATATAATTTTGTTGTAGATAATACTGCACCAGAAATAAAGGTAAATAGTTATAAAAAATTTAACAAAGAAGATGTGGATATAGTAATAAGTTCTAAAGATACTAATCAAGATATTAACGATATTATAGTGAAAAAGGATAATAAGAAACTTGAAGTTGAAGGATTTAAAGAAGATATTAATGATAATACTAAAAGTGATTTTTCCTATAAGTTTGTAGAGGAAGGTAAGTATTATATAGAAGTTAAATCTAAAGATAAGGCTGGAAATGAAATTGAACCTATTATAATAGAGTTTGTAATAGATAAAAGTTCACCAATTATTGAAATGATTGGTGTAGAAGATAAAGGCTATTATAAAGAAGATAAAAAGGTAGATATATATATAAAGGATTCAAATATAATAGATGAAAATAATAGTATAGAAGTTACTAAGGATGGAAAACCATTAGAGGTTGAAGGGTTTATTAATATTAATGAAGGTCAAAGAAAATTCACTTATTTATTTAAAGATGAAGGGTTTTATGAAATTAAAGTGAAGTCAAAAGATGCTGTTGGCTTTGAACCAGAAAAACCTTTTGATATTACTTTTACAATAGATAAAACTGAGCCAAAGATGGATATAAGTGGAGTTGATATTAATAAGAAAGAATTTCTTAATAAAAATGTATTCTTATCAGCAATAAGTACTGATAAGAATCATGATATAAACACTATAAAAGTATTAAAAGATGGTTTGAATTATGATGTAGATGGATTTAAGAAAGATGAAAAAGATGATACAAAAAGAATATTTAACTATACATTCGAAAAGGAAGGACTTTATGAAATTGAAATAAACTCAAAGGATAAAAGCAATAATGAAATAAAACCTATAAACTTTTCATTTGTAATAGATAAAAGCAAACCAATTATAAATGTAGAAAAATATACTGATTTAAATAATTCCTTTAAAACAAGTATGGAAGATATTCTTGTGAAGATTGAGGATGTTAATAGTGATAGTATTACAAGTACTGTAAATATTACAAAGGTTTCTTCAGATGGTAAGGTAGATATAAAGGAAGCACTTACTTTTGAAGGTGGAGAATTTAAAATTGATAAAAATATATTTAAAAAAGAAAATGGGGACTGGGATGATGGTGTTTATACTATTAGATTAAACTCTAAGGATAAAGCAAATAACGAAGGTGATGAAGTAATAATTAAGCTAACACTAGACTCAAACAAGCCTATTGTTACTTTTGATAAATCTGTAAATGGAAGTCACTACAATGTGGACAAAGATATAAATATTATTACAGAAGATGATAATCAAGGAGAAAACAGTATTACTGTTTTAAAAGATGGAAAATCATATGATACAGGTGGATTTAAGGTAGATAAATCTAATCCAAGGAAAAGGATATATGATTATACATTTAAAGAAGATGGTTCATATAAATTAACTATAAATTCAAAGGATTACTTAAATAACACTATAGATGAGCCTATAATTATGGAGTTTGTAATAGATAAGAAAAAGCCTATAATATCAATATCAAACTACGATAGTTTAAACAATAGTTATCTATCAAGTCCAGAAGATATAGATATTATAGTAGATGAATTAAATTATAAATATAACAATGTAAATATAACTTATAGAAAAGGAAATTCAGAAGAAATACCTTTAGACTTTAACTCAAGTAAAGAAATTTCTAAGACAACTTATAGTAAAGAACTTTTTGAAGAAGATGGGATTTATACTTTAACAATAAATTCAAAGGATAAAGCAGGTAATGAGGCAGAGAAAAAGGTATTGACTTTTACAATAGATAAAATATCACCAAGTATAGATATATCTGGAGTAGAGAATGATGGGCATTACAATTTAGATAAGTATATAAGCATTCAAAACTCAGATACAAATCATTCAGTAAATAATATAAAAGTTACAAGAGATGAAAAAGATTATAATATTGGATCTTTCCAAATAAATGGCTCTGTAGCTTCTATAGCACATACATTTACTGGAGAAGGAGTTTATAAGATAGAAGTTAACTCTATAGATAAGGCTGGAAATAGTACTGTAAAATCAATAAAGCTCACTATCGATAAAACGTCCCCTGTTATTACTCCAATATTTAGGGGTGAAGGTAGAGTAATAAAAAATGGAGAGTTTATTAATAAGATTTTCACTCCAGAATTTAATCTTTCAGTAAGTGAAGATGAAATTGATTATGTTGAATTAAATGGACAAAGTATTAATCCAGGAAATATTCCAATGGCATCAGAAGAAATTGAATATACTTATAAAGTTCATGCGAAGGATAAAGCTAATAATACAAGTGAAATAGAAATAAAGTTTACAGTAGATACAACATTGCCAGAAGTTAAAGTAAAGGGAATACTAAATGGATTCTTTAATGAAGATATGAAACCAGAATATGATATTTCAGATAAAAATCTTGATAAGGATAAGAGTAATGCATCATTAAATGGGTCTCCTTTTGAATCAGGTACTAATATAAGTAAGGATGATAATTATAACCTTAAAGTATTAGGAACAGATTTAGCTAGTAATACTCTATTAAGGAATATTATTTTTTCAATAGATAAGGAAGGTCCAGTTGTAACATTTAAAGAAGCATTATCAGGTAAATATTTTAATGAAGATTTGACACCAGAATTCTTTATAGAAGACTTAACTGATTATAGTATTATTTCTTTAATTCTAGATGGAGAGGATTATCAAATGGGAGATCCAATAACTACTGAAGGAAAGCATGTTTTATATATTGAAGTAAAAGATAAAGCAAATAATATAAAAAAAATAAGTGTGGAATTTATCATAGATAAAACAGCGCCTGAAT
Organism: Clostridium tertium; assembly: GCF_902652255.1. Taxonomy (GTDB): domain Bacteria; phylum Bacillota; class Clostridia; order Clostridiales; family Clostridiaceae; genus Clostridium; species Clostridium tertium_A. The sequence goes on from NZ_CACRTO010000008.1 coordinate 109,766, forward strand.
TTATAGTAGATGGAGTAGCAGATGGAAAGACATATTACGAAAATAAATCAGCTGCAGTTAAATTAAAAAATCCTCAGGATAAAATAAAGAGCGTAGTAGTAAATGGGGAAGCTGCTATAGGAGATGTTAAGGAAGAAAATGGACAACAAGTTTTAGATTTAAAGTTTAATGAAGTTAAAGATTATGAAGTTACTATGGAAGCAACTGATGAAGCTGGTAATGATACAGTAGAAACTTTGAGTTTTAAAATTAAAAATAAAAATATAGTTTCGGAAGTATTAAATAATAAAACAACATCTTATCCTATTATAGGTATAGCAGTAGCAATAGTAATAGTAATTATATCAGCAATATTTATTATAAAGAAAAAAAGAAAAAACATTGTTGATAATACAGAAGAATAGAAGGGTGATTTTGCACAATGAAAGATTGAGAATGAATAATGAAAAATTAATGAAAAAACTCCCTAAGGAGTTTTAAAAAGAACTTAATTTTGACAATTCTGTGGGAAATACATCAATAATTCTTCATTTTTAATTCTTAATTTGGGCTGTTTACGAACAGCCCTATTTTTAAAAATAAATTAAGTTAAAGGAGGAACTATGAGTAAAGAAGTATTAGTAAATTATGAAGCCTTTGAAAATGCTATTTCAGGTATTAGTACAATAGCTGGAAATATGAATACTATTAAAGAAAAAATTAACGGAGTTAATAATAAATTAAAAGATAATTGGAATGGGAGAAGTAGTAAGGCCTTTTTTAAGGAATGTGAAAATATATCAAATACATTTACTGACTATATTGAAGGTCTTAACACTATGTATGAGGATTTATCTACAGTTTATGTAAGCTTTAAAGAAACTGATATACAGTTATCACAATCTATTGATAATAAGGAGAAATAATATGTATAGAAGTAGTTATAAATTAAGATGTCTTAGGGAAGATAGGTCTGAGGTTAGTTCAGCTAAAACTAAAATGCGAAATACTAGTAGTGATGTAATAAGTGTAAATAACAAAATTCGAAATGCAGCTAATTATTTTGACGATGTTTTTAAATGTAATTCCACTCAAAGAATTTGTTCAAATATAGAAAGAATAAATTTTAGGCTTAAAGGGAAGATAGATGGAATGGTTGGCGATGCCAGTTCACTAATTTATCAAATAGATCAATTAATTGATAATGAAATAAGCAGATTAAATGAGGAGGATGAATAATGGAAGAAAAGATAGAAATTAGTGATATATTAGTTCGATTTGAGAAGTATGATATGGCATTAGAAGTTTTAGAATCATTGCAGGAAGAGTATAAGGATAATCAGGATATTATTTTAAGAATAGCTAAGATTTATGAAAAACAAGGAATAATAGATACATCAATAGAGAAATTAAGAGAAGCTATTGATTTAAGTCCTGATAAGGGAGAGTTGTATTTTAAATTAGCTACGCTTTTTCAGAAAAGAGAGGATTATGACAAATGCTTTCAATATCTAAATTTAGCAATTAAATTAGGATATGAAAGTGAAAAAGTATTCTTTTATAAAGGGCTAGTTTTTGAGAGTTTAAATAAATTTGAAGATGCATTAAGACTATACAATAAATCATTAATGAAAAATAAATTTTATATGGCACCTAAGTATAGAAAGTATGCATTATTTATAAATAGAAATATGATTAATGATGGTAAAAAGGTTTTAGAAGATATGATTGAAAACAATTCAGATGAGTATGATGGCTTTAGCTTAATGTATTCATTAGAAATGAATATTCAAAATTATGATAAAGCACAGAAAGTTTTAAATAAGGCAAAGATGATTTTCAATGAGTATCCACCATTAACCTTAGATTTTATTAAATATTTTATATCCCAAGGAGAATATGAAAAAGCAGAAGAAATTATTCAAGGTATAAATGAAGATAGTGAGTATTATGTAGATTTTATCATTGAAAAATCAAGGATATTAGCAATAAAGGGAGAATATCAAGAAGCAATTTCTCTTTTAAGCAGTGATGATATATATGAAGAAGATAATATTACTTTACTGTATTTGTTATCAATATTTAATTACTTTGTAGGTAATTATAAAAGTGCATTAAAATATCTAAATAATTTAGAAAATTCAGATGATTTGAAAAATGAATACGTTAAATATGGAATGCTTATAAAAGGATTATGTCTTAAAGAAATTGGTACAGATGAAGCAGTGAAAGGTTATTTTAACAAATTATATAGAATTTATAAAATTCAAAGCTTAAGTAATCCATATGATATCAACACATTAATTCTTAGAATAATGACTTTAATAGAAATACAAGACTTTGAAAAGGCTACAGATTTAATTCATGGCATAGAGAAATTAGACTATGAAAAATATAAAAAACAAGTAGATAGCTTAAAAGAAATAATAAATGAAAGAAAAAAAGGTGCATATGAAATAAGTTTAAAAGATATTATAAAACTTTAGTTAAGGAGAGGTAAATTTATGAAATTCTTAATTGATATTGAAGTTTTAAACTCATCCATTAGAGAATATGAAAGTTGTATTGATTTACTAGAAGAAAATTTATTAAAGCTCAATAGATCCTTAGAGTTAATTAAGGGAGCAGGATGGAAAGGCGATTCGAAAGAAAAATTTATGTCATTAGAATATGGTGAGTGGGAAAAAGGGATAAAGGAACATATATCAAGACTTGTGTTTCTAAATACAATGTTAAATGAAGCTAAATTTGAAATGGAAAGTTTAGTTAACAAGGGTGAAAGATTAAATTTATAAGGAGGATAGAGATTTAAATGAAGCGGTTAATGGTCGATACAGAAGCTGCAAAGTACTTTATTAGAAATAATCTTATGCCAATCTTAAGGGAGCTTGATGGAGAGATAGGGGACCTAGAGGGCTTAAAAAGGAAGCTTGGATCTTTAAACAGATATTATAGTAGAAATAGTAATATGCTTAGTGATATAAACTCTGCATTAAGAGAGGTAAATGGAGATTATGATAAACTTCAAGATTTTATAAGGAACTTTAAATCTTTTATAGAAAATGTAGAAGAGGTAGATGAAAGCTTAGCAAAGAAGTTTAAGAAAGAAGTTAAAGAATACTGCAATACAAATGGAATAGAGACTACAGAGTGGTATGATACATTATTAAACGTTCTTCAAGGGGGATTGGATATAATAGGATTTATTCCAGTAGTAGGAGATATAGCAGATTTAGTAAATGCAGTAATATCAGCTTTTAGGGGAGACTGGCTTGCAGTAGGAATTTCCCTAATTGCAATAATACCATTAGTAGGGGATTCCTTTAAGTTCTTAAAATATACAGACGAAGCGGCAGCCTTATTAAAGTATGGTGATGAAGTTGTAGATATAGGTGGAGCAATTGCTAAAGAAGGAGCTCAAAAAGCAAGTAAAAAGGCAGGTAAGGAATTTACTGAAAAAGCTATAAAAGATCCAGATGCAGCAAAGAAAATGCTAGATACCACCATGGATATGGGAAATGGAAAGCATTATATAAAGAATAAAAAAGGCTATGATTTTGAATTTGATATAAATAAAACTGATATACATCCAGAGAGCAGAGAGTTTATTATGGCAGGATGCTTTTTAGGAGAGACAAAAGTAAAAATAGAAAGTGGACTTATACGTATAAAAGACATAAAGTCAGGGGATAAAGTATTAACTGTAAATGAGAAAAATGGACAAGAAGAATATAGAGAAGTAAAAGAAGTATTTATAAGAAGTAGCAATGAAATTTGTATTATAAAAGTTGGAAATGATATAATAAAGACAACGACAGGCCATTTGTTTAAAGTAAAAGATAAATGGTGGACAGCAGCTATAAATATTGAAAAAGGCGACTATTTATATAGTGAGAATAATGAATACTTACAAGTTGAAGATGTGAAGGTAGAAAAGAATAGCTATCCAAGTTATGTCTATAATTTAAGTATAGGTGAAAATCATAACTACTTTGTAGGTGAAGAGCAAGTATTAGTGCATAATATGGCTAATATGAAGAGTTGCTCCCAATCTATTGAGGGGGTGGTTGAACCTAAATTAGGTGGGGCATATAAAGATGTACCAGCAAATGGGGGGCAAGTCCATCATATGCCAGCAGATTCGATAAGTCCATACTCTAAGGGAAAAGGTCCTGGAATTAGGATGGAGACTAGAGAGCATATGGATACAGCGAGTTGGGGAAGTTCTAAGAAAGCAAAACAGTATAGACAAAAACAAAAAGAATTAATAGAACAAGGTAAATTTAAAGAAGCTCAACAAATGGATATAGATGATGTACGTTCAAAATTTAAGGATAAATATGATGAGGCAATAGAACAAATGAAAAAATACACAGACGAATTATTAAATAAAGATAAGTAGGAGGAGATAATATGGAATTTTTAATTGAACCTTATGTTGGAGTAGGAACAATTAAGTTGGGAATGAAGCAGAAAGATATACAAGAAGTATTAAATGAAGAACCTAGACGATTTAAGAAATTTCAAGATGATGAATACGAAACAGAGGCTTATGAATATTTCTATGTTTATTACAAAAATTCTGGTATTTGCGAGGCAATAGAATTTTTTAGCCCAGCTAAGGTTATATTAAATGGTATAAATTTATTAGAATTACCTTTTAAAGATATTGAAGAATATTTTTTTAAGATTGATAAAGATGTAGAAATTGAAGAAACTGGCTTGACATCATTCAAATATGGAGTTGGTATATATGCACCGTATGCATTAGAAGAACCATTAGAAAAAGCAGAAGGAGTAATTGTATTCGAGAAAGGGTACTATGAATAGAATTTCAATATATTATTGATGCAAAAAATATAGCTGATTTGCTGCATAATTGTAATAATTCAGTGAAAGAAGTTAAAAAGGTTACTGTTTCAGTAAATTGAGCATTAGCACCAGGAACAGGTTTAAAACCATATAGTATATTTGAAGTTATTAAGCCAATGAAAGTAAAGGCTGGTGAGATTGCACCGTGGTTTAATGAGCCTGGTGGCGGTATACAATATGTGTTACCAGATATAATAGATGAGTTATTAGATGTTGGGATAATAAGGAGAGTAAAATAAAATGACAATAGTTGAGTTGGAAAAAGAATTAAATAAAATAGGAGTTCCAAAAGAGTTATACTCTTTAATGATAGGAGGCTTTCCTAATGAAAAATTATGTATTGTTAAGGAAGAATCATGGCAAGTTTATTATAGTGAGAGAGGTCATAAATCTGGATTAAAGGTATTTAATACAGAAGAAGATGCTTGTGAGTTTTTTTTAAGAAAAATGAAATGTTACTCAACCATATAATGTTTTATCATTATAAAAAATGTAAATTAATAGGATAGAAGTGGTTGCTTGGAATTGTTTGAATGTATAGAAAAAAATAACAAGTATTATTTAGAAGTAACTGCAAAACTCAAAGTAAAGTAACTGCATAAATGGATTAAACTAAAAAGTATAGTAAACCTAATAATAACAAAATAATTAGATTCATAATTTTAATAATGCAGTGAATAGGGGGCAAAGGGGGAAGAGTGGCAGATAAAATTGAAAAGTAATTTCTAGTTGATGAAACTAAAAATACTTTCTAAAATCTTTACCACCTATCCCCCTTTCAACCTAAAGTATAAGAAAATATCGTTGCAACTGAAATGTCGATACTATAATAGTGTCGATATTTTTTTACATTCAATTACCTTGGTAATAGTAATGTAGATAATAATACCAATATTTTTAATAGTCAAGATAACAAGCATTACACTAAAGCCATAAGCTGAAAGCTAAGAATTGAAGAAGAGATAAGTAATGACTAATAAGAGTAAAGAATTAATAAGAGAGAATTGATTAATAAGAAATAATAAGTGAGTATCAAAGAATAAAGAATAGATAATTAAGTAATAAATAATTGGTAAAGTAATAAGTAATGAAGAAAGATAATAAATAATAAAATCATCTACTGGAACAGAGAGCTGAAAAATGCAATATATCAATTGAGACAGATATGTCAAAAAGCAACGATAGTACATCAGAAAAGAGAGATTTCAGAAAGTGTGAATAAGAGTGGCAGTAAGACTAAAAAGCTGTAAATAAAGGCTAAATCAGCTGAATTTAAGATAGATGATAAATATATATTATAAATCTGAAAATAGAGTTAATGTTTCTGATCAAGGAGCATTAACTCTTTTCAATTTAAGAAAATTGAGAGGAGTAAAGATGATGTGTAAAATAATTGAAGATTTCAAGATAAGTCTAATTGAAGATGGTAAGAGCCCTAAAACAATTGAAAGCAATGAGATTTTAAATATATGTAACTTATCACAAGTGGTTTATGTATATGGTGAAGTTTTTAATAAATATAACTTAGGAATTATTCTGATATTAAATTGAAAACTCAAATAGAGGTAGCTGTTATAATGAGTTGTGATTTGCAAATATCTTGACAGTCAAAATATTTGTGTTTAAAATTAGATAAAAAAAGATAACAAGAGAGGAAACTTATGAAGAAGAAAAATATAATAATTTCAATAATAGTTGGAGTATTGCTAGTGATGTTTGTCGGACTAGCTTATATAGGCAATTATTTCTTTAATTATGCACTAGTAAGACAAGAAGGGATAATTACTGAGGCTAATATAGATCCTAATGCACCTCAATCTGTTGAAACATATGCAGAAGTAGTTAATAAGGAGAAGTCTAAAGAAGATGTTTCAAAGTGGTTAGAAGAAGTTAAAACTGAAGAAACTACAATCTTATCAGAGGATGGATTGAATCTTTGGGGGAAACTTTATTTTCAAGAAGAAAAAACTGATAAGTGGGTTATAATAGCCCATGGTTATACATCAAGTCATGAAGATATACAGCCTATAGCTTTAAACTTTTATAATAAGGGATATAATGTATTAACTCCAGATATGAGGGCTCATGGTAATAGTGAAGGAAAGTATATTGGTATGGGATGGTTAGATAGAATAGATATGTTACGTTGGATAGATTACATAGTATCCTTAGATAGTAATTCGCAAGTTGTTCTTTATGGGGAATCTATGGGAGGAGCTACGGTTATGATGACTTCAGGAGAGGATTTACCTAGTAATGTTAAAGCAATAATAGAAGATTGTGGATATACTTCAGTACAAGAAATGTTTGAAGCTGAATTATATAATAGATTTGGATTACCTCCATTTCCAATTTTAAATGCTGCAGAAATAGTTACTGATATAAGGGCTAAATATAATTTTGAAGAAGCTTCAGCACTAGAGCAAGTAAAAAAATCTACAACTCCTATGTTATTTACTCATGGAGGAAATGATACATATGTACCAACTGAAATGGTATATAGATTATATGAAGCAGCTAACTGTGAAAAAGATATACTAGTTATTGATGGAGCAGATCACGGTGCTGCACCTGATGTAGATCCAGAAACTTATTATGAAAAAGTATTTTCATTCTTAAATAAATATGTTAATTAGCAATAAATATAATACGAAATCCATATATTGACATAGAATAAAATATATCTTATAATAAGTTAAATAATAACTTTTAAGGAGGTATATATGAAATTTGATGCAATATATTTAATGAATTTAATATTTATATTTAGTATTACAACATTTTTGTTTATATACTTTAAAGGTTATTTTTCTAATGGTAAGAAAAGTTTTAATAAAGTTATTTTAAGCTACATAAATAAAGAAATATTTAATTACTTTATAAACTTATCTTTAGATAAATATAATACTTATGAAAAAATAGATATTTGGCGATATTGTACCTTGTTTTAATAATGATGATGTTTATGAAAATTATATAAAATATAGGGAGGATTTATGGACATCATTATTAATATTTTTAAAAATGGAATTGAATTTTTATATGGATTTACTGGAGATATAGGTATTGCTATTGTTTTATTAACTTTAGTTGTTAAGCTTATTTTGCTTCCATTTTCAATTAAGCAAAGAATAGCAATGAAAAAACAATTGGTAGTGAATAAGAAAATAGAAATTATTAAAGACAAGTATAAGAATAATAAAAAGAAGCAAGAAGTTGAATTAAATAAGATATATAGGGAGAACTCTAAAGGGCTTGTAGGATGTTTAATACCATTTCTGCAATTACCAGTAATTTCAGGATTATATATGTCGATTAATAGATTGAAAGTTGAAACTATAACAATGTTAATACCATGGGTAGCTAATATAGGTAGCATAGATAATAAATTTGTAGTTCCATTAATATATACACTAATAACTGTTGCTCCAAGTATTATGTCATACTTAAGGATTTTCGGTAATAATGAAACTCCTGTAACTATTAAATCTATTTTACCAATGATTATATTTGGAATACTTGTTACTGTAAAAGCACCAGTAGGAATAGGAATATATTTTATAACTTCAGGTTTATTTAATTTAATTGAGGATGTAGGATTTAGAATTTACAGCAAAAATAAAGCTTTTGCATAGATATAAAAGGTATTTAAAGGAATCTCCTTTAAATACCTTTTTAATGTTTCAAATTTGTTCTGAGAGTTGTATACAGAAAATGGAGTAAGGAGTAACTATGCAAAAAAGAGCTGGATTTAAACAGCTCTAATTAATTATTTAAACTTGTCAGGAAATTGCTTCATTATTCCTTCAGAGAGAATATCAGCAAAATGAATCATATGTTCTTGCCCTTTATCATATGAATTTATGTCAGATTTCCAATCCTTTTTAAGTCTAGCTGTAACTTGATCAGTTATAAATCCTAAGTGTTTATGTAACATATCTTTTAAAACTTTATTTGAGTAATTAGGATTAGCCGCACTTAAAAAATCTGCTATTTCATCAGCATTTTTATACCAAAGTTTATTATATTTTTCTAATGATTGTGGATCATTATTTTTTGCTGAATCTAGAACTTTTCCAGCTAATTCTATATGTTCTCTTAAAAGCTTAGCTAGTTTATTTCCAGCTTCCTCACCATAGTATGGTTTTATGGAATTTCCAATATCATCTTGATTTTTAAGTAGTCTTTGTAGAACAGGATCTTTATCCTCTAAATCTGCAATAGCACTTACAATGTAACTTCTAGTCCATAAGACATGTTCAATCCATAACTGACGTTCTTTCATTTTAGATCACATTTAGTTTTATTTATAGAATCCTCTCCGAAATATTTATTTTCTATTGCATTAACCTTTAATGGGGAAAAGATTAATGTTGATAAGAATAAAGTTAATAATGAATTTCTTAATAATTTTTTCATTTGAATAATCTCCTTTTTTTTAATTCTTATTATAGTTTCTTCAGTAGGAATTTAAATATACGCATATGATGTGGAGGTTTACCAATTAAGATATTAATTATATAAAGAGTATCTATCTAAGAATAAATTAGTAGAATATTTGTAAATATAGAATGTATATGATAGTATATGAAAGTATAAAAATATATAATGTAATAATTATATATTTTAAAATTTTTAATATTAAACTTATGGAGGAAATGAATTAATGATAAACTTACCAAATTGTCCTAAATGTAATTCGGAATATACTTATGAAGATGGAAGTCTTTTAATTTGTCCTGAATGCGGATATGAATGGACTTTAAATTCTGAGACTGTAGAAGAAGAAGGATTAGTTGTAAAAGATTCTAATGGCAACATATTAAATGATGGAGATTCTGTTACTATAATTAAGGATCTTAAAGTTAAAGGTAGTTCGTCACCATTAAAACAAGGAACAAAGGTTAAAAATATACGTTTAGTAGAAGGTGACCATAATATAGATTGTAAGATAGATGGTTTTGGAGCTATGAAGTTAAAATCCGAGTTTGTTAAAAAGATATAATATTTGACAATTTTATGTTTTGGTTGTAGAATATGAGTAAATAATGGAAATAAAAATTCTAAGAAGAGAAAAAGTAGATTAGTATTTTGTTCAACAGAGAGTTGGTGTTTGCTGGAAGCCGATGTTCAAAAATTAATTGAAAATCATCTCTGAGAAGCAATGCAGAAATTTTAGTAAGCATTGACGGAGTCTTTCACCGTTAAAAGATAAGCATATTGTTAGATATGTAACTAAGTGCTATAAGTTAGTTTTTATACTAGTTATAGAATTAGGGTGGTAACGCGGATATTTCCGTCCCTTGTTTTTAAGGGGCGGTTTTTTTGTGCTTAAAATTATATTAGATATTTAGGGTGAGTTTATTTCTATTTTTTATTAATAAAAATACACTAGGGGGAACTAATATGAAAAACTTATCGAAAAAAGATTTATTATTTATTGGCCTTATGCTATTTTCACTATTTTTTGGAGCAGGAAACTTAATATTTCCGCCTTTTATGGGAGAAGCAGCTGGAGAAAAAACTTGGATAGTATTGCTTGGATTTTTAATTACAGCAGTTGGATTTCCGGTATTAGGTGTTATAGCGGTAGCTAAATCAGGAGGGCTTACTAATTTAGCTAAAAGAGTTAATCCAATGTTTGCAACAATATTTACTATTTTAATATATTTATCTATTGGGCCAGGTTTAGGTATTCCAAGAGCCGGAAGTCTACCATTTGAGATGGCTGTTGCACCATATTTACCTGAAAATTTTTCGCTGAAAATAGCGTTATTTATATATACTCTTATATTCTTTTCTATAGCATACTGGTTATCATTGTCACCTAGTAAGTTAGTAGATCGTATGGGGAAAGTGTTGACTCCGACTTTATTACTTTTAATTTTAGTTATGGTAATTGGATCCTTTATTAAGCCATTAGGAGGATATGGGGTGGCTGTTAATGGATATGAAGTATCATCATTTTTTAAAGGATTTATAGATGGATATTTAACAATGGATACTATAGCAGCTTTAAATTTTGGTATAGTAATAGCATTAGCTATAAAGTCAAGAGGGGTAAGTGATGATAAAACAGTAGTTTCATTATCTATAAAAGCAGGTTTAATTGCGGGTACTTTACTTACTATTATATATGCAATGTTAGCACACTTAGGGGCTACAAGTGGTGCTAGATTTGGATTAACAGAAAATGGTGCTCAAACATTAACTAATATAACTACATACATATTTGGTAAACCTGGAGCTGTATTGTTAGCTTCAATATTTACATTAGCATGCTTAACTACTTCAGTTGGACTTATAACTTCATGTAGCCAATATTTTTCAACATTTACTAATAAAATATCTTATAAAAATTGGGTAAGATTATTAACTGTTTTTAGTATGTTAATTGCTAATATGGGATTAACTAAAATACTTAGTATATCAGTTCCTATATTAAATGCTATTTACCCAATAGCAATAATGCTTATTGTACTTTCAATGCTCAATTTTATATTTAAAAGTAATAAGTATGTATATGGTCTAACAATTTTATTTACTGGAGTAGTAAGTGTAATTGATGCTATGGGGCAAGTAGGTATAGCTAAAGATAGTTTACTAGAACTAATTTCACATTTTCCTCTTTATAATGAAGGATTAGCTTGGATAGTTCCAGCTATATTTGGAATAGTTATAGGATTAATAATTAAACTTTTGAAAGAAAAGGATATTGGGATTAAAAGAAATATTCAAGAAGAAATAAGCAATTAAGAAATATCAACATAATAATATAGAAAAGCTATATATAATAATGGAAAATATTTATATATGGCTTTTTTAGTATTTTCGTAATGTTTTCAAAATTATTAATAATTCATTTATAGCATAATAATACTAATAAGAGGGTACAAATATCAATGAAAAATAATATATATTCTCGTATAATTAATACATACAGATGAAAAATTCTGTATGGGAGGTTGAAATTATGAATAACAGAAATATTAAGATTAGGAAAAGCAATTACAGGGATATAGATGCAATAGCAAATCTAATTTATTTCACTGAAGTAAACCCTGGAGATGTATGAGGGGGAGAATCTAAAGAAGAAACTTTAGATAATTTGAAAACCTTAATAGAAACTAAAGGATCAAGATATAGTACAGACTATATAACTGTTGCCGAATTAGATAATAAAGTACTTGGTGCAATCATACTAATTCCTTATGATGAATTAGATAAATTAAGTATTGAAACTTATTTAAAACAGTTTAATAAGATAGAAGGAATTTCTGGAAAATTATATTATGTAATAAATTCATTAAAGTATATGATATTTAGAGAGTGTAGAAGAGGAAATTTATATATTGCTAATATTGCCACTAGTGAAAGTGCAAGAGGGCATGGAATAGGAAAATTGCTTATGATGCATGCAGAAAAAGTTGCTAAAAGAGAAGAATTTGAAGGAATATCATTACTTGCTAAAAATGAAAAAGTATCAAAATTCTATGAAAAACTGAATTATAATAAGATTTTTGATAGAGTCCTTTTAGGTGAAAGAGTAATAAAAATGGTTAAGGCCTTTTAATATAAAGATAGTCTTCCTAGGTTAGCTAGGAAGATTTTTTTATTATAAATAAATATTACTTATTTTATTATTTGTTTTTATAAAGTGTTAAAATTAAGAGCATTAGCTATGAGCAAAAATTTGTAATTATGTTTACAATAATTATAGATTTTTACTCATAGGTTTATTTTTATAGAAGCAAAACTTTAAGCGAATGTAGTATAATGTGTTAAAAACTAAATTCAATTTTAGAAAGGGTAGTAGTTATAGCATTTATATTTATAATAATACCTACAACTGGTTTTTGTGATTAAATTTATTCATAAGAAAAGCAAGTGGTAAAATAATTTAATACTTAAATGAAAATTTGGAAAATTTACAAAAAATATATTGACATGATTAAAATAAGAATGTATTATAAATATAAGAAATTGATAATTATTATCAATTGATTAATAGGAATGTGTTTAATTTAATCATTTTTCTCATTAATTTTTATTATTTACCCCTATATAAGAATCCTAGAAGAGAGTAGGATTCTTTTTTTATACTTTGAACTCTAGGGAATCAGAAAATAGAAATTATATTGCTTCTGTATTTAATAATAAATTTCTTATAATCTTATAAATTTCTGTCCAGTTATATACTCGTTTAATGTTATTATTTAGTGGCTTTTGATTATAATTTGTATCTAATAGAAGAACAAAGAATCCAGCTTCTGAAAGTTCAATTGCATTATCATAATTATCTTCTATAAACACATCACAGTATAACTCTTTTGCTTTACTGACCTTATGATGGCTTCCTAGTAAAAATAAATTATCATAGTGAATTGAGTTCTTTCTTAAGTACTCATGAGTTAAAAGAGTTAAGTCTTTTTCTCTAGCAGTTACAAAGTAAAGGTTTGAGAATAACTTTAATTTATCTATTATCATTCTTACATCGGCTCTTATTTTTTGATTTGAATGAATTTCATACTTATATTTTTCGTAAAATATTAAGTAACTTTCTTCACTTACTCCTAGTACTTCAGAAATAGAATATTTAGTTACATGTTTTTCAGTAATATTAGTCTTAAAATGTTTATTGCAACAATCTAACCAATAGTATGGATCTGTTATTGTTCCATCGATATCAATACATATATTAAGTTTTTTCATTTATATCCTCCTTAAGTCATGATATATTACTATACTATCATAAAATAGTTAATTTCTTATTAAATGTGAGTTAAAGTTATTATTATTAAATATATAATCTAATAAAGCTTCCAATATTATAAGTATTAGAATTCACTTAAGCAAAAGTAGATTTACTTATATTATTAGAAGCTATCATATTTAGAGCTTTGAGTAATATTTAATTAATAATTTAAATAAAATTAAAAGAGCTTGTTAGTAATTTGTTTTTCGTAATTTGAAATACATTACTTTATGAAGTATTCTCTTTAATTACCGATAGTTAATTGTTAGTCCTTCCCCATAAAATGGTTTCAGGAATTTCTTCTAAAATCGTATTTAATATATCGACTATTGTATCTTTTTTTACATTTGAAGAAGATAAAAGTTGTTTATATTTTTTGCTGCCTTTTACTCCTTGAAATAAGCTATGTAAAGGTGAAACTAATGCATGAACACTACTTCCTTTTTCAAGTTCTTCAATTATGTAAGGTATATATGATTTTATAGCTTCTCCTCTAGAAATAGGTTTTTTACCTTCAGAGTAATCATAAAGTTTAAAAAAGTTTGCTAAAAGATAGCAGTCCTCATAAGCAGATCTTCCAATCATTACTCCATCAACTTTAGTTAATGCTGACTTTATATCTTCAATAGTTTTAAAGCCACCATTAATTTCTATGTTTAAATAAGCAAACTCATTTTTAAGTTTATAAACCATATTATAGTCTAAAGGTGGGATTTCTCTATTATCCTTAGGACTTAATCCCTTAAGAATTGCAGAACGAGCATGAATTGTATATCTGTCTGGCTTAGCCTTTGATACAGTATCTAAAAATTCTAAAAGGTCATTATAGCCTTCCAGAATAATTTTATTACTTGTATCTTCTAAGATACCTGTCCCATCAATTCCAATCCTATGTTTTATAGTAACTGGTTTATTTGTTGCTTCCTTCATTGCTGATAATATTTCATAAACTAAATTTTTAGAAGACATTAATGCTGCCCCCATTAAATTACCTGAAACCCTATCAGATGGACAGCCACAGTTTAAATTTATTTCACTATAATTAAATTCTTCAGCTAATTTTACAGCTTTATATGCATCTTCTGGATTTGAAGCAGCAATCTGAAGAGCAACAGGGCCTTCTTCCTCCCTGAAGTATAGGATTTTATTCCTATCTCCTTTTATTATAGACTGAGCAGTTACCATTTCTGTATATAAAAGAGCTTCTTTAGTTAGAATTCTTGCAAAATATCTAAAATGCCTATGAGTTTTATCAACCATAGGTGCAATACTAACTTTAGGAGTCACAATATTTGATATATATTTTTCCATTAGATTTCCTTTCTATGTATACTTAAGTATTTAAATATCACTTTATTATATAATAAGAAACTAATATATAATAGGTAAATTTTTTGTGAAATATAATTTAATAAAAAAGGATTGTCCAAAAGACAACCCAGTTAAAATTATTTGTTTTTTTATTGTTAAGCAGTACTTATAAAATTACTTCTTTTTATAAGTACTTAGCATTAATAGTGAAATTAATATAGCAAGTAGGAATCCTCTAGCTATATTAAAGCCAACAATACCAAGACCTAAGAAGTCAATTAAAACATAGCCTATTATGTAAATTGTACAACAAAGTACAACCCATATAACTTTTCCTTTTGTCTCCTTAGGGGCTTTAACATTAAGTTTGTTTTTAGTAATTAAATATCTTATTATTCCGTTAAATATTAAACTAAAAATTATAAATGATGCTATAAGAATAAGCGTATTTTTCAAATCAATTACTCCTTTCAGTGTTATAAAAATATTATAACATTTTTTAATTATCAAGTTGTAACTTTATTATGAATATAAATATTATCTGTATTATTCAAGGAGTTAATCTGCTTTTTTTATTTTATAAGGTGTTAGTAGATACTTCATAAATTCTTCATAATTTCTTTAATACTTCTTTCGAATTTAAAAGCTAAATATTTAATTTTAAAATATAGAATTAGATTATAGATAAATAATTATATAATGAGGTTAACAAAATGAAGACTTTAATTATTGTTTCAGCCTATAACGAAGAAAAGAGTATTTATAATGTTGTTTCTTTAATTAAATTTAATATACCATGGGCAGATATTTTAGTTATAAATGATGGTTCAATTAGCTGTAATATGGAGTAGTGAATTCTTTTTTGGGGACCTATAATTGCAGCCTGTTTAGCAATAATACTATTAATATTGATATTAGAAAAAGAGTACAAATTGAAGGAGATGACTAAATATGCTAGTATGGTTTTAATAGTGTTTTGTATAATTATGTCACTTTAGTGTCATTGCTTTCTATTTTTCTGGGTATTCAATTTATAATTTAATAAATGAAAATAAAGTGAAGAGAAATAAAGCTTTTTAATTAAAGAAAGGTTGTTTTGTGATGGAAGATAAAAAGACTATTTTAGTAGTTGATGATGAAAAGGATATAAGAGAAATAATAGAAATTTATTTAATAAATGAAGGATTTAATATAGTTTTAGCTTGCGATGGTATAGAAGCTTTAGAAAAATTAAAGACAGAAGATATAGATTTAATAATACTAGACATAATGATGCCAAAGCTTGATGGTATTAGAACTTGTATTAAAATAAGAGAAGAAAAAAAGATGCCAATTATAATGCTATCAGCAAAAAGTGAAGATGCTGATAAAATATTAGGATTAAATATAGGGGCAGATGATTATATAATAAAGCCTTTTAACCCATTAGAATTAGTGGCAAGGGTAAAATCGCAATTAAGAAGGATTACTAGTTTTAGTGAGTCAAAAGATATAAGCAGTGAAGAAATTTATATTGATGGATTAAGAATTAATAAAGCAAATAGAGAAGTTTATGTAGATGATAAATATGTAAGATTGACTCCTAGGGAATTTGATATTTTAGAAATGTTAGCTACAAATAGGGGGAGGGTATTAAGTACAGAACAAATATATCAAAAAGTATGGAATGAACCTTTTTATAATTCAGATAATACAGTAGCTGTACATATTAGAAATATAAGAGAAAAAATAGAGATTAACCCTAAGGAGCCAAGGTTTATAAAACTTGTATGGGGAGTTGGATATAAAATTGAAAAGTGATAGGATAAAAAATATATTTAAAGGAAGTTTAAAAAGAGAATTTCTATTATTAAGTATAGTTAGTTTCCTTATAATTGCTATGGGGATAGCATATAGTGCTAATTTAGCAAAAAATAATAATACTGGAATCATTATTAATACCCTTAATAAATCCTATGTCGAAATAGAGAGATTTGTCAATAGAAATGATAGTAGTAATGAGGAGTACTTAAAAAAAGTATGTGATTTAAATAATATAAATGCAGCTATCATAGATGACTATGGAAATATATATATGAAATCTAAGGAGGTATATCAAGATAGAATTGATATTAATTTACTAAAAGATATATTTAGCAATAGAGTTGATGATAGAAATTTATATCAAAAATATGATATAAGATTAGATAATGAGGAATACGATTTGTTATTATGGAAAGAGCAAGGTAGTGGTGATGTAATAATAAAAATGATATTATCTATTTCTCTTAGCTTTATAGCAGCTATAGTAATTATATATATTTATTCATTTAGAAAGGCTAAATATATAGGAAGCTTAAGTAAAGGAATAAATGAATTTTCATCTGGTAACTTAGATTATAGAATCATTGAAAAAGGAAATGATGAATTAGGATTCTTAGCAAAGGGAATGAACTCTATGGCTAGAAACTTAAAGGAGAGTATAGAGTCAGAGCGTAATCAAGAAAAATTAAAATCAGAATTGATTACCAATGTTTCTCATGATTTAAGAACTCCATTAACATCTATAATTGGATATTTACAACTTATAGATAATGAGAATACTTTAGAGGAAGATAAAAAAAGATATACTAAAACTGCATTAAATAAATCTTATAAGTTAAAAGAACTTATAGGAGATTTGTTTGAATATTCTAAGCTTCAGTCAAATTCAGTTTCTATGAATAAGTGCAATGTAAATATAATAGAAATAATAGAACAAAGTATAGGGGAATTATATATTGAAGCTGCAAAAAAACATATAACTTTTGATAAAAAATATGAATATACTAATATAAGCTTCTATATAGATTCAATGAAGATAGGCAGAGTATTTGAAAATATTCTATCAAACTCTGTGAAATATGGATTAGAAGATAGTAGCGTTTTAATAGATATCCTTGAAGAAAAAGATGAGGTACTAATAAGTTTTGAAAATGAAATAGAGCAAGAATCTTTAGAGGATATAGATAAAATATTTAATAGATTTTATAGAAGTAATGAATCTAGAAATTCTGAGGTATCTGGATCTGGTCTTGGCCTTGCAATAGCTAAAAGTATAGTAGATCTTCATAATGGAGATATTTATGCTGAATGCTCTGATAGATTGTTTAAAATTTATGTTAAACTACCTAAATAGTTGGATTATAATTATATGAAATTTTTGTGTAAGAATTAATTATATACAAAAAAGCATTTAACTTTAGAGTTGAATGTCTTTTTTATTTCTAATAGTTAGAAAAGTCATAGTTAATATATAGAGTCAATATATCTATACTAGATATATAAATTATATAAAAATCTAGTATAGACTATTAGATTAAAAAGTATTATTCTTATTTATTGGGAGTTAAAATAATATAAGATAATTTATATATGTTCACTATTTTATATAAATTATGTTATTATTTAGTAACGAAATAGTTGATTTTTATTAATACATATAGGTGACATAGGAGGTTTACATGCAGACTACATATTTAAAGAGCATTTTTGAAGATAAGAAGTTTTTAAAAAAGACAATAGCTATTGGAATTCCTATTGCAGTACAAGCACTATTAAATACAACATTAAATTTGGTTGATACTATGATGATAGGTACTTTAGGGGAAAGCACTATAGCTGCCGTTGGGCTTGCTAATAAGGTGTTTTTTGTATTTACATTATTACTTTTTGGAATTGTAAGTGGATCATCTATTTTAACAGCGCAATATTGGGGAAAGAGGGATGTTAAAAATATAAGAAGAGTTCTTGGAATATCATTAATTATAGGACTTTCAGGAGCATTTATTTTTATGCTTGCCGGCTTATTTATTCCAAAGACTGTTATGAGTATATTTACACCTAGTGAAGGTACTATTTCAATAGGTGCATCTTATTTAGCAATTGTTGCTATAAGCTATCCATTAACAGCAATTACAAACTGTTATATTTCCCTTCTAAGAGCTACTAATCAAGTGAAGGCACCTGTTTTTATTAGTGTAGTTTCTATTTTAGTTAATGTGGTATTAAACTATACACTTATTTATGGTAACTTTGGAGCTCCAAGGCTTGGAGTTCAAGGTGCAGCTATTGCTACAGTAATTGCAAGATTAGTTGAGTGTCTTTCTATTTTAGCAGTTGTATATATTAGTAAAGGTCCTGCTGCAGCTAAGATTAAAGAGTTAGTTACTTTTGACAAAGAATTTATAAAAAAATACTTTATAACAGTATCTCCTGTAATAGCTAATGAGTTTATGTGGGGACTTGGAGTAACTATGTATTCTTTAGTTTATGGAAGAATGGGAGATGAGGCTGTAGCAGCTATTACAATAACTCAAAATGTTGAGCAGATTTGTATTGTTATATTCCAAGGGTTAAGTTCGGCAACAGCTGTTATATTAGGAAATGAGCTTGGGGCTAATAAAATTAAAGATGCAGAAAGGCATTCAAAAAGCTTTTTTGTACTTCAATTTATGTTAACCATTGTAATGGGATTAATATGTTTATTAATAAGAACTCCATTAATTAACTTATTCTCAGTTCCAGACAATATAGCAATTGATATTACTAGATGTTTAACGGTATTTGTTTGTTATCTTCCTTTTAGAATGTTTAATCTAATTAATATAGTAGGAGTTTTAAGAAGTGGAGGAGATACAAAAGCATCCCTTTTACTAGATATAACAGGAGTATGGTGTGTTGGAATACCATTTGCATTTTTAGGTGGAATAGTACTTGGACTGCCAATATATTATGTTTATGCTATGATAACAATTGAAGAAGTATATAAATTTATTTTAGGAGTAAGAAGATATAAGCAAAAGAAATGGCTAAAAAATATAATTGAGGCTTAAATAGAAGCACATTTAGAGTAAGGGGGCCTTTAAATGAATGAAACTGTTACGAAGGAAGAAGTGGCATATAGGCAAGGGTTAATTAAATCCTTTAGGAATAAGGTGCCAAGTCATAAGATAACTTCAGAATCTTTAAGACTTGGAATGATTCTTGCAATAATTGGAGGATTCTTAGATGCATACACATTTATAAGTAGAGGTGGAGTATTTGCTAATGCTGAAACTGGTAATATGGTTCTATTAGCATTAGGAATTACTAATGGAAATTATAAAAATGCATTAATGGCAGCTATTCAAATATTATTTTTTATAATAGGGGTTTTAGTTACTGAAGGAATTAGGGACTTTTCTATGAAAAAATATAAGGGATATGAAAAAGCAGAAAAATTAATATTAATTATTGAAGCTACTGTTTTATTTATAATTGGATTTATTCCAGAATCTGTCCCAGATATTTTTGTGACAAGTACTATAGCATTTGTGTCTTCAGTTCAAATTTCCTCTTTTAGAAGATTAGTAGATTCACCTTATAGTACTACTATGTGTACTGGAAATTTAAGAACTGCATCACAATCAGCATATTTAGCTATAGTAAAAAAAGATACAGAAGCATCTACTAGGGCAATAAGATATTCACTTATAATTTTAGCCTTTCTAATTGGAGCAGCAATTGGTGGGGGATTAACATTTTTTATAGGTGTAAAATCAGTATGGTTATGCTCTTTATTATTGGTATTATCTAAAATAATTTATACTATTGATGAGAATAGATTTAAATAGTACAATTATATTTTATGCAAATAAAATTTATTGAAATAATTTTAATGTTCGTGTATAATACATTTAAAACGGCTCGTATATCATCGATAATATGGATCGAAAGTTTCTACCTGCTAACCGTAAATTTGCAGACTACGAGGGATTTGACTTAATTGTGTAACAGATTTATGGAATTTTAATTACTGTTTCTTTTTTTGATTAAGACAAGCACCTCGATGGCGGGGTGTTTTTTATTTTACATAAATGGAGGAAAAAGATGAGTAATTTAAAATCAAATGATGGAATTAGACTTACTTATGGTGTAGATGACAATCCATCTTTATCTGAGAAAATTTTATTTGGAATTCAGCATATATTTGCTGCTTTTGGGGGGATTATAGTAGTACCTCTAGTTTTATCTAGTGCTTTAGGTTTTGATGCTAAGACAAGTACTGCTTTAATAAGTGCTTCAATTTTAGCAGCTGGACTTGCAACGATAATTCAAGCTAGGGGAATTGGTAAAATAGGTTCAAAAGTTGCATGTATAATGGGGACAGACTTTACATTTGTGTCACCTTCTATTACAGTTGGTTCTACTTTAGGATTACCTGGAATAATCGGTGCAACTATATTAGGAGCAATTTTTGAAGTAGTTTTAAGCTTTTTTATAAAACCATTAATGAAGTTATTTCCACCATTAGTTACTGGAACAGTTGTATGTTTAATAGGATTAACTTTACTTCCAGTTTCAATAGATTGGGCAGCAGGTGGTGCAGGTTCAGCAGATTATGGTAGTATTAAGAATATTTCTATTGCAATGTTAGTTTTAATTGGAACTTTATTATTAAATAGATATGGTAAAGGAATGCTTAGTAGTGCTTCAATCCTAATTGGAATGGTAGTAGGATATATTGCCTGCATTCCATTAGGATTAGTAGATTTTTCATCAGTAAGAGAAGCTAGCTGGATATCATTCCCTAAGATATTTGAATATGGAGTTACTTTTGATTTAAAGGCACTTTTAGCATTTATTCCAGCTTATTTTGTTACAGCTATTGAAACTGTTGGATGCTTAAAAGCTGTTGGAGAAGTTTCAGAGGTAGAAATGGATGAAAAACGTATTGGAGCAGGAGTTTTAGCTGATGGTGTAGGCTCTATGCTAGGAGGAGTTGTTGGTACATTACCAAATACTACTTTTAGCCAAAATGTTGGATTAATTCCATTAACTAAGGTTGCTAGTAAGCATGTTGCTGTAATGGCTGGTATTATATTAGTTTTATTAGGATTTTTACCTAAACTTGCTGCTATAGTAAATATTATTCCTCAACCAGTATTAGGTGGAGTTGGAATAGTTATGTTTGGTACAGTTGCAGCAGCAGGAATTAAAACATTAAGTAAGGTTAAAATAAATGAACGTAATTTATTAATTATTGCAACAGCAATTGGGTTAGGTCTTGGAGTAACTTTCAGACCTGAATTTATTTCACAATTACCTGAAGGATTAAAAATGATATTTACATCAGGTATATCAACAGGTACTATTACTGCACTAATATTAAATCTTGTACTTAAAGAAGAGAAAGAAGAGAACAATGATATAGTACAAGAAGATAAAATAGAAGAAATAGCTTAATGGACTGTAACAGACATTAAAATGAAGAATTAATTGTAGAGAATGAATAATTGATTAAGTAATTTGTTCCAAATTACAAAAATAAGTTTATTTTAGGCTGTATCAAAATATTTTGATACAGCCTATTTTTTTAGTATGTAACAATTAAGAGAATTCCTTATGGAAATAACTTTTCAGATACTCTATAATTTAATTATCAATGCTTTGGGGGTATATAATGAAGAATGTAAAAAAGTCTTTAATAATATCAATTTCATTAATTATAGTTTCACTTATTATTTCAATAGGAATAAAACTTTCACTAAAGATAGATAAGCCAGTATTTTTAAAAAATTATATAGATGTAGATTATTATGAGTATGAAGATATGTACTCATTTTCGGGATATAATTTAGAATTAAAATATATAACTAATAAAGGCGATAAAAGACAAGTAACATCAGTAATATTTGATGAGGCTTCTTATTTAGACTTATTTGTAAGTGAAAATGATGGTGGTGGCTTTATGACTTTTTATAATGGGGTTAATAGCAATGTTGAATCTTATGGACCATATGATATTCATACAGTTTTTATTAATTTAAATATGCCAAAGAGAAATAAGGAATTAGAAAAGGTTATTAATTTAGATAAAGCAACGATATTCTTTAATGATGGTGAAAGTATGAATGTAGACTTAGGTAAAATAATTCTCACTAAATCTAATGAAAATGAAAATCCATTAGATTTTGTTGGGATGAATGGTTCAAGTGATGGAAGAGCACAAAGTATATTTTATGTAACAGATGATATTTTAGTATCAAAGGTATATTCTCCGATATTTGAATATACTAGGGATATATTTAATTTCAATATTGATAAATTAGGTTATTTAGAAGAGAAAGAGCTTATCTATAATAAATTAGAGCATTTATATTTTACATCTCAGTTTTACAATATAGAAGATCCTTCTAAGAAATTAAACACCTATGAAATTAAACCGACTATATATTTTAAAGATAAAAATGGCAAAGATTATACAAAAAAAGTGAATAATATAGATTATAAGCCTTATTTTAATTTTAAAGATATTTTTAGATATTTAAAGAGTCAAGGAGAATTGTAATGAGTAGTGGATATAACAAAATATTTTGGGGAATATTATTTACTTTATTTAATATTAATCTATTCGGAATTAAGATATTACCAACATTTGTTGCTTTATTAATAATAGCATCAGGTATCAAATTATTAATAGAAGAAAGTAATGAAGAGAATTTTAAGAAAGCACTGATTTTTAACAATATTAGAGTTGTAATTACAATTTTGTTATTTGTCTTGGATTTTACTCCGCTAAATGAAGTTATAAATAGCAAAAATATTATTAGTCAAATAATTATTAATATTAATTTTGTACTTGATTTAATTACTATGACATTGCTATTAAAAGGGAGTTCTGAAGTCTTTAATAAAGATAAAGAAATATCTTTATACTGTAATAAGAGGACAAGCTTTTATATATGTATTTTTTCAGCCTTAATTATTATTTATAATCTAACATATATATTTTTAAATCAAGGAATTGAAACAATTATTGCAATTGGAATGTTGATAATTTGGCTATGGATAGCATTTGTATTTAAAAGGCTTCATAATGAATCTTTATAGTTTAAAATAATAAAAATCTTAGAATTGCAAATAATACTTCTATAAAGTATAAGGAGGTGTTATTTTGAAAAAGGATATATTAGACAAATTAGAACTTAAAAACTTTGAAAATTTGTCAGAAGAAAAATTTAATGATAATACTGTATTAGGAATGAATAAAGACTTAGAGAAGCTTAGAATAAATGATGATGTTAGCAATGAAGATATAATAAGTGATGAATACTCATCTGTTATTAATAATTCATATGTAGAATTAAATGAAGTTATAAATGAAAAAGATAATAGTATCATTAAGGATAAGAATAAGGTTTATGTACATCCTATAATTCCTAATAAACAATGATGAAGTGCTTTTAAAATTGAATGTATATATATAATAAATAGTAAGGTGAATAGGGTGTTTTAGACATTTCTATTAACCTTTTTTTCTTTAAGATTAATTTAAGGTAAGAATGCTATTATTTACTCAAAGAAAATCTAGGAGGATTTATTATGAGTAAAAGAATTATAGCAATTTTATCTATAGCATCAATACTTGTATTTGGTGTAGGATGTAGTAAAAATGTGAGTGGAAATTCTGCAATAAGTGGAGAAACTATAGAAGTAGATACAAATATTACTTTAGGAGATACTATATCAATTGATGGAAATGGAGCTACTGTGGATGGAAGCAAGGTAGTTATAAACTCAGCTGGAACCTATGGGTTTACTGGAACTTTAAAAGATGGTCAAATAGTAGTTAATGCTGGTAAAGAGGATAATGTAAGAATTGTTTTAAATGGTGTTGATATAACTTCATCTAATAGTGCGCCAATTTATAGTATTAGCTCAAAAAACACTTATTTAGTACTTCAAGAGGGAAGTGAAAATATAGTAACTGATGGAGCAAATTACGTTTATGAAGATGAAAGCACTGATGAGCCTAATGCTACTATATTTAGTAAGGATGACTTATTTATAAGTGGAACAGGAAAATTAACTGTTAATTCTAACTTTAATAATGCTATAACTAGCAAGGATGATTTAAAAATATCAGAAGCAGATATTAATATTACTTCAATAGCAGATGGCCTTAGAGGAAAAGATTCAGTTACAATTTCTAGTGGCAATATTAATATTAATGCATCAGGAGATGGGATAAAATCTAATAATGCTGAAGATACAGAAAAAGGATATGTATTAATTGAAGGTGGAACTATAAATATAACTTCATTAGAAGATGGAATTCAAGCTGAAACTAATGCTACTGTAACAGGAGGAGATTTAACTATAAATTCTGGTGGAGGTAGTGAAAATAGTAGTAAGGAAAGTGAAACTTGGGGAGACTTTGGAAGACCAATGGACAATAAGAATAATTCTAGTACTACTACTGAAGAAGATACTCCAAGTGCAAAAGGAATAAAAGGAAGTGCACTAGTTAAAATAGATGGAGGAAATATAAACATAGACTCTGCAGATGATTCAATACACTCAAATAGTAATGTTGAAATAAATGGAGGAGTAATAAATATAACTTCAGGAGATGACGGTATTCATGGAGACTCAACAGTAGATATCAATTCAGGTGAAATTAATATTACTAAGTCTTATGAAGGAATTGAAGCTGAAATAATAAATATTAATGATGGAAATATAAAAGTGATGGCTAGTGATGATGGAATAAATTCTGCAGGAGGTAATGATGGTTCTTCCATTAATGGTAGACCAGGACAAAATAACTTTGCTTCATCAGGAAATGCATCAATAAATATAAATGGAGGAAGGGTAATTGTTGATGCAAGTGGAGATGGACTAGATGCAAATGGCTCAATTTATATGAAGGATGGAGTAGTTATAGTAAATGGCCCTGAAAATAATGGAAATGGAGCATTAGATTATGATGGTAAATTTGAGGTAAGTGGTGGATTATTAATTGCAACAGGATCATCAGGAATGGCTCAATCACCAAGTGAATCCTCAACTCAAAACTCAATTAATATATTTAAGAACTTTGAAGCAAATAGTATTATTCATATTGAGGATGAAAATGGAAGTGAAGTAATAACTTTCGTACCAAGTAAATCCATAGGATCCTTAGTTGTATCTTCATCTAATATAAAAACAGGATCTAGTTATAAAATTTATACAGGTGGGGAATCAACTGGGACATTAGAAGATGGACTATATACTGAAGGAAACTATTCTGGTGGAACAGAAGGAGATAGCTTTACTGTTTCAAGTATATTAACTAATGTTGGTCAAAGTACTGGTGTATTTGGTAATCCAGGGGGAGGAAGAATGCCAGGACAAGGAGGAATGCGTGGAGAAGAAGGAATGCAGGATATGCCTCCAGCAGGTATGGAAGGAGAAGTTCCTGAAAGACCTTAAATAAAATACTAGTAGTAATTAGTAATAATCATATCCTTAATCACTAAATATTTACTAATCCTATTAATTATATTATGGGCTGCCTTTTAGGCAGCTCAATTAATTCTTAATTATACATTTTTAATTTTCAAATGTGTGGAAGACTCATATTACTTTAATGTTGACAATGATTATGTAAAGGTTTATTATGTAATTGATTAACATATACGTACAAGTATAAAGGAGTGTAGTTTATGGAAAGAAAATGGTGGCATAGTTCAGTAGTATATCAAATTTATCCAAGAAGCTTTAAAGATAGCAATGGTGATGGAATAGGTGATATTCAAGGTATAATTGAAAAGCTTGATTACCTAAAAGAACTTGGAATAGATGTTATTTGGTTAAGTCCTGTTTATAAATCTCCAAATGATGATAATGGTTATGATATTAGCGATTATTATGATATTATGGATGAGTTTGGAACTATGGAGGATATGGATATACTCCTAAAAGAAAGCAATAAAAGAGGAATAAAAATTCTTATGGACTTAGTTGTAAATCATACTTCAGATGAACATAAGTGGTTTATAGAAGCTAAAAAGTCTAAGGATAATGAATATAGAGATTATTATATATGGAGAAAACCTGTTGATGGAAAGGAACCTAATGAATTAATATCTACTTTCAGTGGTAGTGCATGGGAGTACGATGAAGCTTCAGGAGAATATTATTTACATTTATTTAGTAAGAAGCAACCTGACCTTAACTGGGAAAATGAAAAGGTAAGAGAAGAAGTTTGGAAGATGATGAACTTCTGGATAGATAAAGGAATCGGCGGTTTCAGAATGGATGTTATCGACTTAGTTGGTAAGGTTCCAGATGAAATGATTAAAGAAAATGGACCAATGCTTCATGAATATCTTCAAGAAATGAATAAAAACTCTTTTGGAAAACATGATTTACTAACAGTTGGTGAAACTTGGGGAGCAACTCCAGAAGTGGCTAAGCTTTATTCAAATCCTAGTAGAAATGAATTAAGTATGGTTTTCCAATTTGAACATATTAGCTTAGATAAGATTCCAGGAAAAAATAAGTGGGATTTAAAACCTCTAGATCTTAGGGATTTAAAGAGAGTATTTTCCAAGTGGCAAACAGAACTTGAAGGAGAAGGGTGGAATAGTTTATTCTGGAATAACCATGACCTTCCAAGAATAGTTTCAAGATGGGGAAATGATAAGGAATATAGAGTTGAAAGTGCAAAAATGCTTGCTACTTTATTGCATGGATTAAAAGGTACCCCATATATTTACCAAGGTGAAGAAATTGGTATGACAAATATCAAATTTGAAACAATAGAAGAATATAATGATATTGAAATAAGAAATATGTATAAAGATAGAATATCTAGAGGCTTTAAGCATGAGGAGATAATGGAGTCTATATATGCTAAGGGAAGAGATAATGCAAGAACTCCAATGCAATGGTCAGAAGAGGCTAATGCTGGATTTACTACTGGCAGACCATGGCTTACTATTAATGAAAATTATAAAGAAATTAATGTAGACAAAGCTTTAAGTGATAAGAACTCTATTTTTTATCATTATAAAAAGCTTATAGAATTAAGAAAAGACAATGAGGTTATAATTTATGGTGACTATACTCTTCTAGATCCAGAAGATAAGAATATCTACGCTTATACTAGAGAATTAAATGGTGATAAGATATTAGTTGTATGTAATTTCTATGGTGAAAATATAGAATTTAATTATAGAGAAGAATTTGATAATGAACCAATTATTCTTATAAGTAATTATGGAGATTCTAGCATAGATATTAAGAGTTTAAAATTAAGGCCATATGAAGCTATAATGTTTAGAATATAAGTATAATATGGATATTGATTGAAATAAATATAGTAACTTAATTCAAAATATAAAAAGAAGTATATTAAAAAGGTCATTCGAAGGCTAAAAATAATATACTTCTTATTTTTTTATAAAAATTTTAAAAAAAATTATGAAAACGTTTGACAAACATGTACGTATATGATAAATTTAATACATAAGATGTAAGTACAAGTTGTAACAAATATTATGGAGGGGAAATAAAAAATGGGAAAATTTAATAAAGATGTGAAGTTACTAATAGATTATTTAGGGGGAGTAGAAAATATTTCAGCAGTTACTCATTGTGTTACAAGAATGAGATTTGTTTTAAAAGATCCAAAACATACTGATGTAAAAAGCATAGAAAGCTTGCCATCTGTAAAAGGAACATTTACACAAGCTGGACAATTTCAAGTTATTATAGGACCTCAAGTATCAACTTTTTATAATGAGTTCATTGCAGAAAGTGGACTTACAGGAGAAAGTAAAGACTCTGTAAAAGAAGCTGCAAAACAAAACATGACTGTTTTACAAAGAATAGTAGCAAATTTAGCAGAAATATTCTCACCACTAATACCAGCAATTATTGTTGGAGGTTTATTACTAGGATTTAGAAATATTATTGGTGATATGAAGCTTTTTGAAGATGGAACTAAAGCTTTAGTAGAAATTTCAGTATTCTGGAATGGAGTTAATAGTTTCTTATGGTTAATATGTGAAGCTGTATTCCACTTCTTACCTGTAGGTGTTGTTTGGTCAGTAGCTAAGAAAATGGGAGCTAACCAAATGGTGGGTATAGTAATCGGTATTACTCTTGTTTCACCACAATTATTAAATGCATATGCAGTTACAGGTGCAGAAAGTATTCCTTATTGGGATTTTGGATTTGCACAAGTTGAAATGATAGGATACCAAGCTCAAATTATACCAGCTATTTTAGTAGGATTTACATATGTATATTTAGAGAAATTTGCAAAGAAATTTTCACCTGATGCTATTCAAATGATTGTTGTACCATTCTTTTCATTGGTGCCAACTGTACTTTTAGCGCATACAGTACTTGGACCTATTGGTTGGACAATTGGAGATTTTATTTCAACTGTAGTTCAAGCAGGATTTGAGTCATCCTTTGGATGGTTATTTGCTGGAGTTTATGGATTTGCATATCCAATATTAGTTATTACAGGATTACACCACACTTTATTACCAATAGATTTACAATTAATAGCAACAACTGGAGGTACATATATGTGGCCTATAACAGCTATTGCTAATATAGCTCAAGGATCAGCTGTTTTAGGATATATTTTCTTAATGAGAAAGAATGCAGAAGAAAAGCAAATCGCTGTACCAGCATGTATTTCAGCTTATTTAGGTGTTACTGAACCTGCAATTTTTGGAGTTAACTTAAAGAACTTCTATCCATTCTTAGCAGCATTAATTGGTTCAGGTATAGCAGGTATAGCTTCAATGTTATTTGTAGCAACAGCTAACTCAGTAGGTGTTGGAGGATTACCAGCAATCCTTTCAATGCAAGGAAGCAGCATGTTACCATACCTTTTATGTATGGCAATTGCAGTAGTAGTTCCATTTATACTAACAGTAATATTTTCAAAGACTAAATTAAATAAAATCGCAGCAAAGTAATAAAAAAATATGGAGTGTATAAATAATGAAAGATTTTAAGAAAAGTGTAGTTTATCAAATATATCCTAAGTCTTTTAGTGATAGTAATAATGATGGTATTGGAGATATAAAAGGGATAATAGGGAAACTAGACTACCTTAAATCATTAGGGGTTGATTATATTTGGTTAACCCCAGTGTATATCTCCCCACAAAAAGATAATGGCTATGATGTAGCAGATTATTGCAGCATAGATCCACGTTATGGGACTATGGAGGAGTTTGAAGAATTAGTTAAAGAAGCAAAAAATAGAGATATATATCTAATGCTAGATATGGTATTTAATCATACATCCACTGAACATGAATGGTTTAAAAAAGCTATTAATGGTGATGAAAAATATAAAAATTATTATATTTTTAAGAAAGGCAAAAATGGAGAGGCTCCAACTAATTGGATCTCTAAATTCGGTGGTAGTGCCTGGGAGTATGTAGAAAAGCTTGATGAATATTATCTTCACTTGTTTGACGTAACTCAAGCTGATTTAAATTGGGATAATGAAGAGCTAAGAAAAGAAATTTATAAAGTAGTTAATTTTTGGATAGATAAAGGGGTTAAGGGATTTAGATTAGATGTAATAAACCTTATTTCTAAGCCAGAAGTATATGAAGATGATTATGAAGGTGATGGAAGAAGATTCTATACAGATGGACCTAATATTCATAGATATCTAAAAGAATTAAATGAAAATACTTTTGGAAAACATGAAGATATTATCACTGTTGGAGAAATGTCATCAACTTCAATTGATAACTGTATTAAGTACTCTAATAGTGAAGAAAAAGAATTATCAATGGTATTTAATTTTCATCATTTAAAAGTTGATTATAAAGATGGTGAAAAATGGTCATTAATGGATTTTGATTTCAAAGCTCTAAAGGATTTGTTTAACTCATGGCAAAGAGGATTGATCGAAGGTGATGGTTGGAATGCACTATTTTGGTGTAACCATGATCAGCCAAGAATAAATTCAAGATTTGGTGATGTTAATGAATACCTTAAAGAATCATCAAAGATGCTTGCAACAGCAGTTCATTTGATGAAAGGAACTCCTTATATTTATCAAGGTGAAGAAATAGGAATGACTAATCCTGAATTTGAAAATATAGAAGAGTATAGAGATGTTGAATCTATAAATTACTATAATATATTAAAAGAAAAAGGAATTAAAAAAGAAGAAATTTTAGAAATACTGAAAAGTAAGTCTAGAGATAATTCTAGAACTCCAATGCAATGGGATAACAGTATAAATTCTGGTTTTACTAAGGGAACGCCTTGGATAAATGTATCAAGAAGATATAAAGAGATTAATGCTGAAAATAATATAAAAGATGAAGATTCAATACTGTATCATTATAAAAAGCTAATTGCTGTTAGAAAAGAAGAAGATGCAATAGCTTATGGTGATTATAGAATATTAGATAAGGATAATGAAAAAGTTTATGCTTATGAAAGAAGTTTAGATAATACTTCAGTAATAGTTGTAAATAACTTCTATAAGGAAGAAGTAGAAATTAATTTATCTAAAGAAGTTGATTTGGATAATAAGAAAATTGAGATATTATTATCTAATTATAAAGATAGCTTAGTAGATCTTAATAATCTTAAATTAAGACCGTATGAATCAGTAGTTTATAGATTAATTAATAATTAAAAGATAAATGATGTAACTTGGATAAGGTTTCTGATAATAGTTTAAGAAAAAACTCCTAAGGGGGTTTTTTCTTAAATCTAAAACTTTAAACTAAAGTAAATTAACTTTAATATATATGTTTCAATAAACAATCTACATCTATATCCTTATAAATTTATAGGTTAAAAATACTTTTTAAGTAAATTATCTAAATTGAAAGCATATATATTCTTTAATTTATATATAAGTTGTTAAGATAATAGCATAACTTAAATATTTTTAATATCAAATATGCCTTAATAAAAAGTAAATTCCTTATTACAACTTATATATAAAAACCTACTTAATACCTTAAAATGAAACAATATATGTAATATAATATAGTTATAAGTAAAATTTATAGGAAAGAAGTAGGAGAGAAGATGAGTAAATATATTGAAATATATAATGAAATAGTTAGCGATATTGAAAATGGAAATCTAGAAGTAGATTCTAAGCTTCCTTCTGAAGCACAACTGATGGAAAAGTACAGTGTATCGAGAGATACTATAAGAAAATCATTGAATTTATTAGAGCAAAATGGATATATACAAAAGTCAAAAGGTAAGGGGTCTTTTGTACTAGATATTAACAAATTTAACTTTCCTGTTTCTGGAATAAGAAGTTTTAAAGAATTAATTGAAAGTATGGGTAAGGAAGTAATTACCTCAGTGGAAGAGTTGAGCCTTAGAGCACCTAGTAAGAAAACCTCAGCTAAGTTAGAGTTAAGTAGTGAAGATTATGTATGGAAAATAGTAAGGGTAAGAAAAATTGACGGAGAAAGGATAATTTTAGATAAGGATTATTTTAACGCAAAATTTGTTCCTACACTAACTTTAGAAGTATGTAAGGATTCTATATATAACTACATTGAAGGAGAACTAGGGCTGAAAATATCTTATGCTAAGAAAGAAATAACTGTACAACAAGCAACAGAAGAAGATAAGAAGTATTTAGATTTAGGAAGAGATAACATGGTTGTTGTAGTTAAGAGTTACACATATCTAGAAGATAGAAGCCTTTTCCAATATACTGAATCTAGACATAGAACAGATAAATTTAAGTTTGTAGATTTCGCAAGACGTTAACTAAGGATAATAGGAGGAAAGGTTTTGGAAATCAATAGAGAATTTATTTCAAAAGCTAGAGAAATAATTATAGATAAGATAAAAGATGAAAAAGTAGCTGATATATTTGAAAAGTGTATGAATAATACATTAGATACTACAATAAAATTTCATGAAGATGGAACAGTTTTTATAATTACAGGTGATATACCTGCAATGTGGCTTAGAGACTCTGTATGTCAAATAAGACCCTATCTTTTATTTGCAAAGGATAATAAAGATATTAGCAATATGATAAAGGGACTAATAAGAAAGCATTATAAACTAATAAAAATAGATCCTTATGCAAATGCCTTTAATGAAAGTGCAAATGGAATGGGGCATCAAGAAGATATTACTGAAATGCAACCAGAGGTATGGGAGCGTAAATATGAATTAGATTCTCTATGTTTTACTATTCAATTAGTTTATTTATATTGGAAGATAACAGGTGATAGTAGCCATATAGATAAAGAATTTATAGAAGTAATCAATATAATCCTAGATTTATGGGAATTAGAACAAAATCATGAGGATAATTCTAAGTATAGATTTAATAGATTAAATTCAAGAGCAAGAAATAACTTAGAAAGAAATGGACTAGGTACTAAGACAAAACACACTGGGATGACATGGTCAGGTTTTAGACCTAGTGATGATGCTTGTGCTTATGGATATTTAGTTCCATCAAATATGTTTGCAGTAGCAGTTTTAAGATACTTAGCTGAAGTTTCAATGGAAGTCTTAAAGGATAAAGATTTAGAAAAGAGAGCCCTAAAGTTAAAAGAAGAAATAGAAAATGGAATTGAAACCTATGGTATTGTACATAACGAAAAGTATGGAGATATGTATGCTTATGAAGTGGATGGCTTTGGGAATAGCTTCTTAGTAGATGATGCTAATGTTCCAAGTCTTTTATCTATTCCTTTAATAGGATATAAAGATAATAAAGATGCTAAATATATTAATACTAGAAATTATATATTAAGTAAAGATAATAAATATTACTATGAAGGTAAATACGCCAAGGGTATAGGAAGTCCACATACTCCAGAGGGATATATATGGCATATAGCACTAGCAATAGAAGCTTTAACATCAGATAGTAAAGAAGAAAAGCTAGAAAAAATTATGATGATGAAAAATACTGATGGGGATACACATTTTATGCATGAATCTTTCGATCCTAATGATCCAACTATTTTTACAAGAGAGTGGTTTTCATGGGCTAATTCAATGTATTGTGAATTAGTAATGGATTACTGTGGAGTAAGTTTAAAAGATATATTATAAAATTTGATAAAAATGGAGAAGTTTTAAATTTCTTCATTTTTTATATTGACAATATTGATACTCGATATTAAAGTTAATATATAGAATTTCTTTTTTTATTCATTTAATATCGATATTCGATATTCGATATTCGATATTTGGAGGTGATTAATTTTGCCAAGAGAGCAATTTCAAAATTTAACTGAGCCAATGTACTACATATTAATTTCATTAATAAAAGAGAGATGTGGAGTAGATATTATGGCTGAAGTTGAAGAAATATCTAAAGGAAGGGTTAAGGTAGGCCCGGGAACATTGTATGCATTACTTGGAAGGTTTGAAAAAGAAAATATGATTAGAGAAACAGAAGTAGTAGGTAGAAAACGAAGTTATATAATTACTGAGAAAGGTTTCGAAATACTTCAAGATGAATACAAAAGGTTAAATACTTTAGTTGAGGATGGTAAGTCTTTTTTAGGAGGGGATACGGATGATATTTAGAGATAGTAAGTGGGTAATATTTGATTTTTTACCTTACGAATATAAAAGTTTAGAAGAGTATTTAGAAAATATGGCTTCTAAGGGATGGGTTTTACAATACATAAAAGGATATATCCTGAAATTTAGAAAAGCTAACCCTAAGAAAGTAAAGTATGCAGTTGATATTATGGATAGTATTTCATTTTTGGATGGAAAAAATAGCGAGAAGGCTTTAGAATATAGAGAATATTGCAAAAAAGCAGGATGGGATTTTGTATGTGAAAGTGATAAAATTCAAATTTATTCTAGCGAAGAAAATGTGGAAAGAATAGAAATTCATACTGATGAAAGAGAAAAATTTAATATTATTAAGAAAGCATCATTTAAATATATATTATTAAAAATGCTAACTGCAATTATGCTTTTATATACTCAATATATGATTACAATAGGAAGCAGTGATGGAGATTTCTTAGCAAGTAATTTAATATTAGGAAGCTTATTATTTGCAAATTTATTTGCTATTAATGAAGTAATAGGATTGATTACCTATATGATATTTGCTATTAGGGGGAAAATAGCTATAGATAAGGGGAAGAAAATTACCTATAATTTTAAAAAAATTGCAAAGATAAAAAGATTAATTCATAGAATTTCATTATCACTAGTAATAATTATAACAATTATTATTAGTATTAAATCTGATATAAACTTATTAAAAATATTAATATTATTTTTGCTGTTTGCAATATTAATAGAATATATAGTTAACTTTATAAGAAATAAGAATTATAAAAATAGAAAAATAATAATTCCAATTATTTATTTAATATTGCCGTTAATACTAGCTATACTTATGATTCCTATACTTTTTTCTAACATTAATACGAATTCTAATAATAGTACAGAGATATCAAAGGAGGCATTCTATTTAACTCTTGAAGATTTCAATGATACTTCTAAGGATGACTTTATATATTATAGAATGGAGAAATCACCAATAGCATCATATTTATATTATGGTGGTGCAGGTAAAAAGAACTATTTGAATTATGATATTTTTGAAAGTGATTATAAATGGGCAGTTAAATATAATTTCAATAAAAGAATAAATTTCGTAAGAGAAATTGGTATAGATTATATAGAGAAAGAAACTAACTTACCTAAGGATATAAAAGTATATATAAATGAAAGAGGAGATAAATATATATTTATCTCAGACTATAAAATGGTTGAAATATCAACTCTTGAAGAAATAGGCGAGGATGAATTAATTAGCATTGTATACGAAAAGTTATTTAAATAGGTAGTAAAAAGGAGATATATTTTCAGTATATCTTCTTTTTACTTATTATAATATTCTTTTATGACATGTCTAATACTCTTATTAAAATTTTGAGTTCTTATATATTTATTTGAATTAGACTATTTTTTAGCTATAAACCTTCTCTTCAAATCCTGCAAAGTTTAATGAAATATTTAAGTTTCCATTTTTACATCTTAATTCATCTATAAATTTCTTTTGATTTACATCAAACTTCATTTGAATAATGTATTGAATTTCAAAAAGTGAACCAAAGTCTCTAGTTTTAATAGTTTCAATATACCAAGAGTCAGTATATTTATTTAAAATCTCATCAAATATTCCATCATAATTTAAGTCTTCTGGAATTGTTATTTTAAGCTTAGAAGTCTTTGTTTTAGGCATAGAAAACTTAGTTATATCTAGTATTAATGTTAATGCACAAAGAACTATAGTAAATATAAAGGCATATCCAATATAGCCCATACCACAAGTAAGTCCTACAGCTAAAGTAAAGAATACATACGTTATATCCTTTGGATCTCCAGGTGCACTTCTAAAACGAATTATTGAAAAGGCTCCAGCTAAACTAAAGGCTCTTGCAACATTATTACCCACTAATAGTATTATTATTGAAATAATTACAGGCAACATAATTAATGTTACAGTAAAACTTGGTGCATAGCCCTCTCGTTTATGAGTTTTTATATATGCAAGGCTTATAATTAAACCAAGTATTATTGAAGATGAAATGATCAGTAAAGCATTAATTAAAGTAAATGATTCCCCGTTAGTTGATGATATTATTGTCTCTAGCATATGCTTTTCCTCCTTGCGTTACAATTATTATTTAAACAATATTTTATATATTCATTACCATACTTTGAAAAATGAGTATTATATATTTCTAATTCAGACATGATCTTACTTAGCCATATTGGGATAGCTCCTAATATTTTTACTTCCATAAGATAAGATTTATTAGGAAGAATTCTTTCACCATATACTCCAAGTTGCATTGATAAATTATCACGTCTACTTATAATATTAGAATCAAAAGTTATTCTAAAATCCTTATCATTTTTTCCGAAAAAGGCTTTTCTACTATAACTTATATAAACCTTTGGAGAAACCTTATTGTTATCTAAATAGTATTCTATTTCATCTAAAACTTGATTGTTTAGATAATCTATTGACTTAGGTCTAATATTATATTCTAAAAACATATAGGCTTCTTTTAAGGTTAAAGTTGCTCTTCTTTTATTTACTATTCCATTAATTTTTTTCTTAAGTTCCAAGAAAACTTTATCATTTTCTCCTATAGGAGATTTATAACTTCTTAATCTAAGTTTTTCCTTGTAATAAGGTTTATTAATTGAATGTCTAATTACTTGATTATCTAAAGTATCATAATAAATACTATAAATACTATAGTTCTCTCCATTTTTACAGAATTTATCTTCATTCATATATTCATAAAGAATTGGAAGAAGTTTTTTATATTGAGTTTCATTTAAAATAAACTTCTTTTCATATCTTTGAAAGGACTTTATAGCCATGAAATACCTCCTTTTAATTTAGTTTCTGAGGTAATTATATAAAGCTAACCTTAAATAAATCTTAAATTCTAATTTTTATCAATAGAGATATACAAGTTAGTAAGAAATATCAAAATAAATATAGAGAATTTGAAAATAATGAAGAGCTATATGACATTGATAATATAGAAAATATAAGTTATGAAGTTAAGAATTATATAATAAATGGACAAGGTAATAAATCAGAGGCAGAAAAGTTAGAATGGAGCAAAACCTTCTTAGATAATATTGATATTAATTCATTATATAGTGAGTATTTATCAAGTGGAGGCACTGCTGAGGATATAGAAGGATTAGCAATTTATATTACTGAGAATGCTCCAATACCGAGTGATTGGGAAGAGATGTTAAAAAAAGATTTGTATGAAAAGTATGGTGAAAATTTAGTTAAAGTAGAACCTTTGGGAAATGACCTGTATCAAGCTTATATTGAAAAAGAAGGTAAAGAAGTACCTTATGTTGTGGTATCAAGTAGAACAGGATATTTTCATGGATAGATATTAGTAAAAAGCTGTGTTAAATTGGGTTTCTAATTCAATTTGACACAGCTTTTTTATATGAAAGTAAGATAGTTCTTAATTTAAGATAGATTAGTAGCAATTAAATATTAGAGATGTGGAGAAGTGAGTAAATAAATATTATAAGCTTTTTAATAATTTCTTAATCAAAAAGTAATTAGAAAAGTGAGTATGTAATGTAAAATTATAGTAAGGAACGATGTAAAGGAGATATTTATATGAAAATGAAAAGGTTTAAAAATTATAAAAGAACTTTTACTATATTAGTGTGTATAGGTGCTGTAATATTAATATTTAGCAGTTTTATTAAAAGAGATAAGTATAAAAATGAAGGAATTAATATGACTGAGGAAGAAAAGAAAATAGTAAGTGAGGTTATTGAAATAGCAGAATCAAAGATAGGTCTTCAATATGTTTGGGGTGGTAAAGGAGAAATAATGACAGAGGAAAGACTTAATGAACTCATTACTTATTATGGAGATAGTTACTATCCTTTAAGTGAAGAAACTTATGTTGGGGAACAAGCTTTTGATTGTTCAGGATTAACATACTGGGTTTATAGAGAAGTTACTGGTGTAGAAATAGGGTACTCTACTTATGATCAAGAAGATGAATTACAAGGGTATGAAGTTAGTGAAGAAGAATTACAGCCAGGAGATTTAATTTATACTCCAGGCCATGTGGTTTTATATAAGGGAAAAGGAAAAATAATTAATGCCTATAACAAATATATATATCCAATTGGAGGAGTAAAAGAAGGTAATCTTAATATAACTAATGATAGTGTAATTTATAGACCTCTAGATTATATAAATTCTTTAAAATAAATTTAAGTAATAGGGAACTTTTTCTTTTATATGCTACTCTTACATATGTAAGGATAGAGATAAGGTTAAGGGGGGACGGATTTGGAGCTAGAAGTTAAGAAGGCTAGAAATGGTGATAAAGAGGCATTATTATCATTAATTATGAAGGAAAAAGATAATTATTATAAGCTTGCTTATATTTATATGAAAAATGAACATGATGCTTTAGATATTCTTCAAGAAATGATAATAGTCCTGTATAAGGAAATTCCAAACTTAAGAAAATTAAATTCATTTTACAGCTGGAGCAAGAAAATATTAGTGAATCTATGTAAAAAGGAATTATCAAAGAAGACAAATGAAGAATTAGATTTATTCTATCCTATAGAAGAAAAAGGCTTTAAAGAATCAGAAAATAAAATTTATTTGAAATCACTTATTGAAAGCTTAAATGAAGATCAAAAAGAAGTAATAAAGCTTAGATACTACTTAGATTATTCTTATGATGAAATATCTCAAATAATGGATATTCCACTTGGAACAGTTAAGTCTAGAATTAACAAAGGCCTTAATAAAATAAGAAAAGATATAGGTGGTGATATAAATGATGGACTTAGATAAGGAGTTAAAGAATTTAAAGGAAGAGGAAATAAAGGCACCTGATAATTTTGAAGAATTAATGAGGGGAGCATTAAATAAAAGTAATATAGGAAATGAAAGAATAGAAAGAAAGAAGAAGTTAAATTTTAATAATAAGTATTTAAAGGTAGCTTTAATATTTTTATCATTTTTTTTCATTTTAAATATTAGTACAGTGTCTGCTATGATAAAAAAATTAATGGGCTATAATGATTATTTTTCTTATTATAGTTATGTTAAAAAGTTAAATCAAAGGGGAGAACTTCAAGAGGTTAATCAGAAAATAACTTTTAGTAACGGTAAAGAAATAATTGTTGAAGCAATTGTTTATGATAATAAATATATTACTGTATTTTTAAGAGGAAGTATAACTTATGCTGATGATTTTTTGCCAACTGATGAACCACCTAAAGAATATGACCCTTCAAAGCCTAAATCT
This sequence comes from Clostridium tertium, assembly GCF_902652255.1. GTDB lineage: Bacteria > Bacillota > Clostridia > Clostridiales > Clostridiaceae > Clostridium > Clostridium tertium_A. The sequence goes on from NZ_CACRTO010000008.1 coordinate 149,326, forward strand.
GATATAAGAGTTTTAGATGGAGTGGGAGCAGCAGGCTCAGGTGCTTATAGTGAAAAAGATAAAAATGGAGATACATTAAGTGCTTGGATTTTTAAAATAGGAGAAAATAAAGATAAGTTCACTTTAGAAATTATAGAAAATGGGGAATCTAAAGAGGTTACTATTAATATAGATGATTCAAAAACTGTAGAAGTAAAAAATATTAAGCCTAAAAATAATGAAATAGAAATAGATGGTGTTAAGTTTATAGTGAATAATTTAAGAGTTAGTCCTCTTGCAATAAACTTAGACTATTCCGTGGTTTCAGATAATGAAGATAAAATTAAAGCTATTCAATCGAATAATGGAAATTTCTTTAATGAAGGAATTTATTTTTCACCTAATATAGAAGGAAGAAATATAGATAGGTTAGGATTAGTAGCTTATGATGAGAAGGAAGTCTTAGAGAATGGAATTAGAATAGTTGAAAATTTTGCATTTAAGGATTTAGCAATAGATAAATTTAATAAAGCAAATATAGTGATTGAAAGAGCAAGATTTAGTGAAGATTTAGATATTGATATTAATAGTACTATAAAGGACACCTGGATAAATGATTATATATTTATAGAAGAATTAAATTATAATAAAGAAAAAGAAATAGTAGATATAGCATACTGGAGTAAATATGAGAAAAAATGGTTTGATAAATATTTACCTTACGAAATACTACCTTATGATGGATACTTTTCTCATGAAGTTTCAACTCATCAAAGTAATATAAAAGATTATTTAGGAGATGACTATAAAAAATTCACTTTTTTAAGAACGCAAGTAAATATGGATGAAAATAAAAAGATATTTATTTCTAATAATAAGGCATTAGATATTAGTAAAAAAGATAGAACTATTAAAGTAAAAATAGATTATTAGTTTATAGAATATTATAAAAATATTGACAATAATAAAAATAACCTTTATAATCCATATTAATAAATAAGCATAACTAAGAGTTAGCAATAATTCGGAGTATAAGATAATACAAGCTATGATAAGAACAAGTAGTAATTAGTAAGCTTACAGAAAGTTACCGGATGATGAGAGGTGCAAGATAAGCTAATTATGAATACATCTTTGAGCTTCACACCAAATGGGTAACCTAGTAGGCTGTGACGTATTCCTTGCACACGTTATAGTGCTAGAGTATTACCTAGTTTAAGCTAGAGTACTCGAAAAGGTAGGCAATGTGAGTTGTCTATGAACTTAAGGTGGTAACACGAAGAATTTATCTCTCGTCCTTTAGAAATAAGGGGCGAGAGTTTTTTTTATTTTCAAAAATCAATTAAGTTCTAAATTATCAAAAAAGCTTTTGTACATTATTCTTATAGAGCTTGCTTATATTTTTAAATATAAGAGGAGTGTTAAAAATGAAAAAATCAGTAGAAGAACAACTAAAAATTATTAATAAGGGGGCAAGTTTAATAGTTAATGAAGAAGAACTTAAGCTAAAGCTTGAAAAGTCATTAAGGGATGATAAACCATTAATTATTAAGTTGGGACTTGATCCAAGTGCACCAGATATACATTTAGGTCATGCTGTAGTTTTAAGAAAGATAAAGCAAATGCAAGACTTAGGTCATAAGGCAGTAATAGTTATAGGAGATTTTACTGGAAAGATTGGAGATCCAACAGGGAAGGCTAAAGGTAGAAAGGCACTAACAGATGAAGAAGTGTTAAAAAATGCTGAAACATACAAAAATCAAATATTTAAAGTTTTAGATAAAGATAAAACTGAAGTTAAATTTAATAGTGAATGGCTTTCAAAATTGAACTTTGATGATGTATTAAAGTTAGCTGCAACTACTACAGTAGCTAGAATGATGGAAAGAGATGATTTTCAAAAAAGATACAAGAATAATGTACCAATAGGGATTCATGAATTTTTTTACCCATTAATGCAAGCATATGATTCCATTGCATTAGAGGCTGATATAGAGCTTGGAGGAACAGATCAAACCTTTAATATATTAATGGGAAGAACTCTTCAAAAGGCAGTAGGCCAAGAACAACAAATTGCTATGTTTATGCCTATATTAGAAGGATTAGATGGAATCGAAAAAATGAGTAAGAGTTTAGGAAATTACATTGGAGTAAATGAGCCAGCTAATATAATGTTTAAAAAGGTTATGGAAGTTCCAGATAGTTTAATTATTAAATACTTTGAATTAGCAACAGATGAACATCCTGATGAAATAGAGAAAATAAAAGAAAGGCTCAAATCAGGAGAGAACCCAAGAGATATTAAACTTGAATTAGCAAAAATAATAACAACTCTATATCATTCAGATGAAGAGTGCATAGAAGCAATAGATTTTTATAATACAGCTTTTTCTAAAAAAGAAATACCAGATAATATCCCAGAATTGTTATGTAATGGAGAAGTACTACGAGATATACAAGATATATTAATAAAAGAAAAGTTCATACCAAGTAAAAAAGAGTTCTCAAGATTAATAAATCAAGGTGGAGTCCAATTAAATGGAGAAAAAATTAATTCATTAGATACTAAGATTAAAGATAAAGATGTATTAAAAATAGGAAAGAAAAAGTTTGTTAAGTTAGCTAGTAATTAGAAGAAATAAATTATAATATATTAATATTAAAGACACTTTAAAATAGCTTATTAAGAGAATGTTTATATCATTTATTTTTAGTATAATATTAAGAAATTTTAAGGAATTAATCAGATTACTCTAAGATGCTTTTGATATCATGATCATATGAGGTGATATTAAATGAAAAAGAAGATAATAAATATTTTATTTGTAACAAGCTTTATATTTTATGTTTCATTTTTGATATGGAATATTCTTTTTAAATATGTTTCTCCTATGGAGTTATTTAGTAGCAGCAGATATTTTTATAGAAATATTAATTTGATACCTTTTAATGATATAATCAATAACAATTATAATCAATTAGATATTTGGGGAAACGTGATTTTATTTATTCCTTTAGGAATTTATATTAAAACATTCTTTAAAAATTCTAATATGCTTAATAATATAATTATATTATGCGGGATATCATTAATATTTGAAGTTAGTCAATATGTATTTGCAATAGGTGCAACAGACATTACTGATATTATTACTAATACTATAGGTGGAATACTTGGGATAAATATATATTTATTACTTAAAAGATTATTAAAGGAAGACAAAAAAATTAAAAACTTTATATCTATTTGCAGTACCATAGTAATGATAATAGTTGGAGGCATTGTAATTATGCTTTTAATGAATAGTTAATTATTAAATTTTGTTGAATTATATATTGGAGTAAGATAAAAAAGTTAATATTAAAAATATATTATTATTTATAAAAGTTGTTAAATATAATTAAAAAAGATGATTCCTATAATAGGCAGGAGTCATCTTTTTTGTATCTATTGAACAAATAATTTAGTGTGATAATATATAACTCTTTAAACTTAATCTTACTTGTTGTGAGATAACTTTGATCTCTTAGTAAATTTTTTTCCGTTTGAATGAGCGCCTTTTTTTACTCCATTTTCAATTCCAATTTCAGAGCCTGATTCTGAATACATCTTTCTTAGTTCAGCATTAGATTTAGGTCTATCTTTTTGTCTATTTTTATTGTTATCCATTTTAATTACCTCCAAGACATTTCTCTATAATAGCTTTTCCAAATATCAAGAAAAAACATTATAAAATAAGAAGATAATAATCCATTTAAAGATATAAATTGAAAACTATTTAAAACTGATGATGTTATATACATTTATTGATTATTATGGTAAAATTAAATAAAATTTAAATAAATAGCTAGGGGTGCCCATAAGGCTGAGAAATAAAATGATATTTATTAACCCTAATTACCTGAACTGGATAATGCCAGCGTAGGAAAGCTTGAATTAGTGTATAAATTAAAACACCATATTTTAGTAACTACTGGCTATATTCCGTTTAGGAGTATAGCTTTTTATTTTTGATATTTTTAGGAGGTTTTCAAATGAAAAAATATAAAATACCAACATTAACAATAGCAGGATCAGATTCTTCAGGAGGAGCTGGAATTCAAGCTGACTTAAAGACTTTTAGTGCTATTGGAACTTATGGAATGAGTGTAATTACTGCTATAACTGCTCAAAATACAGAAGGAGTATTTATGGTAGAAGACTTAAGTAAGGAGATTATTAGAAAGCAAATAGAAGTAGTTATAGAGGATATAAGGCCTAAAGCTATAAAAGTAGGTATGGTTTCTAATCCTGAAATAATAAATGAAATTGTTGATACCTTAAGCAAATATGACATTGAATACTTAGTAGTAGATCCAGTAATGATATCAAAAAGTGGATTTGACTTATTAAAGCCTGAAGCAAAAGATACTTTGATAAAGAAGCTTATTCCAAAAGCATATATTTTAACACCGAATACTTTAGAAGCTGAAGAAATAAGTGGAGTAAAAATAAATACTTTAGAAGATATGAAAGAAGCTGGAGAAAAGATATTAGAACTTGGACCTAAGTATGTATTAATGAAGGGTGGACATTTAGAAGGTGAAGCAATTGATATATTAATTGGTAAAGATGTCTATAAGGAACTAAAGTCAGAAAGACTCAATAATAAAAACACTCATGGAACTGGATGTACATTATCATCAGCCATAACTTCATATTTAGCTTTAGGTAATGATATAGAAAAAGCCGTAGAGTTAGGAAAGGATTATATTACTAATGCTATTAAAAATAGTTTTGATATAGGGAAGGGAGTAGGTCCTGTAAATCATTTTTATAATTTTATGGAATAAGGAAGGTAGTTAAGATGTTTGAATTAATAGAAAAAGTTAAAGAAATTAACCCACTAGTACTTCATTATACAAATGAAGTAACTATTAATGATTGTGCTAATATAACCCTTGCTATAGGAGCTAGTCCTTTAATGAGTTATAGCTATGAGGAGTTAGAAGAAATTATAAGTAAGGCAAGCTCTGTAGTAATCAATATAGGAACTATGAAGTCAGCTAACTTAGATTTATTTTTACAAGCTGGTAAGATGGCAAATAAATATAATAAGCCAGTTTTATTAGATCCTGTTGGAGTTTTTGCAACAGAAGAAAGGAAAAATTTGACAGATAAATTAATAAATGAAGTAAGTTTTGACGTAATAAAGGGAAATGTTGCTGAAATTAAATTTATTGGTGGTTATGAAGGTAATGGACAAGGGGTAGATGCCAAGGAAAGCAATGAAGATATTTCTAATATAATTAGAGAAATAGCTGAAAAAATGAAAACTATAATAGTAGCTACTGGGAAAATAGATTTTATTAGTGATGGAATAAAGACAATAAAAATAGAAAATGGAAGTGAACTTCTTAAGAAGGTAACAGGGACTGGATGTATGACAGGGAGTCTTATTGCCTCATATTTGGGAGCTGTTGGAGTTAATATTGAAGCTGTAGCAATGGGAGCACTTTCTATGGGAGTAGCAGGTGAGCTTGCAGCTGAAAATTGTAATGGAATAGGGAGTTTTAAAGTTGAACTTATGAATAATGTATTCAATCTAGATTCAAAGAAATTAAAAAAATTATCTAGGATAACTATAAAGTAGTTCGGTAATAGTTGTAAATTCGAAAGTGTGAGGTGAAAATTATGGAAGAGTTAAAGCTTTATTTAATAACTGACTCAGATATTTTAAAAGGTAGAGACTTTTATAATGAAATAGAAAATGCTCTTAAAGGTGGAGTTACTATGCTTCAATTAAGAGAGAAAGATGCCCTAGGAAAAGAATTTCTAGAGAAGGCAATTAAGCTTAGAGAGTTAACAAAAAAATATAATGTAAAATTTATTATAAACGATAGGGTTGATATAGCTTTATTATGTGATGCTGATGGAGTTCATGTTGGACAAGATGATTTACCAGCAGATAAAGTAAGAGAATTAATAGGTAAAGATAAAATATTAGGTGTTTCAGCTAGAAATATAGAAGAGGCAATAAAAGCAAAGGAAATGGGAGCAGATTACCTAGGTGTAGGAGCAATGTTTACTACATCAACTAAATCAGATGCTGTAGTTGTTTCTTTTAAGGAGTTAAATAATATTAAGAAAAATGTAGATCTGCCTATAGTAGTAATAGGTGGAATTACTTTAGATAATCTTGATAGGTTTAAGGAATACAATATAGATGGCTATTCAGTTATTTCTGCTATTCTAGGTAGGAATGATATACAAAAGGAAACTGAAAAGTGGATAGAGGTTATTAATAATAATTAATATACAGGTGTATTTAAAGTAAAAAAAATACAAAAATAAGTATAAATTGAATTGATTTTAATTTATGGGAATGGTATTATTAAATTAAATTTTAATAAAAAGGAGAGGGAAAATGGAAGCAGTTGAAAATAATCAAAAAGTAGGTGCTGGTATTATTACAATGTCCGTATTATATCTTTTAGGACAAGTATTTACTATATTTGGATTAATAATTAATCTTGTAGCTAAGGATGAAATTAGTAGTATATTAGCGGAGTCAGGAGTAGGTGTGCAAGTTACCACTATGCAAATAGTAATTGCATTAGCTATATCATTAATTATAACTTTAGCGGTTATATTAATTTTATTTAAAAAACCAATAGGAGCATATATATTTATTGGAATAGAGATTTTATCTTTTATTTATTCAATTATAAGTGGAGGATTTACAGTATTCTCCTTAGTCGCGTTAATATTCCCAGGATTAATGATTTTCTTCTTATATAAAAAGAAGGAAATATATTTTTCAAATTTAAAATTATAAAATTTAACATATTAATTATCTAGTTTGATAAAGACTAATTTATTTTAAAGTCAGTTTTTATCAAACTTATTTTTATTTATGATATAAGAGGTGGTATTAGTTGAAGAATAAAAAACTTATAATAGGTGGAGTAATATTTGCTATAGCTATTGTTTTAACAGTAGCTGCAGGATTGTATGTTAAAAATCAGTCAAAGGCAAAAGTGTCTACAGTTACTGAAGATAAGTATTTTACTGTTGAAGAAAATAGTGGTTTAAAGTTTAAGGGAACTAGCATAATAAGTAAAGAACAAAAAATTATGTTAGATGTTACTAGTGGAAAACTGAATGAAGTTTTTGTTGAAGATGGTCAAGCTGTAGAAAAAGATACTATTCTATTTAATTATTATAATGAAACTATGCAAGAACAAGTAGATGATTTAAATAGGCAAATATCATCATTAAATTCGAAAATAGATAGTGAGAAAGAAAGAGTAAAGAAATTACAAGCCCTAAATCAATCTAATATAGAAAATAATAAAGACGGTGGAGCTAGTACTGCTACTATAGGTAATCAACAAATTCAGCAAGTTGATAATAGTGCTGTTGAAGAGCTTAATTATAGTTTAAATGATTTAATTTCTAAAAGAGATTCATTAAGGGAAAAAGTAATAAAGCCTGTGAAAGCAGAGATTAATGGAAAAGTATATATAAATAATGAAGACGCAACTAAGGAATACATGAGAGTAATATCAGAGGATTACTTAATAGAATCAGATGCAACTGAATTTGATGTAGATAAAATTAAAGTTGATGATAAAGTGAATATTAAAGTGATTAGTAACAATAAAACTGTAACTGGAAAGATTACAAAGATAGACGAAATTCCAACAACTTCTTTAGATCAAAAGTCTGTTTCTTATAAATTTTATGTGAAGCCTGATGAAGGAATAAAAATAGGATTTAGTGTTGAGTTAAGTGTAAATCAAGAGGGGTTACCTGTTCCTAAGAGCTCAGTAATAGAAGAGGATGGTAAGCAATATGTTATTATATCAGATGGAGAATCACAAAACAAAATCGAAGTTACAGGAACTCTAAAGGATGATAACTACATAATAAGTAGTAGTAATTTAAAAGTAGGGGATAAAATTCTTTTAAATCCTTTAGAAGATGGTAAGGAGGCAGTATAATATGATTAAACTTCAGGGGATAAATAAATATTATACCTCCGGGGAAGAGAAGTTACATGCCTTAATAGATGTTGATTTAGAAATAGATAAGGGTGAGTTTTTAGCCATTATGGGACCTTCTGGTTCAGGAAAATCAACTATGATAAAAATATTAGGATTATTAGATAAAAAGTTTCAAGGAAATTATTTTCTTAATGATAAGGAAGTTAAAAGTTTAAGTGACGACTTACTTAGTAATTTAAGAAATGAAAAGATAGGATTTGTTTTTCAAGATTTCAATTTAATAGATAGATTAACTATTAAAGAAAATATTGAATTACCAATGCTATATAGTGGAAAAGGGATTAAAGAAACTAAAAATAAGGTAGTTGAGCTTTTAGAGAAAGTTAAGCTTATTGATAAAATAAATAAGTATCCAAAACAATTATCTGGGGGGCAACAACAAAGAATATCTATAGTTAGGTCCTTAGTAAATAATCCGGAAATAATAATAGCTGATGAGCCGACAGGAGCACTTGATAGTAAGACATCTGAAGAAATTATTGATATATTTAATGAATTAAATAAAGAAGGTATAACAATAATTTTAATAACCCATGATATTAATATTGCTAGACATGCAAAGAGAATAGTTAAGATATTTGATGGACAGCTTAAGGAGGATAAAAATGAAGTTTAGAGTTTTAATTTTTACTGCCTTAAGAAATTTAAATAGAAACAAAAAAAGATCTATATTAACAATGATAGGAATAATAATAGGTATAGCATCTGTAATAACTATTGTTGCTCTTGGACAAGCTTATAAAAATAAAACCATAAAAGAGTTTACTGGAGAAACAGATGGAGCTGTAGTATTAATGGCTACTTTTGCACCAGAGAATTTCAATGAAAATTCAACAGCACTAGAGTTTTTTACTGAAAAACATAAGGATAAAGTAGAGGCTCTTGAATCAGTAGAATCAGTTGAATTTCAGTATAGTAACAATACTATGGGTGAATATATGCAATTAGATATTAGAGGAAAGACTATAAATACTTTAGTGAAACCTATAGAGAATTTTAATATTAGTGATGATGTGTATGGTAGAAACTTAAGTGAAAATGATAATACCTTAAAAAGGAGAGTAATTACAGTAGCACAACAAACCTTAGATAGTAATTTTGATGATGTTGAAGAACTAGTAGGTGGAATTGCTAATATTAATGATATATCTTTTGAGATTGTAGGAATAAAAAAGGCGCCAGTAGAAGAAGAGATAAGCTTTTTTGACATGGGTGGAGAAGTGAAAATTCCTAAAGAGTCATATGATAAATATTTCTCAACTATAAAGAGGATTGAGGGATTAAATATTACATTAAAGAAAGATAAAAATGTTAAAGATAGCATAAAAGAAATTGAAAATGTATTAAATTCTGTTGAAGGTAAAAAAGTAGAAGGCGAATATCAAATAATTGATACAAGTGGAATTGTAAATTTACTAGGCGGAGTACTTAATACTATAACTATGTTTATAGCAGCAGTAGCTGGTATATCTTTATTTATTGCAGGAATAGGTCTTATGAATATGATGTACACATCTGTTTCAGAAAGAACTAGAGAGATAGGAATAAAAAGAGCATTAGGAGCTAGAAAGAAAGATATAAGAAGAGAATTCTTAATAGAAGGTATAGTAATAACCACAATTGGAGGAATTGTTGGATATATATTAGGGATAATAATAGCTAATATTATTTCAATATATTTCAAGCTAGTTGTTGTACCAAATTTATTTACAAGTATTTTAGCCATTGGAATATCAATTATTATTGGAATTGCTTCAAGTATCATCCCAGCAAGAAAAGCTGCAAATTCAAATACAGTAGATATATTAAAGTAGAAAGTGACAGTATAGTTACTTTCTTTTTTTATTGTAATATAATATAATATTAGTATAATCATTGGAGGTATATATATGTTTAGACCAATTTAACAAAAACCTAATGTAATAAAATAGGATGTTGCACAATTAATTGATCTGTCTTTGAGATAGGTCCCTATTTGTTATGCCTTTAGGAGGTTTGTTAAATTGAATAAAAAAGTAAATATATATTTATTAAATATAATAGTTTTTTTACAAGGACTAGTATTTTATGCTCCAGTAGCAACCATTTATAGAGAGAATAGAGGAATATCAATTTCTCAAATTTTCTTAATTGAATCTATATATATGATATTAATAATATTGTTTGAGGTACCTTGGGGAATATTTGCAGATAAGTATGGCTATAAGAAGACCTTAATACTTTCAAACTTTATTTTCTTTATATCTAAAATTATATTCTTTAAGGCAGATTCCTTTTCTATGTTTTTATTAGAAAGATTTTTGCTAGCAACTGCTATAGCAGGATTATCAGGCTGTGATTCTACAGTATTATATTTATCCTTAGATAAGAATGATAATAGTGAAAAAGCTTTTGCAACTTATGGATTTTTTTCAAATGCCGGCTTTTTATTAGGTTCAGTTATATCAACATTTATCATTAATATTTCAATAGAGCTTTCAGCTTATTACACTATAATACCTTATGGTTTAGCCTTTATTATTTCTCTTTTTATTTTAGATGTTAAGGGAGAAAGTAAGAAAAGTAATGGAATACTCTTTAATATTAAGGAGGCAATTAGTAATAAGGAAATCATAATTTTAATTCTAGGTATTGCTTTAGTTGCAGAGGTTGTCCAAAGTATAACAGTATTTTTGAATCAAGGAATATATATAAGAAGTGGTGTAGATATTAGGTATTTTGGAATTATGTTAGCTGGAATTGAAATTATAGGGCTAATATCTATAAAATCTTATAAAATAACAAATAGGATTGGACAAAGAAAATCAATACTATTATTTATGATATGTATATTGATTAGTTCATTTTCTTTAGTATTTATAAATAATCCAATTCTAGCCTTTATTGCAATAGCTATAATATCAACAAGTATGGGATTTATCGATCCTATTTTTATGGATATACAAAATAAATCTATAAAGATTGCAGATAGAGCTACTATATTATCAATTTACTCCATAATTGGAAGTGTAGTTTCTGCTGTTTTAAATCCAATAATAGGTACTGCTTCAAATACTTCATTAGATATTGGTATATTTACATGTTTTATAATAACCTTAATAGCTATTATTTTAATTAGTATTAATTACAAAAATTAATCTATTTACAAATATATTAAGATAAGTAAGAAAAGTTTGTGGGAAGATAGCTTTTAAGACTTTAGAGGAATTAGTTTAAAATATATTTAAGATCAGCATGTAGTTTGCAAGTTAAGAGTAAGTTCACTTTAGCAAACTACATGCTTTTTGTTATTTATATAGTTGTTAGGTGATGAAGTATGATGAAAATATAAATGATAGATTAAATGATTTAGATTATGGGATATAAATTAATATAGATAAAATGTATTACAATGGAATGGTTTTGGAAGGTAAAGAGTGTTCATTTAGAATTATTTATAATGAATAAATAAGATTTTTATAAAGTTAATATATTATTTAATTTTATTTGATATACTAGTGTTATATATTTAAAGAAAAGAGGGGAAGAATGAATTTAAAAATAAAAAATGTTGATGACTACAATTATAATGAGGCTATAAGCTTAAGAGTGAAAAGTGGTCAAGAAAGTTTTATTGAAACTGTTGAAGAATCTTTGGAAGAAGCAAAAGAACTATCATTATGGAGACCTGTAGGTATATATGATAATAGTGAAATTATAGGTTTTGCTATGTATGGTAGATGGGAGAAAAAAGACTCTCATGGACAAGTATGGCTAGATAGGTTTATGATAGGTGATGATTTTCAAGGAAAGGGGTATGGAAAAGAATCATTAAAGGTTATTTTAGACTTAATTCATAAAGAATATGATTGTAATGAAATATATTTAAGTATTTATGGAAATAATACTTTTGCAATAGATTTATATAAAAAATTTGGATTTGATTTTACTGGTGAATTTGATAGAAATGGTGAACTAGTAATGAAATTAGAGGTATAAAATGATAAATATAAGAGAAGAAGAAATGAAAGATTATAAAGAAGTTGAGAAAGTAGTAGAAGAAAGTTTTAAAACAGCTGAATTTACAGATAATGATGAGCATAATCTAGTGAATAGATTAAGAAAGAGCAAAGAATTTATCAAAGAGTTGTCTTTAATAGCAGAAGATAAAAATAGAATAATTGGACATGTACTTATAACAAAAGCATTAATTAATGGAGAAAATAAATCATATGAAACTTTAGCATTAGCTCCATTATCAGTTTTACCTGAATATCAGAAGTCTGGAATTGGGAAAAAACTTATGAATAGAGGAATAGAAAGAGCAAAGGAATTAGGATATAAATCAATAGTTGTACTAGGTCATGAAAGTTATTATCCTAAGTTTGGATTTGAAAAAGCTAGCAAATATGGAGTGAAAGCACCTTTTGAGGTTCCAGATGAAGCTTATATGATTTTAGAATTAGTACCAGGTGGTTTAAATGGGGTTAGTGGAATAGTTGAATATTCTAAAGCATTTTTTGAATAATTAATAAATGATTAAAAATAAATAGGAGCTGTTGTTAATAGAGACTTTATTTTCTAATACAACATGCTCCTATTTGCTTTATTTTAATGCTTTAAGTTTATTCAATATTTCTAAATATTCCTTCTCTAAGACAGCTTTTTTATCTATATTACTTTCAAAAGATAATAAGGATATTAATTCTGAAAGTTTAGTTTCGAGGATTAATTTATTTTCTTGAAGCAATTTTTCATATTTATCAATTTTAGGTTTATTTTTAAAATTAATATACTCACTATAGCTTCCATCAAATTGTGTAATTTTATTATTATTAATTTCTAGTATATAATCACAAATATTAGAGATAAACTTTCTATCGTGAGATACTATTAATAATGTTTTATTAGTATTTTTAAGAGAGTTTTCAAGAGCTTCCATACACTTAATATCTAAATAATTTGTAGGTTCATCAAGGATAATAATATTATTATCTGAAAGCAAAAGTTTGCAAATTGCAACCTTAACTTTTTCACCACCACTTAATTGAGAAACTGTTTTATAAACAGTATCTCCTTTAAATCCAAATCCATCTAGGTTTATTCTAATAAAACTTTCTAGGTAAGAAGAATCAACTTGAATATTTTCTAAAATACTTTTATTAGGGTTTAATATATTTTGTTCCTGATCTAGAAAACCTAAAACAACATTATTAGCTATTTTAATACTTTCATTATCATTTTTAATTAATTCTTTTAATAAAGTACTTTTTCCAGTACCATTCTTACCTATTAAAGCTACTTTCTTACCTTTTTTTATTTTAAAGCTAACATCTGATAATAAAGTTCTATTATTAATACTGAGATTTAAACTCTTAACTTCAATTGGATTTTTAGAAGTAAGTTCTAAATTTTCTATTACACTTATTTTTATTAATTTTTCTTCCTTTGGCTTTTCCTTTACTTCTAAATGTTCAATTCTGCTTTTAATAGCTTTTATATTATTTTCTAAATGTTGCTTTGATTTTTGATCACCCATTTTATGAAGTCTTGCTTCAGAGTTTCCCATTCTTTTTGGAGTTTTTCTAATACTGTCCCGTTTACTTTCCTTATTGGATATTGCTTGCTCAAGCCTCTTTTTTTCTGCTTTGTAATTAATATATTCTGTATTTTGTCTTTCTTTTTCTAAATTCTTAAGCTCTAAATATTTTGAATAATTACCTTTATATACATTAATTTTTCCATTGTCGATTTCAAATATTGTATTACATAAAGAATCTAGAAACTTTCTATCATGGGATACTAGAAGTAAAGTACCACTATGACTTTTAAACATTTCTTCTAATATTTCAATACTACTGCTATCTAAATTAGAAGTAGGTTCATCAGCAATAATAAGCTCTTTATTTTCGCTTAATGCATTAGAAATTTTAAGCTTCACTTTTTCTCCACCAGATAGATGGTCTTTATATTCATTAGGTGCATTAAGTAAGTTTTTAATCTTACTTGTAGAAAAGCTTTCATCTAAATTATCCATTTGGCTAATATAAGAGAAGCTTTTAGTTAAATATACACTTCCTAAATCTACATCTTCATCTCCAATTAAGATTTTTAGTAAGGTACTTTTACCAGCGCCATTTGCACCTACCAATCCTATTCTATCTCCAGATAGTATTTCGAGTTTTTTAATATCTAATATTAACCTATCACCATAATATTTTTTTACATTGTTTAATAATGCTAATTGCATAAAAAAATCCCTCCTTATTTTAGGAGAGAGTTATAGACTTATAAAAAGGCAACACAATTAAACCTTTAGTCATAATCTACTCTCCACAAATTTGTGCACAAGAAATAAGCCTAAGACTTTTTTATATGCACTAAAATTAATTAAAGTAGATTATATTCTCATTGTTGAAATTACCTTTTCCTTTCGTATAGTTAGTTTTATTTTGAAGAAAGTATCTTCAAATATATTATATATAATATTCTAATATTTAGGTAGAGAAAATTTTAGAATTTTTAAAATATGAAGTAATTTTAGATTTTAATTCTTAATGATATAATTAATATTAATCATTTAAAAGGAAGTAGGGATTATGAGTAAAATTATTAAAAAAGAAATTAATAAGTTAATTAAAAAAGAAAATAAGATAATTAATAAGAAAAGAAGCAAAATAATTAAAGATAAATTAGATCCTATATCAGAAAAAATAGAAGATAAGATTCCAGAAAAATTAAAGGGAACTCTAGAAAGTGCATTTTATAATGCCTTTAAGATAGTTTTTCAAAAGGGTAGTAAATATATAGAAAAGCTATATGATAAGGAAAAATTAAAAGTAGATCACGATATAAATAATTATTCCTTAAATAAGAGGATGACAAGAAAAAGCCTAAAATTAATTGATTCTCAAGGAAAGAAAAGTAATCTAATTAATTCAACTATTTCAACTATAGAGGGAGTAGGTTTAGGAGTTTTAGGAATAGGAATACCTGATATTCCATTATTTATTTCAATGATATTAAAAACTGTATATGAAATTGCTTTAAGTTACGGATTTAGTTATGAAGAAGATAATGAAAAAATATATATTTTAAATTTAATTAATGTTGCACTATCTAGTGAAGAGGAAAAACGAACTTATAGCGAAAAAATAAATGAGATAGAAAGAAAAATAGCTTTAGGAGAAGACTTAGATAATGTACTAGATGACGAGATTAGAGAGACATCTAGAGTATTATCTAGTAGTTTATTAATAGCTAAGTTTATTCAAGGACTTCCTATTGTTGGGGTATTTGGAGGAATAACTAACTATCAATATTTAACTAAGGTAAGCAAATATGCAAGAATTAAATATAAGAAAAGATATTTAAATAAATATTAATTAGTAGTTTCTTATATAAATACTAATTATATAAATACTAATTATTTTAGAAGGTGAATAAATGAAGAAAACAATAGGAATACTTGCCCATGTAGATGCAGGTAAAACAACATTTTCAGAACAATTACTTTATCATACAAATAGTATTAGAAATAGAGGAAGAGTGGATCACAAAAATTCATTTTTAGATATTCATAGTATAGAAAAAGAAAGAGGAATTACTATATTTACTGATCAAGCTGTTTTTGAAATGGATGGATCCACCTACTACCTACTTGATGCACCTGGACATATTGATTTTAGTTCTGAGATGGAAAGGACATTAAGCATTTTAGATTATGCAATATTAATAATTAGTGCAGTAGAAGGAATACAAGGACATACTGAAACTATTTGGAATCTACTAAGAAAATATAATGTTCCAACCTTCTTTTTTATAAATAAAATTGATAGAGTAGGTGCTGATTTAGAAAAAGTAATAGAAGAGGTAAAAGAAAATTTTACAACTGATATTTGTTATTTAAGCAAATTAAATGGTTTAGATGAAGATGTAATAGAGGTTATTTCTGAAAGAGATGATGTTCTTTTAGAAAGATATTTAAATGGTGACTATAATGAAGAGGAATGGATTATACATTTAAAGGGCCTTATTAAAGATAATAAAGTTTTTCCTTGCCTTTCTGGAAGTGCACTACAAGATGAAGGAATAGATAATTTCTTAAATATTTTTAATGAATTAACTATCAGTAACTACAATGAAAATGGAAATTTTTCTGGTAGAGTTTATAAAGTGAAATATGATGAGAATGGTACAAGGCTTACTTTTATAAAAGCTTTAAGTGGAAGCTTAAAAGTTAGAGATGAGGTATCATACTGCAAGGAAGAGAAAATAATAGAAAAAATAAGTAGTATAAGGATATATAATGGAAGTAAATTTACTACTGCAGATAAGGTAGTAGCTGGTGATGTTTTTGCAGTTACTGGATTAACTATGGCTGAATCAGGCTGCGGAGTTGGAGAATTGAAGGATTTTTTCAACTTTAATATGGTACCAACTTTAATGTCAAAAGTTATTTATGATAATTCCTATAATGTAAAAGATGTTTTGAGATATTTTAGAATTTTAGAAAGTGAAGACCCGGCTTTAAATGTAAATTGGAATGAGGTACTACAAGAAATTCAAGTATCTATTATGGGAAAAATTCAATTAGAAGTATTAAAAGAAGTTTTAGAAGAAAGGTTTAATTTAAAAGTAGATTTCGGACCATGTGAAATTATGTATAAAGAAACTATTAATAATGATACATATGGATATGGACATTTTGAACCATTAAAACACTATGCTGAAGTTCATTTGAAATTGGAACCTAATAATAGAGGAGAAGGAATAACCTTTGAAAATAAATGCCATGCAGATGATCTAACTACTGGACATCAGAATTTAATAAAGACACATATATTTGAAAGAAATCACCATGGACTTTTAACAGGATCACCTATTACAGATATAAAGTTTACTTTGCTAACTGGAAGAGCACATAATAAGCATACTGAGGGTGGGGATTTTAGAGAAGCAACCTTTAGAGCTATTAGGCAAGGGTTAGAAAAAGTAAATAACATTCTTTTAGAACCATATTATAAATTCAAAATAGATGTTGAATTAGATTATATGGGGAGAGTGATTTCAGATATTCAAAAATTAAATGGAAGTTTTAATCCACCAGAGACAAAATTAAATAAAGTTACGATTACTGGAAGAGGACCGGTATCTACTTTTATGGATTATAGTGCTGAAATTCTTACTTTTACAAAGGGAAAAGGAAGTATAAATTTAATTTTTGATGGATATGATGTATGCCATAATACAGAAGCGGTAATAGAAAGATTAGGATATAATAAAAATGTAGATATAGAATATTCATCGAGCTCAGTATTCTGCTCAAAAGGACAAGGTTTTGTAGTACCTTGGGAGAAAGTTGAAGAATATATACATTGTAATATATTGTGAACAAATCTCTAACATATTATGCTCTGTCTCCGTCGCAAGCTCCAAGTCGACTTACGCATAATATGTTAGAGATTTCAATAACAATATAATTTTATGAATATAATGGGACTAAAGGAAAAAACTCCTGACGGAATTTTAAATAAATGAGAACATTAGCAAGAATTACTAACATATATCATTATTATAATAGATTGATCATTTAAATTTCTAATGCTGAATTACTTGAAAAGATAAATATAATATGTGAAATAATCATATGGCGAAAAATTAGAAGTACTTGGCGAAGTAAAAACTACTAGTCCTTAGAGTTGTTGGTTTGTCTGAGCGAATGCGAGTTCTACTAAAACTCTTGGGCTAGTAGCTTTTGCAAGCCTAGAACTTCTTTTTGTAGCCATTAGATTGTGGAGCATATTATATTTATCTTTTCTGTTATCTTCGCAATTTAAAATAAATGTGCATAAAGTTTATTGCCATCCTCAAAAACTGTAACGTTAAAATAATTCCATGGAACTACAGTTGCTCCCACTCTTGAAATAGCAACTCTTATTTTAAAACTTGAACCAGTATTAGTTTCAGAGTTTGGACCTTCATACGTAACTCTATCAAGTCTTACAACCATTTCTTCACCTGGATTTAATTCCATTTGATTTCTTAATGAATTTAAATCTTTAATAAGCTTTTCCTTATCTTCATTTGTAATTGATACATATCCCTTTTCAGTATTACTATCAATAGAAACTAAGTAATTATATACAGAAGAATCTTCGTTTAAATATAAATATAATAAATCTTTTGCAAAATCTAATTCTTTATATTCACCTTCGGTATAATTTAATCCTTGTTGATCATCATATATATTAGTTCCAACTTTAATGGAAGATATGTCACCATTAGCAGAGTATGTTTTATTTAATGCTTCAAAATTAGTTGTTTTAACAGGTTCATCATCTTTGGTAGTTTCATCTAGCAATTGTTCATCTTCAGTTGTAGTTTTGTTTTCAGAATTAATCTTAAATAATGAACAAGAGCTTAAGTTAAATGATAATGACAAAATAATAAGTCCTAATAATATTTTTTTCTTCATAAATACTCCTTCCAAATCTTAGTTCAAAATAATTGTAAAATAAAACAATTCAAAAGTAAATTAATAAGGAGTTAATTTCATATTTTATGTAAAAGTTGATTAATTTACATTTTATTAATATAATAGGTATATAATATTTACATTTAGGAGGAAAAATTATGTCGGTTAAAATGTTGCATACTTGTATAAGAGTTATGGATTTAGAGAAGTCATTAAAATTTTACAAAGAAGCTTTAGGACTTATTGAAACTAGAAGAAAAGATTTCCCAGAGCATAAATTTAGTTTAGTATATTTATCAAATGAGTTAGGTGGCTATGAAATAGAGCTTACTTATAATTATGATATGGAAAAACCTTATGAACTAGGAAATGGATATAGTCATATGGCTGTAGAAGCTGAAGACTTAGAAGCTATGAGAGAAAAACATATGGATTTAGGGTATGAAGTAACTCCATTTAAGGGATTACCAGGAACTAAACCGTCATATTATTTTGTTACTGATCCAGATGGATATAAAATTGAAGTGATTAGGGCAAAATAATATATGAAAATTGATAAAAATAGAAAAATGGTATATAATAGAAAAAATAAAGGATGAAGGTGGATATTATGAGTAAAATATCAATTATCGGAGCAGGAGCAATTGGAGCAACAACAGCCTTTGCCTTACAACAAAAACAAGTTGCAAGGGAAATAGTCATAAATGATATTAATCAAGAAAAAGCATTAGGAGAGGTTTTAGATTTAATTCACGGTAGTGCATTAAATAGTCCTTGTACTGTTACTTTAGGGGCTTTAGAGGATACTAAGGACTCAGATATAATCATTATTACTGCAGGTGTTGCACAAAAGCCAGGTGAAACTAGATTAGATTTAGTTGATAAGAATTACAAAATTTTTAAAAGCTTTGTACCAACTATTGCAAAGTTAAGTCCAAATGCAATTTTATTAGTAGTATCTAATCCAGTAGATATACTAGCTTATATGACTTATAAGTTATCAGGATTCCCTAAGGAAAGAGTAATAGGTTCTGGAACAGTATTAGATACAACTAGATTAAGAAGCTTACTTGGAAAATATTTTGGTATAGATGGAAGAGTAGTTCAAGGCTTTGTATTAGGTGAGCATGGTGATAGTGAATTCGTTCCTTGGTCATCATCAACTATAGGAAATATTCCAATAAAAGATTTTTCAAAGCAACTTTCTATTGAATGGGATGAAGCAACAGAAAAAGTTATTGCTGATGATGTAAAGAATGCAGCTTATGAAGTTATTAATAGAAAAGGTGCAACTGCATTTTCAGTAGCAGCAGTACTTACTAGAATAGTTGAAGCATTCTTAAAGGATGAAAAAACAGTTCTATCAGTTTCAACTTTATTAACTGACTATTATGGAGTTAACGAAACTTATTTAAGTGTTCCAACAATAGTGGGTAAAAATGGTGTTGAAAGAGTATTATCAATAGAACTTTCTGAAGAAGAAAAAGAAAAGTTTGTTACTTCAGCTAACTTAATGAAGAAATATATTGATAGAATAAATGAAAACTAAATTATAAAGCTAGTAAAGAAAGTGTACTCAATTAGTATTAACTAAATGAGTACACTTTTTATTTTAAGGTATAATTTAGATTGATAAACATATTATTATATAGTTATTTTATTAATATATATAGGAGAAAATATGTTAAGTGGGTTTTATAAAAAATTTTTAAAAAATAAGTTAATAGGTAATATAGTTATAGTGATATGCTCAATAATTCTTATATACATAAGTATATCTTTATATTTTACGAAGCATTTTTTCTTTAATACTATAGTAAATGGAGTAGATTTATCACTTAAAAATCATAACGCTATTAATTCTAAATTTAATTCTTTTATAGATGAATATAGTCTTGAGATAATAGATAGAAGTGGACAAAGTCAAATAATTAAAGGGGATATTTTAGAAAAGGGAAAAGCCTTAGAAAATGAAGAGTTTTTATATAATAATATAAAAAGTAAACAAAAGTCATTTGGATGGCTTCTATATTTATTTAAAGAAAACAAATATAGTGTTGATGATGTATATACTATTAATGAAAAAAAACTTTCAGTAATAGTAGATGATCTAGATATCTTTAAGGAGGAAATTATTTCTCCTGAAAATGTAAAATTTATATATAACAATGGTAAATATGAAATGATAGAAGAGGTATATGGAAATGAAGCTAATAAGGAAAAAGTATATGAGACTATAAAGATGGCTTTATTAAATGGGAAAAAGCATATTAATCTAGATGAAGAAGGATGCTATGAAAGTCCTAAATATACTATTAATTCAGACAAAGCCAAAGAAATACAAAAAGAGTTAGATAAATATGTTTCTACTAACATAAGTTATTTGTTTGATGAAGATAAAGAGGTACTATCTGGAGATAGAATAAGTACATTTATAAATATAAATAATGATTTAGATATTGAATTAAGTAAAGAAGAAATTAAAAAATATATTAAAGAGTTAAGTGATAAATATAATACAATTGGAATAACAAGAAAGTTTAAAACTTCCACAGGAAATACAGTTGAAGTAGAGGGTGGATATTATGGATATAAAATAAATTCCGTTGCTGAAACTAGTCTATTATTAGAGAACATAAAAAATGGAGCAGTAATAGAAAAGGAACCCTCCTATAGTCAAAAAGCATTATTTAGAGGTGAAAATGATATTGGGGATACTTATATTGAAATAAACATAAGTAAACAATATATGTGGTTTTATAAAGAAGGAAAAATAATAGCACAAGGAAGTGTAGTTACTGGTGATCCTAGAAAAGGAAACTCAACAGATACAGGAACATATATGATCAATTATAAACAAAAAGAAGCAGTTCTAAGAGGTGCTAATTATGAAGCTAAGGTTAATTATTGGATGCCTTTTAATGGGAATATAGGGATACATGATGCTAATTGGAGATATAATTTTGGTGGACAAATATATTTAAATGATGGAACACATGGGTGTGTAAACGCGACTTTATCTCTAGCTAAAAAGATTTATGAAAATATTGATGCAGGAACACCAGTGATTTGCTATAAGGAATAGAATTTAAAAAATTTAAAAATATAAATTTTTTAAAAAAGTTCTAAAAAAAAATGAAGTTAAATAATATATTATATGTAAATAATTGATAAGTAATCTTATCAATTATTTTTTTATAAAATTACAAGAGGGGGCTTAATAATGACTAATTTTAAGAGAAGAGTAATATCCACTGCTGTAGCAATAATAATGTTATTTTCATTATTATTAGGGATAAAACCTTCATTGGCATTTGCAAACAATAGAGGTAGTGAAGATATCAAAAACTCATTACTGAAAAAACTTGAGAAAAAAGTTGATTCTAGTGATACTTATAATGAAATTAATAAACTAGAAAAAAGTTCTGAAAACTTAGGTATAAATAAAGAAGGTAATCCAGAGGAAAGGATAAGGGTTATTGTAGAGCTTGAAGATAAGCCAGCTACTTTAAAATTGGAAGATGGTATTCAACCAGAAGAAAAATTAGTTGATGAGGTTAAAGAAGCGCAAAAACCTATTCAAGAAGAAGTTGAAAGTAAAACAGGAGAAGAAGTAAGGCATACTTATGGTAATTTAATTAATGGATTTTCTATAGATTTAAAACGTAAAGATATAGAAAAGGTGGAGGAAATAGAAGGAGTAAAGTCTGTTAGTGAGGCCAGGATTTATTATCCAGATATGTCGACAGCAAAAGAATTTACTCAAGCTACTAGTGTATGGAGTGATTATGGATACAAAGGTGAAGGTCTTGTAGTTTCAATAATTGATACAGGAATAGATTATACACATAAAGATATGAAGTTAACAGATTCATCTAAGTCTAAAATCAGGAAAGAAGATGTTAATGAAGATTTAGGAAATTTCTTCACAGATAAAGTACCATATGGATATAATTTTGCTGATGAAGATAATAAGGTAATAGATTCTTCAGGAAGTATGCATGGAATGCATGTTGCAGGTATTGTAGCTGCTAATGCTAATGATGAAGAAGTTAAAGGAAGCAATGGAATTCAAGGGGTTGCTCCTGAAGCACAGCTTTTGGCCATGAAGGTATTTAGTAATAATAGTGAAGTTAAAGGAGCTTATTCTGATGATATTATAGCAGCAATAGAAAAATCAGTTGAGCTTAATACTGATATTATTAATATGTCATTAGGATCTTCAGCAGGATATAGGAATGAATTAGCACCTGAGCAAGTAGCTATAAAAAATGCTACAGATGATGGTGTAATATGCGTTGTGTCAGCTGGTAACTCTACAACATCAACTGCTCCATATATTATAGATGGAATTAGTGATGTAGGAGTAGTTGGTTCACCAGGACTTGCTAAAGATGCACTGCAAGTAGCAAGTTCTGAAAATTCAACTATTACCCTCCCGGCATTCACTGCTAATATAAATGGAAAAGAGATTTTAGTTGGATATACTCAAGCTGATGTGGAGCCTTTAGATACTTTTAAAGTAGATGAAAATTTATCATTAACTTTTGTGGATAAGGGTAAAGAAAGTGATTATTCTGGAAAAGATCTTAAGGGGAAGGTAGCTTTAATAGAAAGAGGAGATATAAGCTTTGTTGAAAAACAACTTTATGCTCAAAATGCTGGTGCTGTTGCAGCCATAATATTTAATACATCTCCAGATGAATATATAAATATGGCTACTGATCCATCAGTAACTATACCATCAATCTTTGTTAATGGAAAAGATGGTAATTTATTAAAAGAAAATGCAAATAAAGTTTATATTAACTTTAATGGGAAGGTTGTTGTTAGAGAAAATAAGGCGGGTGCAACGATGTCTGACTTTACTTCTTTTGGTCCAGCGCCAAATTTAGAATTTGCACCTCAAATAACAGGACCAGGTGGAAATATTTATTCTACTTTAAATAATGATAGATATGGTAGTATGAGTGGAACATCAATGGCAGCACCACATGTAGCTGGTGCCACAGCACTTATAATCGAAGGGCTTAAGGATAAGGGGATAAATTTAGAAGGTAGAGAGTTAATTGAATTTGTTAAGAAGTCTATAATAAATACCGCAAAACCTTTATATGAAGTTACACCTTTTGGGGAAGAAATTCCATATTCTCCAAGAAGGCAGGGGGCAGGAATGCTTCAAGCTAAATCAGCTATAGATAATAGAGTAATTGCTTTAGGAAAAGATAATGAAGCAACTATTGCTTTAAAGGAAATAGGTGAAAAAACTGAATTTGAAATAATATTAAAGAATTATTCAAATAAAGAAGAAAAGTATGAAGTTAAATCTCTAGGAGAGGTATTAACAGCTTTTGAACCAAGCATGATTGATGAAGCAATTTTAGGTGGATATACTGATTTTGATGTTACTTTAGATGGAGCTAGTATTAATTTCAATACTGATAATGTGATAGTACCAGCTAATGGTGAAGCTAATGTAAAAGTAACTTTAAATGTTCCAAAGGAAGGAGTTACAAACAATTTTGTAGAAGGATTTATAAATTTTGAAGCAGTAAATGAAGGTACACCATCTTTAGTAGTTCCATACATGGGCTATTATGGAGATTGGTCAGAAGAACAAATAATAGATGGAGCAGCATGGGATAATGATAATGTATATATGGTTCCTAGCTTTGCAGCTACTTCAGTATTAGGTGAATATAATTATCTAGGTTTTGAAGGAAGTTCTCCATCAGGAGTTATAATAAATCCTGAAAAGATAGCAATATCTCCAAATGATGATGAAGTGTTTGATTCATTAACACCTGCATTATATTTATTAAGAAATGCAAAAGAAGTTAATGTAGATTTACTAGATGAAAATAAGAATGTTATTCAAGGAAATATTAATGGAGATATTGAATTAAGAAAGAAGATACTTTCTAATGAGGGAGGAGATTTCCCTTCATTATTTGCTAATTTATCTTGGGACGGAAAGATTTATAATAATTCAACAGGAAATAATGAAGTAGCTAAGGAAGGACAATACTATTTAAATTATAAAACTAAAGTAGATGGAACAGATACTTTCCAAGATTTTATTATTCCTGTTAAAGTAGATATTTCACCAATTAAGACTACATTAGAATCTAGTGCAAACCCTAAGGAAGGGGATTATGAACTTAAAATTGCCTTTAATGGAGAGCTTAAATCTAAAAATGTTAAAGCATTAGTATTATTTATTAATGGTGAGGAAGCTAATGATTATAGTTTAAATGAAGATACATTAACAACTAAATTAAATATAAATAAGGATTCAGTAAATACTGTTGAAGTAACAACTATAGATAATGCTGGAAATATTTCTTATGATAAATATGAAATAGTAACTGCAGATATTAAATCCGAAGTAAAAGTAATAGGGTTCCCTACAGGAGAGGCTCTTAATAATAAAGAATTATTAGTTAAGGGTGAATACAAAGGTGATGTAAAAGAAATATTTATTAACGGTGAAGCACCAGAAATTATGAAAGATGGATATTTTGCTAAGAAAATTATATTAAATGAAGGATATAATAATGTGAAGGTACAAGCTAGAACTAGCACTGGAGAGGTATTCTTTGATAAAGTCTATAAGACATTTTGTGATACTGTAGCACCTGAAATTAATATTTTTGAACCAATAGTTAATGATAATGGAGAAGTGATAACTTCTAAGGATAGCATAAAGCTTAAGGGAGAAGTAAGTGATAATACTGAAGGATATAAACTATTTGTTAATGGTGAGTACAAATTTAGTGTTTCATTAGATGGAGCTAAAGGTAAGGAAGATACTCTTAGAAAATTTGAATATGATATTCCAGTAAAAAATGGAGATGTTATTACTGTGAGAGCTATTGATTTACTTGGAAATGAAACTTCTAAGAAAATGACTGTAATAGTTGATAAGAGTATTCCTGAAGTTGAGATAAAAGATGTTCAAAACACTAAGGTTTATAACAAAAACGTTAAACCAAGTGTAACTGTAAAATCTAAAAATGCTAAGGTTACTGCTACTCTAAACGGTAAACCATACAACTTTGAAGAAATTACTGCTGAAGGAAATTACATTTTAGAAGTAGTTGTAGTGGGAGAAAATGGAGTTGAAGTTAAGAAAACTATAAGCTTTGTCATTGATAAAACAGCTCCTATAATACAAATAGCTGGAGTTGAAAATGGAAAGTACTACAATACTAATATTTCTCCTAAAGTAACATCTAACGAAGATGCAACTATTTATCTAGAATTAAATCAAGAAGGTTATAATAGTGAAACTTTAGTAGATGAGGGAAATTATATTCTTAAAGCTAGAGCTGTAGATAAAGCAGGAAATGAATCTGTATTAGAATATAAATTTACAATAGATAAGACAGCACCTGTGATTACTATAGAAGGAATAATAAACGGAATGAAATATGATAAGGAAGTGAAGGCAACAATCAAGAGTAGTGAAGAAGGAGAAATAATAACTACTATAAATGATAATCCTTATAATGGAGAAGTTCTCATAGAAGATGGTGAATATAATATTAAAGTAGTTGCTAAAGATTTAGCAGGAAATACTTCAGAATTAACTAGAACATTTAGTATTAAATTATCAGATTCAAATATTAATAAGCCAAATCCAACACCAACTCCAACACCAAAGCCAGATCCAAAACCTAATCCTAATCCAGGAAATGATAAGGTAAATGATGAAAATGGTGTTGATGAATCAAATACTAATACAAATAATACTTTAGAGATAGGAAAAGGAGATTTACCTAAGACAGGAAGTGAAAGTTATTATTACCTTATAGTTATAGCAATAGGTGCTATAGTAGCTGGAGCTATATTTATTATGAAGAGAAAGAAAGTAGAAGAGAAATAAAGTAAAATGTTAATTTAAGGATAGGATTTAAGCTAATAGGCTTAAATCCTATTTTTACATATAAAAACAATTTATGTAAAGAGATATTTATTATGATATAATACATTTATAATTATTATATAAAAGGGGGAGATAATAATGGAACAAAATGCTAAAAGGTATGATTCAATTAATATTATGAGAATGGTAAGTGCACTATTAGTTATAGCTCTTCAT
Source organism: Clostridium tertium (assembly GCF_902652255.1). Taxonomy (GTDB): domain Bacteria; phylum Bacillota; class Clostridia; order Clostridiales; family Clostridiaceae; genus Clostridium; species Clostridium tertium_A. The sequence goes on from NZ_CACRTO010000008.1 coordinate 175,914, forward strand.
TCATCAATTTTTGCAAGTATAAGTATAGGACTTAACGATATAGTTGCAAAAGGTATTTCAAGAATAGCTGTGCCTTTCTTCTTTGTTTCAACGGGGTACTTCATGGTAAGAAATGTTAATAAAGAAGGATATGTTAAGAAGTTTGTTAAAAAGCTGGGACTAATATATATAGGCGTATCTGCGATTGATTTATTACTTATTATGCCTTATGTACAAAATAGGTTAAAAGGTGGATTTATAGATAATATTAAATACGTTTTTATAGGTGGTATTACAGAAAGTTTATGGTATATTCCAGCTATAATCTTTGCAGCAATAATTATAAGTCTTTTTATAAGAAAAAATTGGATTAAGCCTTTAATAGGAATCAGTGCAGTATTATATATTATAGGACTTTTAGGTGATAGTTATTTTGGATTAATTAAAAATACACCTTTAGTAGGTATAGTAAATTTTTATAATAGTATTTTTATAAATACTAGAAATGGAATAACATTTAGTATTCCTTTTGTAGCAATTGGAGCCTTAATTGCACTAGGATATTTAAAAATAAACAAAAAGCATGTGAAATTATTAGTATTAGGATCATCAGTATTATTTATAGCTGAAGCTTATTTATTAAATTCAAATAAGATACCAATTGATACTAATATGTATATTTCTTTAATACTATTAGTACCATCAATATTTGTATGGCTTCTAAATATGAAGGTAGAAATAAGTGAAAGAACATCTAATATACTAAGAGAAATGAGCCTTTGGGTATATTGTATTCATGAAACTATAATGATAGTTTTAATGATTTATATTGGAACTAGTAGTACAATGATGATGTTCTTAATAGTAACGCTAGTTTCAATATTTATTTCATATCTAGTAGCTATTAAGAAAGTAAAAGTACAGGCGGTTAATGTAAAAAAAGAAAGAGTTTTACTAACTTTATTCTTAGTCCTATCTTTAGTATTTCTATTTATTAATAATTCAAATAGAAATAGTCAAAGTGCATATAATCCTAAAGAAGTATTTAATTTAGATGGAGAACCAACAGATGTAGTTGGGCCTTTATATAAAGTTAGTGATGATAATAGTAGCATATATATTTATCAAACAAGTTTATTAGGAAATAAAGAGATGTATCCTTTGAATACAGTAGTACAAGATGCTATAAAAAACAGTGATGCTATAGCAATTGAATATGGTGAAGTTGATGGGACTAATGAAGAAGTTATTAATTTAACTAGATATAATTTAGAAGATTCAATAGAAAATCATGTATCAAAAGAAGCAATAAGCATTTTAAAAGATATCTTGGAAGAGAATGGATTGGAGTTTGAAAATGTAAGAACTCTAAAACCATATATGATAAATGGAGTATTTAAGTTAACTAGTTTAGAAAAAGAAAGTGTTTCTACTAGTTACTCACAACACGGTTATATACTAACATTAGGATCTGAATATAATAAAGAAATAATTACTTTAGATAATTCAATGGATGTAGTAAAGAAAACTATAAATTCTGTAGAAGGAGTTGGCGACGAACTTATTAAATTAATGGAATATAATAAATATATAAAAGAAGAAAGTCTAGTTAAGTATGTAGATTTATGGAAGAGTGGAGATATTGAAGCTTATAATAATTATGATTATATATACGAAAGCTTAGATGATAGTAAGAAAGAAGAGTATAAAAAGCTTAATGATGTTATACAAGAAGTATTTAATAAATATATAAATGGCCAAGAAGATATTTATATGGGAAAAATAAAAGAATATATGAACTCAGATAAAAACTACTTTGTAGTATTTTCAGAGGTGCAACTATCTAGTGAGAATGGAATGTTAGATAGATTGACAAGAGAAGGTTATAAAGTAGAAAAAGTAACTAATTATTAAATGTTTTTTTAAAATATGTACTATTAAATAGAGTCGGTGAATCTGAGAATATTGAAAATGCTGCAGTATTTTATGCAAGTGATGATTCATCTTATATAACAGGTAATTTATTAGAAGTAGCTGGAGGTTTTGGATTACCAACACCACATTGGGGATTCAATAAGAAAATAATAAGGGAAAATATACAATTTAGGTAAAATATGTTACAATATATAAAAGGGGGAGTAATTATGAAAGATGAAAGAGTATCATTACTTATTAAATCCATAATTTGGGGTATAGTTTGGCTTGGATTAGCTGCATTAATAGGTTTAATAATAACTAAGGTAACATCTTATAAAGACTTCGAAAGCGTACTATTTATCGAAGGATTAATACTAATTTTTGTTGGGATATTTGCTTCGATTTCAGGAGATCCATTGGGACTTTCATTGCAAGGCTTAGGTCAAAGTAATGCTCAATATATAGCAAATGCAAATTTAGAAGTGTCAAAGATGAGTAGGGAAAAGGTTAGTGGAAAAATAAATATAGGATTTGAACTTAGCACATTCTCACTAGTAATAGGTGGAATTCTATCAGTTGCTATAACCTTTATAATATAAGTAGAAATTTAAATTGTGATAAAATAAGAAACTTAATTATAGATATTAGGTTCCTTAATTATATAAAAAATAATTTTAATAAAAAGGGGAGTATTTATGAAGAATAGTAGAATAAAATTATTTATTAAATCTCTAGTTTTTGCTTTTATTTGGTTAATAGTATTATCAATAGTTGCTTTGTTTATTACAAATATCACATCATATAAAAGCTTTGAGGATGTATTATTTATAGAGGGATTAGTATTAATTTTTATAGGGCTTTTTTCTTCAATTTCAGCAGATTCAATAGCACTTTTTTTAACTGGTGGAATGAGAACATATAGAAACGAAATAAATATAACTTTTGCTTTAAGCTCATTTTCCTTATTTATAGGTGGATTAATAGCATCTTTAGTAACTTTCATAATATGAAAGTCATATAAACTAATATTAATTGTAAACTCCGTAAGGAGTTTTTTTATTAAATTCTAATTTGCATTTTTTAACTTTTAACTCTTAATTTTTAATTAGTATATAGTGTTCTATGTTATTTCATTGTTAAATAATAATTTATATTAATTAGCTATTGCCATAATGCTAAGGCTTATAGTATCATTGAGTTAATTAAAATAGGAAAAACAAATATAGACAAGGTAATTACGGAGGAAATAATGTTAAATATAGGATGTCATTTATCAACCACAAAAGGTTTTGAAAATATGGGAAAAGAAGCATTAGAAATTGGAGCTAATACTTTTCAATTCTTTACTAGAAACCCTAGGGGTGGAAAAGCTAAAGATATAGATATGAAGGATATGGAGGGGCTTTTAAAAATAGCTAGGGAAAATAATTTTGCAACTATTTTAGCTCATGCACCATATACATTAAATGCATGTTCTGCTGATGAAAGAACTAGAGAATTTGCAAGAGAAATGATGGAAGATGATTTAAATAGAATGGAACTTATGCCAAATAATTTATATAATTTTCATCCAGGAAGCCATGTTAAGCAAGGGGTAGAGGTTGGAATAAACTATATAGTAGAATTGTTAAACAATGTTTTAAGAGAAGATCAAACAACAACAGTTTTATTAGAAACTATGGCTGGAAAAGGTTCAGAAGTAGGAAGAACTTTTGAAGAAATAGCTGAAATAATCTCTAGAGTTGAATTAAAAGATAAAATGGGAGTATGTTTAGATACTTGTCATGTGTATGATGCTGGATATGATATTGTTAATAATCTAGATGGAGTTTTAGAAGAATTCGATAGAGTAATTGGTTTAGATAGATTAAAGGCAATTCACTTAAATGATAGTAAAAACCCATTTAAAAGTCATAAGGATAGACATGAAAAAATAGGAGAAGGCTTTGTTGGATTAGATGCGATAACTAATATAATTAATCATCCAAAACTTAAGCACTTACCATTCTTCTTAGAAACACCTAATGAGTTAGATGGTTATGCAAAGGAAATAGAACTATTAAGAAGTAGATATCAAGAATAATTTCTTAATTAAAACTATTTAGTGGACATATGTAGGTTTACGTTAACTTGTAGCAAATGAGTATAATAAGCAAACTTACATATAGCCACTTTTTTATTATCTTGATAGATTACATATCTTTAGATTATAATTGATATTTAGAAAGGTGTGTTTTTAATGGAAGAGTTAATAAAGGCAATTAGAGAAGTTGCATTAGAAGAAGTAATAAAGGTTGTTATTAGTAACAAATTAAATAAAGATGTGAAATATAATAAAATAAATATTGAATTAAAGAGTAATAAAAAAGGTAAGAAATATTATCAAATAGAGAGTTTTACTGATAAGCAAGTTTTTCATGAAAATATTGAAGTTAAGGAATTAGAAAAGAAACTAATTGAATTAATACATAATAATTATAAACAATTAGCTGCTTGGTCTGATAATACTACTTTTGACTTAAAGATTTCTAAAAAAGGTAAAGTATTTTTAGGTAAAAAGAAATCAGATAACAAGAATTTATCTAATAAAAGTCATAATAAAGAGAAAAATTATATCTTAAAAGAAGGTATGATAATTGAGCCCTTAATAGATTTAGGAGTTTTCACTAAAGAAGGCAAGGTTGTTAACTCTAAATATGATAAGTATAAGCAAATAAATAGGTTTATAGAAATAATAGATGATGAAATAAGAAAAAATAATTATAAAGAGCTTACTATATTAGATTTTGGATGTGGTAAATCTTATTTAACCTTTGTTTTATATTATTACTTTGTAGAAATAAAAAATATTAAAGTTAAAATGATAGGTTTAGATTTAAAAGAAGATGTTATTAAGAAATGTAATGAAATTGCAAAGAGATATAAATATGATAATTTACATTTTGAACTAGGAGATATTAATGGATATAAGTATGAAAATAATGTTGATATGGTAATAACGTTACATGCTTGTGATACCGCTACAGATTATGCTCTGTATAATGCTATTAAGTGGAAGGCTAAAATGATTTTTTCAGTACCATGTTGTCAGCATGAGTTCAATGCCCAAATGAAACCAGAATCCTTATCAATACTTTCAAAATATGGTATAATTCAAGAAAGAGTTTCTGCATTAATGACAGATGCAGTAAGAGGGAACCTTCTTGAAGCTTCAGGATATAAGACTCAGCTTTTAGAATTTATAGATATAGCTCATTCACCTAAGAATATTTTAATAAGAGCATCTAAGTCTAATATTTCAGTAGAAAAGAAAGAAAAAGCTTTAAAAGAAGTTGATAATTTAATAAAGGAATTTAATTTCAATCCAACATTATTAAATTTACTTAAGAATGATAAATTAATATAACTTGCAGTGCTGTACTTTATTTAAGGTGCAGCATTTTATATTAGTGACAAAGTTACTAAAAGAATGATAACTATAATATAAAATAGAAGAAAGAGAGGGATTACTATGGAAAAAAATCAATTAAAAACTAAGATAGAAAATAAGCTGAATAAAGAATTTATCGGACAAAAAGAGTTTTTTAATGAAGTAACAAATTACTTTATTTCAAAGGTTGAAAAGGGTGAAAAGGGAATCTTACTAGTAGCAGGACAAAGAAATACCTTTAAAAAAGTAAGTATAAGATATGTATTTGAGGAATTATATAAAGAAAAAATAATTAATAAGAAAAAGATTGAGGAAATAGATCTATCTTCATATAACTTTAACTTAGGATATAATGCTTTTTTGAGTGATTTATATGAGATGCTTAATAGTGATAAATCAGAAGGAATAATGTTTAAAAATACAGAAAAGGCATCAAAGGAAATTATAAATATTTTATCAAAGATCCAGCCTAATTCATGCATAAAGTTAAAAAATAATTATACTATAAAGAATAAATTTTTAGTTGAAGCTGAAAAAGAAGAGAAAAATACAATAAATCAATTTCTTTGCCATAATAAATTCTTTATTTTTGTTTATAATTATGAAGACAAAAATGAGATGGATGAGGTTCTTCAGGATAATCTAATAAGTGTAGATAAAGTTTTATTTACAAAAGAGCTTACAGAAAGAGAAAAGAATTATATTATAAGAAAAAAGTTAAATAATGAAATTGAAAAGATAAAGAGTAATTTTGGAATTCAAATAGTATTTGGATTTAAGGATGCGGCTTTAGATAAAGAGAGATATGGAGTGTATGAGTATCTACAAAATTCATTTAGTAAAAAAGGAAGTTTCGATATTAGCGAATACATAAATTACACCTTCAGCAGTCCTATTATAAACCTGATAAATAAGGAGAATTTAAGACAAGGAGATAAAGTTTTAGTTTATGTGGAGAATAATAATTTAAGGTGTAATGTAGATAATAGGGTTTACAAATTATTTAAGTATTCAGTACCTACATTAGAAGAGGTTAAATATAAACTTGAATCAATGATTGGAGTTAAGGAATTAAAAGAATTTTTATTAAACATAGAAAATAATAATAAGGTACAAAAAATAAGAGAAAAGCTTGGGCTTAGAACTTCATATATTTCTTTAAATATGATTTTTGCAGGGAATGCTGGTACTGGAAAAACTAATGCTGCAAGAATAACTTATGATTATTTAAATGCTTTAGGATTATTGTCTAAAGGAACTTTAGTGGAAGTTAGTAAGGCTGATTTTATAACAGATAATGTTAATGAAACAGCAAAAAGAACTAATGATATTATAAAGTCAGCCTTAGGAGGCGTATTATTTATTGATGAAGCATATTCTTTATATGAAGGCGAAGATGATAAGGTCGGCAAAGAAATAGTAGATGCTTTAATAAAAGGAATAGAAGATAATAGAAACAATCTAATAGTTATTTTAGCTGGCTATGAAAAGGATATGGAAGAGTTTTTGGGAATAAATCAAGGTCTTAAATCTAGATTCCCTAATATTATTAATTTTGAAGACTATACTCCTAGTGAGATGTATGAAATAGCTCTTCAAATAGCTAAGTCTAAGGGGTATAGGATTTCTAAAAATGTTAAAAATGATTTAATAGATTTATTTACTAGAAATCAACTTACTGGAAAAAGTGATTTAGGTAATGCGAGGTTTGTTAGAAATATAATTGAAAATGCAATTATTTATTCTTCAAGAAAATATTTAAATAACAATAGAAGTGAAATAGATCTCTTAGAGAGAGAAGATTTTAACTTTAAAGCTAATGCTAAATTTGACTTAGAAAAAAGATTAAAAAATATTATAGGTCTTGAAGATGTTAAAAACCTCTTAAGAAGCCAATATAAGTTATTAATAGCTCAAGAAAAGAGAAAATCTGTTGGAGTAAATACAGAAATAGAGCAAAATTTAAATATGGTTTTTGCGGGCAATCCAGGTACAGGAAAAACTAGTATAGCAAGATTAGTTGCAGAGATGCTAAATAGTATGGGTTTATTAAAAATTGGTCAATTAGTTGAATGTGATAGATCAAGTTTTGTTTCGAATATTCCAGGAGAGACTGCTAAGAAAACTGAAGAGAAATTTAAAGAAGCTTTAGGTGGAGTTCTATTTATTGATGAAGCATACACTTTAGCTAACGATAGCTTAGGAAGAGAGGCAATAGAAACTTTATTAAAGCTTGTTGAAGATAATTCGAGAGATGTGATAGTAATATTAGCTGGCTATGAAGAAGAAATGGAAAATTTCTTTGATGTAAACATAGGTCTTAGATCTAGATTTCCTTTATGGACTAATTTTAAAGACTATAATCCAAATGAACTTCTAGAGATGGCTATTAGATTAATTGAAGGTAAGGGATTTAAGCTATCTAAGAATGGATATAACTCTCTAAAAAAGAGTTTTGTTGAGATATATGAAAATTCAGATTCACAATCTGGAAATGGAAGAATGGTAAGAAATTATGTAGAAAACTTAATAAGAGAGCAAAGTATTAGAATAGTTGAAGAAGATACTAGTGCATATGAAATTAACTTAATTACAGCAAAAGATATAGAAAAATTAAATACTTCTCAATATGATAATGAGTTTGATTTAGAAAAGCGTTTAAATAGTTTAGTTGGTAATGAAGAAGCTAAGGAGTTTTTAAGAGATCAATATAAACTTATTAGAGTTAAAGAAAAAAGAAAGAAGTTAGGACTATCAACAGATATTAATAGATATATGAATATTATATTTACTGGAGAAGTAGGTACTGGAAAGAGAACAGTATTAAATATTTTCTCAGAAGTATTATATAGTATGGGGATAGTAAAAGCTAAAAATATAGTAGAGATAAATAAGGATGAAGCTATAGATTGTATAAATAATAATACCTCTTTTGAAGAAGTATTAAATAAGCAAATTGGAAAAGTAATATACATTGATAGAGCGGAGTTCTTACTGAAGCCCTATGCTAATAAGATAATAAAAGATTTAATTAAATTTATGGATAAGAATAGTAATAATTCGGTACTAACTTTATCAGGCAAAGAAGAGGATATTAGAAAATTAATTCATTTAAATCCTGAACTTAATTATAGATTTTCTTCCATGCTAAACTTTAAAGACTATAGTAAAGAAGAATTAGTTTATATGGCAATAGGCATCTTAGAAAGCAAAGGTTATATATTGGATATTACTTCAACTAAGGAATTATCTAATGGGTTAAATGAATTATATGATAATGAAAAATTAACTTTAAGAAATGCTCTAATGGTAAAACAATATTTAGATATTCTAATTAGAGAACAAAGTATAAGAATATGTGATACAAGAATTAATAACAAAGAAATTAACTTAATTATCACTGAAGATGTAATTAAGAGTAAAGAGAAATTCTTACAAAAAAATATTTTTAATAATAAATAAAATAATTAATATCCTATTGTGTAATTAAAGAATGAAAAATTAAAAAATGAAAAAATTATTATAAAAATCTTTGCAGGTTTTTATAATGATTTCTTTAAAATAAAGGAGGTTTTGCATAGCAAAGCCTCTTCCTTAATTCATTAATTACCTTCATTTTTTATTTTAAATACTTCGTATTTTATTACTGTTTGTATTCTTTTATATTACTAACATTAATATTTATATATTCATTATCATTAAAAACAAGATGACTACCTGAATAAGGCTTTCCATCAACTAAAATTATTACTTTATCAATTCCATAATTATAGCTATAAGTTAAGGCTAATATCTTAAGAGCAGAGCTTTCAGGACCAGAACCAAGACTTTTTAGCATATTATAATAGGATGAGGATAAATCAACAGTTAAAATATCATTATTTAATTTTGCTGATTTAATATTCAAGTTATTGTCAAATTTTAAAAAGTCGGTATTATTAGGTGTATTTCTTATTTCTTTTGTTAATGATGTTACTAGGGCACTATCTACAACTTCAATAGATTTATCTTGATAATAATATATATCATCACCTACATTATAATAATATATTCTACAATTCATATTTTTTATATTTGATGATGTAGAAGAATCATCAATATTATAATTTTCTTTAGAATATTGAGTAGCTGAATTATAGTTAACATCAAAATATCCTTTTGGGAGATCTCCACGTAAAGAAGTATATAATTCATCACCAAAATAAATTGCTACTTTATCTACATTTAAATTATATCCATAAGTTGAAATTAATGAAGCTAAAAGACCTCCTTCTGTTGAAGAGCCTAAAAGCATTTTATCTACATAAGAGGATGAAAAGACAACTTTTAATACTCCAGTTGATTCATCTAGTTTTGATGAAGTTATATCAACTTTATCAGTTAAATTTAAAAAGTTATCATTTGGAGAATAGTTTTGAAGTTCTTCAGTTAGTGATTTAATTATTGCATTGTCAGTAATTTCAATCTCTTTATCTATATAATAAAGATCATATTTTACTGTATCAAAGTAAAATAATCGAACTGCTTTTTTAGAGACAGTTTTGTTATCATCTGAATTCTCTTTTTTATCATCAGTGTTATTATTTTCTTCTTGAACATTCTCTTTTGGAAGATTTGAAGAGGTTGAAGGTGGTTCTTCTTTTGATTTATTACAGCTAATTAGTATAAATGAAAAAAATAATGAAAAAAGTAATAAAAAGATCTTTTTTTTCATAGCGCACTTCCTAAATACATATTTTATATATTGTATTTAATTAATTAGTCATTATTGACAAATATAATATAAAATAGTGTTAAACTATTAATAATAAAAGAAAAAAGAAGGAGAGGATTATGAAAAAGTTTTTTAAAATATTAGGAGTAATAATACTTCTATTAATTATAAGTTTAGGAGTTTTTGCTTTTATTATAAGAGATAAAATAAGTCTAACAATAAATATTGTTAAAAAATATTCTAATATAATTGAAAATCCAAGTACTATTACTGAGAATGATTTATCTTTAGAAGCTGTTAAAGATATTGATTATAAAGATGTAGAATATAAAAATACTAATGGTATATCTCAAACATTAGATATATATGGACCTAAGAAGGAACTCAAAGGAGGTTCTCCAGTTTTACTATATGTTCATGGAGGAAGTTGGGTTTATGGTAGTAAAGATATACCAGAAGCTATTTCTCCACTATTAGATGCCTTTAGAGAAGAAGGATTTACTATAATAAGCACAAGTTATCAACTAATGAGAGAAGAGGAGAATTTCTATAAGCAAATTTCTGATGTAAAAGATACTGTTAGATGGATTTATAAAAATAAAGAAAAATATAATTTTAAAACTGATGATATAGGCTTGCTTGGAGCTTCTTCAGGTGCTCACTTATCATTAATGGCTGCATATAGTAATAATAATGAATTTATTGATGAAGAAGATCTTAAAGATTATCCTTCGGATGTAAAATATTTAATTGATTTTTTTGGACCAACAGATTTAACTACATTAGATATGGATAATGTTAATTGGGATTTAGAACAAATAATTAACTCAGTAGGAAGTAATAAAGAAGAAATTTTAAGTAAATATAGTCCAATCAATTATGTAAATGAAAATGAACCAAAAACATTAATAATCCACAGTAGAAAGGATACAACAGTTCCTTATGAAAATGCAGAAAGATTATATGATGAATTGGAAAGTAAAAATAATAAAGTTAAGATAATAGCACTAGAAGGTGCAACACATGATTTTTCAGAGTTTAACATGGAAGAAATTATGAAGGTTGGATTAAAGATGCTTCAGTTTATAATTCAAAATATATAACAAATAGAATAATATTAACTTTTTAGCAAATTATATTACTAGTATAGATTTCAATTAATTATTTACATTAATAAGGTCTTATAAAATTAAAAGTAAATAGAATTATTTAAGTAAAATAAAAAATTGAAAGAATATATAATTTATTTTAAAAAGGAGGATACAAATGAAAGTAGTAGTTATAGGATGTACCCATGCAGGAACTTCATCTGTAGTAAATTTAAAGTTATTGCATCCAGATGCTGAAGTAACTGTATATGAAAAAAATGATAATATATCCTTTTTATCCTGCGGAATTGCTTTAAGCGTGGGGGATGTAGTAAAAGAACCAGAAAAGCTTTTTTATAATTCTCCAGAAAACTTAGCAGAAAGTGGAATTATAACTAGGATGAAGCATGAAGTTTTAAATATAGATTTTGATAATAAAAAATTAACGGTAAAAAACTTAGTTAATAATGAAGAGTTTGAAGATAATTATGATAAGTTAATTTTAACTTTAGGATCGTGGCCTATTATACCTAATATAGAAGGTATAGGTTTAGAGAATATATTATTATGCAAAAACTATCATCATGCAAAAATTATTGATGAAAAGAAAGACTTATCCAATAATGTAATTATTATAGGAGCAGGATATATAGGGGTTGAATTAGCAGAAGCCTTTGAGGTATTAGGAAAAAGAGTAACTTTAATAGATGCAGAAAATAGGATTATGTCTAAGTATTTAGATAAGGAATTTTCTGATATTGCAGAAAAAGAATTTACTAGTAGAGGGATAAAGTTAGTTCTAGGTGAAAAGGTAGTTAAATTTGAAGGAGATAATAATAATAAAGTCTCAAAGGTAATTACTGATAAGGGTGAGTATGAAGGTGACTTAGTAGTATTATGTATTGGGTTTAGGCCAAATACAAAATTAATTGAAGGAAAAGTAGATACCTTAAAAAATGGTGCGATTATTATAGATGAATATATGAGAACAAACAAGGAAGACGTTTTTGCAGCTGGGGATTGTTGCATGGTTAGATATAATCCTGCAAATGATAATAGATATATCCCTCTTGCCACGAATGCTGTAAGAATGGGAATGTTAATTGCTAGAAATATTGAGAAACCAACATTAAAGTATATGGGGACTCAAGGAACTTCTGGTATAAAGGTTTATGATGAATGTATAGCTTCTACAGGGTTAACAGTAGAAGCAGCGAATAATACTACTAATTTAAAGGTAGATAGTGTAACTATTCATGAAAATAATAGACCTGAATTTATGCCAACCTTTGAAGATGTGCAATTAAAAATTGTATATGAAGAAGAAAGTAGAAGAATAGTTGGTGGTCAAATCGCATCTAAAGTAGATATGACTGAATTTATGAATACTTTATCTGTAGTAATTCAAAATAATATGACTGTGGAAGAACTAGCTATGACAGATTTCTTCTTCCAACCTCACTTTAATAAACCTTGGGGAATATTAAATTCAGCTGCATTAAAAAGAATAAAGCAATAGTTTAATTCAGACTGTTATAAAAATAACTTATTAAGTTATTTTTATAACAGTCTTTTTGCTCTATATTAAAAAATAGCAAATAATTCATATATTAGTTATAATGATAGGTATAACATCGGAATATAAGTTAAGAATTACTAGAGTAAATAAAGTATAAAGGGAGTAGGTATATGTTATCACTAAGAAATATTAAAAAATCTTATGTAACTGGTGATTATACGCAGGTTGCACTAAATGATGTAAATTTGAATTTTAGAAAAGGCGAATTTGTAGCAATATTAGGGCCTAGTGGTTCTGGTAAAACTACATGCTTAAATATTATAGGTGGATTAGATAAATATGATAGTGGAGATTTAATTATTAATGGTAAGTCCACTAAACAATTTAAGGATTCTGATTGGGATGCTTATCGTAATAATAGTATTGGATTTATATTTCAAAGTTATAATTTAATTGGACATCTAAACATATTAGATAATGTTGAAATGGGAATGACTTTAAGCGGAATATCATCAAATGAAAAGCACAAAAAGGCTAAAGAAGTTTTAGAAACAGTTGGACTAAAAGATCATATGCATAAAAAACCTAATCAATTATCAGGTGGACAAATGCAAAGAGTTGCTATAGCTAGAGCTTTAGCAAATGATCCAGATATTATTTTAGCTGATGAGCCAACAGGGGCTTTGGATACTAAAACTAGTGTTCAAATAATGGAGATTATTAAAAATATAGCTAAGGATAAACTTGTTATTATGGTTACTCATAATCCAGAGTTAGCTGAAAAGTATGCTGATAGAATTATAGAATTTAGAGATGGAAGTGTAATTTCAGATTCAAGTCCTATTAATGAATTAGATAAAAATGATAATTATAATCTTAAAAAGACAAGTATGAGTTTCTTTACAGCATTAAAGTTATCAGCTATGAATATTAGAACTAAGAAGTGGAGAACATTCCTAACAGCTTTTGCATCTAGCATAGGTATTATAGGTATTGCTCTAATATTATCTTTATCAAATGGTTTTGATAAGCAAATAGATATATTCGAAAGTGATACTTTATCAGGATTTCCTATTATGATATCTCAGCAGGCTGCTGAAGTAGATATGAATGAAATGATGGAACATAGTAAGGAAATGAGAAAAGAAATGCTTGGTAAAGAAGAAGAGGATAATACCAAATATCCAGAAGATAAATTTATTTATCCATATAACAGTAAGGAAAATACTTTTATCCATAATAATAAAATAACACAAGAGTATTTAGATTATATTGAGAAGATAGATTCAAATAGTCTATCAGGTGTTTCCTACACTCGTTTAGTTAATATGAATCTTTTAAAGAGTGATGGTAGCGTCGCTACACCTATTAACTCAGCTGATTTAAGATTATCGTCTTATCCTATTTCATTAGATAATGATAAAGCAGGATATTTAGAAAGTTCATATGATTTACTAGCAGGAAGTTATCCAGAAACAATGAATGATCTAGTTTTAGTAGTTGATGAATATAATAATGTAGATACAGAAGTCTTAAAAGCATTAGGTATAGATTCAAGCAAAGAAGAAATATCTTTCGATGATATTATTGGAAATGAAATTAAAGCTATTCAAAATGATGATTATTATAAAAAGGTAGGAAATTTTTATACTTTAGCTGGAAATCCAAAAGATATGAGTGAACTTTATAATAGTGAAAAATCTATTTCTCTAAAAATAGCAGGAATATTAAGATTAAAAGAAGATGTAAAGATTCCAGTATTATCACCAGGTGTAGCTTTCTCAGATGAATTAAGTAAATTCTTTATTGAAAATGCAAAGAACTCTGAAGTAGTAAAAGACCAAGAAGCTTCAGATTTTAATGTGTTTACAGGAGAAAGCTTTAAAGCTCAAAATCAAGGTGGAAGTTCTGAAAATACTAAGGAAAATATTTTAGCTTCTATTGGAGGAACAGAAATTCCTTATATGATAACTTTATATCCTAAGGATTTTGCTAGTAAGGAAGCAGTGGTAAGTTATCTTGATGATTGGAATGAAGATAAGGCTAAGGATGATGTAATCTTATATAATGATATGGCTAAAACTTTTGCAACATTATCAGGTAGTATAATGGATGCTATAACTATGGTGCTAATAGCATTTGCTGCAATATCTTTAGTTGTTTCATTAATAATGGTTGGAATTATTACTTATATTTCTGTTCTAGAAAGAACAAAGGAAATTGGAGTTTTAAGATCCTTAGGAGCTAGAAAGAAGGATATTACAAGAGTATTTAATGCTGAAACATTTATAGTTGGTAGTTGTTCAGGTATTTTAGGAATAATTATTGCGTACCTATTAACCTTCCCAACAAATGCTATACTATATAAGGTGACTGATTTAGAAGGAGTTGCAGTATTAAATCCAGTTCATGCTATAATTCTAATAATTATAAGTGTATTACTTACAATGTTAGGTGGATTTATTCCAGCTAAAATGGCATCTAAGAAAGATCCAGTTGAAGCATTAAGAACAGAGTAGAGGGTGCTGTCGCACAATGAAGAAATTAAAAAATGAAAAAATGAAATAGTGAAAGGATTAATGAGGAAACTCAAGGTGTGCCTTGAGTTTCTTTTTTCTTGTTTATAGTAATTTAAAAAAATTACTTAATTAAATTTTTCATTATTAATTACTTAATTTTTTAAAAACTCTTTTAATTTGTTTACTACTTTTAACACATCTTCTTTTGTAACCCAATAGTGAGTTACAAATCTCATTAGACCATTTTCCATATCATTTATTTTAATATTATTTTCTAGGAAGTATTTAACTAAAGCTTTAGTGTTTATATTATCAGATTCAAAGCTAAAGAATACCATATTTATCTTTAAATTATCAAAATCAACTTTTACTTCAGGAAGTTTATTTAATTCTTCTGCAAGTAGTTTAGCATTATTATGATCTTCATTTAATCTTGTTGACATTTTTTCTAAGGCAACTATTCCTGCAGCAGCTAAATATCCAGATTGTCTTAATCCACCACCTAGAAGTTTTCTTTTCTTCCTAGACTTAGCTATAAATTCTTTACTTCCAGCAACAATTGAACCAACTGGTGCACATAAACCTTTTGATAAGCAGAACATCACTGAATCACAGTATTTAGTTAGTTCTTTTACATCAACATTTAATGATGCGGCAGCATTAAATATTCTAGCACCGTCTAAATGAACAGGAAGAGAATATTTTTTTGCAACATTATATACTTCTTCCATCTCTTCTAGGGTAAGAACATTACCACTTGAATGAGCATTTTCTATGCAAATTAATGATGTAGAAGGAAAATGAATATCCTCATCTTCAAATCTAATTCTCTTTTCTATATCTTTTGCATTAATAACTCCATTTGGTGAATCGATAGCCCTAAGTTGAACTCCAGCTATAACAGAGCTTGCCCCTACTTCGTGAGCAATAATATGGTTTGAATCAGCAATAATTACTTCACTTCCTCTTTTGCAATGAGTAAATAAAGATAATTGATTACCAAAGGCACCACTAGGCACAAATAATGCTGCTTCTTTACCTACAATATCCGCAGCTAAAATTTCTAACTTATGTACTGTTGGATCATCACCATAAACATCATCTCCAACTTCTGCATTGAACATAGCCTCCTTCATAAAATCTGGTTGTTCTGTTACAGTATCACTTCTTAAATCAATATATTTCATTAAATTGGCCCCCTTACTATATAAATACAATTAATTCAATTATAATATAATAGTGCAAGTATATGAAGAATTTTGAAATATAATTTTTAATGGAGGAGTTATGGGATCAGAAAGAAGAAATTTAGAACAACTAAGAGTATTTTTTGCCTTTTCACTTGCTTGGGGAATTATTAGTAATATTGCTATTATTTTTATTAAATTAGGTATACATAATGAGTTTTTATGGAGTATAGACTTTAATGGATTTAGTTTTATGATGATGTTTTCAACATTTATATTAGGTATATTCTCTATTCAAAATATACATCTTAACTGTAAAGAAGAAGTTCTTTTTGAAGTAAAAAGAAAAACCTTAGTTTTAAAGTTAATAATGATATTATTTGCTGTCTATGGAATAGCAAGTGTAATTTTACTTAAAGATATTATATTACTTAGATTTCAAATATTAATAATGATTAATTTATTTTTAGTTTATATAAATGAAAGAAAAATACAAGAAGCAAGGCTTACAGATTATAGATTAAGGTGGAGAAGAGATTACGATAATCCAGGTACTTTAGAAGAGGAAAGTAATATATTTTGGAGAATGAAAATAAGATTTTTCCCACATGCGAAGGTAAGGATAGAGGATAGATTTGAAAGAATTAAATTGGTCAATTTAGTTTTTGTAGTAATTTTTCTTTCCATGGGTGATGATATAATTAAATATTTATTCATAATATTATTGGTGCCAGAAATTATATATATATTTGAAGCAATATTTGGATTATATACAACTAGTGAAGGAATTTGCACAGGAATAGTTGAAACTACTCATGGGAAGAACAGTAGAAGACCTTTATTTAAGGTGTATGTTACTAACTATGAAAAAAAAGAAGAAATTACTTTTAAGGTATTAGACTATTGTTATATAAGTGAAATGGAGAATGTAGTTATAATTCATAGTTCAATTACCAAAAGAGTTATTAAGGTTCAGGGAAGAATAGAAAATTTTATTTAAAAAAATTTCTTTGATAACATTTTCACACTATTTTTAGATTAGAATATAGCTTTTATATATGATATGATGTATATTAGTAGAAATTTTGTTTTAAATTAGATAATAAGGATAGGTGAAATTAATGAAGACTAATTATCATACACATAATTACAGATGTAATCATGCAGATGGTACAATTGAAGACTATATTAAGGTAGCGATTGAAGAAGGTTATGATGAAATTGGAATTTCTGATCACATGCCACATCCAGGAAAGAATATAGACAATTTTAATAGGATGAGATACGAGAATTTAGAAGAATATTTTTATGAAATAGAAGAAGTAAAAAGAAAATATGGTAATGAAATTTCTATAAAATCAGCAATAGAGTGTGAATACTTTGAAGAGTATCATTGGTTATACGAAGAATTATATAACAAGAATAAAGCAGATTATTTAATAGCTGGTGTTCATTTTTTCCCTTACAAAGGTAAATATGAATATATAGGTGATATTGAAATTACAGAAGAAATATTAGAAAAATATATTGATTTTGTTATAAAGACAATGGAAAGTGGATATTTTGCATATATAGCTCATCCAGATTTATTTGGAGTAAAATATAGAAATTGGGATGAAGCAGCAATAAAAGCATCAAGAAGGATTTTAGAAGCTGCAGAAAGGTTAAACATACCATTAGAAATAAACATAAATGGTTTCAATAGAGGTAAAACTAAATACAATCTTGGTGAAAGATATTTTTATCCTATAAAAGATTTTTGGGAATTATCTAAAGAATATAATGTAAAAAGAATTCTAGGGGTTGATGCTCATACTCCTGAGAATTTAAGAAATAGACATTTAGGTGAAGAATTTGCAAAATCTTTAGAATTGGAACTTATAGATAGAATTTAAATATAAAAAAGATAGAAACATAATACATATGTAACAGATGTTACGGAATTTTCAATATACATATGATAAACTACCCTTAGAAATTAGTTATGGAGGTAGAGAAATGAGCTTATTTTTAGGAAAGATACATTATTGGTTATTTAATAAAATTACTTGGTTTGAAAACCTTGAGGAAGATATAATTTCATTAGCAAAAAGCGAAGGATTAGATATAGAGATTATTAATAAAGAAATAATTAGCAAGTTTGGTGAGAAAACTCCAAACCTTCCATTAGAAGAGATAATTGATACTTCTAATATTCATGGATGGCTTCAAGATAGAATAATTTCAGCAGAAAGTAGAGTTGCTAGTTGGATAATACTATTATTAGAAAAAGATATAAATATATCTAAGCTAGAAAATTTATTTGTTGCTCAAGGAGAAGATGCAGCTATAGAGATTTTAAGAAATGAAACAAAAGACTTAAATTCCATAGATATTTTCAATGCAATGAATGATTATATTTTAGATGGAATGCCTTGTGATAGAGTAAATGAAGTATTATCTCAAGAAGAAGACAAGGTAGTTTGGAAGAGAAGGATTTGTGTTCATAAAAAGATTTGGGAAGATCTTGGAGGAAATGTTGATACATTCTATTCTTTAAGAGATAAATGGATTAATAGTTTTGTTAATAAATTAAATAATGATTACAAATATGTTTTCCTAGGAAATAATGAATTTTCTATTGAAAAGGTAGGGGTATAATATGAATGCAATTGAATTAATGATGGAAGAACATAAAAATATAAAGGAAATGCTTAAGGTAGTTAGAAATGCTTCTCTATTAATATTAGAAGAAAATAAGGTTAATGTAGAAGATTTTTATAAAGTAATAAAATTTATAAGAAATTATGCAGATTCTCATCATCATAAAAAAGAAGAAATTATGCTTTTTAACAGGATGGTAGAAGAAATTGGAGAAACTGCAGAAAAAGTAGTAAAGTATGGAATGCTAGTTGAGCATGATCTTGGAAGACTGTATGTATCTAATTTAGAAGAAGCTTTAAAGTCCTACGAGGAAGGAAATAATAACTCCAAATTAGATATTATAGCAAATGCAATTTCATATTGTAACCTTTTAGATAGACATATTCATAAAGAGGACAATGTTATTTATAAATTTGCTGAAAGAGAACTTAAGGAAGAAACAATAAAGAGTATTGATAGTGAATGTGTTATCTTCGAAGATGAAAATAAAGAAATAAAAGATGAAAATTTAGATATATTAAATGAGCTAAAATTAAAATATTTTAAATAAATTTTTTATAATTTATAATGTAAGGATAGGTGAGATATATGATTACTAAGGACATGACAATTGGAGAAGTAGTTAAGATGAAGGATGGTGCAGCTCAAATATTAATGAGTTTTGGCATGGGATGCGTAGGATGTCCATCAGCTCAAGCTGAAACTATTGCAGAGGCTGCCATGGTTCACGGATTAAATCTTAATGATTTATTAGATGCTCTAAATAAATAGAAAGTATTTAGAGTTGTATTATATTGGTTTTTTAAAATCAATATGATACAACTTTTTTTATTATAAAGAGTATTATAAATATCAACTAATAAGCATTTTTAAGTAGTAACAGGATAAAAAATATTTTCGAAATACTTATATAAAAAAACTTAAAAAAACTTAAAATGCAAGAGGTTTTTATATCACCTCTTTTATATTTCAACATAATATGTACTATAATTTAAAAATTAATTTAGAGTATTATAGTTTTAAAGAAAGGAGATTATATGTCCATTAACTTTAAGAAGTTTGTGCCACGCCCAGGCCTTGTAAATAAACAAGGGCGTTTACCGGATCCTTCTGAGTTAGTTTGCGTTGAAGTTCCTAAGGTATTCGACCAATGTTTAATTAAACGATGTCTTGTATACGCTGAAGGACCTGATACACCTACTACAGATTCAGAATTGAGAAGTGATCCACTTGTCAATCCTAAGAGATATCTTAGTAGTAGAGACTTTGCAGTAAGATTAACAGCAGTAGATAAGATACCAGTTAAAGGAGACCCTAACTTTAAAAAAGTAATTCTTAATTATGTAATATCTTTCTATTCAGATTACATTGATGAAAGTGGAGTTACTAAAAGCGAATTTTTTGAAATTCATAGAACAGATGTTATAGGAAGATTCTATTGTCCAGAATCAATTGCACAAATCACTGCAAGTACTGAGGCAGAGGAATGCGACAATGAAGATACAAACATTATAAAGCTTGAAATGGTAGCAGAGGCTTTAGATGGCCAAATAGTTGAAGATGAAGCTTGCAATGAAGTATTAGATATAACTTTAGGATACTTCATCGTTGTTAAATGTCAGCTTATAGTTCAATTATTAATTCCAGCATATGATTATTGCCCAGTTCCAAGAGAAGCTTGTGAAGAAGAACCAGAAGAAGATCCATGTGAAAGATTTGAAAGGGCACCAGTGCCTAAGTTCTATCCAGATCAAAACTTAGACCTTCTATTCCCAGAGTTAGAAGATACTGATAGATAATTAAAGCTTAAATACTAATTATAAGATAGTTAATTATTATTAAAATTAAAGAAGATAAAAACTATTAATACTAAATTAATAAATGATTTTATAAAGATTTTATAAATAAAAGGGAGGATTCAATTTATGAATTCAATGTCAAGGGGCTATAATGATAACTGTGGAAAAGAAAGAAAAAAAGAAGAAGAAAAATGTCCAACAATAGTAAAATGTAGTTGTCCTAGTTCTACTCCTATTAATAATTCAGGTATAGGGCAGCATGGTTTTATAGTTGCATCTTTAACTTTAGATACTTCTTGTATATGCGATCCAAGTATTAAGTTAGAGTTTGCAAGCAATATTGTTGTTACAAATAATAATGGAGTTCAAGGACCACCTTGGGGGGATAAGCCTGGGCAAGGCGGTGGAGGTGGAGGTGGCTCTACACCTAATAAGCTTAGTTTAGACTTTAGAGTATTTAAACAATGTAAGAATCAAAAAAATAAAATTCCTGTTGGAGGTGTATGGACTTTCCTTACAGAAGATGAAAATATTTCATCAACTTTCTCATTCTTTGTTTGTGACTCAGATAATTGTGATGATGAGTGCTGCACTTATACTGTAGTTGCAACACCTACTTCTTTGGGAGCACAAGTAGCTTTGGGTGGATCTGGAAGTCCTAGTACAAATGTTTTCGTTAATAATGCTACACTTGGAGCAGTAGCAACTTGTAGAAATTCTTGTAAAAAATGTAGAAAAGAAGAACATTACTAAAATAAATTAAAATATAAATATAAATTAGTAAATCTAATAAGCTAAATGAAATAATAAAAATATATCTTAGGCTATATCAAAGTTAATTTGATTTTAGTCAATAAAAAGGAGCTGTTTGTACGACAGCTCCTTTTTTACGTATATAAAGAATATTTTATATATGACTTTTATTAAGAAATATAAGTTGTACATAAAAAACATATTATAGATTAAATTGCAATGTAAAGAGCTATAACTTCATATCAAGTTGATTCTTAATTGTATTTAATAGAATATTTATTATGTAGAAATTAGAAGAACATCTTTAGAGTTTTTACATAATATATAATATAGTAAAATATTAAATATTATTTCAAAAAAAATTAAATAGATTTAGAATTTCAAGAAAACAAGATAATCATAGAAGTAAGAATTAAGAAAAGTTAAAATGTTAAATTAGAAAAAATCTTTAAAATAAAATGGAGGAATAAATTTATGAACTCAATGTCAAAAGGATATAATGATTCTTGTGGAAGAGATAGAAAGAGAGAAGAAGAATGTCCAACTATAATAAAATGTGGATGTCCAAGTTCAAGCTCAATTCTTGCAACTGTTGCAGCTCCAACAGCAACTGGAGTAGTTGCAACAATTAATATAGATAATTCTTGCATATGTGATCCAATTACTAAACTAGAATTTGCAACTATTATTTCTACTGCAGCTAATGGATTTGCAGGTACAATAATCTTGAGAGTATTAAAACAATGTAGAAATCAACTTACTCCAGTTCAAATTGGATCTGTATGGACTTTAAATGTTGCTGCAAATACTACAGTACCGTTATCATTCTTTTTATGTGATTCTGATTCTTGTGATAATAATTGTTGCACTTATAGAGTAGAAGCAACAATTACAGCAAGTGGAGCAAATTCAGGTATTGTTACTTTTAATAATGCTATACTTGGAGCAATATCTACTTGTAAAAATGATTGTCATAAGTGCAGAAAAGACAACGATTAATAATAGGATAATAAATTTATAAAATAAATTTAAATAAGTCTCGAGGTTTATCCCAAGGTGAATTATTCACCTTGGGATTTATTTTTATAATTAGATAAGGTTAATATTTATAATAAGAACTAAAATTTAAATGCCTTAATATAATATATTAGAGTATTAGAAAAAGGTGGTAAAATGATATATTTAGACAATGCAGCAACTTCATTTCCAAAGCCTTCAAAGGTATATGAAGAAGTGATAAATTGTATGAAAAATTATTGCGCTAATCCAGGTAGAGGATCACATGATATGGCGATTAAATCTGCTCTTAAAATAATGGAAGGAAGGAATTTAATTAGCAATCTATTTAAAATTAAGAATCCATTAAATATTGCTTTTACAAGCAATGCAACAGAAGCTTTAAACATAGCTATTAAAGGAGTATTGAAAAAAGGCGATCATGTAATAAGCACTACCATTGAACATAACTCAGTATTAAGACCTTTAAATACTATGGCGAAACGAGGCGTTGATGTAACGTTAGTGCAATGTGATAAAGGGGGATTTATTAATCCAACAGATATTAAAGATGAAATTAAATTAAATACAAAGGCAATAATTATTAATCATGCATCCAATGTACTAGGAAGTATTCAGGATATTAGGACTATTGGAGAAATATCTAAAAGGTATGGGTTAATCTTTATTTTAGATGCATCTCAAAGTGCTGGTAGCATAAATATTGATGTTGAAAAAGATAATATAGATATTCTTGCATTTCCAGGGCATAAGGGATTGCTTGGACCACAAGGTACAGGAGGATTGTATATAAGAGACGGAATAGATATTAAACCTCTTAAAGAAGGAGGTACTGGCAGTAGTTCTAATCTTATGGTTCAACCAAAGGAAATGCCAGATATAATTGAAAGTGGAACTAGTAATACTCCAGGAATCGCAGGCCTTTGTGCAGGAGTGAATTTTATAAAAAAGATTGGAATCAAAAATATATATAATGAAGAAATTAAACTAACAAAACAATTATTAGAAGAGTTAGGTAATTTGCCTTTTGTCAAGATATATGGAAATAAGTCCTTAGAGAGCAGAGTGGCTGTTGTTTCCTTTAATGTTGAAGGAGTAGATTCATCAGTAGTAGGAGAAAAGTTAAATGAGGCAGAAATTGCAGTTAGAACTGGTTATCATTGTGCAGCACTAATTCATAAATCAATAGGTACAGAGTATATAGGAACAGTTAGAATAAGTCCTGGGTGTTTTAATACATCAAAAGATATTGAGGAATTAATCAAAAATATTATAAAGATATATAAGTTAAAATAAATTATATATAAAATTAAAGGAACTAATATAAAACTAAAGTTTTTAGATTTATAATAGTTCCTTTTTTTCTTAGTTAAGTACTTTATTATTTAAAGATTATAAGTTCAACACTACTTAATTAAGTAGAAAAGTAATTTTTAATCTAAATCGTCATCACAGTGTGGATCTTGATCTTGGAATAGAGGTTCTAAATGTTGATCTGGATAGAATTTAGGAATAGGTGCCTTTTCAAATATTTCACAAGGATCTTCTTCTGGAACATCATCACAAGGTTCCTTTGGTACTGGGCAATAATCATATGCTGGAATTAATAATTGAACAATAAGTTCGCATTTTACTACTATATAATAGCCTAGTGTAATATCTAGAACTTCATTACAATCTTCATCTTTAATTATTTCTCCATTTAAGGCTTCAGCTACCATTTCAAGTTTAATTATATTAGAGTCCTTAGGATATTCATCAGATGTATTTGTTGTTTCTGATATTGAATCTGGGCAATAGAATTTTCCTATAATATCAGTTCTATTAATTTCAAAGAATTCAGTTTTTGTTTTTCCATCACAATCAATATAATCAGAGTAGAAAGAGATTGTATAAGTGATTATAACTTTTTTGTAGCCTGGAGATTTTTTTAGAGGGATTTCTTCTAAAGAAACTAATTTTATTTTAAAATCTTTGCTTGAAATATATCTCTTTGGATTCTTAAGTGGATCACTTCTTAATTCGCGATCTGTAGTTTCAGTATCAGGTCCTTCATCATAAACTAAACATCTTTTAATTAAACATTGATCGAACACCTTAGGAACTTCAATGCATACTAATTCAGCAGGATCAGGTAATCTACCTTGCTTGTTTACTAGTCCAGGGCGTGGGACGAATTTCTTAAAGTTAATGGACATATATATCCTCCTTTATAAAATAATAAAATAAGCGTTCTATAGCTTACAATATATGATATGAAATAATGAAAAAGTGGTGATATGAAAGATACAGTAAATTGGAATTTATTTATAATAGGAAAGTTGCATAATAGCAACTAAGAAATAATATAATTTTATAAGGAATTTATGCGATTTTTTTATGTAATAGAACTTTTAAAGGAGAGGATACCATGAAAGGGGTATATCCATGGATTTATGTTGATTATAAGAGTAATTTATGGAAGTTTTCGATAAATGCCAATGGTGAATTAAGTTATGCAGTTATGTACAATGAAGGAAAATGGACTAAAAGTAGTATTATAGATAGTAAAGCTACATCATATAGTATATTCATAGACGATGAGGGTAGTATTCATTTAGTATATGGTAATACTAAAGGAGAGCTTAGATATTGTACAATGAAAGATAATAAGTGGCTTGGAAAGACCATATATACTTTAGATAATAAAGACTATGAAATAGAGAATATAAAAATAATAATAATTGGCTCGAGTATGCATATCTTCTATACTGCAGCTAGTAGAGATGGAAGTGATCATGGAATAATACTTCACTGTCTATGGGATGGCTATAAAACGAATGTTACTGATATAGAAGATATAATTTTGAGAGATGGTATTGATGATTATTATACTATAAAAACTACTTATAGAAATGATATATGTTTATTCTATTTATCTGATGATGGTGATGAAGTTTCTTTAAATTATTCAATTTTTCAAAATAATAGATGGAGAGAATCTAAAAGATTATATGGAGTACAGGGAGAAGGGATTTATTTTGATGTTAAGCTTGAAAAGAATAGTATTCATATTATTAATAAATCTAGAGAAAATTCTATTTGTCATTTAGATTATGTAATTATAGACGCATATCAAAATTTGAAAGATTTTAATATTTTTTCAGGAAATGAAGATATAAGAGAAGCACTAATATTTAACAAGGATGAAAGAATTTTTGCAACGTGGCTACAAGATAATACAATCTATTATTCTACTTTTTCAGAAGAAAAGTGGGATGTTCCCACTGTTGCAATAAAAAATAGCGAAGAGGAAATAGAAAGATATAACATATTTTTTGATGATAGAGATTCAAGTCATATTAATTCTAGAAGTATCTACGGTACAAAAGGATTAGATTTGTTTTTGTATGATCCATTAGATTTTTTATATACAGTTAAAGAAGGCTCCTATAAAGAAAAAGCAGAGATTGGTTTAAATAGTAAAGAAACTAAGGCGTTTAAACGAGAGATAAATAAGATTAAAGAAGAAAATAGAGTATTAGAAGAAAGAATTGAGTATTTAGTCTCTTTAGATAAAAAAAATAAAGAAAATATAGAAAAGTATCAAAGTCAGCTTTCAAGAGCACTTGATCAAAAAAGAAAAGCTGAAGAGAACTCTAATATATACGTAGAATTACAAAAAAAATTACAAGCAGATTATGAAGAAGTAAATGAAATTTTGAAAATAAAAGATCATGAAAATATTAATATAAAGAGCTCCCTGGATAAGTATAATAATGATTTAAGTTTATTGAAGAGCAAGATAAAGAAATACGAAGTACAAGAATCATCTCTTCGTCAAGATATAATTGATCTTAATGAAAATATTAATGATCTTAGAGAAGAAATAAATATTTTTAAGGAAGAAAATGAAGGACTAACTAGAGAAATTATTAATTTTAAAAGGAGAGAAGAGGAAAGTAATGACTATATAGATAACCTTAATAAAGCAATAAGTGAATTAAAGGAAGAAAATTCTGTAGTAAAAAAAGAAATATCATTGTTGCTAGAAGAAAATAGAAGATTGAATACTGAGCTTGAAATAGAAAAAAATCAATCTGTAATGGAAAGGATTTTAAAAAGAAGATCTTAGAAAACAATTCATAAGGGAAACCTTTATGATTAAAAACATAAAATAATTATGAAATCTAAAGATGGATTGGAGAATAATTATGATAAAAGATAATTTTGATTATATAATAGTTTTTACCTCTCATCATAGAGCTTTATATATTTATGATAGGCTAAGATTGAAAAATATTAAAAGTAAGCTAGTAACAGCGCCAAATAAGGTTAATATTAGCTGCACTCAAGCTTTAAAAATTAAAGAAGAGGATGAAGACTTAGTTAAACTAGAGCTAGACAGAAATAATATTTATCCAACAGCAGTTTTTAAAATAATAAGAACTAGTAAAGGTGAAGATTATGAATTGATAGAATAATACAGGAGGAGAGGAGAATCCATGATTAATTCAATTAATAAAAATATATATTATTTATCTAGTATAGGGCTAGAGAAAGTCCTTGTAATTGATGGGGACAGTATGTCTATAATAAGTGAAATTAATGTTGGATCAAGACCTCATGAAATAGTAGTAGATGAAAAAAATAATGTATATATTGCAACGGATAGAAATGGAACTATAACAGTTATAGATTATAATACTAAACAAAATAGAAAACTTTATATGCCTAATAACGGGAATATAAAAGTGGATTTCTCCTCAAAAAAGATATATGTCTGTAATACAGAGGCTATATGTATTTATAATTTAATTACAGGTGATTTTATAGATAATATTGAAGGGTTTATGGCAGTAGATAGTATAGATATAGATAAAAGAAGAAAAAGATTATATGCTTTAGATATTTTTAAAAACAATATTAATGTATATGATACTGAAAATCTTAAGCTTTTAAATATATATAGAGATATTGGAGATACTCCAAATCATATTTTTGTTAGTGATTCTGGAAAATATATTTATATAGCAAATAAAGGATTAAGTAGAAGCGGTAATAAAGGTAGCATATCAATTTTAGATGTGGAAGATGAAAATATATCCAATATAAGTTTTAAAGATGGATCAGTAATATCTTATTTGGAAGGGTATTCAAATATCTTATACGCAGTAAATATTGGACTTAACACTATTGAATTTATTGATACTATAAATAAGAAAATTATAAATTCAATTAAACCTTCTGGTGGAACACCACAAAGAGTTAAGCTTTCCAGAGATAAAGATCTTCTTTTAATAACTAGTAAAAATTTTAATGGACAAGGTGCTTTAGATATAGTTGACCTAAATAAAGGAGAGATTATTAAAACATTTAATATAGATGAAAATAATACTATACCATATGATATTGGAATAGTTACAGAGGGCATAACTAATGAAGATATTTTAATACCTACAATAGAGGAAAAATGGAAAGGAGAAGAAGGTTGTACTATATTAGCTAAGAAACTTTTATCAACATATAATGAAAAGATTATTTTTCAAAAAGTACTAGTTGAAGTAGATGGTAACAGATATAAAGGTTTAAATATTCAAGAAGCAACTTTTGAAAATTGTAAGATAAAGGATAGTACTAAAGTGTTTGAAGTAATAGAAAATAGAGAGGATTATACTACTTTTAAATTCGATTTTAACATTCCTTATTACATTAAAGCTATAGCAGAAGGTGGGGAAAGGGTTGTATTTAAAGGGGGAATAAGTGGAAGGTTAAAGGCTGTTTTATATATTTCTAATAAATTTAGTAGTGAAGATATACAAATAACAGTGAAATCATCTACTAGCTTGTTAAAATCCCCTAATATTGTAGACAGCTATATAAAATTAGATGTAAGTACTTTAATATCAGTTTATGCTACTA
Source organism: Clostridium tertium (assembly GCF_902652255.1). Taxonomy (GTDB): domain Bacteria; phylum Bacillota; class Clostridia; order Clostridiales; family Clostridiaceae; genus Clostridium; species Clostridium tertium_A. The sequence continues at coordinate 204,380 of NZ_CACRTO010000008.1, forward strand.
CAGAGGAACTTATTAACGTTCCTGTATATGAGGAACCAATAAGATATAAAGGAGAGTATACTAATGGAAAATAGATTTAATAATTATTATTTAGTTAGATATAACCCTAGTATTTTATTGAAATTTTCATATAAAGAAAGTATAGGTATATATTATGAGCTTATAAAGGATGGTAAAAGGTTAGAAGGAAAGATAATTCATAAGAATGCTTTTAGGCATTTCAATATATTTTATTCTAAGGATTTATCTATAAATTTAATATGCCAAGATATATGTGGAGATATTATTTTGTACAAATTAAGAAAAGGTAAGTGGTCTTTCAAAGCCTTGCTTTATATGAAGTACAATAAGATATCTCCTATTAATTTTTATGGATATGAAAATAATAAAGAGCTAAAGTTTTTATATAGTGATTCAAATTATGGACAAGGTGATGTGGTTTCGATATGTTTCAATAAGTACTTAGAATATGATTTTAACAAAATCATATTTAGAGAAAAAAATATTAAATCTTTAGATTATAAGTTTTTCTCAAATAAAGAAAGTGATTTTATACTTATTTCAGCAATAGAGTCTAATGACAAAAAGTTAATAATAAGACAAATAGACAGTGAAAATGAGAGTTCAACTTATACAAAGGACATTACTATAGAACACTATGAATATGATGATATGAGTTTTTTACCTATGAATCAAAAATGTCATTTTTTATTCCTAAAAGAATATGATGAATTAAGGACAATTAATTATAAGGTTTTTTATTATAAGGATGAAAAGTATTATTGCAAAGAGTATATATTGTTTAAAGGGAGCGATATAAAATCCTGTATATTAAGGGAAGAGCATGGAGTAATTTTTGCATTTTGGATCAGTAATAACAATTTATACAGTGCTTTTTTTATAGATGAAATAAAGGGGTTTTCTAAGCCTGTTATCTATAAAAATATTAATGGGGAAAATATAAGAAAAATATATTTATATAATAGGGGTGAGACTATGGAAACATATGTCTTGGAGGATGCCTTAGAATTAAGATTAATTGTTGAGGAGGTATTCAAAGAAGGAGTTTATAATATTACCACAAATCATTTATAGAAATTAATTAAACAGGGAGGTAATATAAATGGAATTCAATATACTTATTGGAGGAAGTGCTGGACAAGGACTTGATACTGTAAGTAATTTTATAGAAAAATCAATAAAAAAAGCTGGATTATATACTTTCTCTAATAAAGATTATATGTCAAGGGTTAGAGGAGGACATAACTTCATTCAAATTAGGTTTGGAGAAAAGTTAATATACTCTCATAAAAATAAATTAGATTTAATATTAGCATTAGATGAAAATACTATAATTTATCATAAAGATAGATTAAAGGATGATGGAATAATAATTGCTGATAATAGTATAAAAAATGATGATAAAAAATTGATAAAGCTAGGTCTTCTAGATACTGCAAAGTCTTTAGGATTATCTAAGGCTTTTACATCAGTTGCTGCTGGTGTAGTATTAAAATATTTTTCCGTTGATATAAAGGAAACTTTTAATTACTTTAGTAGTAAACTTTCAGAAGATATTAGAAATAAAAATATAGAGGCAGTTAAGTTAGGATATGATTTAATTGATTCTAAATATAGTTTAAAAGGCAAAGATTTATCTAATCACCTATTAATAGATGGAAATAATGCAATTGCTTTGGGAGCTCTTGCAGGAGGACTAAACTTCTATTCCGCATATCCAATGACACCTGCAACTAGCATAATGACTTATCTAGCGAAAAAACAAGTTGATACTAATATAGTAGTAGATCAAGCAGAAGATGAAATAGCGGCTATAAACTTTGCAATTGGAGCATCATATGCAGGAGCCAGGGCTATGACAGGAAGTTCAGGTGGAGGAATATCCTTAATGGTTGAAGCTTTTGGACTTGCTGGAATAACAGAAACACCAGTTGTAGTTGTTGACTCACAAAGACCAGGACCTGCAACAGGCCTTCCAACTAGAACTGAACAAAGTGATTTAAGCTTTCTTTTAACTGCTGCACAAGGTGAATTCCCAAGGGCTGTAATAAGTGTTAGAAATGCAGAAGATGCTTTTTATAAAACTGTTAAGGCCTTGAATTTGGCAGATAAATATCAAACACTAGTAATTTTATTGACTGATCAATATTTAGCTGATTCTACTGTTATCATACCTAAGTATGATTTAAGTAAGGTTAAAATAGAAAGTTATATAGATGATGGTAATGATTTATTAGATGGAGAAGAGTATAAGAGATATAAAATTACTAGCAATGGAATTTCTAAAAGAATGATACCAGGAAATAATAAGGGACAAACAGTATTAGTAGATAGTGATGAGCATACAGAGGAAGCACATATCACTGAGGAAGCTGAAGTAAGAAATGCCCAAATGGAAAAGAGAATGAAAAAATTAAATTTACTTAAAGAAGAAATGGAAGAACCTGAACTTATTGGAAATGAAGATTTTGAAATTTTATTAGTAGGTTTTGGTTCCACTTATGGGGCACTGAAAGATGCTATTGAAGAGTTAAATAAAAATTCTAAAAAAGTATCAGCTTTAAGTTTTGGAGATTTATATCCATTACCTGAAAAGAATTTAAGAAAATACTATTCAAAGGCTAAGAAGATAATAAATGTTGAACAAAACTATCTAGGACAGCTTGGAAAATTAATAACACAAGAAACTGGAATATTAATGAGCAACAGCGTTTTGAAATATGATGGAAGACAATTAAATGGTGAGGATATTATAGAGGCCTTAGAAAAGGAGGGGATTTAATGCTAGATTTAAGTTTATATAAAAGCAATGATGAAAATGCTTGGTGCCCAGGGTGCGGCAATTTTGGAATATTGATTGCTCTTAAAGAAGCATTAGCAGAACTTTCAATAAAACCTGAAGAACTTGTTTTAGTATCAGGAATAGGTCAGGCTGCTAAAACTCCACATTATATTAAGGCAAATGGTTTTAATGGATTGCACGGAAGGGCATTGCCACCTGCACAAGCAATAAAAATGGTAAATAAAAATTTAAATGTGATAGTAACTAGTGGAGATGGAGATTCTTATGGAGAAGGTGGAAATCATTTTATTCATAATATAAGAAGAAATGTAGACATGCTTCATATGGTTCATAACAATCAAATTTATGGATTAACTAAAGGGCAAGGTTCTCCGACAACTGGAAAAGGCCATGTTACTTCAATGCAGTTTGAAGGAGTATATGTAGAACCATTAAATCCTATAGCTCTTGCAATTAGTGCTGGTGCTACCTTTGTTGCAAGAAGTTTTTCAGCAGATAAGGTACATCTAAAAGAAATGATAAAAGCTGCAATAAATCATAAGGGATATGCCTTGCTTGATATAATGCAACCTTGTATAGTTTTTAATAAAATTAACACATTTAAATGGTATAAAGATAGAATATATAAATTAGATGATAGCTACGATTCAAGTAGTAAATTTAATGCTTTAGAAAAAGCAGAAGAGTTTGGTGATGAAGGTATTCCTATTGGTATCATATATGAAGATACAACAAAGAAAAGTTATGATGAACTTCATCCTGTACTAAGCCAAGGATTTAATTTGATAGAAAGAAAATGGGATCCAAAAGATACTGAAAAACTCATAGATGAATTCCTATTTAATTAAAGACAATTTTTAAATATAATAATATAAAGGCAGATGTTCTAAATAGTGAACTTCTGTCTTTTTTCTTTAAGTATTAATTTAAAAGTTTCATTATTCTTTCACTCTTGTGATTATGTCACATAAATAATTTTAGATATAGAGTACAATTAATTTAAAGTTAAAAATAATTTAGGAGATGATGAGATGTTTGGTTTATTTAATAAGAATTCAGGAAAGGTTATAAATGTAAATGACATTGATAATTTAATAGGAAAGATTGATTTAATAGATATAAGAGAGCCATTTGAATATAAGTCAGGTAGTATAAAAACAGCTAAGAATGTTCCAATGGGAGATCTTTTAGAAGAACCAGAAAAGTATTTAGAAAAGAACAAGGAATATCATATTGTTTGTCAATCAGGTGGTAGAAGCCAAAGAGCTTGTAGCAAATTAACAGGTTTAGGATTTGATGTAGTAAATGTTGCTGGTGGAGTTGGATCTTATGTAGGAAGCAAGAGAAAATAGCAGAAAAAGATAACTAAAGTAATAATTTTAATGAAGAATGAAAAGTTAAGGATAAAACTCTTATAAAAGTTTTTGAAATTAATATTTTTAAACTTTAGACGACATTATATAAGGGATAAAGGGAAAATTCCTTAGAAGTATTAAATTTTTATTTTTTAGTAATTTGGAACAAATTACATCAACAATTATTTATTATTAATTGTTAATTATTAATTAGGTTGCTTTAAAGGCAACTAATGGGAGGTTATTTTATGAAAAAAATATTAATAGTTGGTGGAGTAGCAGGCGGAGCTTCAGCTGCAGCTAGATTAAGAAGGCTAAGTGAAGAAGACAATATAATAATGTTTGAAAAGGGGCCTCATGTATCATTTTCAAACTGTTCACTTCCATATCACTTAAGCGGAATAATAGAGGAAGCTGATAAATTAGTTCTTATGAGTCCTGAAAAGTTTAAATCACAATATAATATTGAAGCAAGAGTAAGTAGTGAAGTTGTTTCAATAGACAGAGAGAATAAGGAAATAGAAGTTAAAAACTATTTAACTGGAGACATTTATAGAGAAAGCTATGATAAGTTAATTTTATCTCCAGGAGCAAAACCAATAGTACCTAATATTCCAGGGATGGATAAGGTTAATGTATTTACTATTAGAAATGTTGTGGATATAGATAAGTTAAATAGATTTGTAAAAGATCTTGATGCTAAAGATATTGCTGTAATAGGTGGTGGATTTATAGGAGTCGAAGCTGCGGAAAACTTAAGAGAAGCTGGATATAATGTAGCATTAATTGAAGCAATGGATCAAATATTAAAGCCTTTTGATTATGATATGGTTCAAATCTTACATAAGGAAATGTATGATAAAGGAATTAATCTGATAGTTAGAGACAAGGTAGAAAACTTTGAAGAAAATAAAGTAGTATTAAATTCAGGTAAGAAAGTTACAGCTAAGGCTGTAGTTATGGCTATAGGAGTTTCACCAGAAATAACTTTAGCTAAAGATGCAGGTCTTGAAATAGGTTCAACTGGTGCCATAAAGGTAGATAGTAATTATAAAACTAGTGATAATGATATTTATGCAGTTGGAGATGCAATTGAGGTATATAATGCATTAACTCACTCTATGACAAAACTATCATTAGCTGGACCAGCTTTAAAGCAAGCAAGATCTATAGCAGACCATATTAATGGTAAAAAGGGAATAAATAAAGGATATATAGGTTCTTCTGCAATAAAGGTTTTCGATTTTAATGCAGCATCAACTGGTTTAAATGAAGGATTAATTAAAGCCTTAAATATGAATATAAACTATGATGTCGTAAGATTAATTACTAATGATAAAGTAGGTATTATGCCAGATGCAAAGCCACTTCACTTTAAACTAGTTTATGAAGTTCCAACAGGAAAAGTTTTAGGGGCCCAAGCTATAGGTAAGGGTGATGCATCTAAGAGAGTAGATATAATAGCTACACTTATTAAACTAGGTGGAACAGTAGAAGACTTAAAGGACTTAGAATTATGTTACGCTCCACCATATAGTACAGCAAAGGATGTTGTAAATTATGCTGGCTATATAGCTTCCAATATTTTAAATGGAGACTTTAAACAAGTTAATGTAGACAAAGTAAGAGAATTAGTTGAAAACAATGCTTATATAGTAGATGTAAGAGAAGTTAGAGAATTTGAAAACGGACATATTAAGGGAGCTAAGAATATTCCATTAAGTCAATTGAGAGAAAGAGTAAATGAAATACCAAAAGATATTCCAGTTTACTTACATTGTAGAACAGGGCAAAGAAGTTATAATGCTACATTAGTACTTCAAAATCTTGGATATACAAATGTTCATAATATAACAGGAAGTTTCTTAGGTTTATCTTACTATGAATATTATAATGATATGTCAACTGGAAGAGAACCAATAGTAACTAAGTATAATTTTAATTAAATATAAAGTGCTTAAGGTGTTGTCGCACAATGAAAAATTAAGAATTCATAATGGAAAATCAACGAAAAAACTCCCGAAGGAGTTTTGAAAATAAACTAATTTTAGTAATTCTGTAAGAATTACATCAATAATTTTTAATTCTTAATTTGGGCTGTTTGTGCGACAGTCCTAAGTATATAAAATGTAAAAAAAGGGGTTGTTGAACTACTATTTTAGTGAGACAACTTTTTCTATAAAAACTAATGGATAATAATTATTGCATAATAATTATTAAGTTACAATTTTAGATTTAAATAAGGAGGATTTATTAATGAAACGTTTAGAAAATAAAGTGGCTATTATTACAGGAGGAGCACAAGGTATGGGTGCATCTCATGTAAGATTATTTGTAAGTGAAGGTGCGAAAGTTGTCTTTACAGATTTAAATGAAGAGGCAGGTAGAACATTAGAACAAGAAATAGGTGGTAATGCAAGATTTATTAAACATGATGTTACCGATGCTGAAGGATGGGATAAAGTTATAGAAGAAACTGAAGAAATATTTGGATCAGTTAATATTTTAGTGAATAATGCTGGTATATCTATGAATAAATCTATTTTAGAAATTACTGAAGCAGAATACAGAAAAATTGTAGATATAAATCAGATATCTGTTTTTCTTGGAATTAAAGCAGTAGCTCCTTCTATGAAAAAAACAGGAACAGCTTCAATAATAAATATTTCATCTATAAATGGAATAGTAGGTGGAGCAATTGGTTATACAGATACGAAGTTTGCAGTTCGTGGAATGACAAAGGCAGCAGCACTTCAATTATCACCATTTGGAATAAGAGTTAACTCAGTGCATCCAGGTGTAATAGAAACACCAATGGTTACTAAGGGAGATTCATATGAAGTAATTAAGGAACTTGCTAAACAAATTCCAATGAGAAGGATAGCTAAGCCTGAAGAGGTTTCTAATATAGTCCTTTATCTTGCTTCAGATGAATCAAGATATTCAACAGGAGCTGAATTCATTGTAGATGGTGGATTAACTGCAATGTAGATTAAGTCCAGGATATCTAAGTGACTATGTAGATATTTATCATAAAAAGTTCATATAATTTATATATTTAAATTTCTTTTAGAAAATATGAATTGATAGATAAGATAAACAAATTATTAAATAATAAAAAATAATATGTTTATAAAAATTTTAAATAAAATGAACAAGAAAAGCTTAGTGTTACACCACTAGGCTTTTCTTAAATGGATCAACTTAATATATATTTTATGTATTTAATAATTATTTATACAAATTTTTCATATTAATGTGTTAAAATATAGTGTATAAGATAAGATATGTAAGTATTATTACTGTATAAGTATATTATTTGTATAAAAGTAATAAAACAATATAAGAATGGAGAGTGACATTATGAAAAAGGTAGAAGAAAGATTTTTAGAATATGTAAAAATGAATACAAAATCAGATGAAACAACTAGAGTAACTCCAAGTACTAAGGGACAATTAGTATTAGCTGAGAAGTTATATAATGAATTAAAAGAATTAGGGTTAAAGGATGCAAGAATAAGTGAATATGGATATGTTTATGCTACATTAGAAAAGAACTGCAATAAAGATATACCTACTATAGGTTTTATAGCTCATATGGATACAGCTCCAGATTATAGTGGAGAAAATGTAAAGCCTCAAATAGTAGAAAATTATGATGGAGGAGATATTAAACTAAATGATTCAGTTGTATTATCCCCTAAGTTTTCACCAGAATTAAAGCAATATGTAGGACAAAGATTAATTACTACAGATGGAACTACACTTTTAGGTGCAGATGATAAGGCTGGTCTTGCTGAAATAATGACAGCAGTTGAGTACTTAATTAATCATCCTGAAATAGAGCATGGAGATATAAAAGTAGGATTTACTCCTGATGAAGAGATAGGTGAAGGAGCAGATCATTTCGATGTTCAAGGATTTGGAGCTGACTTTGCTTATACTATGGATGGAGGAAGAATAGGAGAACTTGAATTTGAAAACTTTAATGCTGCAGGATTAAAGGTTAAAATCAAAGGAGTTAATGTTCATCCAGGTTATGCTAAAGATAAGATGTTAAATTCTATCATGGTAGCTAATGAATTTATAAATAGTCTTCCATTAAATGAAGTTCCTGAAAAAACAGAAAAATATGAAGGATTCTATCACTTAACAGATATAGAAGCAACTGTTGAAAATACTACATTAAGTTATATTATTAGAGATTTCTTTACAGATACTTTTGAAGCAAGAAAAAATAAGATAAGAGAAATTGAAAAAGAATTAAATGAAAAGTATGGAGCAGGTACAGTAGTTGCTGAGATAAAAGATCAATATAATAATATGAAAGAAAAAATAGAACCTTTAATGCATATAGTTGAAAATGCAAAAGAAGCAATGATTGAAGCAAATATAACTCCTAATATTAGACCAATAAGAGGAGGTACAGATGGAGCAAGATTATCATTTATGGGACTTCCAACTCCTAATATATTTGCAGGCGGAGAAAACTTCCACGGTAAGTATGAGTATGTACCAGTTGAATCTTTAGAAAAAGCTGTAGAAGTGATAGTTAATATAGTAAAAAGATACGGCAATGCTAGCGCACAATAAAAAAACTAAAAATAAATAATGAACAATTAGGATAAAATTCTTACATAGTTTAATAGATTATTTTTATTAATTTACTTAGAGATGTAAGAAGTAATAGATATAAAAGAGATCATTGCAATTATAATATATAGAAAAGTTTTGCAATGATCTTTTTATTAATTTGGAACAAATTACTCCAATAATTATTATTAATTGTTAACTGTTAATTGACAAAGGGGGTGTTGTTTATTCATAGTTATGATATTTATATTCTAATTAAATTAGTATTAAGTTTGTATGTGGCTTGGACAAGTATAGAAAATAATGAGATTAATATCTTAGTAGTATTATTTATACTAATTTATATAATAGTTATATTTATAAAAGGGATGGTAATTAAATATGATGTTCTATATAAAAGTTTATTTATTATAGAAGCTCTTCTAGCAATTTTCTTTACTACTAGATATATAAGTTCAGCTATATTAATGATTTGTATTTTAATTGCTGAATATTTTATAAAAGAAAAAAAGAGAATATATATTGGAATTATTTTATATATAGCACCATTAATTCTTGTTATAAATGATAGTAATATAAAAAATATAATTATGATTTTAATTATTATATTAGTATTAGTTATAAGCTATGAACTAAATATAAAAAAAATCATGGATTTAGATAGAATACAAGAGGAACAAAGAAAGTTAATTTATAATTTACAAAAGAAAATGTCAGATGAACGTAATCTTCAAGAACAAATATTAAGCACAGCAAGATTAGAAGAAAGAAATAAAATTTCTTCTAGACTTCATGATAAGATTGGACATACTATTTCGGGTACATTACTTCAATTAGAAGCTAGTAAGTACATATTGAATAATGATAAAGAAAAAGGATTTTCAATGTTAGATACTTGTATTGAAAATCTAAGAAACGGTATGGAAGAGATAAGGATGACTTTAAGAAATATAAAACCAGCAGAAGAGGAGCTTGGTATAAATAGAATAAGAAAAACATTAGATGAAAAGATAAAGGATACTGATATTAAAGGAAAGGTATCTTATAGTGGTGATTTAGATAAAATAAGTGCTAATATATGGATAGTCTTTATTCAAATTATTCAAGAGTTAACAACAAACTCTATAAAATATTCTAAAGGTAATTTAATTTTAGTTAATATAGAAGTGTTGAATAAAATTATCAAGTTGGAAGTTAAAGATAATGGCAAAGGTTGTACTAATATTAAGAAAGGTATTGGACTAAGGAATATAGAGGAAAGTATAAGTAAATTAAATGGTAAATTAGTAATAAATAGTGAAGAGGGATTTGGTATTATTATTTTAATTCCATGCTAGGGGGAAAGTATGAGTATAAAGTTAGTAATTGCAGATGATGATGTTTTAATTAGAGAAAGTCTAAAAATTATATTGTCTTATGATAATGAAATAGAAGTAGTAGATACTTTTGAAAACGGAAAAGAACTTGTTGACTTTTTATTAAAAAATGCAGTAGATATTGCATTAGTAGATGTTAGAATGCCTATTTTAAATGGTGTAAAAGCAACTTCTGAGATAGTGAAAAGCACTAAAACGAAGGTCATAATATTAACCACCTTCGACGAAGATGAGTATATTAGGGAAGGTATAAAAAATGGGGCTATGGGATATTTACTAAAGAATACTAAGCCTGATAAAATAATTGAAACTATAAAGATTGTTAATAATGGAATAGCAGTAATACAGAAAGAAATTTTAAGTAAACTTAGTAGTAATATTATGGACAATGATAATAGAAGAGAGAAAATAGATAAATCTTTATTTACTGAGAGAGAACTTGAGGTAATGGAGGCAATATCAGAAGGATTAAGTAATAAGGAAATATCTAAAAAAATTTACATTTCTGAAGGTACAGTAAAAAATTATATAACTTCAATATTACAGAAAACAAATTTAACTCATAGAACTCAAATTGCTATTTATTATATAAAAGGCTTTATAAAATAATATGACTTTCGTCATGAATAAGAGATGACCTTTGCTAGATTAATTAGCAAGGTCTTTTTTATATAATAAAATCATAAGGATGGAGGGGTAAATAATGAATGTTATAGAAATTAAAGATTTAGTAAAAAAATATGATGACACTATAGCTGTTGATAATATTAATTTATGTATTGAAGAGGGGGAAATCTATGGAATATTAGGACCAAATGGAGCTGGTAAAAGTACTACTATAAGTTTAATTTGCTCTTTACTACATCCAAGTTTAGGAGAAATTAAAATTTTAGGAGAAGATATTAAAAAGAAATCTTTAAAAGTAAAGAGACATATAGGACTTGTACCACAAAATATAGCTGTATATAAGGATTTTACGGCATATGAAAATGTTAAATTTTTTGGTGAACTTTATGGATTAAGAGGAAAGGCACTTGAAGATGCAATAGATGAAGCCTTAGAATTTACAGGATTATTAGATGTAAAAAAGAAAAAAGCTAAGGAGTATTCAGGGGGAATGCTTAGAAGGCTAAATATAGCTTGCGCCATAGTGCATAGTCCTAAGATATTAATTATGGATGAGCCTACAGTAGGTATAGATCCTCAATCAAGAAATAATATTATGCAAGCAGTAAAAAAATTAAATAAAAAGGGAGTAACTATAATTTATACAACTCACTATATGGAAGAGGCAGAATGTTTATGTACTAAAATAGCAATTATAGATAAGGGGAAAATTATAGTTGAAGGCACTAAAGAGGAACTTAAAGATATAGTAAGTGATAAGAAAATTTTAAATATTGGAGTAGATGATATTTATAGAGTTAATATAGAAAAATTAAGGAATGTAGAAGGAGTAGTGGATATCTCAATTGATGATAATAATGTAATAATTACTTCTTCGAAGGATGTAAATAATTTAAGTAAGATAGTAAAAGAAATTTCAGAAGAAGACTTAAAAATAAATGACTTAGGGTTTAAAGAAATAACCTTAGAAACAGTGTTCCTATCATTAACAGGTAAAAAATTAAGAAATTAGGAGGAATGGTATGATAGCAGTAATTAAGGCAATAATTTTAAATTGCATTAGAGATAGAAAAAATCTATTTTTTATGATACTCTTCCCTCTATTTCTAATTTTCATTGTTGGGGGTACTTTATCATCTTACTTTGATAGTATGAATAAGTCGGTATTTGTAGGAGATTTTAATATATACTACCTTAATGAAGGTGATGAAAAAATAAATGAGGTTTTTGATACTTTTAAAAATGTAGTAGAGGAAAGTAAGGATATAGAAGATATAAGTATAAAAAAAATAGATAATATTGATGAGGGAAAAAAAGAAGTAAGAGTTAATCGAGCTGTATTATTACACTTAAAGGGTGATACTATAGAGGTTTATTCTAATGATGAATCATTTATTAAGAATTCTTTAGTTTACGGTATATTAGAGAGCATTACAGATAGATACAATGCAGTAACTGAAGTCTATGAAATTAACCCTATGAAGGCAGGAGAAATAATTAACAGTAATGAAGATACAAGCTTTATTAAATCGGATGATATACCTTATGAAAAAACCCCGAATTCTATGGATTATTATGGAGTTGCAGAAATAGGGCTTATGATGTTTTACTTTATAAGTTATCCTTTATATTTCTTAAAGGAAGATAAATTAAATAATATTAAAGATAGAATAAAGTTATCAGGACTATCTTTAAATAAATATTATTTATCATCATTTATAGGATTCTTCATTTTCTCATATTGTGTAGCTTTAATTAACTATATATTAAGTAATATTTTATTTGATATAAATTATGGTGATAATTTATTAATAATGCCATTAGCCATGATACCTTTCTTAATAATTGTAAATGGAATAGGGGTGTTAATAGAAATAATCTTGAAAGATGATAAAGTTGCAAATACTCTTGTACAAAATATAATTATTCCTGCTTTAACATTTCTAGGAGGAGGTTATATTGCTATATATGGAGAAATTGATGGACTTTTCAACTTAATAACAGAGATATCTCCATTGAGATGGTTTAATAGAAGTATTTTTAGAAGTATATATTCAAATGATAACAGTTTGTTAGTTAATTGGATGATTTTTGGAATTGTAGTATTGGTTATATTAATTATATTAATTTTCTTTATTTCAAAGAGAGAGGAGAGTAACAATGAAAAATATATTAGTGTTAATTAAAAATAATTTGAAAATAGATATATTAAAAAATCCATTTAGTTTTTTAGTTTCATTGTTTGCTCCTATTTTAATATTGTTTCTTATGTTAAAAATAATAAGTGGTAATTCAGGATACTTAAATATAGGAATAGTAGATAATGATAGTAGCAAAACTACTAAAGTAATAGTTGATTTTTTAAAAGAGCAGAATGGTTATAATGTTAATGATATAAATGAGGATAGTATTGATAATTTATTTTCTGAAAAGGCCATAGATGTGGCTATTGTATTTAATAAAGGTTTTGAAAATAATATTATACTTAGTGGAAAAGATGAAATTAATGTTACATCAGTTGAAAATGATGGAGTAGGAAACTTGATAAAGGAACTTCTTAATAGAGAAATGTTGAATATAAGAGATATTTCTTTAGCTAGTAATAAAGATAAAGAAGTTTATTATAGAGGGTTAATTAATTATAGTAATAGTACTTACGTAAATATTACTAAAGAAAGTTTAAATGATTTATATAAAGAATATTCTTCTAGTCAAATGTTTATAGGCTTTTTAATTATGTTTATGCTTATTAGAGGAATGAAAACTGCTTATAGAATATTTGATGAAAAAAGTGAAAATATATATATGAGAATATTTATGGCTCCAGTCAAATCATCAGAGTACTACTTGGCTGATATTATAAGTGGATATATTTCTATACTTATACAAGTAGTTTTAGGGATTGTAAGTATAAATATTCTTAATGTTGAAACAGGGCTAAGTAATATTCAATTATTTGTAATATTAGCTTTAGTAGGATTAGTTTCAGTAAGCTTAGCTTTATGTTGTAGTGCCTTTGCAAAGAATAGAACAGAAGCCTCTAATATATTTAACTTTGCTAATATGTTTTTCTTAATGGTTGGAGGAGCTTTTGTACCTTTAGAAATAATACCACCATTAATAGAAAAAATATCTTATTTTACACCGGTAAGGTGGGCCATGGAATCTATAAATGCTTTGCAGCAAGGAGCTCAAGTTAATGAAATATATAATTATTTATTAATTATTATATTATTTGCAGTAGCATTCTTTGTTGTAGGAGCATACAAGACTGGAAAGGAAGAAAAGAAAATTTTAGTAAACTAGATGTGTGCTGACGCACAATAAAAGAATTAAGTAATGAAAAAATGAAAGAGTGAAAAAATAATAGGTAAGAGATAAGGGAGAAGGGGGAAGGGGGAGAAAAAGCTCCTTGGAGAGTTTTGGAATTAAATTAATTAGAGGATTCAGATGAATCCTCTAATTAATAGTTTTTGTAAGGTTTTAAAACTTCTTATTATTAGCTTTTATAAAATTTTAATCATCTATTTTATCCATATTAGTTATATCTATAGCATCTTCATCATTTAGAGAAGTAGCTTTATAGTTTGTTTTATTTTCTGATAAATTAGATGAAACTTCATTTATTATGGAAGAAGGATTTATATTTAGTTTATCCTTATTAAGAAAGTCTTTTAAAGTACTTGATAAGTCTATACCTGTTAAATCCTTTAATACTTCAAAGCCATTAGCTGCTACATCAGTTACAATTTTTGAAACCTTTGAAGCCCCTTGATTTCCACCATTATCTATAACAGTTAATTTATCAATTTGTTCTAGAGGACTTGCAACTTCCTTCATTACATCTGGCAATCTATTTACTACCATCTCTACAATAGCAGCCTCACCGTATTTAGCCATAGCTTCAGCTAATTTATCTTTAGCTTCAGCTTCAGCAAGCCCCTTAGCTTTGATAGCTTCAGCTTCAGCAAGTCCTTTTGCTCTTATAGCATCAGCTTCAGCAAGGGCTTGTAATTTTTTAGCATCAGCTTCAGCTTTTGCCTTTACTCTTATAGCTTCAGCTTCAGCCTCTGCCTCTCTAATTGCTTGAATCTTATGAGCTTCAGCAGCAACTTCTACTTCATATTTCTTAGCATCTGCAGGCTTCTTAACCTCAGCAATTAATTTCTTTTCTACAACTATAGCTTCCTTTTCTGCAAGAGAAGCTTGTTGTTCAGCTAATAATGCATTATTTTCAGCTTCTTGTAATTTATAAGCTACGTCAGCATTAGCCTTTGCTTTATCTTGCTCTGCTCTAAAAGATTCCAGCTTGATTTTTTTATCTCTTTCACTTTGAGCTATTTCTGTTTCAGATTCAAGCTTTGCCTTTTGTCCTTCTCTAGTAGCTACGGCAGTTTTTATTTCAGTATCTCTTTTTCTTTCAGCTTCTGCTATATCTGCTTCGGACTTAGCAGCTGCAATTTGAGGCTTAGCTCTATTTTCTAAGTATCCTCCTTGAGTACTAATTTTTAATATTGTATAAGAAATTAGCATTAATCCCATGGAACCAAGTTCATTTCTAATATCATCTTCAATTCTTTGTTCAAAAGATGATCTGTCTTCATTAATTTGTTCTACTGTTAAAGTAGATACTATCCCCCTAAGTTTACCTTCTAATATTTGTTCAACTATAGTTCTAATAACATTAACAGTATTTTTTTCACCTCCATTAGAAAACTGCTCAACTGCTTTTAAAACATTTTCAGCGTCGTTTCTAACCTTAACAACAGCAGTACCAACGATATTAACAAATATACCTTGTTTAGCAGGTGCCTCACTTACATCGGTAGTCATAGATATATTTTCTAATGAAATAGTTGAAGATGTTTCTAATAGGGGAATCATTAATCCTCCTCTTCCTAATAGAACTCTTTTTCTTAATCCCGTAATTACCATAGCCTTATCTGCTGGAACCCTCTTCCAGAAAGATAAGAATAATATTATTACTACTAAAGCAATAACAATATAAGGTAAATACTCCATAATAGTACTTAAAACATTATCCATAAGTATCCTCCCAATTATAAATTATCAATACAATTTTATCATAAATTTATAAAAATTACCAAAAACAAATAAAGGAAAATCTAAAAAGTATAAATAATAGTGTATAATAATCATTAAGAAGAAAGGAGAGTAATATGAAGTTTAAAATTAAATATTTTATAATATCAGTATTGATTATTTCTGTAGGGTTATACATTTATGCTATATTCCCTAGAAGTGGGACTATTTACGAGTTAGTTCTTGATAAATATAATAATGCAGAATTTTCAATTATAAATATAAGTGTTAATAACAAAGAATATAAATTCAAGGATAAAAACGAAATAAATATTTTTATAGATAAACTAAAAAATATAAAAATAAAAGAAGGTAAAATTAGAGAAGATATAAAAAGTGAAACTGAAGTTAGAATGTATTCAGAAAACTTTTCAGAAAAGTTAGGCTTCACAATTTTTGATAATAAATATTTAAAGTTTTATGGTAGTGAAAATGGAAGGTACAAAACTACAATTTATAAAATTGTAGAAGAAACAAATATAAATGAATTAATAAATGATATTAAGGGTGGAGTTGAGATTAAGGAGGAATAATATATGGGAATAATTGCAATGATATTAGTTTATACAATACCAGCTATTACATTATATTTTATAATTAAATTTGCAGTGAAAAATGCAATAAAAGAAAGTATGGAAGATGTAGAAAATAGCATAAAGAAGTCAATAAAAACAGTTTTAAATGAAAGAGAGTTTAAAATAGGAGAGTAAAGATGGATATAAACTTAAGGCTATTAAGAATAGAAGATACAGATGAATATTGGGAAGTTGGATTTAAAAAACCAGATAAAGATATGTTCTATTATACAGGGACTACACACTATCCAACTAAAGAAGAAATAACAACTTTTATAGAGAAAAGTGCTAGCGATGATGAAAGAAGGCATTTTCTTATTTTTAGTAAGGAAAATAATATATTAGGTGAAGTAGTTCTTATGGATATAGATGATGAATATAGAAGTTGAGGCTTTAGAATTGCCATATTTAATAAAGAAAATTTTAATAAGGGAATTGGTTATAAAGCTACAAAGGAAGCTTTAAAAGTTGCATTTAATGAAATGAATTTACATAGGGTAGAGCTAGAAGTTTTTGATTACAATCCAAGAGCTAAAGCAATGTATGAAAAAGCTGGGTTTAAAGAAGAGGGAATAAAGAGAGAGGCATTATATATGAATAATGAATTTCATAATGTATATATAATGTCTATTTTAAAGAAAGAATTTATGGAGGGATGATAATTGAAATTTAAAACATTAATAAAAGAATCTAGAGGTATTGCTATTACTGTAGTAGGAAGTTTAATAGTAGCATCATTAATAAATACTAAGGTTTTTGCTATGGCTAGAGTAGAACATGAATCTATGGAAAATACCCTTTATAGTGATGAAAGACTATTGTTAGATAAGCTTAGTTATAATTTTGAAAATCCACAAAGGGGAGATATAATAGTTTTTATTAACAATGGGGAAAAAGGAAATGTTCTAGAAGAAAGCTATATATTTATGAAAGAAGTTGCTTCATTAAAACAGATTACAGATACAAGAGTAAGATATGTGAAAAGGGTAATTGGAGTGGCAGGAGATGAAGTTGATATAAGGAATGGTTATGTATATGTAAATGGTGAAAAATTAGATGAAGCCTATGCAAAAGGTGAAACTTATAATAAAAACCTCTCTCTTCCATTAAAAGTAAATGAAAATGAATTATTCGTATTAGGTGATAATAGGGAAGTTAGTGAAGATAGTAGAAGTTTTGGAGTGATTAAAATAAATCAAGTTGAAGGAAGAGCTTTACTTAGAATAGCTCCTTTAGATAAATTTGGAACTATAGAATAAAAATGAATATTAATTTTATAAATTACAATATCAAATTGAACTAAATTTTCTTTTATGTTGAATAAAAAAGATTTAGTTCAATTTGATTTTACTTGTAATGATAACTTTATTAAAATAAATTAAAAAATTTACATAGAATTAATGTACTTTGTAAAAAAGGATGGTATTATATTATAGTAACTTAACGAAATAAATGATTCACATTTAAGGGGGTTATTTCAATAACAACATGGCACGCCATCTGATAAAATTTTTATCGGAATATGGCTGTACATATTAGAATGTTTTTTGCTATAACATGGCACGCCATGTTATAAACAAAACAGTTTTTAAACTGGTAAGGTATTCTATATTAGTTTAAGAGGGGATTTGAGTTAATGTCTAAAAGTATAGCAGTATATAAAATTATTAGAGAAAGCATAATACAGGATATTCATAGTGGAGTTTATGAGAGTGGGGACATGATTAATGGACAAGACTATTATGCAAAAAAGTTTAATGTAAGTAGGGCAACTGTTAGAAAAGCTATTGATGACTTAGTAGAAAAGCAAGTACTTTATACTGAAAAAGGTAAGGGAACCTTTGTAAGTAAAATGCGTAATAATAAAGATCGTGAAAGAAGAAAGCTGTCATTTAGTGAGTCACCACGTAGAAAAACTCATAAATTTGAAACGGTGGTTGATACCCTAGTTTATCAAAAGGCAGACCGTAAAATTGCAAAACAACTACAAATAAATGTAGGTGATGAAATAGTAAGAATACAAAGAATACGAAAGGTGGATGGAATAGCAGAAAACTACCAAACTAGTTATATTAATTGTGAGTTAGTTCCTGAGATAGATTTTAAATTTGAGAATTTAAATAATAGATCTTTATTTGAATTGTTGAAAGTGAAGTCTAATTTAATTCCAAAGTATTCTGATGAAGAAATACGAGCAATTTCTTGTCCAAAGGAGATTGAGGGAAAACTACCAATTGAAGAAGGTGAACCAATATTATTTATTAAAAGAGTTACGTATACAGAAGAAAATATAGTGATGGAATATTGTGAGGACTATGAGTGCTCTGATATTAAAGGGCTTAAAGTAAGAACTTTTACATCATAGAAGAGGAGGTAATAGTATGGATATTAAGCTTATAGTAAGCGATATTGATGGAACTTTAATAGATACAAATGAAGAGTTAAAAGAAGAGTTTAATAAGCTTAAGAACTTTGTAAAAGAAAATAATATACCTTTTACATTAGCTACTGGGAGATGTTATGACGAGGTTCATGATTTCATTAATGAATTTGAAGTGGATTTACCTATAGTTGTAAATAATGGAGCAGGAGCTGTAAAAGATGGTGATTTCTTATGGGAGACTACAATGAAGGCTAGTATTTTAAGACAAGCTATAGAATATGCTGATGAGCTTGAAATGGTAATTGTAACTAGTGATGGTATATCAAACAAATCATACAGACATAATGATTACATAAGAAATCAAATTAAGAAGTTTGGAAGATATGAGGAGATATATAAGCCTGAAGGGGAAGAATGGGATATTGCAAGTATACAAAAGCTCTTAATAATAGATCCATTGCCAGAGGGACGTATCGATTCCGTATTAGAAAAATTAGAACCATATAAAGATATGTTAAATATCGTTAAATATAATGACAGATCTGTAGATATTATGCCTGCATCTACCAATAAAGCTGAAGGTGTACTTAATATAGCAAGAATTTTAAATATAGATTTAAATAATATTATGGCTATAGGAGATGCGAAAAATGATATAGAGATGATAAATATGGTTGGTGTTGGAGTTGCAGTATCAAATGCAGATCCAAAGCTAAAAGAAGTAGCAGACTATGTATGTGATTATCCTAATGCAGGTGGTGTGCTACAAGCAATTAAGAAATTCTATAAGTTATAAAATGGAGTGTGACAAAAGTAGAATGAACAAAAATAAGACTTTTATAAAAAAGATAGAACCATATTTATGGTTAACACCTGCTTTTTTACTATTCGTGGTATTTGTATTTTATCCATTTATAAAAACACTTGTAAATAGTTTTTTTATAGTAGATAGATTTGGAAATTTACATGAGTACGTAGGATTTAATAATTACAAGTATGTATTAAAAGATGAAAACTTTATAAAGTCAATTGGTAATACAATTTGGTTTGTAATATTAACAGTACCTATTTCTAAGGTATTTGGTCTTTTACTAGCATTATTAGCTAATAAAAAGAGAAAAACATCTGTATTTTATGAGACAAGCTTTGCAATACCAATGGCTATGGCTTCTTCAGTAACAGCTATGATATTCCAACTTTTATATGTTCCATCTCTTGGATTTATAAATGGATTTTTTGGAATAGATGTACAATGGCTAAATGATCCTAAAGTAGCAATGATAGCTCTAGCTATAATTCAAATTTGGTTATCTACAGGATATGCATTTATCTTTATGCTATCAGCTGTAAGAAGTGTACCAGAAGAATTAATAGAAAGTGCTGATTTAGAAGGTGCTTCTGCATTACAAAAAATTATAAAAATATATTTACCAATAACATCACCAACAATGTTCTATTTGATAATAACAGATTTAGCATATGGAATGATGATGATGAGTTTAATGAGTATATTAACTAATGGTGGGCCTTATGGTTCAACACAAACAGTAATACAATACATATATAATCAAATAACAGGAATAGGAAACTTTACTGATGCTAATCCAGCAGCGATAATAGCCTTTATTATTACGTTTATATTCACAATGATAGGATTTGCTTGGGAAAAGAAAGGGGTAAAATATTAATGAAAAGAAAACAATTGAACGATTACTTTATTCAAATTATTTGTATAATTGTAGCATTAATTATACTTTTTCCAATACTATATGCAATTTCTGTTTCGTTTATGGAAGCGGAGGATATATTATCAAATCCACCTAATTTATTACCTAATACTGTGACATTTGAGAACTACATAACAGCATTTATGAGAACTGATTTAATTAGATATATGTTTAACTCATTTGTAGTAGCGTTAATAGTTAGTATTTCAAGAGTAATCATAGGTATGATGGCAGCCTTTGGTTTTTCATTTTTTGAATTTAAATTTAAGAAAGTATTATTTATGCTAACTATGACAACACTTATGATTCCACCTGATGTTCTTATAGGTTCTAACTTCCAAACTATTTCTAAGTTAGGTCTTGTAAATACATACTTAGGTATGTCATCAATATTCTTAGTTTCAGCTGCTAATATATTTTTATTTAGACAAAATTTCTTAACTTTTTCTAAGAGTTTAAGAGAGGCAGCAGCTATAGATGGATGTGGAAATATTAAGTTTTTTACTCAGGTGTTAATTCCAATAACTAAACCTATTTCAGTTACAATATTCATTTCTTCATTTGTTAACATGTGGAATCAATATGTATGGCCAATGTTAGTTACAAATCAAAATGAAATGCGTACTATTCAAGTAGGTATAACGATGTTAAAGGATAGAGAATCATCTATATTTGGTCCAGTAATGGCAGGGGCAGTAATAGCATTAATTCCAACAGTGATTATATTTATATTATTCCAAAGAAAAATTGTTTCTGGAATGATGTCAGGTGCTGTTAAAGAATAAAACTATTGATTTGAGAGGACGTAGAACAAAAAATGAAAAAATTAGTAAGTTTCATTCTGTTAATATCAATATTATTAACAGGATGTTCGATTAGTTCAAAACAAAGTGAGACTGATTCTGATGGTATTACTGAAATAACATTTTGGCATTCAATGGATGGTGTTTTTGGAGATATAGTTAAGGAACAAATTGATGAATTTAACAATACCATAGGAAAAGAAAAAGGCATAAAAGTAACTGGAGTTTTCCAAAGCTGGCCTGGAACAACATCTTTAATGACAGCTATGTCAGCAGATGATATTAAAAATATGCCAGATGTAATTCAGTTATATGGTGAAAATGTAGATATGATACGTGATTATGAACGTACAGTTTGGGCAGAAGACTTTATAAATAATGAATCATCTACAATAAAGAAAGAAGATTTAATAGCAAATACAGTTACTGCTCAATCAATTGATGGAAAGATGATAGGTGTACCTTATACAGCATCATCATTAATGCTTTATTATAATATGGATTATTTAAAGGAAGCTGAATTTAGTGAGCCACCAAAAACTATAGCTGAAATGGCTGATATGATGATAAAGATATCAGAAAAAACAGAAGCGGAAAATGGTCTTAATGTGGCTATTAATCAATATGAATTAGAAAGCTTTATATCAATTCAAGGTGAAAATGGAACATATTTCGGAAATAATGAAAGTGGTCATAATAAGCATATGACTGAATTCTCTGAGGAAGGTAAAGAAGCTCTTAAAAACTTTTTACAAGAGTGGGAGAAAGTTATAGGAACTGGAGTATATAAACCAGTAACAGATAGTATAAATGAAGAGTTTTCAAAAGGTCTTCATGCTATGACAATAATGACAAGCTCTCGTATTCCAACAATAGCAAAGTTAGTTGGAGATTCATTTGAATGGGGTGTTACTTCAATTCCAACAGTAAATGAGGGAGATGTAGTAGGAGCATACCCTAGTGGTTCAGGATTATATATAATGGATAGAGAAAGTGAAGCTAAAAAGAAAGCTGCATGGGAATTTGTTTCTTATATGGCATCTAAAGAAGCACAAGTAAAGTGGGTAGGAAGAACGGGTTATACTCCGGTTAATATACACGTACAAGAGTTAGATGAGTACGAAAAGGCAGTAGAAGTAGAGCCAAGATTACAAAATGCTATGAATAATTTAAGTAATACACCAAATACTGTAGTTCCATCATTTACTCCAAATTCTAATGCAATAGGAATTATTATTAAGGATGCAATGAGGGCTTTTGGTTCAGAGTTAATAACTAAGGAAGAAGCGTACGATGAAATAGTGGAGGGAATAGCGAAATCCATTGAAGTCTATTATCGTGCTAACCCGGTAGGTAGAAATGACTAAGTTAGGAAAGAATAAAGTAATTATAGATTGTGATCCTGGTGCTGATGACGCATTAGCAATAATGCTAGCATTAAACTCTGAGGAGATAGAGGTTTTAGGAATTACTACAGTAAGTGGTAATTCCCCTCTTGAGATTTGTACTCAAAATGCTTTAAACATAATAAACTCTTGTAATAAAAAAAATATTCCTGTTTTTGCTGGTGAAGATAAGCCAATAAAAAGAGATATTGAATTTACAGATGAATACTGTGGTAAAAATGGTGTATGTGAATATGAGTTTAGAAAAAGTGACAAATTAGTAGAGAGAGTAAATGCTATTGATTTTATATATGATAGTGCCCTTAAGGAAGAAAAACTTACTATTATATCAATAGCTCCTATGAGTAATATAGCAAAAGCTTTAATTAAGTATCCTAATCTTAAGGAGATGAATATAGAAATAATAACTATGGCTGGATATTACAAAGTAAATAGCAGTGTTAATGCTAAGCGTAGTGAATGGAATGTACTAGTAGATCCAGAAGCTTTTGAAATAGTATGTAACTCAGGTATTCCTATGTATAGCCTAGGCCTTGATGTTAGTTCTACTTTAAAAAATGAATATATAGATGAAATTATAGAAAAGGGCAATAAAAGTGAGAAAATAGAGTATTTAATTCATGCTAAAAATTTCTATTTAAGCAGGAACTTAACTCCTAAAAGTTTATTAGTTGACTCATTACCTATAGCTTATATTATAGATAACTCTATAGCTAAGTTTAAATTAGGTAAAGTTACTATGAAATATAAAGATAAAATAGATTGCGATATAATTGAATTTAACTCAAATGAAGATAAAGCAAATATATATGCAGCATATGAATTAGATTTAGATAGTTTTATAGAAATTTTAATTGAAAGGATATTTAACAAATGAAGTTAGCGACATCTACAAATATAGTATGTGATAGACCGGATGGAAGTGTATTTCCATTATCTAAAACTTTAGAATTAGCAAGTGAAGCTGGATTTAAAAGATTTGATATGAACTTCTGGGATTGGGCCCTTCCCCATTCTCCATTTTTAACTGATGAATGGGAGAAGTGGATTCATGAGGTGGCTAATTCAGCAGCGAAATTAGGAGTAGAATTTGGACAGTGCCATAGTTATACATTTAACTTTTTAAATCCTAATTTATCTGAAGAAGAATATAATTATCATCAAATGCTTACAAAGAGATCTTTAGAATGTTGTAGCATATTAGGATCAAAATTATGTGTAACTCATCCAGACACAGACTTTCAAGCGATGGATTTAGTTAAAAGCTCAAAGGCTAAAAATATTGAGTATTTTAAGGGATTATTAGAATATGCATCATTATTTAATATGGATCTTGCATTAGAAAATATGTGTGATTTTAGCATAGCTCCAAAACGTAAATATTGTGCAAC
Organism: Clostridium tertium; assembly: GCF_902652255.1. Lineage (GTDB taxonomy): Bacteria > Bacillota > Clostridia > Clostridiales > Clostridiaceae > Clostridium > Clostridium tertium_A. The sequence continues at coordinate 228,543 of NZ_CACRTO010000008.1, forward strand.
GCCAGAAGAGTTAGTAGACTTTGTAGATGAATTTAATGATTCTAGAATAGGGATTTGTTGGGATTTTGAGCATGCTGATATTATGAAGCAAGACCAAAGAAAATCTCTTCTATATATGGGGGATAGACTTAAAGCAACTCATGTATCAGATACACATAGCTCTACAGATACAGATCTTATGCACGTGATGCCTTTATTTGGAACTGTGGAGTGGAAAGAAGTTATGAGAACTCTTAGAGAAATTAATTATAAGGGAGACTTCTCATTTGAAGCACATAACTATGCAAATAGACTTCCAGATGAACTTTTACCAGCAGCTTTAAGGCTAAGCTATGAAATTGGTGAATATTTAATGAAGTTATAAAGTGATTCTTATCTTCAGGTGGAGTTTTCTTAAAAATTAGAGAACCCAAATCTTGCATTTTGTGTGAATCACTTTCACAGAGTACAGGATGCCTACTCCACCTGAAGGTTAGAAGAACTAATCCAGGCGCGTAGCAGTGCTTAGCTCCCACTTGTAGAAGGGGGAGTGTTAGCAATGGTAGCGATGGGATAAACAATTATTAAAAACTAAGGAGAATAATATGTCTAGCGTAACGTTAAAAAATATTTGTAAATCTTATAATAAGAATGTTCAGACTGTAAAAAATGTTAATATTGATATTAAAGATAAAGAATTTATAGTTTTAGTAGGACCATCTGGATGTGGTAAGTCTACTACACTTAGAATGATAGCTGGGCTTGAAGAAATAACTTCAGGTGAACTATATATAGGAGATAAATTAGTAAATGATATTCATCCTAAAGATAGAGATATAGCTATGGTTTTCCAAAACTATGCATTATATCCTCATTTAACAGTTTATGAGAATATGGCATTTGCATTAAAGATTAGAAAAACTCCAAAAGATGAAATAGATAAGAAAGTAAGAGAAGCAGCAAAAATACTTGATTTAGAAAAGGTACTAGATAGAAAACCTAAGGCTTTATCAGGTGGGCAAAGACAAAGGGTAGCCCTTGGACGTGCTATAGTAAGAAATCCTAAAGTATTCTTAATGGATGAACCTTTAAGTAACTTAGATGCAAAGCTTAGAACTTCTATGAGAGCTGAAATAAGTAAACTTCATAAAACACTTAATAGTACATTTATATATGTCACACATGACCAAGTAGAAGCTATGACTATGGCTGATAAAATAGTTGTTCTTAGAGATGGTGAAGTTCAACAAATGGCAACACCTAAAGAAATTTATGATAATCCAAGCAATATGTTCGTTGCAGGGTTTATAGGTTCACCTCAAATGAACTTTATAAATGTTACTATTAAAGAAGATAATGGACAATTATACGCAGTAAACTCTGAAATGCATGTAGCTTTAACTAAGAAAGCTTGCGCAGTTCTTACTGAAAAAGGATATATTAATAAAGAAGTAATCCTTGGAATAAGACCTGAACATATTAAAAATGATGATTTATTTATAAATAATAATGAAGATGCTGCTTTTGAAGCTTTAGTAGATTTTAATGAATTAATGGGTTCTGAAGTTTATTGTTATTTAAAAGCTGGAGATTCATCTATTACTGCTAAGTTTGATGGTAATTTCAATGTTAAGCCTGGAGATACTATAAAGCTTGCTATAGACAAAGAAACAATTCATATATTTGATAAAGAAACAGAATTAACTATAGTATAATAAAATAATATTATTTTAATAATTATATATTTAAATTAGGGGAGTGTTGTATAAGCCTCCCTTTTTGTATATAAATACTATCTACATTAATAATGCAATTATTGCAAAAATATTACAATTTTAAAATGCTATTTTAATAATGAATTTGAATGAGTATAATTTATTATAACTATAATTTTCAATAATATGAAAAATTGAGGAGATAATATATGGATACTCAGATAATAATTGTATTAGTTTTGAATTTTTTAATTTCTATAATTGGAACCTTAGCCTACTCTGTAAGATTAGTTGGAGTTAGAACAGGGAAAATAGCAGTTACCTTTGCAGTATTTAATGTCTTAATGTTATTGTCAAGAACAGCAGTTACATTTCAAAGTCCATTATTAACAAAGTTTGTAGAAAGCAACACAAGTAGTAATGAATTAGTAATGGTGTTTAATTATATAATAATAATTTCGGGAATAGCATCTATTGTTGGAGCTTTTTTAATACCAACATTTCAAAAGATGTTTAGTAAAGCTGTAGACCATTTTTCTATTGAAAGATCAATACCTAAACTAATTATTCATAGCTTTTCAAAGACCGGTATTAAATATATGAAGGATAGTATAGCAATACCTGTTAAGGAAAGTGTTACAAGTATTAATTTTAAAAACCTACCTAAAAGAATTTTATTTTATAATTTTATTTCCGTGGCAATAATTACTGCTGGAGCCTTTGCACCTATTTATGCTGGAAGTATAGCACCAGAGTTAAGGGCTACTTGTCTTTCTCTTTCACCAATTATTAATGGAACAGCAACAATACTTACCTCTATTTTTATTGATCCTCATCTATCTATTATGACAGATGATGTAGTTGATGGTAAATGTAGTGAAGAAGACTTTAGAGGCTGCGTTGTAGCTATGGTTGGAAGTAAAGTAGTTGGAACCTTTGCTGCTTTAGCGTTATTTGTACCAGCTGCACATATTATAGCTTTTATTGCGAACTATATCTAGAAATCAAAGATGATAAATAATTAATTCTATTTATCATCTTTTTTGTTGTATTGAAAACCACTGGCATAGCCAGTGGATAAAATGGCTTAAGCTCTGAACAGAAAAAACTCCTATGATATAATTGCAACGACTGACAATCGTAAAACAAATTAATCATAGGAGGTGTGTCGTATGGGTAACGACATAGAAAGCTTATCACATACAAAATGGAGGTGTCAATATCATAAATAATAACTGATATCAATATGCCATTTATAAACGGATTGGAAATGTTGTCTTCATTTAATAATAATGAAAACTTCGAAAGTATAATTTTAACTAGCTATGGTGAATTTGATTATGCAAAAATGGCAATATCAATAGGAGTAAGCGACTATTATTAAAGCCTATAAATGAGGAAGAACTATTTAAAATAGTATCAAAAATTAAAAAAAGATAGATGAAAGAAAAGCTTATGAAAATATAAGAAATTATACAATTAATAAAGAAGATATGGAATTTGCTAATCTTAAAATATATATTGATTCTAAGCAAATAAATACTTATGTAAAGTATGCAATTAATAAAATTAAAGAAGAGTATAGTGAAAAACTTAGTATAGAGATGCTAGTAGATGAGCTTGGAGTAAGTCCAAGTTATTTAAGCAGAAGGTTTAAGGAAGAAACATCATATACCTTTTTGGATATGCTTAATAAATATAGGATACAAAAAGCTATAGAATTGATGTCAAAAGAAAGAGGTAAGTATAGGGTTTATGAGATTGCTGATATGGTTGGCTTCGGGGAATATAAACATTTTTGTTCAGTTTTTAAGAAGTATACCAAGTTTGCGCCTAAAGATTTCATTAAAGCTAAAAGTATAATAATAAATTAATTTCTTAAGAAGTTAATGAAATTGAAAATTAGTATTGAATTTATTTATTCAAATTATATAATATAATTACTTTCATAATTTTAATACTTTCATAATTTTATTATTACAACTATTCATTGGATTTTAGGAGGATTAATAACTCTTTTTAAAGGAGATAATAGGAGATGAAAATTAATAGAAAGTAAAAATATTATGGGTGGAATTGTTCGGAATCATTATATAGAGAGAAAGAATTAGGAGGAAATCAAATGATTAGAAAAATAGGGAAAATAACATTATACGTAAGCGATCAAGAAAAAGCAAAGGAGTTTTGGACTGAAAAATTAAACTTTGTAGTAAAGTTTGAGCAAGCAATGGGCCCTAATATGAAATGGATAGAAGTAGGTCCAAGTGAAGATGAATTTACAACTTTTGTTTTATATAATAAGGAAATGATGAAAAAACAAAATCCAAATACAAATGTTGAGCACCCTTCAATAATTTTAAGTACTGATAATATAGATAAAACTTATGAAGAAATTAAGAATAATGGTGTAAAAGTAGGAGAAATAATGAAAATGCCATATGGTTCGATGTTTAATTTCTTTGATGAGGATGGAAATCAATACTTAGTAAGAGAGGACTAAAATTTCTATAGATGTATTAAAGATAAGATTGATTTATTTAGCTAAATAAAAGGGGGGAGCATTATGAAGAGTGCAGAATATTATATAGAAAATCTAAGCATGGAACCACATATTGAAGGAGGATATTTTAAAGAGTCTTTTGTATCTACTGATAATATTAGGACGGATAAGAAGTTATGGAGTAGTATTTACTTTCTATTAATGACTGGTGAAGTATCAAATTTTCATAGATTAAAATCTGATGAACTATGGTATTATCATGATGGTGAAGCATTAACAATATATATGATAACAGAAGAAGGTAAATTAATAACAAAACAACTTGGGAAAAATATTGAATGTGGAGAAGAACCTCAAGTATTAGTTCCAAAAGGATGCATTTTTGGTTCAGCAATGAATAATAATGGATACGCCTTGGTTGGATGTATGGTATCACCAGCATTTGAATATGATGAATTTGAGCTATTTACTAGAAAAGAACTTTTAGATCTTTATCCTGATTATAGAGATATAATTATTAAATTAACAAGAGAAAATAGATAGTTTTTATTTATGTCATAATGAGATAGAAAATTACATAGGTATATTTTCTATATATAGTTTATAAATTTAAAGGAGCTGTCTGTGGCAGCTCCTTTAATTAATTTCTTTTAGACAAATGCTTTATAAATTGAATTAATACCTTTTTCAAAATCATCATTTTCTATACCTATAAGAATATTTATTTCACTTGAACCTTGGTCGATCATTCTGATATTAACATTAGCTTCACTTAGTGAAGTGAATATTTTAGCAGCAATTCCCTTGTTTGAAGACATACCGTTACCAACAGTTGCAATTAATGCCATATTAGGATGAACTAAAATAGAATCAGGATTGCATGTCCTCTTAATTTCATCAACTAATATTTCAGTTTTATTCTTAAGTTGTGAATCTGAAATTACAACACAAACTGTATCTATACCTGATGGCATGTTTTCATAAGAAATACAGTTTTGTTCTAATATAGATAACACCTTTCTACAGAAACCAAGTTCTGAATTCATCATAGCTTTTTCAATAGATATTACAGTGAAATCTTTCTTACCTGCAATACCTTTAATAGGATTATTAAAATCAGGCTCCATATCTTTAACTATAAGTGTTCCTGGATCTTCTGGTCGATTAGTGTTCTTAATGTTAATAGGAATACCAGCATCTCTTACAGGAAAAACAGATTCTTCATGTAAAACAGATGCTCCCATATATGAAAGCTCTCGTAGTTCTCTATAAGTAATTTTACTTATTTGCTTTGGATTATCAACAATTCTTGGATCTGTCATTAAGAATCCAGAAACGTCTGTCCAATTTTCATATAAATCAGCATTAATACTTGCTGATACTAAAGCTCCAGTTATATCAGAACCGCCTCTTGAAAAAGTTACTATGTTGCCGTCCATATCAGCACCATAAAATCCTGGAATAACAGCTTTTCTGCCATTTTCAAGTGCTTTTCTTAATGAAGTATAAGTTAACTCACTATCAATACTTCCATATTTATTAAAGAAAATTACATCTTTAGCATCAATAAAATCAAAATCAAGATAATTTGCAAGAATAATACCATTTAGATATTCGCCCCTACTTGCAGCATAATCTTTTGATGCACCATTTTCAATATCTTCTTTAATTTTGTCTAAGTAAATATCTATGTCTAATGATAAGTCTAATTTTGATACTATTTTTTTATATCTATTAGCTATCAAGTTAAAAACATCATCTAGTGGAATACTAGATTCAATATGACTTTGACAAAGATAAAGTAAATCAGTAACTTTAAAATCTTTAGGATTTCTCTTTCCTGGTGCGGAAGGAACAACTACCTTTCTATTAGAATTAGATAAGATAATATTTTTTACCTTCTTAAACTGATCAGCATCAGCTAAAGAACTTCCCCCAAATTTTGTAACAACTGTATTCAATTTTATAGCCCCCTTATAAATTGTATTTATTATATATTAGCAATTTTTTAACAAAATCTCAAATGAAATTTACTAAATTATTAGATAATTATTAATTTTTTCAATTCTAATAAATTAAATTTTAACTTCATAATGAAAAATATTATCAATACGATAATTATCCCAAGGGTATAGAGAAGTATAATTAAAACATTATTGAAAAGACATAATTATTATAATAATTAAAAGATTCAACAAGTTATAACAGGAAAGAATAAAATATATAAAAATAATAATTAAAGAGAAAGTTAAGTTTATGAAGAAAACTTTCAAATATATATCCCTTTTTTAAGATAATGAAGCTTTTGTTATTATTAAATAAATATTAGAGATGTTATAATTGATTAGTATATATATTAAGGGGAGTGGATAATTGGATGAAGGTAATAAAAAGAGATGGTAGTATAGTAGATTTCGACAAAAGAAAAATAAGAGAAGCCATTAGTAAGGCTATGAAAAACGGAAGTGGAATCTATTTAGGGGATATAGCTAAAATTATAGCTAGCGATGCTGAAAAATACTTTTACAAAAGTGGTGAAACTCCAACAATACATAAAATAGAGTCTTACGTATATGATAGACTTGTACATTACGGGCAAATAGTAACAGCAAAATCTTATGAAGGATATAGAGCTGTACAAGAATTCAAAAGAAATACTAATACAACAGACGAAAGTATTTTATCTCTTTTAAATAAAACTAATGAAGATGTAATCAAAGAAAATTCTAATAAGAATTCAGTAATAGCTGCAACTCAAAGAGATTTAATAGCAGGAGAAGTATCAAAGGATATATCAAGAAGGCGATTAATTCCAGCACATATAGTTCAAGCTCATGATGAAGGAGTTATTCATTGGCATGATATGGATTACAGTTTATCTCCTATTTTTAATTGTTGCTTAATTAATTTAGAGGATATGCTTGAAAATGGTACTGTAATAAATGATAAATTAGTTGAGACACCTAAGTCTTTTGGTACTGCATGTACTGTAACTACACAAATTATGGCACAAGTATCAAGCAATCAATATGGTGGTCAAAGTATTACGGTAAAACACTTAGCTAAATATTTGAAAATTACAGAAGAAAAAGCATTTAAGCATTATATGGAGCTTCTAGGAGATGAAGATCTTGCTAAAAAATTAGCTTTAGATACTAAGATGAAAGAACTTAAAGATGGTGTTCAAACAATAAGGTACCAACTATCTACTTTACAGACAACTAATGGTCAAGCACCATTTAGCACTATTTATTTAGAAATAGAAGAAGGTCATCCTTATGAAGAGGAAATGGCTTTAATCTGTGAAGAAATGATAAAACAAAGATTAGAGGGAATGAAAAATTATAAAGGTCAGGAAATCGGAGAAGCTTTTCCAAAGCTTATTTATCTTTTAGATGAGCATAATTGTCTTGAAGGTGGAAAATATGATTATATAACTAAATTAGCAGCAAAATGTACTGCAAGAAGATTAGTTCCTGATTATCAATCAGCAAAAATTATGAGAGAAAATTATGAAGGAAATACCTTCCCACCAATGGGCTGTAGATCTCATTTATCACCTTGGAAGGATAAGGATGATAACTACAAGTGGTATGGTAGATTTAATCAGGGTGTAGTAAGTCTTAATCTTCCACAAATAGCAATTATAGCTGATAAGGATATGGAATTATTCTGGGATATGCTTGATCAAAGATTAGAGTTATGTAAAGAATCTCTATTAACAAGACATAGAATGCTACTTGGAACGAAGTCAGATGTTTCTCCAATTCATTGGCAACATGGAGCTATAGCTAGATTAGATAAAGATGAAAGTATAGACAGTCTATTAAAAGATGGATATTCAACTTTATCATTAGGGTATGTTGGTATACATGAAATGGTTCAAGCTATGCTTGGAGAAAGTCATACAACAGAAAAAGGTGAAGAGTTTGCACTTGCTGTTATGAAACATATGAATGAAGCTTGTCAAAAATGGAAAGAAGAAACAGGATTAGGTTTTAGTTTATATGGAACGCCAGCTGAAAACTTAATATACAGATTCTGTAGATTAGATAGAAGTAAATTTGGGATAATTCCAAATGTAACAGATAAATTATATTATACTAATTCTTATCATGTTCATGTTTGTGAAGAAATAGATGCATTTAGCAAACTTAAGTTTGAATCTCAATTCCATGGAATAAGCTTAGGTGGCTGTATTTCTTATGTAGAAGTTCCTGATATGAGTAAGAATTTAGAAGCTGTTGAGCAAATTATTAATTTTATATATCACAATATTCAATATGCAGAAATCAATACTAAACCAGATGTATGTTATAAATGTGGATATACTGGTGAAATTAAGCTTGATGAAGATTTAACATGGTATTGTCCTTCTTGTGGAAATAGGGATGAAGCAGAAATGCAAGTTATGAGAAGAACTTGTGGATATATTGGAACTAATTTCTGGAATAAAGGTAGAACTGCAGAAATTGGCGATAGAGTATTACATTTATAAGGATGATTTAGTATGAATTGTGCTAAAATAAGAAAATTTGATGTAAGTAATGGACCAGGTATTAGAACTACATTATTTGTAAGTGGATGCACTAATAATTGTGAAGGATGCTTTAATAAAGATTTACAAGATTTTAATTATGGTGAGAAATGGACGAAAGAAAAAGAAGATGAATTTTTATCTTTTGTTAAAAATGATAATGTAGTAGGAGTTAATATTTTAGGTGGAGAGCCAATGGATCAAGTAATGGATGAGGATTTACCTAATTTATTAAAGAGAATTAAAGTTGAAACCAATAAAAGCATATGGCTTTGGTCAGGTTACATATATGAAGATATTATTGAAGATATTAATAAAAGAAATATATTATCCTATGCTGATGTATTAATAGATGGTAGATTTCAAATAGAAAAAAGAAATATTTCACTTAAATATAGAGGATCATCTAATCAAAGAGTTATAGATATAAAGAGAAGTATAGAAGAAAATACAGTTGTAGAAATATAAAAGGCTTATCTTAAATTAAGAATTTCTAAAGTATATAAAATGAAAGTACCCTGTTTAAAAACAGGGTACTTTTATTTTATACTAAAATTCTTTGTAAAAAATGAGTTGCCATAGCAGCGTATTTTTTACTCTAGAATATCTTTAACATAGTTAGGCAACATAAAAGAACCTTTATGAAGATTTGTATTATAATACTTAGTTTTTAATCCAAGAGAATTCCAATAATCTTCCTTTAAATCTTTTATTGGGTGTAATTCTTTAGATGCAAAGCAGAACATCCAATGTCCAGATGCATAAGTAGGCATATGATATTGATATGCTTCACAAACATTAAATAAAGATTTAAGCTTACTAAATGATCTTTTCATTTCTTTTGCATTGTTTGGATAATAAGGACTTTCACATTGGTTAATCAATATACCTTTACTAGTTAATGCATTAAAACAATCATTATAGAAGTCCATAGTGAATAAACCCTCTCCAGGACCAATAGGATCAGTAGAATCAACTATAATTAAATCATAAAGGTTTTCTTTTCCTTTAACAAATTTTATACCATCTTCAAAATATAAATTAACTCTTTCATCTTTTAATTTATTTGCTGTGAAAGGTAAGAATTCCATTGAAGCTTTAACTACAGCTTCATCTATTTCTACCATATCAATTTTTTCTATTGTATTATAGCGACTTAACTCTCTAACAGTTCCACCATCACCAGCACCTATTACTAATACATTTTTTATATCTTTATTAGTAGCCATAGAAACATGAGTTATCATTTCATGATAAATAAACTCATCTTTTTCAGTAATCATAGTCCAATTATCTATAACAAGAACTCTTCCGAATTCATAGGTATCTATTATATCAATTTTTTGAAAAGGACTCTTTTCAGAATATAAGTGTTTCTTTACTTTCATAGAAAAATTTACATTTTCAGTTTGGTTTTCAGTATACCATAATTCCATATCCATTCTTATACCTCCATTTTGTATTTAACTTGAATATTGTCATAGGATCCATTTGAAAAAGTTTTAACTTTATCAACTAAGCCTCTAGCTACTTCAGTAGATTCACTTCTCTCTGCTTTTAACGCATCTTCTAAGTACTTAAAAGCAAGCCATGGATTTACAGTATCACCACAAGTAAATAAGTCTACAGAAGCATAACCATATTCAGGCCATGTATGGATAGTAAGATGAGATTCCTGGATTATAACAGCACCGCTAACTCCCCAGGGATTAAATTTATGAAAACAGCTTGTCACTATAGTAGCATTAGATACAATAGCAGCTTCTTTCATATGTTCTTCGATAATAGCATGATCTTTTAAAATTTCCTTATCACAATTATAATATTCAACTAAAATATGTCTTCCTAGTTGTTCAATTTTCATAATAATCCCTCCATTTAATATAAAAATTCTAAGTTATCCAATAGATAGATACTTAACTAGTAAAAATGAGTCACTCATAAGTCCTCCTTAAAAAAATATCGAAAAGTTTAGCAATAGTAAACTTAAAGTTAAACTATACTAACTATTATATTTTAGCAACGAAAATATATATTTGTCAATGAATATTTTCAATAAAAGGTAATTGAGATTAAGGTATCCACATTAGTATAAATATTGATAAGTGTTAATAAAATAAATAGTAAGGGTATAGTCAACTAAATAATAGTAAATATAAGCTTAGCTTAAAAAATATAGCTTAACATTGTAAAAGTGTAAATTTAACATAACTAACAATTATTAACTTAAATATAACTTATGAATAGTGATTTTATTGCTAGAATATCATTAGAGAGTAATAACAGGAGGTGTGTACATGAAAATATAGATTAAAAAAGAATAAAACATAATAGTAATATTTACACTAATCTTTAAGGGGGATTAATATGAATAAGCTTTTAAAAAGTAAATTGTTAAGTTTATTTTTAGCATTCAGTATGATGCTAGGATTAGTTACTATTCCTGCTAAGAAGGTAAAAGCTGAAGTAGCTACTTATATAGTAATAAGTGAAGTTTATGGAGGTGGCGGAAATAGTGGTGCAACTTACAAAAATGATTTTATAGAATTATACAATCCAACAAATACAGATATAGATATAAGTGGATGGAAAGTTCAATATGCTTCTAAGTCTGGGAGTTTTGAAGATAAATTAAATACTGAGTTAAGTGGAGTAATTAAAGCAAATGGATATTTCTTAATTCAAGAAGCAAAGGGCAATAGTGGAAATACAGATTTACCTATAGCTGATGCAATTGGTAGTATTGCAATGAGTGGTACAGATTGTAAGGTAAGAATTATAGATAACAATGGAACTGTAATAGATTTAGTTGGGATTGGAGTAGCTAACGAGTCCGAAGGTAATAAAACTGCTAAGGGAATGAGTGCTACTAATAGTGTTCAACGTAAAGATAATGATGGATCAACTAATGGAGTTACTAGTGGATTTGATAGCAACAATAATGAAGAGGATTTCTATTCTAAAGAACCGACTCCTAGGAATTCAGAATATTCAGTTGATATAGTAGAGTTAGTTTCTTTAAAAGTTGATAAAAATATTAGTATTGAAGTAGGAGAAAATAAGGATTTATCTGTTGTATATGAGCCTGAGAATACTACTGAGAAGGGTATAAAATTTGAAAGCTTAAATTCAGAGATTGCTACTGTTGATAAGGAAGGTAATATTACTGGAATTAAAGAAGGGGAAACTACAATAAAAGTAATCTCAACAGTAAAAGATAATATATATTCAGAAACTAGAATAAGTGTTAAAAAAGCTTCAGATAAAATAGGACCTGAAATAACTAATGTATATCCTATAGATAATTCTAACATAGGAAGTTTAAGAAAACCTGAAATCAAGGCAGAAATTAAAGATGAATCAGGAATTGACTTATCTTCAGTTAAAATGTATTTAGACTCTAAGGCTGTAAGTGCTTTCATTAAGGATAATATAATTAAGTACCAAGTAGATAAAGATTTAGAAGAAGGACAACACATTGTTAAAATTGAAGCAAAAGATAACCTTGGAAATTTATCAGAAAAAGAGTGGAGATTTATAATTGGAGAAGTAAAGAAGAATCTATATTTTGGACAATTGCATTCTCATACTAATATTTCAGATGGAACAGGAACAGTTGATGAGGCATATCAATATGCTGAAAATGTTGCTGATGTTGATTTTTTAGCTATAACAGATCACTCAAACTGGTTTGATAATGATACTAAAGCTAATATAACTGATGGTTCAGCTAGTACAAAGTGGAAAACTGGAAGAGATGCTGCTAACACATATAATAAAAATGGAGAATTTGTAGCCATTTATGGATATGAAATGACTTGGTCTGGTTCAACTGGAGGATATGGACACATTAATACATTTAATACTGAAGGATTTGAAACTAGAAGTAATAGTAAGATGAATTTACAAGCTTATTATAATGTGTTAAAAACTCAACAACAATCATTAGCACAGTTTAATCACCCAGGAAAGACTTTTGGTGATTTTGGAGATTTTGCATATTATGATGAGTCCATAGATAATGTAATTAATTTAATAGAAGTTGGAAATGGAGAAGGAGAAATCAGAAGCTCAGGATATTTTAAGTCTTATGAATATTATACAAGGGCATTAGATAAGGGGTGGCACTTAGCACCAAGTAATAATCAAGATAACCATAAAGGAAAATGGGGAAATGCCAATACTGGTAGAACTGTTATTGAGGCATCAGATCTTACTAGAGAAGGGATTTATGATGCAATAAGAAATAGAAGAGCCTACGCAACTGAAGATGAAAATCTTAGAATCTCATATGAAGTAAACGGAAATACAATGGGATCTATCTTACCTAAAACTGATACTTTAGATTTTAATATTAATATCCAAGATATTGATAGTGGAGATAATATAAAGAAAATTTCTATTATCGGTGATGGGGGAAAAATAGTAAACTCTATAGATAATGTTGACTCTACCATTAAGGAGTGGAAATTTAATTTAGATAAATCTACTAGCTCTTACTATTATGTAAGAGTAGAAGAGGCTGATAAGGATATAGCTGTAACAGCTCCTGTATGGGTTGGTGAAAGAGAAAACTTTGGAATATCTACAGTTGATAAAGACAGTGATGTTATTATATCAGGAGAAATCTTCAATATTGAAACTAATATATACAATAATGAAGGAAGTGCTGTAAATAATATTAAGGTTGAATATTTTAAAAATAATGAAGAAGAAGTTACAAATTCTGAAGTAATAGAATCAATAGATGCAGGTGGAACTTATATTTCGAAATTACCTTATAGTTTTGATAAACCTGGCAATTATTCATTTATAGTAAAAGTATCAGCAACTATAAATGGAGTACTAAAAGAATTTAAATCATCAATTGATATAGAAGTATTAGGTGAAAATGAAATATCAAAAGTTGTTATAGATGGAGCACATCAAAATCAATATGTTACTGGTGATTATAAAGATAAGGTTACTACTTTAACAGCATTAATGGGACAAAACAATATAAAAGCAATTATAAATAAAGAAGAAATTACTGATAAGATATTAGAAGGAGCATCTTTATTAATACTTTCAGATCCGCAAAGTGTTGAAAAGAAAGATTATGATTTATCACCTCAAAAATATAGTGAGAATGAGTTAAAGGCTATAGCTAAGTTTGTTAATAATGGTGGTAATTTAATAATTACTTCTAAGGCAGATTATGGTGATGCAAAAGGTGAGTATGGAAATGCAGCTCAAGGTAATGTAGTTCTTGAGTCAATCGGTGCAAAAATTAGGTTTAATGATGATCAAGCCACAGATAAGGATAATAATGGAGGACAAGAGTATAGATTATATTTCGATAATTATAATACTGATAGTCCTTGGTTAACTGGAATTGACACAAGTAAAAAGTATAGTTTTTATAGTGGTTCAACATTGATAATGCCTAATGACATGTCTAATATAGATGTATTAGTTAAAGGTCATGAAACTACCTATGGAAATGATGCTGACAAACAAGGTGATAATATTCCAGTTGGTAAAGGAGAAGTTTCTGCATTAGCTGTTGAAACTTTAAGTAGTGGCTCAAAAGTATTTGCTTCTGGAGCAACATTCTTCTCAAATTTTGAAATGGATGGATTAGATTATTTAAACTATCAAATTACAGAAAAGGCTTTAAAAGAATTAGCTCCATTAAAAGAAATACCAGTAAGTAAGATATCTAATGTTAGAGTAGATGAAAATGAGGATAATAATCCAGATAGATTTGGTGAAACTGTTGTTGTAGAAGGATATGTTACAGCAGCTTCAAATGCATCAGCACCAGGAAATTCATTCTTTGATGTAATTTATGTTCAAGATGAAACAGCAGGATTAACAGTCTTTGGTGTTTCTAACTTAAATATAAAGCTAGGTCAAAAAGTTAGAATTAAAGGAAAGGTCTCATCTTATTTAAATGATGCTCAAATAGCCATAAAGAATGAATATGATGATGTGAAAATAATTGATGAAACTATAAATCTAGTAGAACCTATAAAACTTACGACTAAGGATAGTATGTTAGAAGAAAAAGAAGGCCTTCTAGTTAAGGTAGAAGGAAAGGTTACTAGAATTGAAGGACAAAGTGTTTTTGTAAATGATGGTTCTGGGGAATCAAGAGTATATGTAGAAGGATATGTTAGAAGTAGCAAAAATCCTGGTGTTGATGATGAATGGAAATCTAGAATTAACATTGGAGATAATATATCTGCAATAGGCCTTGCTTCAGAAGATCCAGAAGGACATAGATTAAGAGTTAGAGATTCAGCAGAAATAGAAAAAACAAAGGCTAAGGATATTGATATTACAGTATTCCATACTAATGATAGTCATGGAAGAGTTAAGAAAGATAATAGTATTATTGGAATAGATGTAATATCAGCAATAAAAAATAATACTCCAAATTCACTATTATTAGATGCAGGAGATACACTTCATGGATTACCTTTTGCAACTTTAAAAAAGGGTGAAGATATAGTTTCATTAATGAAATTAGCAGGATATGACGCTATGGCGCCAGGAAATCATGATTTCAACTATGGATATGAAAGGTTATTGGAATTAGTTAAAATGGCTAGAGAAGGTAAAGATGGATTCTCAATTATTTCATCAAATGTGATGAAGGGGAATGAGAATCTGCTTAATTCCAATACAATTAAGGAGATTTCAGGGGTTACGGTTGGTATATTTGGATTAACAACACCAGAAACTGCCTATAAGACTAATCCTAACAACGTTAATGGAATTACTTTTGCTGATCCAATAGAAGCTGCGAGAAGGCAAGTAGAAGAATTAAAAGCAAAAGGTGCAGATGTAATAGTTGCTTTAGCTCATGTTGGCATAGATGAGTCTAGTGAAGTAGTATCAACAATGGTTGCAGATCAAGTTGATGGAATAGATATAATAGTAGATGGTCATAGTCATAGTACGTTAAAAGAAGGAATCACTACAAAAAATGGTACATTAATTGCTAGTACTGGAGAATATGAAAATAATTTAGGAAAAGTAGTAATTACTATAGATCCTGATTCAAAGAAAGTAGTTACTAAGAAGGCTAGTTTAATATCTAAGGCTGATACTATAAATATTGAAGCTAATAAAGTAGTTTCAGATAAGATAGTAGAAATAGATGATGAACAAAGCGAATTTTTATCAAAGGTTATTGGAAATTCTAAGGTAGATCTACAAGGAGCAAGAGAGTTTTCAAGAACTCAAGAGACTAATTTAGGAAACTTAATTACAGATGCAATGTTATATGAAACTGGAGCAGAAATAGCTATAACCAATGGTGGAGGAATCCGTGATAGTATAGATGAAGGTGAAATTACTAAAGGAGAAATAGTTAAGGTGCTTCCATTTGGAAACTATATAGTTACTAAAGCATTAACAGGAGCACAAATTAAAGAAGTCTTAGAACATGGAATTAAGGCTTATCCAGCAACAGCAGGACATTTCCCTCATGTTTCAGGAGTTAACTTTGTATTCGATGAATCAAGAGAATCTGGAAATAGAATAGTTGGTATAACTGTAAATGGAAAGCCAATAGAAATGGATAAGTTATATGTAGTTGCAACTAATGACTTTATGGCAGTAGGAGGAGATGAATATCCACACTTCTCCAATATTCCTACCATAAATGAATATAAGTCACTTGAAGAATCTTTAGAATCATTTATAAAAAAAATAGGTGAAGTAGATTATTCAGTTCAAGGAAGAATTAAGGTAGGTAAGAATACAGCACCAACCATAAGTGCTAATGATATTACCATAAATATAGGAGATAGCTTTAATCCATTAAAAGAAGTTATAGCGACAGATAATGAAGATGGTGATATAACTGGATGGATTAAGATTGTTGAAAATAATGTTGAATTAAATAAGACTGGAGATTATAAAATTATTTATGAAGTAAAGGATAGTCAAGGAGAATCAACTATTTTAGAAATTAAGGTTACTGTAAATGAAGTTAAAGAAGAGGAAAAGCCAGATGATAATGGATCTGAAACTCCTAAGCCAGATGGAAATAAACCGGATACAGAAAAGCCTGGTGAAAATAAACCAGAAAAACCAAATACAGATAACCAAGATCCAGATGTCCCAAGTCAAAATGAGACTAAACCAAGTGATAATAAGAATGAATCAGGAAACGAAAATAATACCAATTTACCTGAGACAGGTGGTAACAATCCTATATTCATATTATTAATTGCTATTATGGCTATAGGGGCTGGAGGAACATTATTAGTGAATAAAAGAAATAAAGATATAGTTAATAAATAGAAACAAGGTGAAGGGTTCTACTGTTTGCAGAACCTTTCACCTCATTTTATTTTAAAGAGAGATGTGTGTATAATTATTTAAAATGCCCTTAAGAAGGCTAAAATAATTAGCATTATTCCTGATAGCCAAGAGAGGTTCAAATTGGTAGCCTCTACAAATTTCTTTCCTAAATAAGCTCCAAGTAAAATTACAATAAATCCAATAATTATAGAGAAAACAAAAACTTCAATATAATTAATTGATATTAGGCTACTACCAAATCCTACAGCTAAACTATCTAAAGATAAGGCAAAAGCTAAATAAATAGCTTCCTTAGAAGATAAAATTTTTGATTTATCAAGATCAGCTTTAATTTCATTTGCATAAACTTGAAGTACAAAATTAAAATCGAATAACTTAAATTTCAATGAAGAAATCTCTTTTGATTTTTTATTTATATAAGATTTTAATAAACTTTCAAATAATCGATAAAAACCTAAAAAAAATAAAATTATAAAGCTTATAACCTTTGCTATGTTTAATGAAATATAATTTTGAAGAATGCTACCAATTAATAAAGAGATTCCAAGCATAGCAGATGAAATTATATCTATTACCAATGCAGATCTTAAAGGTATTTTAATTTTACTGGTGCCATAAGAAATACTTGCTAGGAATGAATCTATAGATACAGATAAAACCAATATTAAAGTTTCAAACATAAAATTACCTCTAAAAAAAGTACTAGTCTATCTTATGAATAGATATTATATAAAGTTACAAAATGTGACTTATAAGATTTATAATTAAAAAGCTAGTAATTTTTATTATATACATATAAAATATAATGGATAATTAAAATAGGAGTGAACAGAATGGATAAAAAAGATTTAAATATAAATGAAGAAGAAAAGGTAATTATGAGCTTTTATAATGAAAATGGTGAAAAAGTAGATTTCGAAGCTGTTGCAAGAATTTACTTAGATGAAGTAGAATACTTATTGTTATCACCATTAGAAGGCGATGAAGAAGATATATATGTTTTCAGAGTTGATAATATTGACGGAAAAGAAGAGTTAAACTTAGTTGAAGATGACAAAGAGTTCTTAGCTGTTAAAAAAGAATATAAAAAGTTATTATATTAATTTAGGAGGAAACGATGAAAATTAATGAAATAATAAGAATACTTGATGAAAATGAACTTACAGAAATAGAAGAATTAAAAAATGAAGATGGCATAATCTTGCTAAAGTTCTTTTTTGATTTTGATGAAGATATTCTAGCGGCTGCAAGAAGTTATTCTAATGATGAAAGTGATTATGAAGAGGAAAGTAGTGAGTGGTACAAAGAGTTCTTTATACCTTACCTTTATGACTATGCTAATGATGAAGTAGTGGATATAATCGAAGAAATAGTTGAAGAACTAGATGTAGTTGGAGAGGTTATGGCATTTCAAATGAACTCTAGTAATTATGAGTCTATGCAATTTATGGCTTTATTTACTGATGAGGATCAAGATATTAGCATTGAAGATGTTGCAAAGGAATTTATCTTTTAAAGACTTCCATATGAAGAAAAATTATTCTATTGCATAAGAAAAAATATATGATATAATTAAGTCATAAATAAGTCCTGAGATGTGCGCTTAGCTTAAAATATTCAACCTACATTGAATTTTCGGGATTCGCAATATCTAAAGGTATGCTAGGCTTCAGAAATTCACTTATGTGGCAGAAGAAAGCAAAGAGTTAGTGAGCTTAACCCACCTGCGAGGAGCAGGTATGAATATTTAAGTGACCGGCATGTTGGGAATAATAAGTAATTAATACCTCAAATTGAGGTATTTTTTTTTTAGTATAAATATGGTAATAATTTTATCGAGAATATTTTTTGGGTTAAATATTATTACCATATTTATTTGTTTTATTGCAAATTTAATTATGAATGGTAACGTGACTTAAGATTAATTAAGCAACCTTTTTAAGTTGGTTGCTACGTATATTTTTTCTAATATGATTTTTATAGATATAATTTTGATATTGAGATATAATCTTATCTAAATCTTTAGAAATAAATAATATTAATTTGTTGTTAACAGGTAGATAGTTTAACAAGAAATTTAATAATGCTCTTTTAATTTTGATTTTTTTTCTACATTTCCTTATGATCATTGTAGCACCCCCATCTATTTACAAAATCCAATACTTTATAACAATATTATACCAAAAAGTATAAAAATGTAAAATAAATCTTTTAGACGGAATTCTACAATTTTTTTATTGTAATGTTAAAGTTGATTTAAAAAAGAGCATTATTATATAATTAAAAAGAAATCAAACAATGTAAATAATTACATTACTCTTATTATAAAAGTTGATATTGAGAAAGAATGAAGGTAAAATATAATAAAGAATTATTTTAAGAAAAGGAGTACTAAAGATGGACTACGAAAATATGAAAATGGATGATGTTATAAAAAGAATTAATGAGCTATATAAAAAAAGTAAAGAAGAAGGATTAAATGAGAGTGAGAAAGAAGAACAACAAATTCTAAGAAGAAGATATATTGATAGCGTAAAAAGTAATTTCAGAGCTCAATTAGAGACGGTGGAGTTAAAGAAAAAAAATTAAAGGGTGATAGAGTTGTCAGTTAAAGTTGAAAATTTGATTAAAGATTTTGATATGGAAGTTTTAGTAGAAGGGGATAAAAGTGCTGAGATTTTTGTAAATGATATAAACAGACCTGGTTTACAGCTTGCAGGATTTTACAATTATTTTGCACCTGAGAGAATACAAGTAATAGGTAAGGCTGAGTGGAGCTTTTTACAAACCATGGGCATTGAGCTTAGAAAAAAGAGAATAGATAAGTATTTTAGTTTTAACTTAAAATGCTTAATGATAACTAGAGATTTAGAGCCACAAGAGGAATTAGTAAAAGCTGCTGAAAAAAATAAGATATGGCTAATTAGAACTGACTTGACTACTACTAACTTTATGAGTAAGTTAACTATTTATCTTGCTGATAAATTAGCTCCAGAAACTAGAATACATGGAGTATTAGTAGATGTATATGGAATAGGTATATTAATAACTGGCGAAAGTGGTATTGGCAAGAGTGAAACAGCTCTTGAACTTATTAAAAGAGGTCATAGACTTGTAACAGATGACGCTGTTGATATAAAAGAAGTTGATGGTCAGCTTATAGGTAAGTCTCCAAGAATAACTATTGGAATGCTTGAAGTAAGAGGTATTGGAATAATAGATGTTGCTTCACTTTATGGATTAAGTTCTATTTTACCAGAAAAAGATATACAACTTCTAATGCATTTTGAGCATTGGAAAGATGATGGAGATTATGACAGATTAGGACTTAATGATGATAGGCAAGATATCCTAGGAGTAAAGGTTAAAAAACTTAGGGTTCCAGTAAGACCAGGAAGAAATATTGCAGTAATAATAGAAGCTGCTGCAGTTAATTATAGACATTCATTAATGTCAGAAGTAACTCCAGTAGACATAATTGAGAGCAGAATGGATAAAATAATAGAATAAATAACTTAAAGATTATGGAGGGTATAATGAGTACTAGAGAAGAAAAAAATAAAAATTCATGGAAAAAATACGTTGGAGAAAAGAAAGAAGAGTTATTTGAATTTTGCAGAGGATATATTGAATATATGTCTATTTGTAAAACAGAAAGAGAATGCGTACTTACAAGTATTGATATGGCAGAATCCTTTGGCTATAAAAATTTAGAAGAAGTAATTAAAAATAATAAAATTTTAAAAGCTGGAGACAAAGTATATTTAAATAACAAAGATAAAGCCTTAGCTTTATTTTTAATTGGAAGTGAACCTATAGAAAAAGGTTTAAGAATAATAGGTTCTCATGTTGATTCACCTAGACTTGATTTAAAGCAAAATCCTTTATATGAGGATACAGGTCTTGCAATGATGGAAACGCATTATTATGGTGGAGTTAAGAAATATCAATGGGTAACTTTACCTTTAGCTCTACATGGTGTTGTAGTTAAAAAAGATGGAAGTAAGATAGATGTTGTTATTGGAGAAGATGATAATGATCCAGTTATAGGGGTATCTGACCTTTTAATTCATTTATCAGCTGATCAACTTCAAAAGAAAGCAAATGTAGTTGTTGAAGGAGAAGATTTGAACTTATTAGTAGGAAGTATTCCTTTGGAAGATAAAGATAAGGATGCAGTTAAAGCTAATATTTTAAAGTTACTTAATGAAAAATATGACTTTGAGGAAGATGATTTTATTTCTGCTGAAATAGAAGTAGTTCCAGCAGGTAGAGCTAGGGAATACGGACTTGATAGAAGTATGATAATGGCTTATGGTCAAGATGATAGAGTTTGTGCTTATACATCATTAATGGCTCTTTTAGATACTGATGAAGTTGATTATACTAGTGTGGTTTTATTAGTGGATAAAGAAGAAGTAGGGAGTAATGGAGCAACAGGTATGCATTCAAGATTCTTTGAAAATGCTGTCTCTGAAGTTATGGATAGACTTGGAGAATATTCAAGCTTAAAGCTTAGAAGAGCATTATCAAATTCAAAGATGTTATCTGCAGATGTTTCAGCAGCTTTTGATCCAAACTACCCATCAGTTATGGAAAAGAAAAACTCAGCTTATTTTGGAAAAGGATTAGTTTTTAATAAATATACTGGTGCAAAAGGAAAAGCAGGTTGTAATGATGCTAATCCTGAATATATTGCATGGCTTAGAAAAGTAATGGATGAAAATGATGTAGTATTCCAAACTGCTGAACTTGGTAAAGTAGACCAAGGGGGCGGCGGTACTATTGCATATATTTTAGCAGAGTACAATATGGAAGTAATAGATTGTGGTGTTGCTCTTCAAAATATGCATGCACCTTGGGAAATATCAAGTAAACTTGATGTTTATGAAACAATGAGAGGATATAAGGCTTTTTTAGAAGCAAAATAGAATAATGTTTGTCAATTATTAATAATTAATAATTGACAATTAAGGATGTAATTTGTTCCAAATTACTAAGGTTAGGTTAAAAGAGGGTACCAGAAGGTGGCCTCTTTTAATATTTATTGAATAAATTAATTTAAAATTCAATGGGAAGTGTTTTATTCATTGTATTTTAAAAATTATATGTAAGATAAACAATATATTTAATTATGAATTAAGAATCATGGTTATTAATATAAACTATAATTTAATTCACATAATTTTAATATGTGAATATACTGTATCATAGGCAAGAGGAAGGTGATATATGTATGAATTTTGAGTGGTCAAGATTTAAAAATTATGGTTTATGGGTATCTATTCTTGCTCTTATACCGATGATATTAAGTGCTTTTGGAGTTAAAGTAGTTGCTGATGAATATCAATCTATTACGAATGTAGTGCTATCAATACTTGTTGCTTTAGGTATAGTGAATAATCCAACAACTAATTGCAAATGGTATATTGATGACAAAAATAAAAATAAGGATAATACAGAGAGTAACTCAAATTTACATTCAAAGTAATAGTATAATTTAAAAATTTGGATTTATGATAATAAAATATATTTTCATAAATCCTCTTTAGGTATATAAATATTTTTTTATTTGTTTAAAATTACAAATTAGTGTATAAATTTAGGTCTTGATATTAGTATTAACCTTGTAACTTTAACCATCTTAGCATATGAGCTACATCTTCACTATCTGGAATATTTACATCTCCAACATTACCATGACCTACATCGTTAGGTATTCCATGGCAGTCAGATCCGCAAGAAATATATAAATTTCTTTCTTTTGCAAGCTTTAAGAATCTTTTAGTCTCCTTAGGTTTATTTTTAAAGTAGATAGCTTCAAGTCCATCAAAGCCAAAATCTAATAATTCTTCGATAGGCGTCTTTTTAACTAATACTGGATGAGCTAAAAAAACTAAAGCTTTAAATTTTTTTAGTAACTTGATACCCTCAGAGGTAGAAACCTTAGTTGAAGGTATATAAGCCTTACAATCATTGCCTATAAAATTTTGGAAAATATAATCATGATTATAAGGATATCCTGAATCAATAATGGCTTTTGCAATATGAGGTCTTGCAATTGTATCTTTTCCATTAGCTAAAACTTTGTTTATATCTATATCAATATTATGAAATTTCTTTAAGTTATCAATAATTTTATAAGCTCTTTCTATTCTTTTTTCTTTAAAACCTTCTAAGATTTTATTAAGTTCTTCGTTATTATAATTTTCTTTTGTAAAAAAGCCTAGAACATGAATAGACTCACCGTTATGCTCTGTAGATAATTCAATACCAGGAATAAAATTAACCTTTAATTTATCAGCTTCTAAAATAGCTTCACTAATTCCAGTTAATGTATCATGGTCAGTTAATGATATATAATCTAAATTCCTATCTTTTGCCATAATCACTATATCCCTTGGATTATATCTACCATCTGAACAAATTGAATGAGTATGTAAATCGCACTTAATCATTGTATCTCCTTTCAAAATATTAAATATATAAGTTATAATAAAGATTCTATTTATATTGAGTTATTTTAGTTGTAAAAATATTTCATATATAAAGATATATTAACAACTTATATAAAAATTAAATTATATATATGCTTTCAATTTAGATATCTTACTTAAGAAGTATTTTAAATCTATAATTTTATAGGACTATAAATGTATATAGTTTATTGAAACATATATATTATGATATAATTTATACATTAAAAATATTTTAACACATAAACTGAACTTTTAGTACACAACTTGGAGGATATAATGCTTTTAATGATAGATAACTATGATTCATTTGTATTTAATTTAGTTAGATATATTGAAGAATTAGGAGAAGAAGTTATAATATATAGAAACAATAAGATTACAATAGAAGAGATTAAAGAACTTGATATAGATGGGATAATAATTTCTCCAGGACCTAAATCCCCTAATGAAGCTGGAATATCATTAGATGTAATACACCATTTTAAAGATAAGCTACCTATTTTAGGAATTTGTCTTGGACACCAATGTATTGGTCATTATTTTAATAGTTATATTGTTAGAGGAAAAGCACCAGTGCATGGGAAAATAAGCTATATAAATCATGATAATAGTGGGTTGTTTAAAGATGTTAAAAATCCACTTAGAGTAACTAGATATCATTCATTGGTAGTAGATAAAAATACCTTAAGTAATGAGCTTGAAATAACTAGTTTTACAAAAGACAATGTAATAATGGGCGTTAAGCATAGAAGTTATCCTATATATGGACTTCAGTTTCATCCAGAGGCTGAGATGACTGAAGAAGGGCATAAAATTTTAAAAAACTTTATTGATATAACTAAGACTTTTAAGGAGAAGACTAATGATTAAGGTAAAAGAAGTAAGTATAAAATTCGATCCTGTTGAAGTTTACGATGTTTTTAAAAAGGAAATTAATACTATATTATTAGATTCATCTAAAGAAGATGAAAATTTATCTAAGTACTCATTTATAGGATTAAATCCATATTTATTATTTGAGGCTAAAGGTAATAAAAGTTATATAAATAAAGAAGAGGTTGCTGGGGAGCCCTTTAAAGTTTTAGAGGAATTAGTTAATAAACATAGTTTTACTATGGATGAATATAAAGAAATACCATTACTTTCAGGTGCTATAGGATATATTTCTTATGATGCTGCAAGAATCATTGAGGAAATACCTAATAGGAGCAAAGAAGATTTCAATACTAGTGATATTAATTTTGCTTTCTACAAGAATATTATTATTTTTGACTTGAAAAATGATAAGCAGTATATAACTTCTTTAGATGGAAAAGAAGAAGAAATAGATGATATATTATATAAGATTAATAAACATATTAAGAAAATAGATTATAATAAAGATAGTATAAAAAATGAACTTTGTAATGATGATTACAAAAGGTTTTCCTCAAATTTTACTAAAGATGAATATAAAAATGCTATAAGACGACTTAAGGATTATATAATTAGTGGAGATGTATATATTGCGAATATGACTCAAAGATTCACAATAGAAAATAATGAAAATGGTTTTGATATATATAAGAAACTTAGAAGTATAAATAAGGCACCATTTTCTGCCTATGTAAACTTTGAAGATATAGAAATAGTAAGTTCATCACCAGAAAGATTTATTGAGGTTAAGGATAGGAAGGTTATTACAAGACCTATCAAAGGGACAAGACCAAGAGGAAGAAATAAAGAAGAAGATATAAAAAATAGCTTAGAGCTTATAAATAGTGAAAAAGATAAAGCTGAACTACTAATGGTAGTTGACTTAGAAAGAAATGATTTAAGTAAGGTATGTAAGCCTCATTCGGTAAAAGTTACTGAACTTTTCAAGCTTGAAAAATATGCAACTGTATTTCATTTAGTTTCAACGATTGAAGGTGTTTTGAAAGAAAATATTTCAGCTGTAAAATGTATAAAAGAATGTTTCCCAGGGGGATCTATTACAGGGACTCCTAAAATAAGATCAATGGAAATTATAGAGGAATTAGAAGGTATAAAGAGAAATATTTATACTGGAATAATAGGATATTTTGATTTTAGAGGAAATGCAGATTTTAATATAGCAATTAGAACTATAGTTAAGAAAGATAATAAGGCTTACTTTGGAGTAGGAGGAGGAATTACTTTTGACTCTATTGAAGAAGATGAATATATAGAAACTATAGATAAGGCTAAGGCATTAATGAAGGTCCTAATATAATAATTAATAAAATAAATTAAAAAAGAATTAATTTGCAAAGAAAATTAGCTATACGGGGTAAATCATATGAGAAATTTGATTTGTAATAATGAGAAGATACAAATTGATAATGGATACTTCTTTGGGAGAGGTGTTTTTGAAACTATTTTAATTAAAAATCATCCTATATTTTTACAGGAGCACATAGAAAGATTAAATAAAGGAATTAAAGTTTTAAATATAGGAGAAACCGTAGATATAAGATACGTTGAAAGTATATTAGATAGATTAAACTTAAAAAATTGCGCTTTAAAGATAGTAGTGACTGAAAAAAATATTATTTTTAAAAGTAGGCCTATAAGTTATACTAGTGGAGATTATTTAAGAGGTTTTTCTTTAAAAATATCTGATGTTAGTAGGAATTCTACATCTAAGCTAAATAATGTTAAATCAATTAATTATTTAGAAAACATATTAGAGAGAGAAAAGGCTATAAGGGAAGATTATGATGAAGTGATTTTCTTTAATGAAAAGGGGTTTATAGCTGAAGGAAGTAGTAGTAATATTTTTATAGTAAGATCTGGAAATATATATACTCCTGGAGTGGAAGAAGGACTATTGCAAGGAGTAATTAGAGAGTATCTTTTAAAGAAATATGATATTATAGAGAAAAAAATAACTTTAGAAGATTTAATGAGTGCAGATGAAGTATTTATAACTAATAGCTTACTTGGAATAATGGGGGTAAGCAAAATTGAAGATAAGATTTTTTCAGATAATAAGGTTACAATAAAGATTAGAGAAGAGTATGAAGCAGATATTGATGTTTAGGAGGATTAGAAATGGTAGATAGAGAGAAAATAATGGAGGGTGTTAAGCTTATTATAGAGGGAATAGGTGAAGATACTGATAGAGAAGGATTATTAGAAACGCCTGATAGAATTGCAAGGATGTATGAAGAAATTTTTTCTGGGATTGGACAGACAGCAGAAAAGGAACTATCGAAGACTTTTACAGTTGAAGGTAATGATTTAGTTCTTGAAAAGGACATAACATTCTTCTCAATGTGTGAGCATCACTTTGTACCTTTTTATGGTAAGGCACATATTGCATACATACCTAAAGGAAAAGTAGCTGGACTTTCAAAACTAGCTAGATGTGTAGAAGTATATGCTAAAAAGCCACAGCTTCAAGAAAGGCTAACTACTGAGATAGCCGATGCTTTAATGAAATATTTAGATGCAGAAGGAGTAATGGTAGTAATTGAAGGTGAGCATATGTGTATGACTATGAGAGGCGTTAAAAAGCCAGGAGCTAAGACTGTAACTACTACTTATAGAGGTTGCTTTAAGGAAGATTATGAACTTAGAAAAGAAGTAATGAACTTTATTAAATAAGTTTATTTTTAAGAAGGTGAAACATTGGAAAATGTAAATAGTATTTTAAGTAATCCTAAATATAAAGAGTTATTAAAAAAGTTAGGTGAATTAGAAAAAGATAGATGGTTCTGTGGACATGATTTAGAACATTTTTTAGATGTTGCTAGAATAGCCTATATAACAGTGATGGAAGTAGGATTAAGCTTTAAAAAAGAAGTAATATATGCTATAGCATTACTTCATGATATAGGTAGGGTAGTAGAGTACACAGAAGGTATGGATCATCATAAGGCAAGTGCAGAAATTGCTAAAGAACTGTTAGATGAAACTAACTTTACTAAAGAAGATAAAGAAGATATTATAAGGGCTATAATCAATCATAGAAAAGAAGCTGAAGATGAGCTTTCAAAGCTTATTTATAAAAGCGATAAGCTTTCAAGAAATTGTTTTAATTGTAGAGCTTATGAAGAATGTTACTGGGATAAGGAAAAGAAAAATAAAATAATAAAACTTTAGAGGGGAAGAGATTATTATGAAGATAGGTAATAAGGAAATTAACTTTAATGAAAGAACATATGTCATGGGGATATTAAATGTGACACCTGATTCTTTTTCAGATGGTGGAAAATATAATGAAGTTGAAGAGGCTGTTAAAAGAGCAAAGGTAATGGTAGAAGAAGGTGCTGATATTATTGATATTGGAGGGGAATCTACTAGACCAGGTGCTGATTATGTATCAGAAGAAGAAGAAATTAATAGAGTTATACCTATAATAAAGGCTATAAAAAAGGAACTAGATGTAGTAATTTCAATAGATACTTATAAGAGCAAAACAGCAGAAGCAGCTATTTTAGCTGGAGCTGATATTATAAATGATGTATGGGGTTTTAAAAAAGATGAAAATATTGCAAAGGTAGCTGCAAAGTATAATGTACCTTGTATATTAATGCATAATAGAGAAGAAAAACCTTATGAAAGACTAATGCATGAGGTCATATATGACTTAGTTGATAGTATTAATATAGCATTAGAAGCTGGAGTTTCAAGAGAAAATATAATACTAGATCCAGGTATAGGATTTGCAAAAACTTATGAAGAAAACTTAGTAGTTATGGACAATTTAGAAAAAATAGTTGAGATTGGTTATCCAGTTTTACTTGGAACTTCTAGAAAGTCTATGATTGGTTTAGCATTAGGGCTTCCTACTAATGAAAGAGTTGAAGGAACAGTTGCAACCACTGTAATGGGAATAATGAAAGGTTGTAATATAGTTAGAGTTCATGATGTCCTTGAAAATAAGAGGGCATGTATAATGACAGATAAAATACTAAGAAGTAAATAGGAGATCTTATGGACAAGTTATATTTAAAAGATGTTGAGATATTTGCAAATCATGGTGTATTTAATGAAGAAAAATCTCTAGGTCAAAAATTTATTATTTCATTAGAGTTAGAAGTTGATTTAAGAGAGGCTGCTATAACAAATGATTTAACTAAGTCAGTACATTATGGTGAGTTATGCCACAATATTGAGAAAGAGTTCCAAAAGGAAAGCTATGATTTAATAGAAACAGCAGTAGAGAAGATTGCTGAATATGTTCTTTTAAATTATCCACTAGTAAAAGCTTGTAAGGTTTTATTAAAGAAACCATGGGCTCCTATAGGTAGACATTTAGATACGGCAGCAGTAGAAGTATATAGGAAATGGCATAAAGCATATATTTCTATAGGAAGTAATATTGGTGAAAAAGAAGAAAATATAAAATCCTCAATAAGGAAAATAGAAGAGATTAAAGAAGTTAAAGTAACGAAGGTATCTTCAATTATAGAAACAGAACCTTGGGGATATGAAAATCAAGATATTTTCAAAAATGCTGCTATTGAAATAATGACATTTTTAGAGCCAAAAGAGCTTATGACAAATTTGCTTAATATAGAAAAAGAAATGAAGAGGGAAAGAATAATTAAATGGGGTCCTAGAATAATAGATTTAGATATAGTATTATTTGATGATTATGTAACTTCAGATGATTATGTAACAATACCTCATCCTAGAATGGAAGAGAGAGAATTTGTCTTAAAACCATTATGTGAGATAGCACCTAATTTAATTCATCCTTTAAGAAAAGAAAGAATTTTTAGGCTGTTATCAGATTTACAGAAAGATATATAATAAAAATATTTGTATACCTAATATGTATAAATAGATGTATACTTAGTATTTATTTTACAGAAAATTATAGAATAGTTATCTGATAAATAACTTTTTATAATTTTCTTTCCTTAGTTCTATAATGGACATATATAAGTTTTTTATGGATTAAAACAATATGAGTCATAAGAAACTTACATATGTCCGATTTTTTATTTTTTAATTTCATTACTAGCTACTTTTTTTACATACTCACAAAACTTATATAAATTATAGTAATCGGATACGCCTTCCATTGAAATTATATCTTCAGAATAAACCCCATCCCAAGGGTAAATAGATATAAGAGTGTCACTGTAAGCATTTATTACATACTTTTTATCTGAGAACTCTATTATAATTTTATAATCAGGTATATCTTCCTCTTGAATTTCTGCTTCATAATTTTTATCGCTTAAAGAGTCTATAAAGTCTGGGATTATGCTATATTCATTTTCATTAACATCATAATATTTATAAATATTCATATCAAAGACTTTAAGCTTATAATCATTATCCTTAGAAATCATTTCTTTTATTTCTTCAGTATAAAAATTTGACTTAGGTTTATCTCCAGGTCTTATGTATTGAGCACTATTAAAGGTACAACCTATAAGTAGGCTTGTAAAAAATGTTATAACAATCAATGCAAATATTCTTTTCATTTAAGCAAAAAGCCCTCCTATATTATTCTTATATTAGCTTATTCTTTATAAAAAGACTTTAGAACATTTTAATATCGTAAGAATAGTATGAAATAGAACCAGGTTTTATGGAGAATATGTGAAGTACGGTATAGATATAAACAATAAAAATATTTTAGATGAAATTATTGAGTATTTAAAAGAAGTAGGAGACTTCAGTGTAAATCTTTCTGAAGAAGATATTAATTATAATAGGCAAATTAATTATGGAAAAGTTCTAAGGAAAAAGGTTTTAAAAGCTAATGTAACTAAGATAGATTTATACTTCAAAATTGAATTTTTAGATGAAATTAGCGAAATACTTATTTATTTTAGTTCTGGTGATAAAGCAAAAAGAATAGGCAATAGTATAGGGAATGTTTTAGCAAGTAAATTTGTTGGAATTAATATGAAAGAAGGAGAAAGCCTTTATGTTCTAAAAAATATTAATACATTAGGAATAGTATTAAAATTTCCTAAAAAAATAATGGAGGAAGTAGATCTAGATATTGTAAAAGAAATATTAAAGATTATAAAAATTATAAATGAATAAGTTAAGTGAGTTTATAAAAATGATATCATCTTATAAAAGTTAATTATAAGTAGGTATCATTTTTTATATCTAAATATTTGTAATAAAAATAAAAAATTTATAGTAAAGATAAGTAACAATACTTGTAAGGAGAAGGCTATGAATATTATTGCAACTATAGGACCTAAAACAATTGATAAATGGATACTTAAAGAGCTTATTGAAAGTGGTGTAGATATAATAAGGCTTAATTGCTCTCATTTCAATAAAGACGATTTTGAAAAAGTAATAAAAAATTCTAAGGATTTGAAAAGTAATTTACATATTTTAATAGATTTATCAGGTAAAAAGGTTAGAGTTTCAAAAAGTTTAAAGTATATATATAAGGTGTATAACAACCAAGAAATATATTTCTGTGGTGAAGATTTTTATAATAGTATTAGTTTTAAAGAGTTAAAAGAAAGAAAGTATATTCCTTTAAATATTAAAAGCAGAACAATTGAAAAAAGTAATATTAGCTCTATTTCTATGAAGGATAATACAATGAATTTTGAAATTATCTCTGTTAAAGATGGAATAATTAAAGCAAGAGTAATAAAAGGCGGAATTATTAGAGAAGGAAAAGGATGTAATTTATCTGGTTTAGTTGAAGAAAAGAATTATTTAAGCAAAAGAGATGTAGAGAATATAAGCTTTGCAATAGATAATAATGCAGATATTATTTGTCAATCATTTGTAGAGAGTAGTAATGACATTATACTTATAAAAAATATTATAAAAGATAAAAAAGATAATTTTAAGATATGGGCAAAAGTAGAAACAGTTAAGGGAATAGAAAATATTGTTGATATATTAAATGAAGTAGATACTGTTATTATTGGAAGGGGGGATCTTGTTCCTGAAGCAGGGATATTAGATGCAGTGAGCCTTCAAATTGATGCCATAAAAAAAATAAAGGAAAACAATAAAAAAGTAATTATAGCTACTCATTTATTAAATAGCATGAAGAATGGACATTTAGCAACATTACCTGAGATAGAAAGTATTTATAATTTTATTAATATAGGTGTAGATGGTTTTTTACTTGCTGGAGAAACATCTATAGGAAAAGTACCTATTCAGACAGTAAAGTTTTTAAAGTCAGCAATTGAACATTATAAAAAGACAGATAATAATGAAGAAATATAATATAATTACATCTATTCTATGGATGCTACTAGGAGGTTTAATTATTTACTTATTTTTCTTTGTATATAAATGGGCTAAATAATATGTAATAAAAATACTTGAAAAATTCATTTTGTAACAATACTGACATAAAAGAGTAGTATTATATAAATATAGTTGTTAGTGCTTAACAATTAGTTAATTATCCCCTTAATGAAAAATGATATCCCTTGGTTAAGGATATCATTTTTCGTTTTGTTTATATAAACTAGAACAATTCATATATATCAGAAAACTCTCTGAGAATTTTTTCATCATCAATAAAATATTCGTACTTGTTTATAATATTACTTTCTATTTGTGGAGGAATTGGCATATTAATAATAAACTCAGTACCATCCTTATATTCTTCATTTAATCTAATAGTTCCACCATGTAGTTCTACTAAAGATTTGGTAATAGATAGTCCTACACCGCTTCCTTCATTTTTTCTAGAAAGGGTTGAATCAACTTTATAAAACCTATCAAATAGATTTGGAACATAAATATCTGGAATACCTATGCCGTTATCACGAACTGATATATCAACAGTATCATTTTTGAAATTGACTATAACAAAGATAGCACCATCCCTATTATTAAATTTGACTGCATTAGATAATAAATTTAATAATATTCTCTCTAAGGCATAAGGATCTACTTCTAAGTAGAGTTTTTCAATGTTAGTATCAAAAGTTATATCTATATTTTTATGGTTAGCAAAAGGTATTATAGATAATGTTAGATCTTCAATAAATGGAACTATATCTATAAATACTAAGTCTAACTGACTAGTTCCAGAATCTATTTTAGTTATATCAATTAAATTATTTATAAGCTTTAACATTCTTAAGCAATTTTGTTTAAGAGTTTTTTCATATTTTATAAAACATTCTTTTATACAATTCTCGTTAGAATTTTTTAAAGATCCCATCAATTGAATTAATGAGTAAATAATATTAACAGGAGTTTTTAACTCATGACTTAGGTTAGAGAAAAAGTTGTTATTTACTGTGTTTAAAATAGTTTTACTTTCAAAGTCTTCGAAAAGTTTACTATATAAATCATCTCTAACATAGGTATTAATTGCTTCTAATGTATTAATAGAGATTTTATAATATTTAAGAGCTGTTTTGAAGTCTTTTAAAGCTTCATAATCTGATGATATTGCTTTATATAATTCAATATTATTTTTATTTCTGATATTTTCAGAAAATAAAAGGGCTCTTTTATGATGGAGTAGTGCATTAGTGTAATCCTTCAGTGCTTTATATAAATCTCCATAGGATTTTTCTATCCAATATTGGTATTGCATAAAAGTAAAATCTGAAAAATTGTTTTTATAAAAAATAGATGCAGTTTCTAAGTAATAGAAAAGCTCATCAGATAATTGATTACTAATTTTTCCATCAGCCTCAATTAATTTGTAATGTACATTTATTAAGTTATATCTAGCTAAATAATTATCAATATATAGTTTATCTAAGTTATAAAGTTCTTCTTTATATAGCTGTAATATATATTTTGCTTCATTTAATCTAGAATTAGAAATATAATATAACTCTAAAAGCTTGCTATAGATATTTATTTTAAAAGTGCTAGAAATTTTATTAGAATAATTATTTAGAATACCTTTTAAAAGATTAATTCCTTCATCTAACTTGTCCATTGCAAAATAAGTAGAAGCTTTATTATAGTAAACTAACATTTCTATATCTCTGTCTTTATCTTTTCTCGCAATAGATAAGGCTTTATCAAATAGATTTAAAGATATTGTATTTAAACCTAAAAATTTATAATAAATTTGGCCAAGCATAATATATGCTTGTGAAGTATATTTTCCTTCATAATCTAATAGTATATTATAGGCATTATTTATATTACTATAAAGAAATTCATCAATATTAAATGTTTCTAACTTGATAAAAGAAACATTTAAATATATATATAGAAGCAGTCCGTTATAGTTATTTTCATTTAAATAATTAATACTTAAATTAAAGTAATGATTATGTTTTTCCATATCATTAAGTTTTAGAGAAGAAAGAGTAAGCATGACATATAAACTTCCTTTTAAAAAGGGATTTGTATTATCTTTGTTGTTATATAGTAATTCCTCAAAATATTCATATGAGGTTTTATACTCATTTAAATTAAAGTAGCAAAGAGCAATAATTAAATTTATTAAATCTCTATCTTCTTCATTGAATTCATTTTTTTTAACTGTAACCTTCATAGTTTTTAGTGTTTTTCTTATATAGTCTGGAGAGATAAAAATTCTAGGAGTATAGAAAATATTTTGTATTATGTCAATATAGTATGAGGTTACATAAATTTTTTCTTTTTCAATTACTTCCATTACCCACCTCCATAAAAATGCTTTATAAATATATATTACCATAAATAGAATAAATTGTATAATATTTTTATTTGTGTTAGATGAGAAATTTTGTTAAAATATAGGGGTAAGTAGAAAAAAATGCAAATGGAGGGTAAAATGGGGAGATTTAAGGCGATAAAAAAAATAATAGATTACATAAATAAAAATTCGGCTTTAAAAATAATTATATGTGTATTATTAGTATTTATCTTAGCAGGAGTAGTAATAACAGGAAGTATTTATTCAAATTATTTAAATAAAAAGAATCTTTCCCTTGTAGTAACTCAAAGTGATGATAAAGATATAAATAAGAAAAAAGAAGAAGAGGAAAAAAAGAAGAAGGAAGAAGAAGAAAAGAAAAAAGAGGAAGAAAATAAAGCTAAGCTTCAAGAAATTAAGGATAAAATTAAAGAATTAGATGAAAATGCAGATATAAATATTACAGAAGGAGATATTGATAAGGATATTATTTATTATGAAAATTTATATAATGAATTAGTAGAAGCAAAAGAAGAAAGTAATAATGATGAAAATACATATAATGAGGATTGGAATAGTACTGGAGGAGGAAATAATGTAGTTACACCAAATCCGAATCCGACGCCAAATCCGAATCCGACACCGGATCCAACGCCGACACCGGATCCAACGCCGACGCCGGATCCAACGCCGACACCGGATCCAACGCCGACACCGGATCCAACACCGACACCAGATCCAACGCCGACACCGGACCCAACACCGACACCGGATCCAACACCGACACCAGATCCAACGCCGACGCCAGATCCAACGCCGACACCGGATCCAACGCCGACGCCAGATCCGAATCCAATACAGGATACTAATCCAGCTGAACAAACAGATTCTGCTAGACCAGCTGCTTAATATGTAATTGAATAATAATTAACAAGGCCACTGATATTTCAGTGGCTATTTTATTATTTTTAATTTCTTTCATTATAAGATTGCTAACATTAATATTATCCAATGTTATAAGATCTTTAAGCACTGATATTTCTAGAACTAAAAATTTTCTAGTTAATTTAGAAAAGTTTTAATAATTCTGATGATATGATTACATTTATTGTTTAAATAGCTTAATAAAGTTAGTTGAAAGTAATAATTATAGGATTAGGAGAATCTATAGAAGAAAATGCACTATTAAGTAAACTACAAGGATTTTTAAAGAAGCTTGTAATCTGATTAATAAAGATATTATTTGTATTACATATTATCTTATTCGAGTAAATATAATAGATTAAGAGTTAATGAATATAAAATAGGGAGTTATATTAAAGTTATGAATTACTAATATATTTCTTATTTATGAGCATACTACTTATATCAAATAAATTTTTATTAAGGAGGAATTTATATGGTAGATAGTGATAAAAGTAATAGTGGAAGTAGTATGTTAAGGCTATTAGGAAGATTGGTATTAGTTGCAATTGTATTAGGATTAACATCATTTTTTACACCAGGTTTTAGTATCAGAGGAATATGGTCATATTTAATTGCTGCAGTTGTTATAACAGTATTAGATTATTTTATAGAATTATTTATGAAAGTTGATGCTTCACCCTTTGGTAAAGGCTTAAAGGGTTTTGCCGTTGCAGCAATAATAATATATTTGACACAGTTCTTTGTACCAAATATGAATGTATCAATAATAGGAGCAATACTATCTGCAGTAGTCATTGGAATAATAGATGCAGTAGTACCTGTAAGAGTTATGTAATGTAAAAAAGTTTGATTTTAGAATCCTAGAAATAGGATTCTTTTATTATGTTATAAATTCTTTACTACCGCTATAGAGGTAAATATACTTAAAAAGTAATACTTATTAAGTATAGATTTAATTCAAACAAATAAATTTAATATAAAGATATTATATTTTACATATCAATTAACAAGTATTGTATAACTTTTACAGGGTACCTAGAGATTATTCTCTATAGGCTATTTATTTACATAAAATTGTCACAGTGAAAAAGTATTAAGCAAGATTGAAAATTTTAGTAATAGAAAATATAATTTATTTATAAATACATTTATAGGATTTTGTGTAGTAGAGAAATACACAAAATCTATAGCGAATTATTATTACTATTTACCCTTATGTATTTTTGCTCACAAATAAACCTAAAAAATCACATTAAAAGAAATAGTACCTAATCAATTCTAGGTACTATTTCTTTTAGTATAAGGAAATTATTTAGCTATAAAGGGACATATACTATACTTAATTTTATAACATGACTTTTATTGAAATACAGCCATCTTTATAGGCATATCAGCATATAAATTACTTTGAAATACGTATCAATAAAATTGTCACAGTGAAATAATTGCAAGTAATATTGACCTTGGATTAAGATTATATAATAATTTTTATAAAAAATTACTAAAAATAAAGTTTTTTAGTTAGAAACAATAGTTAATCTTTTTATAAAATAGGAGGGTTAAAATGAGGAAAACAAGTGAAGCACAAAGGAATGCAGATAAAAGATGGAGAGAAAAGAATAGATGGTATGCAAATTATTTAAAGAATAGGACTAGTGCAAGAAGTTTCATAAGAAATAAAGCAACATTAGAAGATTTAGATGAATTACAGAATTTAATTCAAGAGAGAAAAATGCAGTTAAATTAAAAATCTAGTAGATAGGAAAAATGAACTGAGTTCTGTCAAGTAGACAGAGTAAAAAATTAAAATTATGCTATTAAGGTGTGGCTCCGATATTCAAGCGGATCCATATCTTCTGATTTTAAGAGAAAGAATTCAAATTTAATTGTAACAAAAGTGGTAAAAGAAGTGGAAAAACAAGAAAAATGACCTTATCCAAAAGGTGTTTACCTAGTGATAAAGCCATTTCTTTAATTTATTGGTGCCGGCAGAGGGAATCGAACCCTCACGGTAAAACCGCATGATTTTGAGTCATGTGCGTCTGCCAGTTCCGCCATGCCGACTTACTGCATAGTTATTATAGCAAAATAGAAATAAAATAGCAAGGGATAAAATTTTCATAAGAAAAGTGTAGTTTTTTTGTAATATTATGTTGTTAGACCTTTTTACTTCTGTTATTATAGATTATAGGATAAATTTGACCTACATGGGTTATTTTTGTCCCGATTACTCTAGTGATAAGTGTTAAAAAATAAACAACGAGACTAGAGCAGTCTATAATTAGGGAGGAGATAAGATATGATGTATTCAAGAGAAGTGGAAGAAATGTGCGTTGTTGCTAAGGGACCTAATCATGGACCTGCGCCAATTCCTGTTGAAGGAAAATGGGTACAAGCTAAAGAAGTAAAAGATATTTCAGGATTAACACACGGTGTGGGCTGGTGTGCGCCTCAACAAGGAGCTTGTAAATTAACTTTAAATGTTAAGGATGGAATAATTGAAGAAGCATTAGTTGAAACAATTGGATGTTCAGGAATGACACACTCAGCTGCTATGGCTTCAGAAATATTACCAGGAAAGACTATATTAGAAGCATTAAATACTGATTTAGTTTGTGATGCTATTAACACAGCTATGAGAGAATTATTCCTTCAAATAGTTTACGGAAGAAGCCAAACTGCTTTCTCAGAAGGTGGATTACCAATAGGAGCTGGATTAGAAGACTTAGGAAAAGGACTTAGATCACAAGTTGGTACTATGTACGGAACAGTTGCTAAGGGATCTAGATACCTTGAAATGGCAGAAGGATATGTAACTAAAGTAGCTTTAGATGCAAATGGAGAAATAATCGGATATAAATTCGTTCACTTAGGAAAGATGATGGAAATGGTTGCTAAGGGAATGGATGCAAACGAAGCTATGGAAAAAGCTACTGGACAATACGGTAGATTTGATGAAGCTGTAAAAGTTATAGATCCAAGACACGAATAATTTGAAGGGGGAACAGTATAATGGCATTATTTGAAAGTTATGAAAGAAGAATTAATCAAATCATTCCTGTATTAGAAAAGTACGGAATGAGTAAAATAGAAGATGCAAAGACAGTTTGCGATGAAAAAGGTATAGATGTTTACGAAATCGTAAAATCTACACAACCAATCGCTTTTGAAAATGCAATGTGGGCTTACACTTTAGGTGCTGCAATTGCAATTAAAAAGGGATGTACTAAAGCTGCAGAAGCTGCAGAAGCTATTGGAGAAGGACTTCAAGCTTTCTGTATTCCAGGATCAGTAGCAGATGATAGAAAAGTTGGTCTTGGACATGGTAACTTAGGAGCTATGCTTTTAAGAGAAGAAACTAAATGTTTTGCTTTCTTAGCAGGACACGAAAGCTTTGCTGCTGCTGAAGGAGCTATTAAAATAGCTGAAAAAGCAAACAAAGTAAGAAAAGAACCATTAAGAGTTATATTAAATGGTTTAGGAAAAGATGCAGCATACATTATATCTAGAATAAATGGATTTACTTATGTTGAAACTAACTTCGATTTCTACACAAGTAAATTAGAAATAGTTAGAGAAGTTCCATATTCAAATGGACCAAGAGCTAAGGTTAAATGTTATGGAGCTAACGATGTTAGAGAAGGTGTTGCTATAATGCATCACGAAGGAGTTGACGTATCTATTACTGGTAACTCAACTAACCCAACAAGATTCCAACATCCAGTTGCAGGAACATATAAGAAAGAATGTGTTGATCAAGGAAAGAAATACTTCTCAGTAGCATCAGGTGGTGGTACAGGAAGAACTCTTCACCCAGATAACATGGCAGCAGGTCCAGCTTCTTATGGTATGACAGATACTATGGGAAGAATGCACTCAGATGCACAATTTGCAGGATCATCTTCAGTTCCAGCTCACGTTGAAATGATGGGGTTAATTGGAATGGGTAACAACCCAATGGTAGGTGCTACAGTTGCTGTTGCAGTTGCTATTGAAGAAGCGATGAAATAAGAATATTAAGTATTGTTTACACATAAAAAAGTTTCGAAAAGAATTATAAAAAAGTTTAGATAAAAGAGTCTCATATGAAATTTTAATAATTTCATATGGGGCTTTTTTTATTAAATTAGAAGAATGTTATCTTGAATGTTTAAGATTTAGCATAATAATATTATTGTTAAATATATTAAGTTATAAAGAGTAATAATTAGTGAAAGTTAAGAATTATTTTACCTTTATTGATAATTTTAATTTATATAAGGAATTTATATTACTATATAGCAATATAATATATAAAAAATTGAAGAATTAGAAAAAAATATATTGACAATAAATGACTGCTAAGGTATCATATGTACAAATAAAAAGGATAAAATTGGTTATTGTTAATTGAAATTTTATTTAATTATTGGTTTAAGTTTAAAATTTCTATTGATAAATTAAATAATATTCTTAAATCTAATTTAAGAATATTATTTTAACATTAAATGTACAAGCAAAATAGACAATATTTTGAGAAGAAAATAATAGAAGGAAATAGAAAATAATAGAAAAATATCAAAAGGAGGTTTTTGATAGGGTTTTACTGATTATTATTAATATTAAATAATATAAATTTAAAAAATATAAAAAGGGGGAAAAGTAATGAAAAAAAAGTTAATTTCTTTACTAGCAGCTGGCGTAAGTTGCATGATGCTACTTGTAGGCTGTGGAAGTAATGGTTCTGGAGAATCAGGAAGTGGAGCAGAAAAGGATAGCGAGCAAGTATTAAACACTATTTATTTTGACGTTGCAACTTTAGATGCTAACGATACTACTGATAACCAAAGTTCATCTATTCTTAACGCAGTACAAGAAGGTTTAGTAAGAATAGAGAATAATGGAGAAAGTGACGAGATAGTTGCAGCTGGGGCAGAAAGTTGGGAAACATCAGAAGATGGGTTAACATGGACATTCAAATTAAGAAAAATGGATTGGTCAGATGGAAAACCAGTAATAGCACAACATTATGTTGATTCTTTCCAAAGAATATTAAATCCAGATAATGGTTTTGCTTATTCATTTTTAGCATATGATATAGTAGGTGCAGAAGAATATAATACAGGAAAAGGTTCATTAGATGCAGTAGGAGTAAAGGCTGTTGATGACTATACTTTAGAATTTAAATTAAAGCATCCACTACCATACTTTGTATCTAAGGTATCTTATACAGTATTCCACCCAATTAGATTAGATGTTATTGAAAAATTAGGTGATAAATATGCAAGTGAAATTACAGACACAGTATATAATGGACCTTTTAAGATAGAGAGTTGGGACAATGGTAACTCAATGGTATTAGTGAAAAATGATACTTACTGGGATGCAGAAAATGTATATCTTGAAAAGATTAACATGACTGATATTAAAGAGTTTGCTACTCAAGCTCAATTATTTGAATCACAAGAATTAGATATATCAGGAGCTCAAACAGATTACATTGAAAAATGGACTGAAAGAGCTGATGCAGGAGAATTCCAAAAGCTTACTGGAGAAGATCCAGGATCATTCTACTTATACTTTAACCAAACTAGTAAGTCAGCTGATGGAATATTAAAGAATGCAAAAATAAGAAAAGCTATTGGATTATCAATAGAAAGAGATGTTTACACTAAGGATTTAGTTGGTAGATTCGAATCTGCTTATGGAATAGTTCCAACTGCTATAAATTCTGGTGATGAGAAATATAGAGATAAAGTAGAAGGACCTTTAGTTGCTGATTCTAAAACATATGTAAATAACAAAGAAAAACTTCAAGAGTTATTTAAAGAAGGATTAAAGGAATTAGGACTTCAAACAGATGATTTAAGTAAATATGAGTTAACTTACTTAAATCAAGGTAGTTCAGAATTACAAAAACAAAGAGCTGAATGGATGGCTCAACAAATTAGTGGAAACTTAGGTATTAAAATAAATGTTGAAACTCAAGCGGACTGGGGAGTTTATTTAGATATAATGGACAAGTTAGAATACGACTTTACATTATCAGGATGGTCAGCAGA
This sequence comes from Clostridium tertium, assembly GCF_902652255.1. Taxonomy (GTDB): domain Bacteria; phylum Bacillota; class Clostridia; order Clostridiales; family Clostridiaceae; genus Clostridium; species Clostridium tertium_A. The sequence continues at coordinate 269,601 of NZ_CACRTO010000008.1, forward strand.
TTACAACGATCCAATGAGCTTCTTAGATATTTGGGTATCAAATGGTGGAAATAACCATACTGGTTATGCTGATGCTAAATACGATGAATTATTAGCATCTGTATATAAGGAAACAGATCAAGATAAGATAACAGAGATTTATAAAGAGTTAGAAACTAAATTAGTTAATGAAGATGCTGTTATTTCACCAGTTTATTATACTGATAAATACTCATTCTATCAAAACTATGTTAAAGATATTCAATTTACTTCATTTGGATCAGTTTACGAATTTAAGCATGCATATATACAAGGGAAAAACTAATTAAAATAAAACTATAAGGCACTGTATAATGCACATCAACAAATGTTGGTGTGCATTAATTGAATTTCGAAAGGGAGAGGATTATGGCAAAGTATGTTGTAAGAAGATTTATTGAAATGATTATAACATTATATCTAATTGGAACAGCTACATTTTTTCTTTTAGCTGCAGTTCCAGGGACAGCTATTGATAAGAAAATTCAAAAGCTACCAGAGCAAACAAAGCAAATAGTTATTGCTAAATATGGCTATGATAAGCCAGTAGTTGAAAGATACTTTATTACTTTAAAAAATTATATTGTAAAAGGTGAGTTCGGGGAGTCATTAGTTCATGCTGGAGATACTATTTCAAGTATTGTTGAGAAGAAAATGCCAGTATCAGCAAGGCTTGGAATACAACAAATAGCAGTAGGAGTAACATTAGGAGTTCTTTTAGGAATTGTAGCTGCTATGAAAAGAGGGAAGATTATAGATTATACCATTTTGGTGGGAGCAATGATACTTGCATCGGTACCTTCTCTGGTACTATCATTACTATTGCAAAAGTATTTAGCTAAGGGGACATTATTTAATTTACCTATAATAGGTTGGCCAAAAGGTGCAGATATTTGGTTTGGAGGGTGGAAGTACACTATATTGCCAACTTTAGCAGGGGCTGGAACATATTTAGCCTATTATGCAAGATTAATGAAAACTAGCATGTTAGATAGTATAAATCAAGATTATACACTTACAGCAAGATCAAAAGGTTTATCAGAAGTTACTATAGTTAAAAGACATGTTCTTAGAAACTCCTTAATTCCAATAATTACAGTATTGCCAGTAGCAATATCAGGGGTAATTTCTGGATCCTTCTTTATAGAGCGGGTTTTTGCAATTCCAGGAGCTGGACAATATTTTATTCAGGCTTCTAATGATAGGGATATTCCGATACTTATGGGATTAACATTGTTATATGCATTAATTTATTTAATAACAATATTTATTACAGATATACTTTATACAATAGTAGATCCACGAATAAGATTAGTGAAGTAAGTTGAGGTGAGGATTTATGAAGACTTTAAAAGATAAAAGATTTGATTTTGTAGATTCTTCTACATTAGATAGTGACTTAGTTGTAAGACCCAATATTAGTTATTGGAAGGATGCTTGGAGAAGACTTAAGAAGAATCCTGTTGCAATGGGAGCCTTATTTGTATTAATAGCAATTATTTTATTAGCTATATTTGCTCCAATTGTTAGAGATTTAGATTATCAAACAGTTGTAACTCAAAAGAAAAACTTATCCCCAAGCGGTGAATTTTGGTGGGGAACAGATGCTATGGGAAGAGATTTGTTTACAAGGGTTTGGATAGGAACAAGAATCTCTATTAGCATAGCTATTATTGCAACTATAATAGTTATAGTAATTGGATGTTTATATGGTGGTATAGCAGCATATATAGGTGGAGTAGTAGATGAAGTAATGATGAGAATTGTTGAAGTGTTAAACAGTATTCCATATTTAATAATCACATTATTAATCCTAGTTGTTTTAGGAAATGGATATTTCCAATTGATGTTAGCTTTATGTTTAACTGCATGGACAAGTACTGCTAGAATGATAAGAGGACAAATTCTTCAGTTAAGGGAAAGTGAGTATGTTTTAGCAGCGGAAGCTTTAGGGGCATCTCCACTTAGAATAATATTAAAGCATTTATTACCAAATACAATTGGACTCATAATATTAGATGTTGCATCAACAATTCCAAGTGTAATTGTTTCAGAGACAATACTTTCATTCTTAGGACTTGGATTAAATATTCCAGTCTTTAGTTTAGGGTCATTATTATCAGCAGGACAACAAGCTATGGCCTTTTATCCTTATCAATTATTATTCCCTACAGTAATTTTATGTTTATTAATTCTTTCATTTAATGTTTTAGGTGATGGTTTAAGGGATGCTCTAGATCCAAAATTAAGGCAATAGGAGGTATATAAGGTATGGAAAAGTTAATTAATAATAATGAATCAATTTTAGATGTTAAAGATTTAAAAGTATCTTATCATACTTATGCAGGAGAGGTGCAATCAGTTAGAGGAGTATCTTTTGATGTTGCAAGAGGAGAAGTACTAGCTATAGTAGGAGAATCAGGATGCGGGAAAAGTGTAACTGCTAGAGCTATTATGTCTTTAATATTAGGACCACAAGGTGAAATTAAAGATGGTAGTAAGATATTTTTTAATGGTGAAGATATATTAGGCTATGATAAGAAAAGAATTAGAGAATTTAGAGGTGGAGAATGTGCAATGATATTCCAAGATGCGCTTACATCTCTTAATCCAACTATGAAGGTTGGTAAGCAAATAATAGAAAATTTAGTAGCTCATAGAAGTATGGATAAAAAGTCTGCACGAGAAGAAGCTATTAAAATACTTGAATCTGTAGGAATTCCAAATGCTAAAGAAAGAATAGATCAATATCCACATCAATTTTCAGGTGGAATGAGACAAAGGGTTATGATAGCTATTGCTGTTGCTTGTGAGCCTAAAATTTTAATAGCAGATGAACCTACAACTGCACTTGATGTTACAATTCAAGCTCAAATACTTGAATTAATTAATGAGCTAAAAGATAGATTAAATACAGCAGTAATATTAATTACCCATGACTTTGGAGTAGTTGCAGGAATGGCAGATAAAATTGCAGTAATGTATGCTGGACAGATTATAGAAAGTGGTGAAAAGAGAGAAATATTCTATAATCCTAAACATCCATATACTTGGGCACTTTTGAACTCAGTTCCTAAACTAGGTTGGAAAGGGAAACAATTACTAGATACAATAAAGGGGACACCTCCTGACTTAATTGCACCACCAAAAGGCTGTGCATTTGCAGCGCGTTGTAAGTATTGCATGAATATTTGTTTAGAGGAGGAGCCAAAGGAGTATTCATTTGGGGATATACATAAAGCGAAATGCTGGTTATATAGTGAAGAGCTACCTGAGGAGATATTAGAAGAAATTATGGAGGAAAGAAAAAATGGCTAATGGAGATAATGTAATTTTAGAAGTAAAAAATTTAAAAAAATATTTCAAAATTGGAAATAAAGATATTCTAAAAGCAGTAGATGATGTTTCCTTTGCCATTAAAGAGGGAGAGACTTTAGGTTTAGTTGGAGAATCAGGATGTGGTAAGACTACTTGTGGAAGAACTGTTATTGGTTTATATGATAAGACAGATGGGGAAATCTTATATAATGGAAAGGCAATAGACGGATTAAAGGGAAAAGAAAAAAAGCAGTTTAATAAGGAAGTCCAAATAATATTCCAAGATCCATATGCATCATTAAATCCAAGAATGACTGTTGCTGATATTATATCAGAAGGAATAGATATTCATGGGTTAGCTAAATCAAAAGCAGATAAAGATAAAAGGGTTTATGAGTTGCTTGAGCATGTAGGATTAAACAAAGAACATGCAAATAGATTTGTTCATGAGTTTTCAGGTGGACAAAGACAGAGAATAGGTATAGCTAGAGCCTTAGCTGTAGAGCCAAAGTTTATATTATGTGATGAACCTATATCAGCACTAGATGTATCAATTCAAGCGCAAATTGCTAACTTATTAATTAAATTGCAAAATGAATTAGGGTTGACTTACCTTTTTATTGCCCATGACTTATCTATGGTTAAGCATATTTCAGATAGAGTAGCAGTTATGTATTTAGGTAGTATGGTTGAACTAGCTGAATCAGAAGTATTATTTAATAATCCTAAACATCCATATACAGAAGCATTAATGTCAGCTATTCCTATAGCAGATCCGGATATAGAAGAGAACAGAAGTAGGATTATGTTAGAAGGAGATGTACCTAGTCCAATAAATACTCCTAAGGGATGTAAATTCCAAGGTAGATGCAGTAAGTGTATGGAAATATGTAAAACTGAAGAACCAGAATTTAAGGAAATAGAAAAAGGACATTTTGTGGCATGTCATTTATACTAATTAGATTTTAGGAGATAAACGTATGGAAAAATTTATTGAAGTAATAAAAGATTTAATTAAATGCATTATTTGGGGAAGCATTATATCTTTAGGAATTATTTTAGTAGTTGGAATAATTTCATTATTAGTACCAAATGTTAATTGGAGGCAATCGTTACAAAATGTAAGAAGTGCTTTACTGCTAATTGGAGCATTAGGAATGATTTTGGGAGCTCTCTTAATATTAAAGAAAAGAGGCGTGAAGGAATTATCCTTTATAGATCAGTGGAAAGATAAGTATAGTGTATTTAGCTATAGAATTGTATTAATAGTAGTTAGTATCACAATTATCTTATATGGAGGATTTATAGATTGGTTAATAATTGCTTTTAAAATAATAAGCTAGATTGTTTTATATCAAAATTTAATTATAAAACTATTTTTTTAATTAACTTTAAATTTTATTTGTTCTGGTAATAGTAATGATTTTAAGAGTGTAATATTTTAAGTAAAGCATCTAAAGAGTTTTGTGTTAAATAGTATATTTAACCTTTTAAAGAAATAATAAATATCTCTTCTTGAAAAGGAATTTTACTTATGGTATAATAATTTCAAGGCAGAGTACAATAATATTATTAAAACAAAGAGGTATAAATATGAGTGATAAAATCAAAACTTGGTTGTATATTGTAGGTGGAATACTTTTAATAGGAATAGTTGCAGCTTTAGCTTTTAAACTTTTATTTCTTTTATTTCCGGTACTACTAGTTTTATATTTATTTTTCAAAATAAGAAATTATTTTAGAAAAGATAATAGTAGTTCAACAGGTAGTTATACAAAAGAATACGAGACATCATATAATAATGATATAACAAATGGTGTTGATGATTCTGCTGGTGACGTTATTGATGTTGATTATGAAGATGTTGATAAATAAATTTGATATAAAGACTCAGCCTAGGCCTAATATATATGCCTAGGCTGAGTTTTCTTGTAAGAGGGGATAAGCATGAACTTTAGAAAACTAAAAATATTTTATGAAACTGCAATACATTTAAATATGACGAAGGTGGCAAAAAATATGTATATAAGTCAGCCATCCATTAGTCAAAGTATTAATGAGCTTGAGCAAGAATTAAATGTAAAATTATTTGATAGAATAGGTAAAAAGTTATTCTTAACTCATGAAGGGGAAATATTTCTAAATTATACGAGAAGAATATTAAACTTGTATGATGAAGGAGTAAAGACAGTAAAAGATTGTTCTATAAATTCAGGAGGAAAAATTGTAATAGGAGCTAGTACAACAATTGGAATATATATATTGCCTGAAATAATTAAGGAGTTTTCAGCAAGTTTTAAAAATATAGATATTTCTTTAATTATTGAAAATACTAAGACTATTGAAAGATTGATACTTGAAAATAAAGTAGACTTTGCTTTTGTAGAAGGTGAAATTTCTTCAGATGAAATAATTAAGGAAACAGCCTGGAAAGATGAATTAGTTTTTATATGTGGTGATGCCAATGAACTTAAAAACTATGATTCAATTAAAGGAGAACAATTAGAAAATCAAAAGATTATTATGAGAGAAGAGGGAAGTGGAACAAGGGAGCATACAGAACTTTTTTTAAGAAAGAATAAGATTAAGTTTAATAAATTTCTAGAGCTTGGAAGTACCGAAGCTATTAAAAAGACAGTGGAGGCTAATTTGGGAGTCGGATGTTTATCTTATAGGGTTGTAGAAGATAGAATAGAGCTAGGTAAGTTATTTAGCTTTAGATTAAAGGAAGGGAAAATTGAGAGAGATTTATATCTAATTATACATAAGGATAAATTCATTTCTAATAATATGAAGAAGTTTATAGAATATTCCCGAAATAATAACATATAGGTAATAGGTTATTATTATTATAAAATAATAGTATTTTGCTTTTTGATGCATAATATCTATAATAAGTTTAGACAAAATTATAGATATTGAGGTGAGACTTTGAAAAATTTAAAAAGCATTTGGAAAGGACTATTGGTTTGTCTTATTATTGGAATTTTATCTGAGTACTTAGGAGGAATATTTGAAAAGGTTGGGGCAGCAACCTTTGCTATATTTATTGGAATACTTCTTGGAAATACTCTTTTTAAAGATAAAAGTTATAATGAAGGTACTAAGTTTGCAGAAAAAGATTTACTGAATTACTCAATTGTTCTTATGGGAGCTAATTTAAATCTTGGGCAAATTTTAGGTCTTGGATTTAATGGATTAATATTTATTATTATTCAAATGACTTTAACCATTATAGCAACTATTTATATAGGGAAAAAGCTTAAGTTTAATAGGAAATTTTCACTACTTATGGCAGCTGGAAATTCAGTTTGTGGATCTTCAGCTATTGGTGCAACAGCTCCAGTTATAAAGGCAGAAGATGATGATAAGGTAATGTCAATTACTATTGTAAATGTTACTGGAACTATTCTTATGATACTACTCCCTCTCATTACAATGGCATTATATAACAATGATGTATTACACTCTTCAGCAATGATTGGGGGTACGTTACAATCAGTTGGGCAAGTTATAGGATCAGCTAAATTTATATCAGAAGATGTAGTTAATTTAGCAACCATTTTTAAAATAATCAGAATAATAATGATTGTTGCAGTTGTAATTATTTTCGAAAAGATTAATAATGATAAAGAAATTAAGGACATAAGAAAAGAAATTAAAACTAATGATGGCAAGGCAGAAAGTAAATTCATAAAAAATCTAAAGAAAATAAAAATTCCATGGTTTATTTATGGATTCTTTGCAGTATGTATCTTATATACTATAGGAATTATACCTGATGTAGTATCAAAAGCATTTAAATGGGTAAGTAGTAATTTTGAGATTATTGCTTTAGCTGGCATTGGAATGAGAGTTAAGTTTGAAGAATTAGTTAAAGAGGGACCAAGAGGTATGCTTTATGGTGGATTAGTTGGTATATGCCAAATAACAATTGCTATAATTTTGATTTCAATATTATTCTAATTTGAATTTAATATTCATTTTAAATAAATATTTATATGTCAATTTCATCTATAATTGTAAAACCTTAATTTATAAGTTATAATTAATTTGTAAAAATTTATATATTGGGGGGCTAAGAATGAAAAAAATAACAATGAATACACCATTAGTTGAAATGGATGGAGATGAAATGACAAGAATCCTTTGGGTTATGATTAAGGATGAATTGTTAAATCCATTTATTGATTTAAAAACAGAATATTATGACTTAGGTTTAGAATATAGAAATGAAACTGATGATAGTGTTACTGTTTTAGCAGCAGAAGCAATAAAGAAATATGGAGTTGGTGTAAAGTGTGCAACTATTACGCCTAATGCAGCAAGAGTTAAGGAATATAACTTAAAAGAAATGTGGAAAAGTCCTAATGGAACTATTAGATCAATTTTAGATGGTACTGTTTTTAGAGCACCAATTATAGTAGATTCTATTAAACCTTATGTTAGAACATGGGAAGAACCAATAACTATTGCTAGACATGCCTATGGAGATGTATATAAAGACGTTGAAATGAAAATTGAAGGCAAAGGAAAAGCTGAATTAGTATTTACTAGTGAGAGTGGTGAAGAACAAAGAGAACTTATCCATGATTTTAAAGGTGATGGAGTAGTTCTTGGAATGCATAATTTAAATAAATCTATTGAGAGCTTTGCAAGAAGTTGTTTTAACTTTGCAGTAGATACAAAGCAAGATCTATGGTTCTCAACAAAGGATACTATTTCTAAGAAGTATGATCATACTTTTAAGGATATATTCCAAGAAATATACGATAATGAGTACAAGGATAAGTTTGAAGAGTTGAATATAGAATACTTCTATACTTTAATAGATGATGCTATAGCTAGAGTAGTAAAATCTAATGGTGGATATATTTGGGCTTGCAAAAATTATGATGGTGATGTAATGAGTGATATGATTGCAACAGCTTTCGGATCATTAGCTATGATGACTTCAGTTTTAGTTTCTCCTGATGGATACTATGAATATGAAGCTGCTCATGGAACAGTGCAAAGGCATTATTATAATCACTTAGAAGGTAAAGAGACTTCAACTAATTCAATAGCTACTATTTTTGCATGGTCTGGTGCATTAAGAAAAAGAGGAGAATTAGATAATATTAGTGATTTAGTAGAATTTGCTGATAACTTAGAAAAAGCTTCTCTGCAAACTATTAATGAAGGATTTATGACAAAGGATTTAGCATTATTATCAAACATAGAAAATATTACAGTAACTAATTCTGCTGATTTTATTAAGCAAATTAGAGTTAGATTAGAAAGAATTTATAATAATTAAGTAGTTTATAACTACTTTTTTCCTAGAATAAAAAGCACCTTATATATTAAGACTATATGTGGAGGTGTTTTAATGGCTCATAAAAATAACAAGAATTCAAAGAAAAATAAAAAAGCAGGTCAAAAGACTAGAGCAGAAGTTAGAAAGATGCAAGTTGAGACAGCAGATGAAGTAGGATATTCAAAAGAGTCTAGAAAATTAGGGAAAAATAAACCAAGAAAAGAAGATAATTAATAAAAAAATAAAAGGATTCTATATCCTTTTATTTTTTTATAGAAATCTTTTATAGATTAACTTTTTTTACTATTTTGTAAATTTTAAATAACTTCATAATATTCAAATGAAAAGGTATAGATATTTTTAGCAAAAGATGTAATAATAGAATAGAGTATAAATTTCAAGGGGGACTTTAGATGAGCAGTTATAACATAAGTATAAGTATAAATTATCCTATAGAGAGGGTTTTTAAAGTTTTTATAGATTTAAATAAGAGAGAAATCCCTAAATTCAATAATAAAAATCCGAAGGATACAAGCTATACAAGAACTATAAAATATGTAGCAAAGAAAAAAATAGAAATGACTACTACAGTAACTGAATATGAGAAAAACAAGCTTTACGAAGTTACTAATACTATTGAAGAAGATAAGTATATATCAAGATATGAATTTACTGAGTTAGGACCAAATTCTACAGAATTGAAGATTTTTGAAATTCAAGAGATGAAGGGATTTTCATCTTCTATAACACTTATATTAGAAAAGTTTGGTGCTAAGAAGAAACTTAAAAATAAAGCTAACGGAATAAAAGAAGCTTTAGAAGCAGAATTAGAAAGAAGAGATGGTAAATCAGCTTTAGAGCTTGATGCTGAAGAAGAAATGGCCGTTGAAGAAGTCGAAACTGAAAACTAAGCTTAGGATATATAAAATTGAACATAATAAAAAGGGTTGCCTGTGACAGCCCTTTTTTATTATAAGCAATAATATTTTTATAAGATACTAAAAGGTAAAGTTACCATCTTTAAAGATTTGAATTTCTTCATTATCTTTATTAAATCCGATAATATTTAAATCCTTAGTGCCTATCATAAAATCTACATGAATTATAGAATTATTTGCGCCCTTATCAAATAATTCTTTAGCAGGCATTTTTTCACCATTTTCAATACAAGTAGGATATGCTTTACCAAAAGCAAGATGGCATGCAGCATTTTCATCAAATAATGTATTATAGAAAATTATATTAGAATTAGATATTGGTGAATCATAAGGGACTAATGCAACTTCTCCTAAGTAGCTAGCACCTTCATCACTAGATAATAATTCTTTTAATGTTTCATATCCTTCTTTAGCAGTAAAATCAACTACTTTACCATCTTTAAATGTTAGAGTAAAGTCATTTATTAAATTACCACCATAGATTAATGGCTTTGAAGATGAAACAGTACCATTTACTCCATTTCTCTTAGGAAGAGTAAAGACTTCTTCTGTTGGCATATTAGCGTTGAATTCTAATCCATCAACAGATTTCTCAGCGCCACCAAGCCAAATATGATCTTCTGGTAATTCAATAGTTAAATCTGTTCCAATTGAATTAGTATAGTGTAGTTTAGTGAATTTATTAGTATTTAAAAACTCTAAAGTTTTATCTATATTAGAATTATGTTCATCCCAAGCTTTAATTGGATCCTCTTTATCTAATCTTACTACTTTAAATATAACATCCCATAATTTTTTTACAGCTTCTTCAGAATTTGAATTATTAAATACTTTTAAAGCCCAAGCATCTGTAGGAACTGATACTACAGTCCAACGAATTTTATTTGACATAGAATAATTATAATATTCATTTAAAGCTATTTGTCTGTATTTTTGGAAAGTTGATATTTTATCAGCTGGAATTCCTTTATAAGCATCAGGATCTTGTGCTGATATTGATATAACTGCGCAACCTTCTCTTGCATAAGAATTATATGACTCAGAAACCCAGTTAGGTACATCTTGTAATGTTTCTATAGAAGCATATTCTAATTTTAGCCTTTGTAACTTTTGATCACCATAGTGAACAACTACATCTTTAGCACCTTCTTTATAAGCCACTTCAGCTATAGCTCTTGCAAAATCTGTACATTCCACAGGAGAATTAATTAAAAGAACCTGACCTTTTTGTAAATTAACTCCCTTTTTAACAGAAAGATAAGCGTATTTATCTAACATTTTATTGTCCATATTATTACCTCCACGCTATCATATATATTTTTCAATCAATAATCTATATGTATAGTTTTATAAAATTATAGATTAAAAATACTTTATAAGTAAATTATCTAAATTGAAAGAATATATATAATTTAATTTCTATATGTTTATTTTTGCACAATATAGAAAAATAGTCTAGACTAATTGATTATTTATTCTTGTTTAGAAGAATAATAATTAATATAATATATTGTACATAAAACGAAGGATAAGAGGTGAGTTATGTTTAATTTACTTAATACATTAGTAGATAATAACAAAAAATATGGAAAAGAAGGAAAATTAGCAGCATATATTCCTGCATTATTAGAAGCTGATCCTAATGATCTTGGAATATATATAGTTGATACTAGAGGGAATGAATATTTTTCTGGAGATTATAATAAAAAATTTACTATACAAAGTATTTCTAAAGTAGTGTCTTTAATTTTAGCGATTAAAGATAATGGAAGACATAATGTTTTTAAAAAGGTAGATGTTGAACCTACAGGAATGGGATTTAACTCTATAGTTAATTTAGAAGCTAGTGATTCAGGAAAACCTTATAACCCTATGATAAATGCTGGAGCTATTATGACTTCATCCTTGATTGATGGAAGGAATGTAGAAGAAAGATTAAAAAAGATATTAGACTTCTTAAAAATAGTAACTAATAATAGTGAAATATGTGTAAATGAAAGAGTTTATTTATCAGAGAAAGAAACTGGAAGTAGAAATAGAGCTTTAGCATACTTTATGAAAAGTACAGGGGTACTAGATGGAGATGTTGAAGAAATATTAGACCTATACTTTAAGCAGTGTTCAATCGAATTAGATGCAAGAGATTTAGCAAGATTTGGAGTGGTTCTTGCTAATGATGGAATATTACCATGGAATAATGAAAAAGTTATTCCTAAAGAAGTATGTAGAATAGTAAAGTCTATAATGGTTACATGTGGAATGTATGATGCATCAGGAGAATTTGCTGTTAATGTTGGAATACCTGCAAAGTCTGGAGTAGGGGGAGGTATTATAGCAACTGTTCCAAGAAAATATGGAATTGGTATTTATGGACCTTCACTAGATGAGAAAGGCAATAGTATTGCTGGTCTGCAACTTATAAAGGATCTATCTGAAGAACTAGACTTAAGCATTTTTTAAACTGTATATTAATTAAAAAGTAATGATTTATTATGTTTTTAATAGTATAATTTATAATAAAAATAGCTTTAAGGAACTAGCACCTTAATTTGGAGGATAAAAATGGAAAGATTATTAATTTTAGATTCGAATTCTCTTTTAAATAGAGCTTTTTACGCAATTCCAGAATTAACTACTACAGATGGAGTTCATACAAATGCAGTTTATGGATTTGCTAATATGCTTTTTAAAATGAAAGAAGAATTAAGACCAGATTACGTAGTTGCAGCTTTTGATAAAAAGGGACCAACTTTTAGACATAAAGAGTATGAAGAGTATAAAGCAGGTAGAAAGAAGATGCCTGAAGAGCTTGCAGAACAATTTCCACTAACTAAGGAACTTCTAAATTTATTATCTATTACAAGATATGAAATGGATGGATATGAAGCAGATGATATTATTGGTTCCTTAGCTAAATTTGCAGAAAAAAATGATATTGAAGTATTTATAGTAACTGGAGATAGGGATGCGCTTCAATTAGCATCTAATAATATAAATGTTGTTATAACTAAAAAAGGAGTTACTGAAACAGCAGTATATAATTATAATACTTTTATTGAAGAATTTGGAGTTACACCAACTCAATTTATAGATGTAAAAGGTCTTATGGGGGATAAATCTGACAATATTCCGGGAGTACCAGGTGTTGGAGAAAAAACTGCTTATAAATTAATTCAAACTTATGGTTCTATTGAAGAAGTATTAAATAATATAGATAATATTAGTGGAAAGAAGTTAAAAGAAAACTTAGAGAATAATAGGGAATTAGCTATATTCAGTAAAAAACTAGCTACTATAATTACAGAAGCTCCTATAGAATTTGATTTAGATGAAATAAAGAGCCAAGATAATTATAATTATGAAGAACTAAAGAGATTTTTCTTTAAGCTTCAAATGAAATCAATGATTGATAAGCTTCCAGTGAGTAAAGGAAGTGAAGAAATAGCAGAAAAAGATGAAGATTTTAACTTTGAAAGTGTTACTGATGCAGATGCATTTTTAGAATTATCTAATAAGTTAGAAGACATATGTTATATTACATATGAAGTTGCTAATGGTGAAAGATACTCTGAAATAACATTAGATAAATTATATATTACGTCAAAGGATCTAACATATTATATAGATTTTAATAATATGTTATCATCTATGGGAGAAGAAGCAGTTAAGGGACTAAAAAACATTATGGAAAAGGAAAACTTGAAAAAAGTTATCCATAATGGAAAATCATTGATTACAATTTTAAATAAGTTAAATATTGAAATTAAAGATTTTATATTTGATACAGCAATTGCAGCTTATTTAATTAATTCAGCAAGAAGTTCTTATGACTTATTAACATTAGTGAATGAATACTTATGTGAAGATGTAAAAGGTGAAGATATAACATTAGAAGGAAAGCTTAATTATAAGCTAAAAGATGTTTATAGTTACTTTAAAGAAAAAATCGAAGAAGAAGATATGGAAGAATTGTATTACAAAGTTGAGCATCCATTAATATATGTTTTATCTTCTATGGAATCTTTAGGATTTAAAGTTAATAAAGAAATGCTGGATGAATTAGCAGCTAAGTTTAAGGAAGAAATTATAACTACAGAGAAAGAAATATTTGACTTAGCTGAAGAGGAATTTAATATAAATTCTCCAAAGCAATTAGGGAAAATTCTTTTTGAAAAGTTAGATTTGCCAGTTATTAAAAAGACTAAAACAGGATATTCAACTAATGCTGAAGTATTAGAAAAGCTTCAAGATAAGCATGAGATAGTACCTAAAATTACTTATTACAGACAAATAACTAAGCTTAATTCTACTTACGTAGAAGGATTAAAGAATGTAATAGATGTTGATGGTAAGATTCATTCTACATTCAACCAAACAGTTACAACTACAGGAAGATTATCAAGCACAGAACCAAATCTTCAAAATATACCTATAAAGTATGAAATGGGAAGAGAAATTAGAAAAGTATTTATTCCTGATAATGAAGAAGATATACTATTATCTTGTGACTATTCTCAAATAGAATTAAGAGTTTTAGCTGAAATGTCAAAAGATGAAAATATGATAAGTGCTTTTAAGGAACATAGTGATATTCATAGGAAAACAGCTTCAGAAGTATTTAGAGTTCCAGTTGAAGAAGTAACTTCATTAATGAGAAGTAGAGCAAAGGCTGTTAACTTTGGTATAGTTTATGGAATAAGTGATTTTAGCTTATCACAAGATTTACACATTACTAAAAAAGAAGCATCAGAATATATGGAAATATACTTTGATAGATATCCAAAGATTAAAGGATACTTAGATAGTTTAATTGAAGAAGCTAAAGAAAAGGGATATGTTTTAACTATTTTAAATAGAAGAAGATTTATACCTGAAATTAAGGCTTCTAATAAGATTGTAAAAGCTCTTGGGGAAAGACTTGCTATGAATGCTCCAATTCAAGGAAGTGCGGCAGATATTATTAAACTAGCTATGGTAAATGTATATAACAAGATAAAAGAAAAATCATTAAAAAGTAAGATTATTTTACAAGTACATGATGAATTAATCTTAAATGTAAAAAAAGATGAGTTAGAAGAGGTAAAGGCTTTAGTTAAGGAAGAAATGGAAAATGTTTTAAAAGTATCAGTGCCTCTAGAAGTTGATATTAATTTAGGTAAAACATGGTATGAGGCTAAGTAAGGGGGCTTAACTTAATGATTAAAGTAGGGTTAACAGGAGGAATAGGGTCAGGAAAAAGTACAGTAACTAAAATGCTCTGTGATAATGGGTTTGTTGTCATTGATGCAGATACTATATCAAGAGAGGTTCTTAAAAAATATCCAGAGATATTAGATAAGATAAAAATTGAATTTGGTTCTGGATTTTTCGACTGGAGAGGTGAATTTAGAAGAAGAGAATTTGGAAATCACATTTTTAGGTTTCCTAAGCAAAGGAAAAAGTATGAGGAGATAATTATCCCATATATAAAAGATGAAATATTTAAAGAAATAGAAAAGCATGAAAAAGCAGGAGAAAAATTAATTGTTCTTGATGCTCCAACCTTAATAGAAAATAATCTTCATTTAAATATGGACTATATAATAGTTGTTTGGGTAGATAATAATACTCAAATAATTAGAGTAAGAAATAGAGATAGGTTAACTAGAGATGAAGCAATTAATAGGTTAAACTCACAAATTTCCTTAGATAGAAAGAAAGATTATGCCCATATTATTATAGACAATAATGGAGATCTACTAAAAACTAAAGGTCAAGTAGATAAGGTAATGGATTTTTTAAATGTTATAAGTAAGTAAGGAGAAAATAATGAAATTTAAGCGTATATTAACTGTTTTAATTGTACTACTTGTAGCTTATTTTGCATTTATATTTGCAATGAAAAAGTACGTATACCCTTACCCATATGAGGAATATATAAATAAGTATAGTGAGGAATATGATTTAGATCCTTATCTTGTTTTAGCTGTTATAAAAACAGAAAGTAATTTTAATAAAGAAGCAGTGTCTAAGAAGGATGCAAAAGGTTTGATGCAAATTATGGATAACACAGGTGAATGGATAGCTAAAGAACTAGAAATTAATTATTTTATGCCATCTATGCTATTTGATCCTGAGTTAAACATTAAAATGGGATGCTGGTATTTAGAGAATTTGGAAAATGAATTTGATGAAGACTTAGATTTAGTTCTTGCTGCCTATAATGGAGGTAGTGGAAATGTGAACAAATGGCTAAGTCATGAAGAGTATTCAGAGGATGGAGAAACTTTAAGTTACATACCATTTCCAGAAACAAAAAAATATGTAGATAAGGTAAAAGCTAATTATAATATTTACAAATACTTATATAATAAGTAGAGGGTGCTGAAGCACAATGGAAAATTAAGAATGAATAATGAAGAATTAATGAAAAAATTCCTGACGGAGTTTTGAAAAGAAAATTACTTTAGTAATTCTGTAAGATTTACATCAATAATTCTTCATTTTTAATTTTTAATTCTTAATTTGAACTGTTTGTGCGACAGCTCCATGTTTTATTAATATTAAATGGGTCTATCAGTAAGGATAGACCCATTTTTAGTTATTTTATAATCTATATTATTGATGAAATATAGCAGTAATCCACTCATTGCTTTGATATTTATCTTGTAAAGTGAATCCGTTATTTTCAACAATATCTTTTACTTTATTAAAGCTCCATTCAACAAGACCAGATACTAGTAAGTTTCCGCCTTCATCTAGATGATCCTTTATAAAATTCATAAATAATTCGGTTTCTTCTCCGCCGATATTAATAAATATCCATTGGAATTTATCATTAATATTAACTTCATTATTTAATGCATTTCCTATTAAAACCTCTATATTGTAAAGGCCATTTAATTCAGAATTTAACATAACTTCATCTCTAACATCCCTTATATCAATAGCTGTTACTTTTGAAGCACCTGCAATAGAAGAAGCTATAGACAATATGCCAGAACCAGTACCTATATCTAATACCTTTTTATTAGTCAAATCAATTTTAGATAAAATAATATTTAAAAGATCTTGTGTAGTTTCATGAAGTCCAGTACCAAAAGCTCCTTGAGGACGAAATGAAATAATGTTTTTAGATTTATCTTTTTTAGCATCAGTAGATGATGATAACATCCATTCATCATTTATATGAACATCTGGAAAATCATATTCCTCATAGCTATTATTTACTTCTTCAATAGATATACAAGTAGAATCTAGGATAGAATTTACTTTTTCTATAAAAATATTAAGTGATGACTTATCTTCATCATAGGCAACTTTTATATCTATATCATTCACTTCTTTTTCTAAATATCCATAACCATATTCATCAGTAGTGATTTCTAAAGGACTTTCATAAAAAACATTATAAATATCATTAATATTTAATAATTCTATTTTTGAATCTAGTTCTTTAAATTTAATATTATAAGTTAATATAAACATAGAATAATCCCCCGAATTAATTTACTTTAACATTATTGAGTATAGTAACATTTCATTCTAATGTCAAGGAAGCCAATGGAAGAATGAATGTTAATAAATTACTTCTTATTTTTATTATATGATTTTTTCTTCTTTTTGATTGAGTATCCGAAAGAACCTAGAGGTTTTGCGTTTAAACCAAAATATTCTCCATGATTGTAGCAAATTAAGTTTGCTTTATTGAAACATATTTTACCTTTGTCATCTATAATATCCTCAGATACTTTAACATTTAAAACATCTAATAAAAATAAATCATGAGTTCCAAGTGGAGTTACACTTTTCACTTTACATTCAAGTGCTACTGGTGCTAAATCTATAGATGGAGTAGAAATTGAAACACCTTCATTTAGCTTGTAACCAAAATGTTTAATCTTATCTATTTTTCTACCAGATACTACGCCACAGTAATCAACAAACTTAACCATATCTCTAGATGGAAGGTTAATTACACATTCTTGGCTCTCTTTTATATAGTCATAAGAAAGTCTTTCAGGTCTTACCCCCATAGCTATTATTGGTTCCTTAGTACATACAGTACTAATCCATCCAACAGTAAAAGCATTTATTTTATCTTCAGAGTTTTTACATGTTACTACTACTACAGGAGTTGGGTTAAGCATTACGCTTCCCTTAAAATTTTGTTTTTTCATTTTATTACCTCAGTTCTAATTAATATAAAAGAGGTGGAGTCAAAGATACTGCCATAATACAGTCCCTTTGATAATCCACCTAAGTATTAAACTATTTATTGTTTAATAATATCTTCTTCTCCTTCTTCTTTTATTAGTATTAATTAATTTAATAACTAGTATTAGAAGAATTATTATTACAAGTACAATTACTATTGATAATATATATAAAGAAAGATTAGCTTTAATTATATCCATTTTAGAAAGATTTATTGTACCTTTAACATCCATTGAATATCCAGGAGTACTATAAGTTAATGTTACTTCTTTATTTCCACTTAAACTCCAAGCATCTTTATTATCATTATTATATGTAATAGTTGCCTTTGAATCATTAAAATCATTTTTATAATATTCAACATCTTCATTTAATGTAATTGGGGCAGTGATTTCTTTTTCAGCACCAAAGAATTTAAATGTTTTATAAGGTAAATCAACTGAACTTACTTCTTCACCGGCCTTTTTGAAGGTTTCTTTTTCAGCTGCATAACTGTAATTAGCTATTTTTTCTGTATCTTCAAATACATGAAGCCCAGTTGCACCGTATTCAGATTTTAATACTACTGTTACAAGATCTCTTCCATCTTTTTCATAAAAGCCTACAAAGCAATGGCCAGCTAAATCCTCAGTACCTGTTTTTCCACCTATGTTACCATTCTTGCCTAGATTTTTATTTCTAGTTTCTAGTATAATAGGTGCACCATTTATACTAATAGAAGTCTTAGCATTGCTTGGAGAAATAATCTCTCTTACCCACTCATTTTGGAAGGCAGCAACTGCTATTTTAGCTAAATCATAAGCAGTAGTTTCATTAACTTCTGTGTTACTAGGATTTAAAGGGTCAATTTCTAAACCAGATGGATTTTGAAAAACAGTATCTGTAAGTCCAAGTTCCTTAGCTTTATTATTCATCATAGCAACAAAATTATCTACAGTTCCACCTACAGATTCAGCCATTAAATAAGCTGTATCATTAGCTGAGAATATTAGTACTGCTTTCATAGTATCTTCAGCAGAGATTTTATCACCAGGTTTAATATTAGTATAATTATTTAATGATGTTTCTGTAACCTTTAGAACATTTTCAGAAAAGGTTAGCATGTCTGCTTTTGATTTGTTTTCTGCAAACAGTAAAGCTGTCATTAATTTAGTTGTACTAGCAGGTGAAAGCTTAACATCTGCGTTCTTAGAGTAAATAATTTCTCCAGTCTTTGCATCCATTGTAATAGCGGATTCACCAAGTATTTCTGGTGCTGTAGTAGTTGCCTCTATTGCACTAACGTTATTAGCTAAGGGTGCTAATAATGAAACAGAAAGAGCAAGTGCTAGCGTTTTTATTAGTTTTTTTACTTTCAAGTTCATCTCCCCATTTCTTAAGGTTTATTTTTTTACATATCTTAAAGTATAACATCTATATCTAATAATAACAATAAACAGATGAGTTGTTAAGTGGTTTAAATTACATCTAATATATTTTTATTAATTGTACATACTAAAATATCATAGGAGGTGGTTACTATAAAAAAAAATATTATTTTCTTAGTGTCTTTTTTTATTTTTATTAGCTTTAATTCTATCCATGTATCAGCACTATATACAACAGCTACTAAAAAAACAGTGTACTTAACATTTGACGATGGACCTTCAGTAAAAGTTACTAAAGAAATTATAAATATATTAAATGCCAATAACATAAAGGGGACATTCTTTGTAGTTGGAGATTATGTAAGTATCTATCCATATATTTTAAAAGATTTAGATGACAATAACATGGCTATAATGCCACACTGTAATTATCATGATTATAGTTCTCTATACAAAAGTGAAGACTCTTATTTTAATGATTTAGAGAATTGCACTAGAAGCATTCAAAAAGTAATAGGAAATAAGAAAATGAACTTTGTAAGGTTACCAGGTGGTGCTGATAATACTTATTGTGAAATTGATACATTAGAAAAGATTAAAACCAACCTTCTAAATAAAGAAATTAATTACTTGGATTGGACAATAGATTCTGGAGATTCTGAAAGCTATGATATATCAAAAGATTACCTAGTATCTAGAATAAGAGATGAAGGGTGCTTATATGATGTTGAAGTAGTTTTAATGCATGATTTAGGTGGAAAGAGTACTACATATGAAGCTCTTCAAGAAATAATAGATATATATAAGGACAGAGGATATGAATTTAAATCACTTAATGAAATACAGGATTATGAAATAGATTATCTAAAAAGTATAAATGTTTTAAATAAATAGAAAAGCAATATTAGGATTAATTTTATGTAATTAGTCCTAATATTGCTTAAAATACTATTATTTATTTTGTAATCTTTTCATCATAGAATCTTTTGCCTTTAACTCTAATGTATCATCTAGAGGTTCAAGAACAACATTTTCATATTTATTATTTAAAGCTATAGATAAGAATCTATCAGCTAGTTCAGGATTTTTTGATAAAAGGGATCCATGGAAATAGCTGCAGAAAGTGTTTTTATAAATACATCCTTCATATCCATCTTCACCATTATTACCATATCCAGTTATACATTTTCCAAGTGGATTTAATCCATTTATATAAGTTCTTCCAGAATGATTTTCAAAACCTACATAAGTTTCATTGAATTCTTCATTATGAATTATTGTATTTCCAATAAATCTAGTTTCACCACCATCAGTATGTATATCTAATATACCAAGACCTTCAATTCTCTCACCATTTGGAGCAATATAATAATTACCTAAAAGCTGATAACCACCACAAATAGCTATTACTACCTTATTAGATTCTACATATTCTTTTAATTTCTCTTTTTTGTTATTTTTTAAGTCATCTGAGACTATTGATTGTTCATAGTCTTGACCACCACCAAAGAAAAGAATATCAGTGTTTTCTACATCAAACTCATCATTTAATGAAGTGTTAATTATATTTACCTTTATACCTCTTGCTTCAGCTCTATGTTTTAATATTAATATATTTCCAACATCACCATATACATTAAGTAAGTCAGGATAAAGGTGACAAATATTAAGTTCCATAATTATTTCTCCTTTCTTACCATAATTTCTTTATATATCCTTTAGAATAAAGGTGTTTTCTATAATTTATCATTGCAGTATAAGTAGCTAATATATATATTTTATTATTATTACTATCTTTTATTTTAGATGTTAAATTTTCAAATTCTTCTTCAATAATAAATTTATCTTCTTTTAAGCCTGCAATCTTAAGTCTAACTGCCATATCATAGCATCTAAGTCCAGAAATAAAGACTTCATCTATATTTAAGGTATGTAGTTTTTCAAAGTCTACATCCCAAATCCATGAAACATCAGTACCATCAGCATAATTATCATTTAAAAGAAATGCGCAAGAAAAATTTTCTTTATTTAAGCATAATGTATCTAATGCTTGATTATATCCAGCTGGATTTTTAACTAGGATTATCTTTACTTCTTTTCCATCTATATTTAAGGCTTCTTGTCTACCAAAACTAGAATCTTGGTTTTCTAAAGATTTAACTATTGATGTATCTTTAATACCAAGCTCTTTTGAAATTGAAAAAGCACAAAGAGCATTATAGATGTTATAAATACCAGATTGACTAACTCGTATATCTAGATTATTAATTTTTACAGTAGAACTATCAGGTGATAGATCTAAAATTTCATTTACTGCATATTTTAATTCAGCTCTTTTAAAACCACAGCCTGTACAGTAAAAATCTCCAAGATGGTTATATGTAATATGATTATATTCATATGGAGACTTACAGAATTTACAGAACTTAGCATCTGCATTAACATCTATTTTAGTATCTTTATTTATTTTTGCGTTAAAACCATAAAATACAGTTTTATTTGGTAGTTCTAAATTACCTAATAAAGATTCATCACCATTTAGGACTAATGTTGTATCTTTAGTTAAAGTAATTCCTTCTAATATCTTATTTAAGGTAGTATATACTTCTCCATATCTATCTAACTGATCTCTAAAAAGATTAGTTACAGTAATTATTTCTGGAGTTATATATTTTGTTATATATTTTAAGTTTGCTTCGTCTACTTCTATGATGGCATAGGCATCTTCAGTTTTACTAAAGAATTTGTAGTTATCTATAAAAGTAGTAACTATACCAGGGAATAAATTTGCTCCTGTATTATTTGTAATTACCTTTTTACCATCCTCCTTTACTATGTTGTAAATCATACTTGTTGTTGTTGTCTTTCCATTAGTACCAGTAACTAAAACAACTTTATAGCCTTGAGATACTCTCTTTAGAATATTTCTATCTATTTTTAAGGCTACTTTTCCAGGGAAGGTAGTTCCCCCTTTTAGTATTGTTTTTGTGAGAAAAATTGTTATTTTTGAAGCTAATATGCTTATTATAGATTTAATACTAATATCATTCACCACCTTAATATACTTATCAAATATTATTTACAATTATTTAATTATATAAACAAGTATTGTAATAATTTTTGATTTTAACTATGAATAGTATATCATAACTTTTTATTTGAAAGAATAATGATATTATAAGAATTTATTAAATATAGAAAATTGATAAGGTTAATTATAGAAGGGTCATTACATATGTAGAATAGATGCTGAAGTAAATGAAAATTGACAAGATTAATTAGAAAAGTAATAATTATAATAAAAATAATTATACTTAAGATATTTATAGGAGATGAGTGATATGGAAAGATATATCTTTAAAAATAGTATTGGCTCAGATATTTCATATTATAAATGGGGCAAAGATATAAAAAATCCTAAAGGAGTTGTGCAAATAGTCCATGGAATGTCTGAGTGGGTAGGTAGATATGATTATTTTGCAGAAAAGTTAGTGGAAGAGGGATATATAGTATATGGTCATGATCATTGTGGACATGGAAATAGCTCTTTAGATAAATCTAGTTTAGGCTTTTTTAAAGAAGGTGATAGCTTCTATATAATGTTAGATGATATAAGAAAAGTTAATGAAATAATAAGTAATGAAAATGAAGGGTTACCTATAGTTCTTTTTGGACATAGTATGGGATCGTTTTTAAGTCAAAGATATTTACAGGAATATGGTGATACTATAGATGCTTTAATTTTATCTGGTACTAATGGTAAACAGAAATCATATACTAAAGCGGGTATTTTAGTATCAAAATTAGAAAATATAATAAGAGGACGAGAAAATAGAAGTAATTTAATGGACAAGCTTTCTTTTGGAGGATTTAATAGTAGTGTTAAAAACTCTAATACTGACTTTGATTGGCTTTGTAGCGATGAAAAGGAAGTTATGAAGTATATTGAAGATGATTTTTGTGGTTTTGTATATCCTTCAGAGTTTTACTATTACTTAATTAAAGGAATTCATGATATACATAAATACGAAAATTTGGAGAAGGTAAAAAAAGTTAATATTCCAATATATATTTTTGCTGGTGATAGGGATCCAGTAGGATATTTTGGAGAAGGAATTAAGAATTTATATAATACTTATAAAAACTTAGGAGTTAAAGATTTAGATTATAAGTTATATAAGGATGGTAGACATGAAATGTTAAATGAAGTGAATAAGGATGAAGTAATAGAGGATATATTAAACTGGATAAATAGATAAAATATTATGGGTGCTGTGCACAATGAAAAATTAAGAATGAAGAATTACATCAATAATTCTTCATTTTTAATTTTTAATTCTTAATTCTTAATTTGGGCTGTTTGTGAGACAGCCCTTTTTTATATTAATATAAAATTTTTTTGCATATTCACATATAATAGGAAATGATGTAAAATTATGTAGTAAATATAAAGAGTGAGGAGAATTAAGTTGGACTATAATACTTTTAGGGAAGAAATTTATTATATGACTCCAAAAAAATTATTAATTTCTGTTTTATATAGTTTAATTGCTTATTGCATATTTGAACTTATGTCCTTTAGATATACATTAATAGTTTATGATATTGTTGGACTTTTAAGTTTGATAATTTGTATGATATTAATCATGTTCTCAATGCATTTAAAAAGTCTTACTAAGAAAGAGATTTATGGCTTATTACAGCTGATATTATTTATTACAATGGTTGTGATAATTATCTTTATTACTCCAGAATATTATTTTAGAGATTTGAAAGTTTTCATAAATGAGATTGGTTTCTTAAGTTTTAATACCCTAAAATACAACAACTTAATTATTATGTATTTTATAATAGCAAAATATAGGGTAAGTGAAGCTAATAGTAAAATTATTTATTTTGAATATGTATTATTATTAGTTATATTCAGTTTTTTAGTATGTATTAATAATAAATATGAATATATAGCTTTGGAAATAATATATATATTGTCTTCATTAGCACTTATTTTTAAATCATATAAATATATATATAAATCTGGGGTTGAAATTGAGGGTAAGATAGATTTATTAAAGCTTAATTTGAATTTAGCTGCATTGAGCTTCTTTGTTAGGTTATTTTCAAACTTTTTTAATATATATATTGTTATAGAATTAATTGATATTTTAATGATAATAATTTTTATAGCTATTTTAGCTTCTATAATTTTTAATATTACAAAAGAAAATTATAACTTTATATTTAAGGAAACTGTAAATACAAGTAAGTATTTAGAGGAAATAAATAATAAAATAATAAAAAATAATTACAAATTGGAAGTAGCTTATAAAAAAATAAAGGACAAGCAACTATTATATAAAAGCTTTCTTAGCAGCTTACCTCATCCAATTGTAATAGTTAATCAAAATCTTAGAATTTCATATTGTAATTTAAACTTTTTAAATTCTATTGGAGAAAAGAATTTAAGAAGAGTAGTTAACAGAAGAATTGATAGCTATATAGATCTTAGCTCAAGTACAAAGGAAACATTATCAAAGTTTAGCCAAAATAGAAAAGTATCGTATTCTACCACTATTAAAATAAATGGTAAACAATTTGAAGGAAGATTTTTAGGACTAAATTCTGAAGAAAATGAATTTATATTATTACTAAAGGATTTAAATGAGGAAATAAGGTTAAGAGATATGAGAGAAGAGTTAGAGAGTATTAAAATGAAAGAAGAAATAAAGAAGAACTTTCTATCAAATATATCTCATGACTTGAAAATTCCAGTTAACATAATTTACTCTGCTATCCAATTAGAAAGGATATTAATAGATAATAATGATTTAGATAAACTAGGTTTTTATAATGAAATAAGTAAGGAAAATTGTTTTATCTTAACAAAGTTTACTAATAACTTAATCGATATTAGTAAGATAGATTCTTCAAATTTAGAAGCTAATTTAATATATGACAATATTGTTGTATTTATAGAAGATTACTTAATTTCTTTAAATACATATATCAAAAATAGCGGTATAAATCTTTTGTTTGATACAGAAGAAGAGGAGATTTACACTTATTTTGATACAGAAATGATGCAAAGAGTTATTCTGAATTTAGTTTCAAATTCTATAAAATTTACTAAAGAAGGTGGAACTATATTTACAAGAATTAAGGCTGAATTAGACTTAGTAATAATTGAGATAGGGGATAATGGAGAAGGAATGAGTGAAGAGTTTGTAAAGAAGGCATTTAATAAATATGAGATGGAAGAAAGAGCAAAAACATATAATCCTAATGGCTCTGGAGTTGGATTATATGTAGTATATAATTTAATAAAAGCGCAAAATGGTAATGTTGAAATTAAGAGTGAAGAAGGTAAAGGAACTACCTTTAGAATTAGTTTTAATAAGGGGAAGGGTGCTTAATTGAAGATGACTAGTGAGAAGGTTAGTTATAGATATAAGGGTTCTGTTTCTAATATTTTTGTTCCTATGATTATCATATTAACAATATTAAGTATGGTATTTAAACTGAGAAGTGAGTATATGTTTATAGTAAAAATTATATGTTTTGCTATAGCAGTTATGATATTTATTATTAGTATGATAAAGATTGGAAATAAAGATTTAGGAATATTAAAGCATATTGGGATTGGAAGTGTTTTCATAGCTTTAGTTAGGTTTATAGATATAGAATTCTATACTGGTATTAATGATATTTTAATAATATTATTCTATAGTCAGGTTATAAATATAAGAGAACTTATGAATATAATGCTTAGTATATTTTTTTATGAGAAAGGGAAATCACCTTTATGGCAATCTATTTTCTTTTTATCCACTACACCTTTTATTTATTTTGGGATAAAAGGGGGAAATAAAGCATTAGTACTTATATCTGAAGCATATAGTGATTATTTTATATTATTCATTAGTGAAGTTATAATAATACTATTATATGTTATAATTATAGCCTTATATAATAAGTATAATTACAAGAAAGATAAAATTTGGATATTGATAAATGGACTATTAATAGTACTTAGTAGCTTATTTGTTTATTTATCTAGAGTTTTAAATATAGATTTAACATATTTAATAGGATTATCAAAGATTATAATGTACTTCTTAATATATGATAAATTTGAAGAAATATTGTTATATAATGCATTTTCAAATGCTTATGAAAGTCTAAATAAGGCTAAAGAGACTAAAAGAAATTTAAATAAAGCCTTAAAAAGAAGGGAAAAGGAATTATTAGAGTTAAACCTTCTTATAGAAAAAAGTGAAAAAAGATATTATGATGTAGTGCAGGCTTTTTCTAAGGGACTTTTACTATTTGAAAATAATTTTTTAACTTATTCTAATTATAATGATGAATGTTATTATGAACGAGATCCATCTAGGTATCCAAGAAATGAGTTAATGGAATTAAGTACAATAATTAGTAGAATAACAGGGGAATATCATTCTAAAGATGATGAAATAGAAGACTTTACAACAGAAATTGTTATTACAGATGAAAATGGTGAAAAAAGAAACTTAGAAATATATTTAGTAAAGATTTATGGCAATAAAAAGCTATTAGTATTTAATGATATTACAGATATTATTAAAAAGAGAAAAGAGATAGTTAATATTGAAAAGAAGATTAAAGATGAAAATATAAAAGAAGAATTTTACTCAAATATTTCTCATGAGCTTAGAACACCTATAAATGTAATTTATTCAGCACTACAGCTAAATGATATATATTTAAAAAACAATGAGATTAGTAAAATCAATAAGAACAATGAGATTATAAAGCAAAACTGCCTAAGACTCATAAGAACTATAAGTAATTTTATAGATAGTAATAAGCTAAATGAAGGGTTCTTAGAGGTGGATAAGAAGATTTATAATGTTGTAGAAATAATTGAAAATATAGTTTTAGCATGTGATTATTATATGAAACTTAGGAATATAAATTTGATTTTTGATCCTGAGAGAGAAGAAATAAAATTCTTATGTGATAAGGGACAAATCGAGAGGATAATGTTAAATATTTTATCTAATTCATTAAAGTATGGTAAAGATAATGGACATATTTATGTAACTGTAAATATTAAAGATTACAGTAGTATAGTTATTAAAGTAGTTAATGATGCAGAAGCTATTCCAGAAGATAAGAGAAAAGATATCTTTGAGAAGTTTACTAAGGTTAACTCTTCATTAAATAGACCTTCAGAAGGTAGTGGACTTGGATTGTTTTTAACAAAAGGACTAGTTAAAAACCATAATGGAGAAATAAGTATTAGCACAGGCGTAAAATATGGAAACACTTTTAAAATAGTATTTCCTTATGATGAAAGCATAGAAGATGAAGATATTATACCAACAGTAGGTTTAAAAATAAATCCTCTTGAAGAAAAGGTAGATATAGAATTTTCAGATATTTATTTTTAACATAACACTATAGTTTTAAGCATATAAATAAGTTGTGGATTTTGTAAAGTAAAATAGTTAGGAATGAATAAAGTTAAGAGTTAAGAGAGAAGAGGTAAGAATTAAGGAAAAAATCCTTGGGGATTTTAAAATAAGAATTACCTTTCCAGTAATTAAAGAATGAAAGAATTAAGGGATTAAATAATGAAAATGTTGTATAAAATCTTTAAAGATTTTTAGAAAATATTTTTATTAATAGATGAAGTTTTGCTTTGCAAAACTATTTAAATTCTTTCATTTCTTTATTTATTCATTTTTTATTTTAAACTTAAATTTTGCTAGGCAAAATATCCTTAATTATCATTTTAATAGGGAGTAGTGTTATGAAATCAGTGCTAAAAAAAAATAAAAAATATGCTGTGAAGAAAGAATTCAAAAGAATTAATAAGATAATTCCTTTACTAATAAATATAATGATTCCTATATTGGCAATAATACTAATAGGATATATAAATAGGAATGCATTAGATACATATAGATCTCTTAAGGGAATATTAGTAAAAGAAATGGTAATAATTTTCCCAATAGGATATGGAATTATATATATTTTAATGGGTGTTTCAGCGTATAGAATTTATATAAGGAATAAAAGTGGTGTAGATGATAAGGGAGCGTACTTTACTTATTTTATACAACTATGTATTAATTTTATTTGGCCATTTCTTTTTTTCACTTTTAGATTATATGGGTTATCATTTATTTGGTTAATAATATTATTAGTAGCGGTTTTAATAACTTTTTATAAGTTTTTTAGGGTGGATAAACTTTCCTCTGCATTATTAATTCCTTATATAGCATGGATTGTGTTTATAAGCTTTTTAAACTATTTTATATGGTTTTATAATGAAATGTAAAGAAAAGTATAGTATAATTGTAAGGGTTGTTATGAAATTATATTATGTTATAATTTTAAAGCCCATAAATATTCTATGGTTATTGAAAGTAAAAATAGGGCTGTTGTACAAAATTGACTTAAATTTTTTTGTGCAAGAGCTTTTTTATTTAAAAAAGTAGGAGATATAAATGAAAAAAGTAATAATTGCTGAAAAGCCATCTGTTGCTAAAAATATTGCAGATGCTCTTAAAATAAAAAATAGAAAAGATGGATATTATGATGGGGATGAATATCTAGTTACTTGGGCATTTGGTCATCTATTACAATTATTTGATGCAAAAGATTACGATGAGAATATGGTAGGTTGGAGAATGGAAAAGTTTCCATTTATACCTAATGAATTTAAATATAAGATTAAATGTGATGGTTACAATAGAAATATAGTAGATAAAGGTGCAGAAAAACAAATCAAATTAATCAAGAGCCTTATAGATAGAGAAGATGTGGATGGAATAATATCTGCAACGGATTATGATAGAGAAGGGCAAGTTATTTCAGATGAGTTATTTATTCATTTTAATGTAAGCAAACCAATATATAGAATACTTCTTAATGAATGGACAGAAGAAGAAGTAAAAAAGGGAATGGCAAATTTAAAACTTAATTCTGAAATGAAGCCTTTGCAAGATGCTGGTATTGGAAGGCAGTTAGCAGATTGGGTAATAGGTATTAATTTAACTTCAGTTGCTACATTACGTTATGGTGGAACTGGAAAAGATAGAAAAGTTATTAATATTGGAAGAGTATTATTACCAACATTAAAGATTATTTATGATAGAGATAAGGAAATAGAAAATTTCGAAGCTAGCTCTTATTATAAGCTATCAACTAATTTTAAAACTAAGGATAATATTGAATTTGAAACCCTTTATTACGAAAATTCTAGTGAAAAGTTTGAGAAAAAAGAATATCTAGATGCGATAAGTAAACTTTTAGCTGGCAAAAGTGGTGTAGTAGTTGATAAGGAAATAGAAAAGAAAAGGGAATATCCGCAGCCTCTATTTAATTTATCTAACTTACAAGGATACATTACTAGTAAATATAAAGGCTGGACTTCAGATAAAGTGTTAAAAGTTGCTCAAGGTCTTTATGAAAAGAAATTCATTACTTATCCGAGAACTGCTAGTACTGTATTAGAAGAAAGTTTAGAGGGTAAAGCAAGAAAAGTATTAGAAAATATAAAAAAGGGATTACCTTATGAAAATCAAATTAAGTTTGTAAAATCAAAAAGGGTTTTTGATAATTCTAAGGTAGAAAGCCATAGTGCCATAACCCCAACATATGTTATACCAAAAGGTCTAAGCATTGATGAGCAAAATGTATATAATGCTATAAAGAATAGATTTATAATGCAATTTATGCCTGTTGCTGAATTTGAAGAAACTAAAATAACAATAAAAGTTAATGATGAGAAGGTACCAGGGGAATTTATAGCTAAGGGGAGAGTTGAAATTATTAAAGGCTGGAGAGTAGTTGAAAAGATTGATACTAAGGATACTATTTTACCATTAGTAGAAAAAGGTGAAAATATTGAGATTACTGGTAGCAAAGTTAATAAAGTTACGAAGAAACCACCTAAACATCATACAGAAAAAACTCTTTTAAGAGTTATGGAAACATGTGGGAAAAACTTTAAGAAAGAAAAAGAAGATAAAGACGAAAATTCAGATGATGAAACTAATACTGAAGAAATGATGAATGCAATATTAAGTGGGTTTAGTATAGGGACTCCTGCAACAAGGGCAGAAACTATTAAAAGACTTAAAGATATTGGATATATTCAAACTAAAGGTAAAAGTTTAATTACAACTGAACTGGGAAGAACAATAGTAGAAATCTTCCCGGCTAAGGAACTTTTAGATTTAGAATATACAGGTAGACTAGAAAAAACATTATCAGATATAGAAAAAGGTAAATACCAAAAGGTTGACTTTTTAAATCTTATTTACGATTTCACTAAGAATTCTGTAGAAAAAATAAAGAATGATGACTCGCTTTTACATAAGTTTAAGGTAGAAGTGCCAGAAGGCTTAGAGGAAGTAGGGAAATGCCCTATATGTGGTAATCCAGTAGTTGAAGGCGAAAAAAGTTTTGGATGTACTAACTGGAAAAATGGGTGTAAATATACTATTTGGAAAGATGATAAGTATATAGCTTCCTTTGGAAAATCAGTATCTAAAGAGATGGTGCAGTTATTACTTAAAAATGGTAAAGTAGGATTCAGAAATCTTAAAAGTAAAAAGGGAAATACTTTTAGTGCATATTTTAAATATGAAAGAAATGAAGAAACAGGCTACTTCAATTGGAGTATGGAATTTATTAAGTAAAATGTAAAAATAACATAATGATATGTATTAACTTTCTGATTTTAAAATATTTTATAATATAATTCTAAATTTAATACATATCATTAATGTGATAAATTTTCAATAGGTTCATCTACTTAAGGCAAGATTAGGCAGATGAACTTTTATACTAAGTTCAGTTATCGTTTTAATCAACTTCACTAAGCATTCAATGTCTCTTTTTGCAGCCATTATATTATGAAGCATATTATATTTATTTTTGCAGTTATCTTCGCATTTTATATTTATTCTTGCATTTCAGTTAGATTCTTCCAATAGCGCTTTGGCATAGATTTTCTTTGAAGCTTTGGATTTAAACGTTCTTTAATAGTAGTAGATTTAAAATAACTTCTCCATAAGTCTTCAAATTCATCATTATGACTTTTTAAGTATGCATACATGTCATCATTCATTTCAGTTATTTCCCAGGAAACTTTATTATATATTGATGCAATATTTCTTTTTACATCATGTATGATCCAATATTCATTATTAAATCTATCTGCAAAATGTGGTGAAAGCAACTCTAATATATTGTGATCAGGTTCAATTGAAGCATATAAAAATTTTTTATTTATAATTGAGAAACGTACAAACCCTGTAAATCTATGGACTTCATAAGTAACTCTTCTTTCTATTAAATTTACATCTTTAACTTCATTTAAATATAGGTGTTTATGTATATCAGATCCATATTTAAATCCTAATTTCAAATATTTGTAACATAGTAAACCTTTATTGGTGTAGCTAGATAAGTACAGTGTATAAATTTTATTTAAAGCAAGAGGATCTATTTTACATACAATAGCATCTTTAACTTTTCTATATTTATTTATATCAGTTTCTATATATATTTTTCTAGTAAGCATATCTAAATCACTATTATCTTCAACACCGATATAAGTAATTTCTTCTTTAGAATAAAAAGCATCATAAATAGCTGTTAGAAATCCTTCAAAAGAATCATCGAAAATTAATTTTATCATTTAATCACCCCTTATATCTCACCTGTAATAGATGTAAATTTATCATTAGGTAAAATAATGTTTTTAGCTTCAGGAAGTAATATTCTATTATTACTTTCAGGTAAAAGAATATTATTTTTATTAGTTGTATAGTTTGTATCAAAGAAAGATAACTGCTGAGATGTATCATTATCTAATTTAGGTTTATCTATATAGAGGAGCCTATTTTTAATCTTCTCGTCATCAAAGTCTACATCTCCATAATATTTTCCTCTGCAAGTTAAGAAGTATTTTGCTCTTTTTAAAACAACACCTATTTTCTTTAAATCTTCAAAGGAAAGGGAGTGGACCCTTCTTGCCATCATTATTTTTCTAGCTGAACGAACTCCAATTCCAGGTATTCTAAGTAATTCATCATAAGATGCTCTATTAACTTCCATAGGGAAGTTATTTATATTATTTAATGCCCAAGAAGTTTTAGGATCAAAATCTAAATCAAAGTTATCTTCTTCACTTTTTAATAATTCTTTAGCTTTAAAACCATAAAATCTTAAAAGCCAATCTGCTTGATATAGTCTATGTTCCCTAACTAAAGGGGGATGGGTAATATCAGGTAGAACTTTTTCATTTTTAACTACTGGAACATAAGCGGAATAGTAAACTCTTTTTAAGTTATATTTATTATATAAGTTTTCTGAAAGGTTTAAGATTTTAAAATCACTTTCAGGAGTAGCACCCACTATTAGCTGCGTGCTTTGACCTCCAGGCACAAAAAGAGGAGTCGATTTTATATTTTTCTTTAAATCTTTATGCTCAATTATTGAATTTTTTATAATTCCCATTGGAGCTAAAATATTTTCTTTAGTTTTTTGGGGGGCTAAAAGTTTCAAGCTTGAAGCTGAAGGAAGTTCAATATTTACACTCATTCTATCAACATACTTACCAGCTTCTTTAATTAAACTTTCATCAGCTCCTGGAATTGCTTTTAAATGTATGTAACCATGAAAATTTTCTTCTATTCTTAATTTTTTTACAACCTTTAATAACAACTCCATAGTGTAATTAGGATTTTTAAATATAGCTGAGCTTAAAAACAAGCCTTCAATGTAATTTCTTTTATAAAAATTTATAGTTAATGAAACTACTTCTTCTGGAGTAAAGGCTGCCCTTTTAACATCTTTACTAGAAGCATTAACACAATACTTGCAATTATAAATGCAATAATTAGTTAGAAGAATTTTTAATAGAGAAATACATCTTCCATCTGCTGCAAAACTATGACAAATACCACTGCTCTCTGCATTGCCAAGTCCACCTTTCATAGCTTTTCTTTTAGATGAAGAAGAAGAGCATGAAACATCATATTTAGCAGCTGCAGAAAGAATATTAAGCTTTTCTTTTATATCCATATTATCACCTTCTTTATATATTAATTACATTATACCGAACAGATGTTCTTAATACAATAAAAAAATAAAATATTGATTTAAAAATAAAAAAGATGTATATTATAGTAAAGTATGGAAAAGGTTACGGAGGAATGTTTATGTTCAAAATTATGATTATTAAATTAGAACCAAGGGTTTCGACAGCACCGACAGTACAAGAAATACTAACAAAATACGGATGTATAATACATACTAGATTAGGGTTACATGAAGCTACTAAAACTTCTTGTTCAAACTCAGGATTAATAGTACTAAATTTAATGAATGATGAAAAAGAAGAAATTAATAAGTTAAAAGAAGAATTAGAGAATTTAAAAGGTGTAACTATTAAGTTAGTTGAGGTTTAGAAAGAGGCTGTCTATACAGTCTCTTTTTAATTATTTAAAAGCAAACTTTTTTATTATAGTTGTTATTAAATTTGAGTTTATAGACTATAAATAATTTAGGGGAATTATTTTGTATAAATCTGTATTTAAATATATAATGATATGGGGATATTTTACTTGCAATATATTAAATACACTTTATAATTATTATTGCATAATAACAATTACACATGAAAGGAAGATATAAATGAAAAAATCAATTAAGCTTTTTGCTATGCTTGGATGTTTAGTTATAGCTGTTAGTTTATTTGCTGGATGTGGCAAGTCTGATAAGAAGACTATAAATGTTTTAAACTATGGAGAAAATATTGCGGATGGACTAATTAAAGAATTTGAAGAAGAGTACAATGTAAAAGTTAATTATAAGACTTTTGATGAAATGGAAACTATGTACATGGAAGTAACCTCAGGAAAAACTGATTGGGATGCTGTATTAGTTGCAGATCATATGGCTGATAGAATGATTCAAGAGGGATTACTTCAAAAGATTAATAAAGACAATATACCTAACTTAAAAGAAATGAATGAAAATGATATGGGGAAAGCCTATGATCCAAATAATGATTACACAGTTCCTTATATGAATGGAACTATAGGTATAGTTTATAATAAAGATTTAGTAGATGAAGAAGTTGATAGCTGGGATATACTTTGGAATGAAAAGTATAAGAAACAAATATTTATTCTAGATTCTATGAGAGATTCAATTGGAGCGGCTGCTAAGTATTTAGGATATTCATTAAATACTACTGATGAAAAAGAATTAAAAGAGATTGAAAATGCATTATTAAAGCAAAAAGAATTAATATTAACTAAAGGTGCTGATAATGTAATGGACATTATGAGAAACGGAGAAGCAGCAGTTGCAATGATATGGTCTGGAGAAGGCTTAAACTTAGCTGATGAATATGATAACTTAGAATACATTATACCTAAAGAAGGTGCTGATTATTGGTTAGATTCATGGGCTATTCCTACAACTGCTAAAGATAAAGAAACTGCTGAAAAGTTTATAAACTTTGTAAGTGGAAAAGATAATGCTTATAAGATAGCTGAAGAAATAGGATATACTACTCCAAATAAACTTGCTATGGAAGAACAACCTGAAGAAGTAAGAAATAATAAAGGGGCTTATATGCCTAAGGAAGTAATGGATAAATGTGAAGTTTACACATACTTACCACAAGATAAGTTAAAATTATATGAAGAAGTATGGATGAATGTTTATGCTGATTAATAAATAATTCCATTAAGAAAATATTAATATTACATTAAGTTAATAGATTCTAGGTAATAATAATAGTATAATATGAATAACAACTATTTTAAGATATGGAGTTGGTAATATTATGGATAGAATTATTGATTTTAATGAATTAAAAAATAGAGTAAATGATAAAGATATAGATAAGTTTGAAGCATATATGTATAACTTGTATTACGACATGACTTCTGGAAAATTAAATATGGCAGATTTCACAAAGAAGGTAAATGAGTATATGGAAGAAAACAATATATCTCAAGATAAGTTTTTAAAAATGCAAACTAAGCTTATGGAAAGATATGGTTTTGATGCTTCAGCTATTGAAGAACAAATTAATTCATTAGGTTTAAATAATGTAATTCCTGGTGCCGAAGATATTGAAAAAATAAGAAAAAACATGAGTTTTCAAGAAAAGTATAAAGATAGAATTAAGGTTTCAACTACAAATACTTATTTTATTAATAATGAAAAAAATAATTTAAATATTTTAACAGATGAAAACAAAGTTATCTTAACTAGTGCAGGAAAAATAGATTTAACTGATGTTGAATTAAATGATTTCTTATGTTCATATAAAAAGGTTTTAGATGATAATTCATTAAAAATTTTATTATGTGAAAATACTAAGGAATATGATTACTAAAATAGTTTAAAAAATCTATTTATTTTCTATGAATATCGTTTATAATATTTAAGGTATGATATTAATCATGCCTTATTTTTATGTACTAAGAACTTTTAATTAAGATAATAATTATTTTAAATAGATGTACACGGGAGG
Organism: Clostridium tertium; assembly: GCF_902652255.1. Classification (GTDB taxonomy): domain Bacteria; phylum Bacillota; class Clostridia; order Clostridiales; family Clostridiaceae; genus Clostridium; species Clostridium tertium_A. The sequence goes on from NZ_CACRTO010000008.1 coordinate 305,289, forward strand.
ATAATTAATGAGCGTATTAACAGTTAAAGATATGAGTCATGGCTTTGGAGATAGAGCAATATTTGAAGATGTATCCTTTAGATTATTAAAGGGGGAACATGTTGGTTTAATTGGTGCTAATGGAGAAGGAAAATCAACATTTATGAATATAGTAACTAATAAACTCATGCCAGATGAAGGTAAGGTTCTATGGTCTAACAATGTTAGAGTTGGTTATATGGATCAACATGCTGCTTTAGAAAAAGGGCAAAGCATAAGAGATGCATTAAGAGATGCTTTTAAATATTTATTTGATTTAGAAACTGAAATGAATTCTTTATATGAAAAAATGGGTGATTGTACTCCAGAAGAATTAGAAAAGATGCTTGAAAGAACTGCTGTAATTCAAGACCTTTTAGATCATAATGGTTTTTATATAATAGATGCAAAGGTTGAAGAAGTAGCTAAGGGGCTAGGTCTTTTAGATTTAGGACTAGATAGAGATGTTGATGATTTATCAGGTGGACAAAGAACAAAGATACTATTAGGTAAGCTATTACTTCAAAATCCAGATATATTACTTTTAGATGAGCCTACTAACTATTTAGATGAAGAACATATAGTATGGCTTAAGAGATATCTTCAAAATTATGAAAATGCATTTATATTAATATCACACGATATACCATTTTTAAATTCAGTAGTTAATTTAATATATCATGTTGAGGAAAGAAAACTAACTAGATATGTTGGTGACTATTATGAGTTTAAGAGATTATATGAAGAAAATAAAAAGAGATTAGAAGCAGCTTATGAAAAGCAACAAAAAGAAATAGCTAGATTAGAAGATTTCGTTGCAAGAAATAAGGCTAATGTAGCAACTGCAAATATGGCTAAGTCTAGACAAAAGAAGTTAGATAAGATGGATATTATTGAGCTTTCTAAGGAAAAACCAAAACCAGAGTTTAACTTTAAACCAGCAAGAACTTCAGGAAAAACTATATTTGAAACTAAGGATTTAGTAATAGGATATGATTCACCACTTACGAAACCTCTAAATCTTTATATGGAAAGAGGACAAAAGATAGCCTTAGTTGGAGCTAATGGACTTGGAAAAACTACATTATTAAAAAGCTTACTTGGAAAGATACAACCTTTAAGTGGAGAAGTATATTTAGGAGACTATCAACATATAGGTTACTTTGAACAAGAAGATAGAGATAAAAATACTAACACTTGTATAGAAGAAGTATGGCAAGAGTTCCCAAGTAAAACTCAATACGAAATAAGAGCAGCTCTAGCTAAATGTGGATTAACAACTAAACAATTAGAATCAAAGATAATGGTTTTATCAGGTGGAGAAGCTGCAAAGGTTAGACTATGTAAGATATTAAACACTGAAACTAATATACTAATCCTAGACGAACCTACAAACCACTTAGATGTAGATGCTAAAGATGAATTAAAGAGAGCCTTAAAAGAATACAAGGGTTCTATATTACTAGTATCCCATGAACCAGAATTCTATAGAGATGTTGTAACTGAAATATGGAACTGTGAGGATTGGACTACAAAAGTTGTATAGTGAAATTTTGGAAGGGTTAGTGTTGCTGCTAACTCTTTTTTGATATAATTAAGTAAATATAATAGATTTAAAAAGGGGCTTATTGATAATATGAGTATAAGAATAATACCAATTAATAAAAAGGATGGACAGGATTTATTAAAGTTTGAAATTGATAATAGAAGCTTTTTTGAAGAGAGTTGTATACCTAGAGGCGATGAATATTATGATGAAAATAACTTTAAAGAAATACTAAAGGAATTAATTAAAGAGCAGGAGCAGGGAATACATTATATGTATTTAATAAAGGATAATAATGATGAAATTGTAGGAAGAATAAATCTTGTCGATATTATCAGGGGAAATATGAATAAGGCCGAGTTGGGTTATAGAATAGCGAAAGATCATAATGGAAGAGGTTATGGGAAGACGGCAGTAGAACTTGTTTTAGGAGAAGCATTGAATATTCACAAACTTCATAGAATAGAAGCAGGGACAGCTATAGAAAACATAGCATCTCAAATAGTATTAGAATCTAGTGGATTTAGAAAGGTTGGAATATATAATAAGTATATATATCTAAATGGACAATGGGATGATAGTCTTATTTATGAAATAATATTAAGTTAAATGATTGAGAGTTGGTACAAGTTTGAATAGTTGTGATTTGTAATAAATTTATAATGGATTGGACAAATAAAATAGTATAATTAATCCTAAAAAGAGTTAGTGTGATACTAACTGTTTTTAGGTTAATCTACTAATTTATTTAAGAAACTCTTACTAGAGAGTGTAAAATAGTCTGTGTAAACTTAAGAAAATGATATAATAAATTATCAATTATCAATTATGGAGGGAACACAGACTATGTCATTTTCAAAGGAAGAATTAATAAAAATATTAGCAAAGGATCCCAATATTAAAACAGCTGAAGATATTCAAAATGTTTTAAAAGACTTATTTGGAGGGCTACTTCGACTTAGATGTTCCAAGAGATAGAGAAGGTTCTTTTGAGCCTGAAATAGTAAAAAAACATCAAACTGATGTTTCACATTTAGAAAGCTCAATAATTGGGATGTATGCTAAGGGAATGACTACAAGAGATATAGCATCACAAGTAAATGAAATATACGTAATGGACATATCAGCAACATTAGTTTCTAATATAACAGATAAAGTAATTCCAATGATTAGAGAATGGCAAAGCCGTCCGTTGGAAACAGTATATCCTATAGTATTTATGGATGCTATTCACTTTAAAGTGAGAAAAGATAACACCGTTGTTTCGAAAGCAGCCTACGCTGCGATTGGAGTAAATATTGAAGGAAAAAAAGATGTTCTTGGTATATGGATAGGAGCATCAGAGTCATCAAAATATTGGTTGCTTGTTCTGAATGAGTTAAAAAATAGAGGAGTAAAAGATATACTAATTGCTTCAGTTGATGGGTTAGTAAGGTTTAATGAAGCCATTAGAGCTGTTTATCCGAACACTGAAATTCAAAGATGTATTATTCATCAAATAAGAAATTCAAGTAAATACTTATCTTATAAGGATTTAAAAGCTTTCAATGCAGATTTAAAGCTAGTTTATACCGCTTCTACTGAGGAGGTAGCATTAGCAGAATTAGATAGATTAGAAGAAAAATGGGGAGAAAAATACTTAATAGCAGTAAGGTCTTGGAGAAATAACTGGAATGAGTTATCCACATTCTTTAAATATCTACCAGAGATTAGAAAAATAATATATACAACTAACGCAATGGAAAGTTATAAGCGTCAACTGAGAAAAGTTACTAAAACTAAATCTATATTTCCGAATGATGAATCATTAATGAAGATTTTATATCTTGCTACCGTTGATATAACAAAGAAATGGACCCAATCAATATGAGGATGGGCTCAAATTTTAGCTCAACTATCAATCTTCTTCGAAGGTCGTTTAGACGACCAGTTATTCTAAAAAATATTTAGTCTAACTCTTATTAAAGTACAGATTATTATGTAAAATTTATCAATTAAAGAAAAATAAAGGTTGGGTGTTATATTAACCTCTCCAACCTTTAAAATAAAACTAAATTTTCTAAAGTTTACACAAAAATATTGACAGACTCTAAGGCTATTAATTTAATAGCATGGATTGCATCTAAGATATTAATAATAGCAGTAATATCAATTTCAGCTATTCATGGATATCAAATTTATCTTGGACAGGCTATTGATTATAATATATTTATTATAAGTAGAGTAGTGTTTATAGTCTCTTTATTTTCACACAATATATTAAAGGTAGTACAATCTGCTTTAACTTCTGTAAAAATTAGCTTGAAGAAATTTGCTTTTAATTAATAGATTTAAAATGATAGTAATCAATTAACATTTTATACTTTTCTTCTGTCGTATATTTAGATATCTTAGACATATAAATACTCCCTTTCTATTATCAGATTTTTATTTTTAATCTGGCTACTTTGAAGGGAGAATATTATTACAACGAGTTCGCTTTTGAAGTGCAAAAAAGTTTTTCACAATAAAAATCACAGGCACTTTTACATCAGGATTCACAGTAAAATCACAAAAACAAAGGTCGAGCATAATGAACCGCCTCCTGTCAAGTAGATAGGGTAAATAATATAAAATTATGCTACTAAGGTGTGCCTTCTATAGTCAATAGGAGCCATACCTTTTAGTTTCTTTTGTAATCTTTTTGTATTATAAAATTTTATATATCCATCAATAGCTTGTTCAAGGTCTTCAAAGGTTGAAAACTTTCTTAGATAGTACATTTTTGATTTTAAAGTATCCCAAAAAGCCTCCATAGGTCTATTATCAATACATCTACCTACCCTAGACATACTTTGCACTGCATTAATTTTATTTAGTTTGTTCTTGAATGTTTTACATGTATCCTGGAATCCGCGATCACTATGGAATAGTGGCATTGCGGTCGGATTCGCTTCAACAGCTTTGTCTAAGGTGTTAAAAACTAATTTATTATTGTTAGACTTACCTAATACATACGAAATAATACTGTTATCTCAGAAATCTAGTATTGCACTTAAATAAGCTTTGCTTCCGTTAGTTAACTTAAACTCAGTAACATCTGTTAGCCATTTTTCATTTGGATTATCAGCTACAAACTCTCTATTTAATATATTTTCAGCTGTAATTTGCGGAGTACTTTGAATATATCTTTTCTTTTTTCTCCTAATAACAGCAGTAAGTTTTACAGATTTCATAAGCCTGTATATACGCTTATGATTATAGTTTGAATTTAGTATGCTATTTATATTTAACGTTATACGGCGATAGCCATAAATCCCTTTAACTTCTGAGTATAATTTAATAATTTCATCTAAAATAACTTTATTTTCTTTATCTCTTTCAGTTGCGGAACGATTTAACCACTTATAATAAGAAGCACGTCCGACTTCAGCACATTTACATAGTTCAGATATTGAATACCCTAATTTATGTAACTCTTTAATTGCAATATACTTATTTGTAGATGAAATAGTGTATTTATCTACCTCCTTTCTATCTCTTCTAATTTTTTTAAGAAATCATTCTTCATTTTTAAACGTCTATTTTCTGCTTCTAAAAGCTTTAATTGTGCAGAGAATTTTTCTGATTTAGTTAACTCCTCAAAGGATTTATTTTTACCGCGTCTATCGACTAGCGCGTTATATCCATCTTTATTGTATTTTTTTATCCAAGTATAAACTTGTTGAAAGGAAACTTTATATTTATTAGCAGTTAAATTATAGTCGTTAGCGTTAGTAATACAAAATGAAACTATTTCAATTCTTTCTTCATAAGTTGTTTTTCTTCCGTTAGTCATAATCTTATCTCCTTTTTTATTCTGAGATTTAAATTTCTTATGACTATTATACTGTTTAATCCATCCTTTAAGAATACTCATAGATGAAATATTATATTTTATACAAAGTTCTCTTAGTGATCCTTCTCCTGAAAGGTATGAAGTTACTGCTTGCAATTTAATATCGGTAGAGTATTTAACATTTGTATTTTTAATAGCTAAACCATAACTACCAAAGTTTTTATACTTACCAATCCAGTTTTCGATCATGGAAGTGTCAACTTGCAAATTATATGCTATAGTTGAAATTGTTGTTCTTCCTGCCAAAAACTCTTTAACAACTTTAATTTTTATTTCAGGTGATACTTTTGTTTTTCTTCCCATAATAAAATGCTCCCTATATAGTTACAGTTTTATTATTTTAACTGTCTACCATAAAGGGAGCATATCATAAGCCCGACCTTTTCTAGTTCGTATTAGTTCTATAATACAATTACGAAATATTTATCTGATATTATAATAACACTATTTTCAAAAAAAATCCATTTATCCTTTGTAAAACTTCTTTTTTCACACGTAAAAGCACATATAAATTTATTAACAGTGCGAATTTGCTTGTGAATTTATATGTGTTTTTCATAAAAAACAACTCTAAAGTGTGGTAAACATTAACTTTAGAGTTGTGTGAATTTTAATATGAAATTTGATGTGATTTTAAGTTTTGCACCTCAAAACCGAACCCGTTGATATTATTAAGTTACTGGTATTCTTTATAATTAATCAATAACTATAACACCTTGATCTAAATATATATTTTTAATTTCTGGTTCTATGGAATTAGTTATTATATAATTTAAATCTTGTGGTGGGCAAATAATTTGATTAGAAACAGTTCCTAACTTATTAGAAGTTACTAATCCTATAATTTCTGTGGAAATATCAACCATCCTTCTTTTTACTAGGCATTCTGAAAGTGTAGGAACACTTACGCCAATTTGTGAATCTATATTATGTATTCCCATTATATATAAATCTACTCGCATAGATGAAAGAGAGTCCACTGTATCTATTCCAAGATTGATCATAGATTCTTTATAAAGAGTCCCTCCTAACATAATAACGTCCACATCTTTATGATTAACTAAGGCAATAGCAATTGGAGGACTATTTGTGATTATCGTTGCTTTTAAATTTATTGGTAGGAGCTTAACTAGGCATAGATTTGTAGTACCACCATCTATTAATAAAACTTGATTATCTTTTATAAAAGGCAAAGCTTTTTGAGCTAGCTTTACTTTTATTTCATTATAAATATTTTCTCTAGTAGAAAAGTCAACTACAGGAGGCCCAACTCTAAGGGCACCACTATGAACTCTTCTTATAAGTCCCTGATTATCTAAATCTTTTAGATCTCTTCTTATAGTATCTTCTGAAACAGATAGACGTTGACTTAAATCACTAGCTATTACTTTCAGTTCTGAATTTATAATTCTAAGAATTTCTTGTTGACGTTCTTCTTTTAACATTAATCATCATTCCAATCTAATATTTTATATCTAATATATGATAGCACACTTCGAAAAAAACAGAAAGTGTTTGCAAGTAAAATCAATTAATAAAATGCTTAAACATGCAATAATAATCTTTACTTTATTATTTTTTTGCATTAATATAATTTATATAGGCATAAACAAGGTTATATAAGCAAATGTACAACATATTAATAATTGATTATGAATAAAATTAAGTTTAATTATATGGAGGATTAAAATATGAGTAATTTTAACAATGTAACTAAGGAAATAATTAATGAATTAAGAGTTACCTTAAGTAAGGTAGATTCTAATGAGGTAGAAGAGTTAGTAAATCAAATTAAAAAAGCTGATAAAATTTTTTTTGTTGGTGTAGGTAGGGTTCTTTTATCACTTGAAGCTATAGCTAAAAGATTGGCGCATTTAGGAATAAATACTGTTGTTGTTGGACAAATTACAGAGCCAGCTATTACAGATAAAGACTTATTAATAGTTGGATCAGGAAGTGGAGAAACTATTTTTCCGTTAAATATAGCAAAGAAAGCTAAAAAATTTAATGCTACAGTTGTTCATATAGGAGCAAATCCTAATAGTTCAATAAAAGAATTTAGAGATTATTTTGTAAGAATCCCTGTAAGTACAAAATTAAATTTAAATAATGAAGTTAGCTCAATTCAGCCAATGACTAGTTTATTTGAACAAAGTTTATTACTTTTAGGAGATACAATAGCACTTATGATAATTAGAGAAAAAAATATTAATATGTCTAATCTTTGGAAATATCATGCTAATTTAGAGTAATAAAATAATTTAGTTATAAGGGGGAGTTTTTATGATAAGTAAAATAGATATAAAAAAATCTTTATATAAATTAGTAAGTGGGACTGATATAAGAGGTATATCAATTGAAACTAATGAATTTAAGAAAAATTTAACTTGTGATACAGCTTCACTATTGGGGCAGGGATTTTTAAATTGGCTTAAAAGTAAAACAAATGAAAGTAAGAGTATAAAGATAGCTATTGGAATGGATTCAAGAGTTTCAGGACCTACTTTAAAGTCAGAATTAATAAATACTTTAGTTAATAATGGAGTAGAAGTTTATGATTGTGGAATAGCTACTACGCCATCTATGTTTATGACAACAATTTTAGATAAGTATAAATGCAATGGAGCTATTATGATTACTGCAAGTCACCTTCCATATTATTATAATGGATTTAAGTTTTTTACTTGTGATGGAAGCTGTGAAAAAAGTGATATTGAGGAAATAATAAATTTATCTCTTAAAGAAAAAGAAGAAGAGAGAAATAAGGGGAGAGTTAATAAAGTAAATTTATTAGAGGATTATTCAAATATATTAATTAATAAAGTAAGAAATGAAGTGAATTCTAATGAAAATTTTTATAGACCATTAGAAGGAATTAAAATTTTGGTAGATGCAGGAAATGGATCAGGAGGTTTTTTTGCTAATAAAGTATTAAAAGATCTTGGAGCAAATATAGATGGAAGTCAATTTCTAAATCCTGATGGAAGCTTCCCTAATCATATTCCTAATCCAGAAAATGATGAAGCAATGAACTCAATAAAGAATGCAGTGTTAAACTATAAAGCTGATATGGGAATAATATTTGATACAGATGTAGATAGAGCAGCAATAGTTAGTAAGAATGGAGATGAAATAAATAAGAATTCATTAATTGCGTTGATTTCGGCAATAGTTCTTGAGAAAAATAAAGGTTCTGTTATAGTTACAGATTCAATAACATCTTCAGGGGTAAAAAAGTTTATAGAGGACTTAGGGGGAGTTCATCATAGATATAAAAGGGGATATAAGAATGTAATAAATGAAGCAAAGAGAATAAATGAATTAGGGCAAAATTGCCCTTTAGCTATTGAGACATCAGGACATGCAGCCCTAAAAGAAAACTATTTTTTAGATGATGGTGCTTATTTAATAGTTAAGATACTAATTGAGGTAGCAAAGCTTTTTAAGGAAGGAAAAGACATTACATTATTAATAAAAGAATTAGAGCATCCAGTAGAAACTAAAGAAGTAAGGATAAAGATAAAAAATCAAGATTATAGAAGTTATGGTAGTAAGGTAATAGATAATCTTAAGAAATTTTCCATGGAAATTGATGGATGGGAAATAGATGAAAACAATTATGATGGAATAAAAATCAATTGCACGAAAGAAAAAGGTTGGTTACTTTTAAGACTTTCCTTACATGAACCACTGTTGGTTTTAAATATGGAAGTTAATATTAGACAGGGAATAAACCAAATTTTAATTAAGCTAAAGGACTATTTAAGAGATTACAATGAATTAGTAATTTAGTTGGAATTTAACAAATATAGAATATTGTTACTACTAGGTATAAAAGATTTGTATTATAATTTAGAGTATAGATATTGCTTGCTTTTTATATTGATATTGGGTAAAAATGGAGGAGAGATTAAATGAGTAGGAATGGAATTACTAAGGAGGGCAATAGAAAAGAAAGGGTATATCTCTGCTTAAAAGATCTAACTAAATCAATTAATTTTAATATAGGTGTTTTAGGATTTGATTCTACGTATATATCTGATTTTCTTAATATTCATAGAACTGGAGTAAGTAGAGAATTGAATAATTTGGTAAGAGATAATAGAATAATCAAAGTAATGGGGAAGCCAGTATTATATTTGGATAAAAGGGGTCTAGAGGAAATGTATAATATTAATTTACATAAGAATATATTTCCAAATAGTAATAGCTTAATAAAATTATTAGATAATAAACCTTCAATAGAATCTAATATTGAGGATTTAAATAAGGAGATTATAGATGAAAGTAAAGAACCTCACAGTATTATAAATAATAGAGATGAGATTTTTAATGAAATTATAGGTTGGGATGATAGTTTAAAAAAGCAAGTAAATCAAGCAAAGGCAGCAATATTATATCCTCCCAATGGGCTACATACATTACTTTTAGGGCCAACGGGAGTAGGAAAAACTACTTTTGCAGAAATTATGTATAAATACTCTATAGAGGTTGGAACATTAAAAGAAAATTCACCGTATATACTTTTTAATTGTGCTGATTATGCTGGCAATCCACAATTGTTATTATCCCATTTATTTGGACACGTTAAGGGAGCTTTTACAGGTGCAGATAAAGATAAAAAAGGACTTGTAGATTCTGCTAATGGAGGAATATTGTTTTTAGATGAAGTACATAGACTTCCTCCTGAGGGACAAGAAATGTTATTCTCATTAATAGATAGAGGAAGTTTTAGAAGACTTGGAGAGTCAGAAAGTAACCATAAGGCAAATATATTAATAATAGCAGCTACTACAGAAGATGTTAATAAAAGTATTTTAAACACATTTTTAAGAAGAATACCTTGTGTAATTAATTTACCAAACTTAGTTGATAGAAGTTTAAATGATAGATTAAAGCTTGTATTAGATTTTTTTACTGTAGAAGCTAAAAAAATAAAACTTCCATTAACAATATCTGCTGAGGTTATAAAGTTACTTTTAATTTATGATTGTCCTGGGAATATTGGTCAGTTAAAAAATGATATTAAATTAATATCAGCCAATGCTTTTGCTGAAACAGTTATTAATAATGGGAATCATGTATTTATAGATTTACCTCAAATATCTAGCAGATTTAAAGATATAATATTCACTTTAGATAGTAAAAGAGATGATTTAAATAATATTTTTATTATTAATGCTATTAGTGAAGTTACTATTAATGAGAATGATGATAATGAATTGGAAAATATTCTTTTAGATAGTTCATATAAGACAGAAGGAGACTTCTATGAAAATATATTAAAAAAATCAAGAGAATATTTCGTTCAAGGAAAATCTGTAGACTTAATAAAAAATGAAATTGCTTTAGAGATAGAGAATTATTTTAGTAAAAATATAAATAGAAATAAAAATAAATATAGTGACCACAAGGAAGATTTAATAGCTAAAATCGTATCTAAAGATATTTTAGACTCTATAGAAGATATATTTGAAGAGTTTAAGGGGTATTTAGAATTTGAAGTAGATAAAAAGATTGTTTATAGTTTAGCTTTACATGTAGAAACTTTAATTGGAAAGCTTAAAAGTGGCACTCAAAAATATAATTCTGATATAAAGTTTGATAAAAAAAGTAATGAATATATTATCTCTCAAAGAATAAAAGAGAGACTAGAGGAAAGCCTAAATATAGTTATTCCAAATGAAGAAGCTATAATAATTTCAATTTTTCTAGCAGCTGTTAAAGAAACTAAGAAGGAAGATTATATAGGGGTATTAGTTATAGCTCATGGAGAAAGCACTGCAACTAGTATGGCCAATGTAGCGAATGAACTTTTAGGCGTTAATCATGCTAAAGCTATAGATATGTCATTAGAAGAAAGTGTTCAAAGTACTTTTGAAAGGGTTCTTGATAAAGTGAAAGAAATGGACAATGGAAGAGGAGTATTGTTGCTTGTAGATATGGGTTCATTAACTACTTTTTCGCAAATGATAACAGATAATACTGGGATTATTACAGGAGTAGTTAAGATGGTTAGCACTCCTATGGTTATAGAGGCTACTAGGAAGGCTATGATGCCTAATGTGAATTTGAATACATTGATAAAAGAAGTTAATAGTATGAGTCAATATATAGGTAAAAGTGTATCTAATTCAAAAGATGATATTGAAATTAAATTTAATACAGAAAAGAATAATTCTTATAACTCTTTATTATGTGTAAATGAAGATAAATTTTTAGATGCATTGGAACAAACAACAACTTTCTTAAATACTAAAAAAGCATATAATCTTTTAAATGAAATATTAAATAATATTACTGACAAATTAAATATAATTCAAAATGATGGACTAACTGTAAAGTTTTTATTTCATTGTTTAAGCATGCTTGAGAGAGTTATAAAAAATGGTGCTTTAGAGTATAAAAATTTTAGAAAAGTTAAAGATAGCAAAGCTAATTTATTTGAATTAGTAAAAAGCTCTTTTCAAGATATCGAAAATTCATTTGGAATAACTATACCTGATAGCGAATTAACATATATAGTAGAGTTACTTGATATTCATATTGAAGAAGCGAGGTGATAGAGATGAAAAATTTATCTCTATTGAGAATAGATGATCGGTTTATTCATGGCCAAGTTATTATGAGTTGGGTAAAAATGACTAAAGCCAAAAGGATAATTATTATAGATGATAGACTAGTACATGATATGTTTATGAAATTAATTGTAGAAATGGCGGCACCAACTGGCGTAGAAATTGATATTTACTCAGAGAAAGATGGTGTTAATGAACTTAAAAAAGAACTTTTAGTTTCTACAATTGTTTTAGTAAAAACTCCAATTGTCATAAATAATTTAATTAATAATGGACTAGAATTTGATAAAGTAAATGTTGGGGGTATGGGCTTGAATTATGGAAGAAAAACCTTGTTTAGAAATATTTCAGCTACAGATGAGGAAGTGGAAATTTTTAAAGATTTTATCAAGAGGGGTATAGATGTTAAAATTCAAATTGTTTCTACTGAAAAAGAATATGATATTCGTAATTATTTGAAATAGTTGCTAAGGTTACTTAAATGGTAACCTTTTTTTATTGTTAAATAAAAACCCTCGGATTGTCCGAGGGTCCCAATAAGCTTTAGTGGAGAGATAATGAAAAGCCTCCATTGTATAATTATATTGCGGTCTGCCAACTGCAAATAAAAATGCAAGGAAGGAATTGTCATGAATGACATACATAGTTTATCATATACGAAATGGTGTTGCAAATACCACATGTTATTTGCTCCGAAGTATAGAAGAAATGCCTTTTATGGTGCAAGAAGACTTGAAATAGGTGCAATATTGAGGAATTTATGTGAATGGAAGGATATAAATATATTAGAAACAGAGGTATGCATAGATCATGTACATATGCTAATAGAAATACCGCCGAAAATGTCTGTATCAGGATTTATGGGATTTTTAAAAGGAAAAAGTAATCAGATGATATATGAAAAGTGGGGAAATGCGAGATTTAAGTATAGGAACAGAAGTTTTTGGTGAAGAGGATATTATGTTGATACAGTTGGAAAGAATACAAAAATAATAAAAGAATATATAGCAAATCAGTTAAAAGAAGATCAAGCAAGCGATCAATTAGCATTTGATATAGATGATCCTTTTAAGGGTAACTAATGGAATAGTGCACGTGGCAGACCGTTTTACGTCTTGAGGACGTTGCTTTGGGAGCAAGGCTATGCCCGCAAAAGGAAAATCACTAGTTTAACTAGTGGATTTTTATTGGCATAGTAAAAGCACAGAATATATAGCACAGTAGTAAGCACAGATTATAAAAAAGCACAGATTGTAAACAATTACAAAAATCTTGGATTTAAGAGGATTGTTTTAGAGATTGAATATATAAATTGATTTTTATAAAGTAAGTAAATCAGTACATTTACAAATGTTTAAACTTAATTATCATTTTATAGCACACATTTTCATATGGTTCTGGCATTATAATTGCTTATATAAATGGTATAAGAATTAATTAATATTTTAACTTAATTTTTAATAATAGAAAAATAAAAGGGGTGTAATTTTTTATGTTATTTTCAGCAATTTTAGTTGCAATTATTGCAACATTAAGTCAGTGGTGGGTAAGCCACACCGTTACAAGAACTTGGTTATATCCAATTTGGGTAGGGTTTTTAGTAGCGGTATGTATGGGAGAACCTGTAAAAGGTATGCAAGCAGCTGCATATATTCAGCTTACTTACTTAGGATGGATTACAGCAGGAGGAACCATGCCAGGAAACTTAATGGCAGCAGGAGTTTTTGGAACAGCATTAACATTAATTTCAGGAGCTGAACCAAGTTTAGCACCAACTTTTGCAGTACCATTTAGCTTATTAGGTATCTTAATCAATCAAGCTTATATGACATTAAATAGTTTTTGGATTCATAAGGCAGATAAATACCTAGAAGAAGGAAATATAACAGGATTAAGAGTAATGAATTATGTACCATCTGGAATTTTAAGTGCAATTTTATATGGTGTACCAGCATTTATATTAGTTTACTTTGGTGGAGAATTCGCTACTAACATGTTATCTTCAATTCCACAAAGCTTAATTGATGCTTTAAAGGTAGTTGGAGCATTGATGCCAGCTCTAGGAATAGCAATGCTATTAAGCTACTTAGGAAAGAGAAAGTTAATAGCATTTTTCTTTATCGGTTATTTCTTAACAATATATTTAAAGCTAGACATAATGGCTATTACAATATTTGCTGCTACTATAGGAGTATTAATGTACTTATTTACAAATAAGAATATAGAGACTGAAGGGGAGGTTTAAATAATGCAAGAAGTACAAGAAAAACAAGCTGTTAAAGGAAAAAATAGAGAAGTTAAATTAAGAAAATCAGATTTAGTTAAACATTGGTTTTTAGGATATTCAAGTGAAACATGCTACAACTACGAAAGATTACAAGCCCTTGGAGCTACAAATGCAATGGTACCTATTGTTCGTAGGCTTTATAAGACAAAGGAAGAACAAGTTGAGGCACTAAAAAAATATATGGTGTTTTTTAATACTGAACCATCATATATAGGGACAGTTATACATGGGATTGCAGCATCTATGGAGGAACAAGCAGCTAATGGAGAGGAGATTACAGCAGAAGACATTAATTCAGTTAGAACAGGATTAATGGGACCAATGGCTGGTATTGGAGATACGGTATCTCAAGGAATAGTTTATCCTATATTAGCAGGTATATCTTGTAGTTTAGCTTTAGCAGGAAATATAATGGGACCTATAATTTTTGAAGTCCTTTATAAAGTAATTATGCTTACTATGGGGTATAACATGTACATGATGGGATATAAGCAAGGTAAAACAGCAATATTAAAATTCTTAAGGGCTGGAACCTTAAATAGGATTACTGAGGTATTTAGCATAATTGGATTAATGGTTGTAGGTAATATGGCGGCAACAAGAGTAGGAATATTTACTCCAATAAACTTCAAAGTTGGTGAAGTAGCAGTAAATATGCAATCAGTTTTAGATTCACTTTTACCAGGACTATTACCATTAGTAGCAACACTAGGGGTTTGGAAACTTGTAGCAAATAAAATGAAACCTACTTATATAATTGCAATTCTATTTGTAGTAGGTATAGCAACATCATTATTAGGAATTTTATCAGTACCAGCTTAATATAAAGTAATTTAATCATTAAATAATAAGAACACTAATCGTACTAATTATATTTGAAAGGAATGATAGAAATGGAAATAAAGATTTCACCATCAATTATGTGTTGTAAGGTTGAAGAGTATAAACCTTATATAGAGCTTTTTGAAAAAGTAAAATTAGACTCAATTCATTTTGATATTATGGATGGACATTATGTGAAAAATGTTATGTTGGGAACTACAGTATATAAAGATATAAAGAGATTATCAAACTTACCAGTTGATTTACATTTTATGGCATATAATCCTGAAGACTACATCGAGTATTATAATGTTCAAAGTGGGGATCGAATATCATTTCATCCAGAGACAACTGCTCAACCATATAGACTATTACAATCAATAAAGGATAAGGGCTGCTTAGCAGGATTAGTTATTAATCCAGGGACTCCAATTAGCTTTATTGAAGAATCTATTGATCTTATTGATTATGTAACACTTATGACTGTAAATCCTGGATTTGCAGGCCAAAAGATGGTACCTAATGCACCAGAAAAAATCAGAAGAATAGTTGAATTAGTGAATGGAAGAAATATAGATGTTTTTGTAGATGGAAATACTACATTTGAAAATAGTGAAATTATGCGTAAGGCTGGTGCAAACGGTTTTGTAGTTGGAACATCAAGCATAATGAAATCGATAGATACATTTGAAGAAGAGTATTATAAATACATTAAAAATATAGAAAAAGTAGAAATATAGGGGAATTATGAATTGTGAAGGGATGATTATAATGGAAAATTTATTATTAGCTAGAATAGATGATAGACTTATACACGGACAAGTTATGACTGCATGGATGAAGGTTATGCCTGCAAAAAAAATAATAATTGTAGATAATAAAGCTGCAAAGGATGAATTTATGATTAGTGTATTAGAATTAGCAGCACCAAGTGGAGTAGAAGTTGAAGTTTTAAGTGAAGAAAAAGCAGTAGAAACACTTAATAAAGGATTAGCTGTACCAACTATAATGCTTGCTAAATCCCCATACGCATACAAAACTTTAGTAGATAATAATATACCTTTATCTTCAATTAATATAGGAGGTATGGGAATGAATAATGGTCGAAAGACATTATTTAAAAATATATCAGCTACAGAGGATGAACGTAATGTACTAAAAGATTTTATTAATAAAGGTATAGAAGTTAAAATTCAAATTATTCCAGCTGAAAGAGTAGTGGATCTAAAAAACATAATTTAAGAAAGTTATAGTAGTAGAATAAGGAGTATATATTTATGAAAGCAATGAGATTACATGAAATAAATAAGTTTACTTACGATGATGTAGAAAAACCTATTCCAAAGGGTGATGAAATATTAGTAAAGGTTGGAGCTTGTGGAATTTGTGGTTCTGATATTCCTAGAGTTTATGAGCTTGGAACTAGAGTTTATCCAGTAATAACTGGACATGAGTTTTCTGGAACAGTAGTAGAAGTTGGAAAGGAAGATAATAAAGAATTATTAGGAAAAACAGCAGCTATATTTCCCTTAATACCTTGTATGGAATGTGATAGTTGTAAAACTGGAAACTATGCACAATGTAGCAATTATAATTATTTAGGTTCAAGAAGTGATGGGGGGTTTGCTGAATATTGTTTAGTTCCATCTAAATGGCATTTAATATTTTCAAATAATCCGGATGTATCTAAAGAAGAATTATCTCTAGTAGAACCAGCAACAGTTGCCCAACATGCTATTAGAAAAGGTGACTTAAAAGCAGGAGAAACAATAGTAATTCTTGGTGCAGGACCAATAGGCATTATGATGGGAAGATGGGCGAAGATATTTGGTGCAAAACAAGTTGTTTTAGTAGATATCTCTGATATTAAAGTTGACTTTGCTAAGGATAGAGGGTTTAAAGTAATTAACTCCATTAAAGAAGATTGTCCTAAAATAGTAAAAGAACTTACAGGTGGGCGTGGAGCTGATTTAGTTATTGAAGGAACTGGTAGTTCAGGTGGATTAAATACAGCTATCGAGTGTGTTAAAACTTTTGGAAGAATATCTTTATTAGGGAATCCTCATCAAGATACAAATATAAAGCTTTCAAACCATAGTGACATTTTAAGAAAAGAAATTGTATTAACAGGAGTGTGGAATTCTTACTATTTAAATTCTCCAATTAATGAATGGAGATATACTGTAGATATGATTGATGAAGGAATATTAGAAGTAGCAGATTTAATAACTCATAAATCTGGATTAAAAAATTTAAAGGATCTATTTGATAAAATATATAGTAGAGAAATTACTATTTGTAAGGCTATATATAGTGAAGAAGAAAATTAGTTAATTGTATTTTAACATAGGCTTAGCTGTCTGTATGGACAGCTTTCCCTTATAGCAGTTGAAATAATTTATTTGAATTAAAGAAAGGGGAAAATAATGATAGGAATTTTATTAGTAACACATGGAGATTTTGCTGAGGGTATAAAAAATAGCACTGAACTTATAGTTGGTAAGCTAGAAAAGTTTACTACATTAGGTTTATATCATGGTGATAGTATCGATGATTTTAATAAAAAGGTTTTAGATTGTATTATTGAACTTGATGGCGGAGACGGAGTTTTAGTATTTTCTGATTTATATTGTGCTACTCCTTTCAACTCCACAGTAGTAAATAATGCTGAGCTGAAAGGGCATGATTA
Source organism: Clostridium tertium (assembly GCF_902652255.1). GTDB lineage: Bacteria > Bacillota > Clostridia > Clostridiales > Clostridiaceae > Clostridium > Clostridium tertium_A. Next base: position 323,106 of record NZ_CACRTO010000008.1, read on the forward strand.
TAAATCAATTTCAGGAGTGAATTTACCTATGTTAATTGAAGCATTAACTTGTAGAGATAATATGAATTTAGAAGATCTTTCAGAATATGTTATGGATATAGGGAAAAATGGTATAAAAGAGCTTTTTAAAGAAATGAGCAATAGAAAATAAAGAGGTAATATATATGAAACATATCTTGTTAACTAGAGTTGATGATAGATTAATTCATGGACAAGTTATGACAGCTTGGGTTAAGCACACTAAGTGTAATGAAATAATAATAGTAGACGATAATGTTTATAAAGATGAGTTTCTTAAAGTAATATTTAAGGCGGCAGTTCCTACAGGAATAAAAATTCATAGATGTAATATAAGCGAAGCTATAGAATACATATGTATAGATGATAGTAAGAGATTAATGATTTTAGTTAAAAATCCATTTACTATATATAAATTAATAGAACTTAGTATTAAGCTTGGAGAGATAATTATTGGGGGGATAAGCACTAGAAAAGATTGGGCTCATTTATACAAAAATATATCAGCATATACTGAAGAATGTGATATATTAAAAAAGTTATTAATAGTGGTGTAAGTATAAGGATAAGAATTATTCCTGATGATAAAGGTATAAATATATGTAAATATTTATAAAATATTATTTTATATAAGGTAAATGATAAGCATCTAGAATAAAAAGAACAAGCTTTTTATTCTGACACCTATGTCAAGGACATTATAAAAAAAGAGTGTTATGCACAAAGAAGATGATTTCTGTATTGAACAGGAGTCATCTTTTTTGTGTGCCCAGCATGGGCAACAACTTGACGGTGAAAGTCTATTGTGGGCTTGGTAGTGGGAACCACTAGCCAATGACAAGGGTGTCCATTGTGAAGTGAAATCTGAAGGAATTCGGAGGCAAAATCTTGGTCTGAGGGATACGAACTACATATAAGGCTTACTAAGGTCGGACAAGTTTGCAAATCAAAATAAAGTCTAACACTACCCAAAACTTTAGGAGTAAACGTGGCAGATATATGAGATGAAGGTTGTTGTTCTTACCTGGGGAGGGCTGATAGATACATTGCTAATAAAGATGAATTTCTAAAGCAATAACCTGTATAGAGATATATAGCTGAACTATCAGAAGTCAGCAGAGGTCATAGTAACTCCGCTAATCGCGATAGCGGATGAAGGACTGAACTTTAAGTAGGTTTTGAAATTTGAAAGTTTCGCAGAATAATCAAAGATTGCAGAAAACTAAATATTTAGGCTCTAGTGCTAAAAATAGAGTGGAACTTGAAGATAAGCAAAGAGTGCATGGAGGATTCTCGGCAACTTCAAATAGAGAAACAAGTGAATTTGAATATGGATCATTAGAAAGAATATTAACAAGAATATTAACAAGAGGAAACTTACTTCTAGCAATGAAAAGAGTAATTTCAAATAAAGGTAGCCATGGAGTCGATGGAATGATAGTCTATGAACTTAGACAATTTCTTAAAGATAATTGGTTATCAATAAAAGAAAGTATTCTAATATAATGAGTATAAACCAATGCCAGTTAGAAGAGTTGAAGTACCAAAGCTTAGTGGTGGAACCAGATTATTAGGAATACCAACAGTTTTGGATAGGTTTATTCAACAAGCAATTGCTCAAGAGTTAAATTATATTTATGACGAGAACTTTTTAGAAAATAGTTTCGGTTTCCGTCCTCGAAGAAGGGCGAAAGATGCTATACAAAAAGTAGAAACTTATATTAATGAAGGTTATAGATGGGGCGTAGATATAGACCTAGAGAAATTCTTTGATAAAGTTAACCACGATATACTTATGTATAAACTTTCAAGGAATATAAAAGATAAGAGAGTATTGATGCTAATAAGAAAATATCTTCAATCTGGAATAATGATTAACGGAATAGTAATTACAAATGATGAAGGAACCCCTCAAGGTGGTCCATTAAGTCCACTTCTATCTAATATAATGCTAGATGAATTAGATAAGGAACTAGGAAAAAGAGGACATAAATTCTGTCGCTACGCTGACGATTGCAATATTTACGTTAAGAGTAAGAGAGCTAGAGAAAGAGTTATGGAGAATGTAACAAATTTCATAGAAGGTAAATTGAAATTAAAAGTAAATAGAAGTAAAAGTGCAGTAGAGAGACCGTGGAAAAGAAAGTTTCTAGGATTTACAATAATACTATCTTTTGGGAAAGCCTGCCCTACTATATCTAAACAATTATTAAAACGATATAAGGATAAAATTAGAGAAATACTATCTAGGTCGAAGCCGATGACTTTAGAACAAAGAATAATTAAATTGAATCAAATTAATATTGGATGGATCAATTATTACGGCATAGCAAAATGCAAAGGCATTGTTCAGCAATTGGATAAATGGATAAGACAAAGATTAAGAATGTGTATATGGAAACAATGGAAAAAGGTTAAAACAAAATATAAAAACTTTAAGAAATTAGGATTAAGTCACTATCAAGCAATAAAATTCGCCAATACCCGTAAAGGATACTGGCGAGTAGCAAATATTGTTATATTAAATACTATACTAACAAATCAATTCTTTAACGAACTAGGCTTGAAAAGCCTAACGCGTCAATATATTAAAATTCATTAAACTTAAAGAACCGCCGTGTACCAGGCCGGTATGCACGGTGGTGTGAGAGGTCGGTAGATAAAAATAATTATCTACCTCCTACTCGATTATATTCTTTGAAAAGGATAGGGATAAATAGTATTAATAAAACTAAAGTTACAATAGGAAGAAGTAAAATAAGAAAAGTAAGTGTTGAGGATTTACCTATAAATGTATCGTCTCTAAATATTGGTTCAAGACGTGCATCAGAATACTTCACATTAAACAGTGGAATTTCACCTTCAGTAGGGTCATTATAGGTTCCAATAACATGTCCATATACATAGAAGTCTCCTAGTGAAACAGGATCATTTACAGCAAAGTTAGGGGTGTTACCTGTAATTTTTATATATTTTGGATTAGCATCCGGGTAAGAATCTTTTATGGTGCTCCAAAGTTTATCTTTATCATACTTTAAATAATATAGAGGGCCTGTTATTACTTGTAGATGAACTTTAATTTTTATATCATCTAGGGATAACTTCTGTTTAGGAGTAATTCTAGTAGGAATATAGAAATATAGTGTTGTTGCTATAGAGAGTAATAAAACTATAATAATAACCCTTTTTGGTTGCTTCATAAAAATAAATCCTCCTGTAATAATAAAGATATTACATATGAAGTTGAAATAAATGGAAAATTAATCAGGTAGAACTTTTGAGAATATGAAGTGATATTATTAAGAAGATTGATGTGCGGATTAGATAAAAAATAGTACAATTAATCTAAAAAGAGTTAGTGTAATGCTAACTCTTTTTTAGATAATCTATCTAATTTATTTAAGAAACTTTTACTAATTTCTTTGCCTTGGTTAGGATGCTAAAAAAGCTAATATTGTAATTAATAGCTATGGCAGCTATTAAGCATGTAATCATTGCAGATAGTAAAATTGAAACTTTAGCTAAGTTCAACATTTGTAAATTTGATGCAAATGCAATTTCAGAAACAAATATGGACATAGTGAAGCCAATACCAGCGAGCATTCCAACAGAATACAAGTTGCTCCAAGAAATATCATTTGGCTTTTCAATTAAGTTTAATTTTGTACCTATTGATGTGGATAACATAATCCCTAATGGTTTTCCAATAACTAAGCCAAGTATTATTCCTAGTGCTACAGCAAGGGAACCTTTTGGAAATTCATTTACACTAAGAGTTATGGCGGTATTGGATAATGCAAATAAGGGTAATATTATTAAATTTGCATAAGGTGAAAGTGCATTCTCAGTTCTTTCTAATGCACTCCTTTTCCTTGATATAGTGGATCTATTAATTGGCAAAGCAATTGCTAATAATACACCACTTATTGTTGGGTTTATTCCACTAATATATATGAAAAACCATAAAAATAATCCTAAAATAAAATATGGAACTAGATTATGAGTTTTATCAACCTTATTTAATGTTAGTAATAGCACAAATATACCTGTAGCAATTAATAATGGTAAAAATGATATTCCATTAGAATAAAAAAGTCCTATTATAATGATTGCAATTAAATCATCAACAATTGCTACAGTAAGCAAGAAGATTTTTGATGAATCATTTAATTTATTCTTAAATATCATAAAAGCACCAAGTGAAAATGCAATATCAGTAGAAATAGGTATACCTAAACCACTTAAAAATTCACTATTTCTATTTAATAAGAAATAGATTGTGGCAGGAACTACAATTCCACCAAGGGCAGCTACAATAGGGAAGGCTGCTTTTTTAATTTGTGATAAGCTTCCACTAACAATTTCTTTTTCTATTTCACAACCAACAACTAAAAAAAATACAGCCATTAAAAAATCATTAATGAATGTATTTAGATTCATATTAAAAAATATATTAATATCATTAAATAAATAATTGTATAAATCTTTAAATGGTGTGTTTGCAATAATTAAAGATATGATTGTTGCCATTAACAACAATGTACATGGTAGTATTTCCGATTTTATTATAGTATGCAATTTTGAAGATACCTTAGTATCCATAAAATTCATTATAAATACCTCTTTTCGATGGCCAAGTATGTTTTTACGCGTAATATCTACCATAGCATATGTTTGGAATTAATACAAGGATAATATAATAAATTAGGAGTTATTAGCCAATTGCTTACTATATTTGTTATAATTAACTGTGCTATTATGGAAAATTATATTGAAATTTGAATCTGTTAAGCTGATATGAAAAGATAGCTTTATTTTTCATAGAATTGCTTGCTCTTTGAAAATTATATAAGTTTGAATATTTTATTGCATGTCAAACAAGCCTGCAATAAAATTGATTTTTGCAGGTTAAATAAAGGTGTTAAGTTTAATTAAGCAGCTGAAAACCAAGAATTTTTAGCAAAGCTATCGCTAGCGAAGCCGGCAACTTCTGCTGGAGTACAGTTATTTAATGATCCATGTGGTCTAATAAAGTTATAGTGAAAGATAAATAAGTAAATTAGGTTATTCGCCTTTTCAAAAGAGTTA
>NZ_CACRTO010000009.1:0-64298 GCF_902652255.1 Clostridium tertium
CATTTAAAGAAGCTGAAAATACGATTGAAAGATATGTTAATGGATATAACACTAAACGAGTTCATTCAGCAATAGATTATAGAACTCCAGAAGAGTTCTACAATCTAAAAAACTGTAATTTTAAGAAAGAGTTAGTAATCAGTGTATAAGGTCCCATTTGAGGGGGCCAATCCGATTATTCATTCTTAATTTTAAATTTTAAATTTGGTTGTTTATTAAACAGCACATATGGAGTTGAATATGGTGAGAAAAAAGATCCTTGTTGTAGATGATGAAGTGAAAATAATTGAAGTTATAAGTGCATACTTAAAAAATGAAGGTTATGAAGTAGTTTTTGCTACTAATGGTAGAGAAGCTATAGATAAATACAAGTCAAATGATATAGATTTGATTATTTTAGATTTAATGCTACCAGATATATCAGGTGAAGATGTTTGCAAAGAAATAAGAGAAATATCTGATGTACCTATTATAATGCTAACTGCTAAAACTGATGAAGATAGTGTTTTAAATGGGTACTCATTAGGTAGTGATGATTATATTACTAAGCCTTTTAGTCCAAGGCAGCTAGTAGCTAAAGTAAATGCTTTATTCAAAAGAATCACTAAACCTGAATCAACAAAAATGTGCTTCAATGATGAACTTATAATAGACATTAAAAGTAGTGAAGTTATAAAGAATAATGAGATTGTAAGCCTTACTCCATCTGAATATAAGATATTAATTATGTTAGCCAAAAATCCTCAACAAGTATTTACTAGAGAAGAGTTATTAGATTATATAACAGGGGAAAATGACTATGTTTATGACAGAATAATAGATACGCATATAAAAAATTTGAGGTTCAAAATAGAAGATGATAGTAAGAATCCAAGATATATAAAAACTGTTCGTAGTTTAGGTTATAAATTTGATGAAAACTAAGATGAAATTAAAAAATAGACTCATAGCTATTTTTCTCCTATTCTCTATAACTATAATATCACTAGTAGGAATTATAATTCGTATATACATAGAGCATAACTTTAATAAATATGCTGCTAATAAGATGGAAGAAAGTAAAAAAGAAATTTATGAAAAAGTAGAAAAATCATATAAAGAAGATAAATGGAATATAAATAAAATTAGCTTCATTGGATATGATGGATTAGAAAATGGATTATTAATTAGTATAAAAGAAGAATCAGGAAATATTATATGGGATGCAAGGGAATATAATAATATAGAATGTGAAACTATTTTAGCTAAAATTAGATACAATACTAATAAAATAAATCCTAAAAATGATACTGTAAATACAATAGAAGAGTATGAAATAAAGTCAAATAATGAAGTGGTGGGCACCTTAAAACTAGAATATATAGGACCACTTTTCTTTGATGATTCAGATGTTATTTTATACGAAATGTTAAATGACATTTTAATTATAGTAGCAATAGTGTTCTTAGTATTTTCTATAGTACTTGGAATAGTAGTATCTTCATCATTAAATAAACCAATTTTAAAAGTTATAGAAGCCACTAAATCAATTTCTGGTGGAAATTATTCGAAGAAAATATCAGAAAAAAGCAATATAGAAGAAGTAAATGAATTAATTACATCTGTAAATAAAATGGCGGAAAATATAAAGCATCAAGAAAATCTAAGGAAAATCATGACTAGAGATATATCTCATGAACTTAGGACACCATTAACTACTATACAAGCCCATTTAGAAGCTATAATTGATGGATTATGGGAACCATCAGAGGAAAGATTAAATAGTATACACGAGGAAATACAAAGATTAAATAGGTTAATAATATCCTCTGAAGAATTATTTAAATACGATAGTGGTGAAATGACTTTAAATAAGACAAAAGTTGATATTTCAAATGCTTTAAATTCTATTCTTATCAATTTTGAAAAAGATTTTTTAGATAAGAGTATTGAATTAGAGATGAATTTAAATAAATGTGTCGCATTTGTGGATAAGGACAAAATAAGTCAAGTTATAGTAAATATAATTTCAAATAGTGTAAAATACACTTATCCTAATGGAAAGATAATAGTTAATTGTTACGAAGATGATGATAAAGCTTTTATATCAATTAAAGATAATGGGATTGGAATTAGTGAAGAAAATATAGAGTTAATCTTTGAAAGATTCTATAGAGTAGATAAGTCAAGGAATACAGATTCAGGAGGGCTAGGTGTAGGGTTAACTATTTCAAAGGCAATAGTGGAAGCTCATAAGGGAGAAATAAGAGTTAATAGCAAAGTTAATGATGGCACTGAGTTTATAATATCTTTGCCGAAGTAAATTAATAGAATATAAGAAAAGAGAAGGAGTATCCATAATGAATGGGACTTCTTCTCTTTTGTATTAATAGTACAAGGATAAATACTTTACATTTATATAATCTTTAAGGGAATTAAATAAATTATTAAGAAGTATGAATTATAGATAGTAAAAGATATCTAGTGCAAATATTTATTTCCTTTTCTCTATAGGTATAAGGAATTGGTTAGTTTTACCCATATTGTAAGCTAATTTTATCATGCCTATTTCTTCAGAGGTTAATTTTTTATTATACATTTTTTCAATTTGAAGAATTAAACTGTTATAATCAACTATTTTCTTAGGCTCTGATTTTATTCTAATAGGTATATGTGAGTAAATTTTTGCTTCTATTGAATCATTATATAATTTTTTAAATATTTCAGATGTATAGAAAGCATCATTAAAGGCATTATGAAATTCAGAGCTTATATCTATATTTAAAAGATCCAGTGCATTTCTTAATCCAATCCTTTTCCCACCAGGAACTTTAAAATATTTGCTAGTATAATCTTGAATATCTATATAAAGTTTAGGGAGATTTTCAGTGGAAAGATTGAAGTAAATAATGTTTTTATATAATTCTCTTAAGTCTACAGTTCCCCAAATAATAAATGTAATATCTTCTTTTCCAATAAAATTCATAAATTCAGAATATATATCCATAAAATTTTTAGCAGTAGAAACCATCTCGTCAGTAATTTTTGTTAAATCTTGAATATAACAAAGAACAGTTTTGTAAACGGTAGGCTTTACTAATTCATTAAAAGTTGAAATAGTTTTAAAGTTTTCATCAAGTTTTAAAGCTCCAATTTGTATTATCTCAAAAGGCAATTGGAGAACCCTGTCTTCTTTATTAGAACTTTGATTAAATTCTAAATCAAATATAATATACTTCAAATTCTACCACCTCTTTTAAAAATAGTATGCTCAAATAGAGGTTTAATACTGCTTTTAACTATAAATTTTAGACGTTTTTAAATTTTTTTAAGTCTTTATTATATAACTTAAGAAGCAATTAAGATTGAAGAAATCTTCAAAGTCACAGAACTTTAAATAGAAGTAGATAATATTGATAGTCTAACCGAAACTATATTAAGAATAGTTCCTAAATTATTACTATATATTATAAGGTGATATTATAACATGACTTACAATTTCATGATATATGGTTAATAATGTTGAAGGAAATGAATATGATAGAGGGATTAACAGGAACTGTTATAACAAAAGGAGATAAAAGTTATAATATTCTTCGTAGAAATAAAAACTTATATTTTAGTTATTACCCAAAGGTGATAGTTTATCCGAATGATACAATAGATGTAGTTAATGCAGTTAATTGGGCAAGAAATAAAGAGTTAAATATACGATGTAGGAGTGGCGGGCATAACTATGAATCATTTTCTGTTGCAAATGACGTCATTGTGATAGATGTTTCTAATTTACTTGATTTTGAAATAGATTCTAATGCTGGTTATGTAAAAATTGGGGCTGGATATAAGCTAGGAGAACTTTATTCTAAGATAGCTGAATATGGATTTGCATTTGTTGGAGGAAGCTGTGGAACTATTGGCGTTGCAGGAATTGCTTTAGGAGGAGGGGTTGGCCTTTTACAAAGAGAATATGGACTTGTATGTGATAATTTAGTAGAGGCGCAAATAGTAGATGCATTTGGTAGATTAATAACTGCTAATTTATTTCAAAATCAAGATTTGTTTGCTGCATTAAGGGGAGCAGGGAGTAATAATTTTGGAGTAGTAGTATCTCTTACTTTTAAAGTGTATCCTATTAATAAAGTAACAGTGTTAACTGCAAAGTGGAATAAAGAAAGTAGATATGAAGTAATCCAAGCATTTCAAAAGGTAGGGGAACAGTTAGATAATAGATATACAATTGAACTTTCTATTACTAAAAATAATATTAATTTATATGGTGTAGGTTTAAGAACTACAGAAGAGGAAATGGAGAAAACATTAAGACTTTTATTAAAAGTTCCTAATAAAGTAAGTTACACAATAAAGCATATTGATTTTAAGGAATACATACAGAAATATTCGAGTTTTGTGTCTACTCCAAAAGGATTTAAGAATACAGGATTATTGGCATATAAATCATTAGGAAAGGCACCTTGTAAAATACTATTTGATTATTTAGATAACTCACCTCCAATACAACAATCTATAGAGGTTGAAATTCTTCTATTAGGAGGAAGGATTGAAGAAAATAAATATTTACCTAGTGCTTATCCTCATAGGGGAGCTAAAGTATTAATACAAATTATTGCCGAATGGGAGCCTAAGTATAGTACGTATGCTAATGATACAGTTAAATGGGTAAATAATTTAAGAGAATCATTACTTCCATATGCGAACTTTGGATATCTTAATTATTGTGATATTAATATACCTAATTATTTATATAGTTATTTTGGTAATAATGTATCTTGGTTAAAAACTATAAAAGAAAAATATGATCCATATAACTTATTTTACTATCCTCAAGGAATAAATTTATAAGTGTGGATAAACCTTAAGCATTAAGTTAAATTAAGAGCATTTAATGGGATAGGATTTAATCTTAATATGATTTTAGTGGATTTTTATTGTATAGATATAAGATCATTATAAAATTTTTTTTTTAACTATTAATATCTATTTGGAGTACGTACTACTACTTGGAGTTAGTGATTTATATTTTTGCAGCATAATACTACCGTGAATATTTATAGTTCCAGTAATACTAGCTTTTTCTATTTCTTTAGTATAGTTAACATTTATAAAACTTTATATATTTACTAATGAGTATATAATTATAATCTAAAGAAAAAATGATTTTGAGAAGAAATAATTTTTTGAAAAAATGTTGACAAGCATGAAACTATCTGTTATCGTATACATACAAGGACTGTTACTGATTCGATCAGGCATGACCAAAAATTAATGTGATTATTTATATATAATTATATTAATGTTTGGTCATTTTTTATTTTTTAAAACAAATAAGGGGGGAGATGCTAAAGATGAAGATATTAAAAAAGTTAAATAACAATGTTGTATTAGCTTTAAATGATAAAGGAGAAGAAATTATAGTTACTGGAAAGGGATTAGGATTCCGTAAAATGCCATATATTTTAGAGGACCTATCTTTAATAGAGAAAAAGTATATAATTCCTCAAAATACAAAAGCTTCTGAAATATTAGAATCTATCCCTAATGAAGTTATAAAAGTAACAGAAAAAGTTATAAGGAGTGGCTATAAAGAACTTAATATGGAGTTTAATGCAGATATTTTATTAACATTATCTGACCATATTAATTTTGCTATACAAAGAAGTAAAGAAGGGGTAGAAATGAGAAGCCCACTTCAATGGGAAATCAAACATCTTTATCCTAAGGAATATGAGATAGGATTTCATTCCCTAGATATTATTGAAAATGATCTTGGAGTTAAATTAGATAAAAATGAAGCAACTTTTATAGCACTTCATTTTATAAATGCTCAGCTTGGTAAACATGATATGACTGAAACAACTAAGATAACAACTATTATGGGAGAAATTCTTAATTTAATAAAATATAAGTTTAAAATAGAGTTTAATGAAGACTCCTTTGAATTTACTAGATTTGTAACTCATATAAGATATTTTATTATAAGACAAGTAAACAAAAGACCATTAGATAATGATAATAATGATATGTTTTCTCTTATGAAGGATAAGCTAACAGAAGAGTTAGAGTGTGTTGAAATAATAGAGAAACATTTAAATAAAAATTATGGATGGAAGTGTACAAATGATGAAAAGTTATATTTAATGCTTCATATCCAAAGAATAAGGAAAGAAAAAAATTAGGACTGTTACTGATTCGATCAGGCATGACCAAATATTAGTGTGATTATTTATTATAGCTATAATTACATTAATATTTGGTCATTTTTATTTTAAATTTATAACTTATAAATCAAATGCTAGCTAGATTTAAAGGTTTTAAATATATGTATCATAAAACAAAAGGTGGAGATTTAGATGAATAATAAAGAATTAGCTCAAAAGATTCTTGAATTAAGTGGTGGAGAAAAAAATATCAATCTTGTTACTCATTGTGCTACAAGATTAAGACTTGTTGTTAAATCGGAAGCAGAAGTGAATTTAAAAGCAATAGATACTTTAGAAGGTGTTTTAAAAGCACAACATAGTGGTGGTCAATTACAAGTTGTAATTGGGGCTAAGGTTAACAAAGTATATGAAGAATTTATACAACTTGGTAATTTCTCAAGTAATGATGGAGAAGATATGCCAAAGGTTAAGAAAAATCCTTTTAATGCATTTATAGAAACTATAGCAGGAATATTTACTCCTATACTACCTGCACTTGTTGGATGTGGGATGATGAAGTGTTTATCATCATTAATGACTACAACAGGAATGGTAGATCCATCAATGGGTTTTATTACAATATTCAATATGATAGCTGATTGTGTCTTTTACTTTATGCCATTTTTCCTAGCAGTTAGTGCAGCAAGAAAATTCAAAACTAATGAATATTTAGCAGTTGCTTTAGCAGGATGTTTACTTCATCCAACAATTTTAGATGCTGCAGGTAAAATTGCTCAAACTGGTGTTGATAGGATAAGTTTTTTAGGATTACCTATTTTATTAGTTAAGTACACTTCTACTGTAATTCCAATAATATTATCAGTATGGTTATTAAGTTATGTTTATAGATTTGTTGAAAAGATAGTTCCAGATATGCTTAAGGTATTAGTTGTTCCAATGATTACTTTATTAATTATGGTTCCAGTTCAATTAATTGCAATAGGACCATTTGGTTCATATGTAGGTACATGGATTGCAGAAGGATTAGATATATTATTTGCAAAAAGTGGAATAGTTGCAGGTGCTTTATTAGGATTCTTTAGACCAATACTTGTTATGTTTGGTATGCACTATTCAATTATGCCAATGCAAGTTCAACAAGTTGCAGATACAGGATTTACTGTATTAACAGCAAGTGCTTTAGCTGCTAATATTGCACAAGGTGGTGCAGCCTTTGCTGTATTCTTAAAGACTAGAAATAAAACTATGAAGGCAGCAGCAGGATCAAGTTCATTAACAGCTGTATTTGGAATTACAGAACCAGCTATTTACGGGGTTACTTTAAGATATAAAAAACCTTTCTTTGCTGGGTGTTTAGCAGCAGGTTTAGTAAGTGGATTTTTTGGTATGGTTAATGCAAAGGCAAATGCTATTGCTATTCCAGGAATTTTATCTCTTACAACATTTAGTGCAAATAAATATATTTATATAATAATTGGTGTAGTAGCAGCTTTTGTTTTAGGATGTGTATTTACCCTTATTGCTGGAGTTGATGATTCTGTAATGGGTGAAGATAAGAAAGAAGATAAAAAAGAAGATGAAAAAGAAAATGTGATTTCTTGTGAAAGTATTATGGTAAAAAGCCCAGTAGAAGGTACAGTTAAAGATTTAGCTGAAGTTAATGATACTGTATTTTCTGATGGATTAATGGGAAAAGGAATTGCAATTGAACCTAAGGTAGGTAAGGTAATAGCTCCATTTGACGGAGTAGTTGAAGCAATTTTTAATACAAATCATGCTATTGGTTTAAAATCTAATGATGGTGTAGAAGTGTTAATTCACATTGGATTAGATACCGTAAACTTAGAAGGTAAATATTTTAAGAGCCATGTAACTAATGGACAAGAAATTAAGGCAGGAGATTTATTAGTTGAATTTGATATAGATGGAATTAAAAAAGAAGGATATGATGTTATAACTCCATTTATAATTACAAATTCTGATAAATTTAATGATGTTATAGCTGTAAAAAATGGTGAAGTAACAAATGATGATGATTTATTAAATTTAGTATAAATAATGAAAGATTTATATGAAAGTTTTCATTATGAAAAAATGTAAGCATTTATTAAACTAGTATAAGTAATGAAAGAGGTAGATTTATATGAATAAAGGATTTCCAAAGAACTTTTTATGGGGAGGTGCCTTATCAGCTTGTCAAGCTGAGGGTGCCTACAATCTAGATGGTAAGACACTTACTATTCCAGAAGTAATGCCATTTAATCCAAAAAACGATAGAAAAGTAACTAAGCAACTTAAAATTACAAGAGAAATGATAGAAGAAGCTAAAAATGATCCAGATACAATAAAGTATCCAAAAAGAAGAGGTATAGATTTTTATCATACATATAAGGAAGATATGGCTTTATTTAAAGAAATGGGATTTAAGGTATTTAGATATTCAATTTCTTGGGCTCGTTTATTTCCAAATGGAGATGATAGAGAGCCAAATGAATTAGGGTTAAAATTCTATGATAGCATAATAGATGAATGTTTAAAAAATGGTATGGAGCCATTAATAACAATATCACACTTTGATTTTCCAATAGTTCTAGTTGAGAAGTTTGGTGGATGGTATAACAGAGAATTAATCGATTTATACCTAAGATATTGTGAAGTAATATTCAATAGATATAAAGGAAAAGTAAAGTATTGGGTAACATTTAATGAAATAAATATGAGTATTAAAGCAGGTCCTAAAACTATGGGTGTAATAGATGAAGGACAAGAAAACTATGAAGAAATGTTATTCCAAGCTCTTCATCATCAATTTGTTGCAGCTGCAAAGGCTACAAAACTTGCTCATGAAATAGATAAAGAAAATAAGATAGGTAGCATGGTAGCATACTTTACTACTTACCCTTATACATGCAAGCCAGAAGATGCTTTAGCAATGCAAAAGGATGACCAAATGAAGAATCTATTCTATTTAGATATTTTAAATGGTGGTAAGTATCCATATTATTCAAAGAAATATTTTGAAGAACACAATATTAATTTAGATATAAAAGATGGAGATTTAGAAGTTATAAAAGAAAATACAGCTGACTTTGTAGGAATGTCATACTATAATTCTATGATATCTAGTAATGATGGAGAGCAATTAGAACTTACTGCTGGTAATGTTCATAGCGTTTATAAGAATCCACATCTTGATGCAAACGAATGGGGATGGCAAATTGACCCAATAGGATTAAGATATACATTAAATCACGTATATGATAGATTTGGACTACCTGTATTTATACTTGAAAATAGTTCAGGATTCTTTGATACATTAACAGAAGATAATAAGGTACATGACCCATATAGAGTTGACTTTTTACGTAAACATATTGAACAATTAAAGCTTGCTATTGAAGATGGAGTAGAAGTTATTGGTTATACAATGTGGGGACCAATTGATATGATTTCATCAGGAACATCAGAAATGTCAAAGCGTTATGGATTTATATATGTAGATCAAGATGACTATGGTAATGGAACTATGAAGCGTTACAAGAAAGATTCATTCTATTGGTATAAGAATGTTATAGCTACTAATGGAGAAGAACTTTAATATTTATGAAAATATTAAAGAGTATTAAGAAAGTACCAGGGGGACTTCTTATAGTTCCCATGATACTTTCTGCAATAATAAATACTTTTTTTCCTGAGATTTTTCAAATAGGGAATCCAACAACAGCACTTTTTACAAATAAGAGCACTATGGTTTTAGTAGGACTAATGCTATTTGCATCTGGAACACAATTTAATTTAAATAAAACAGTTGATGTTATTAAAAGAGCTGGTATATTATGTGTTGGAAAGTTATTGATATCATATATTAGCGGATTATTATTTATTAAATTCTTTGGAATAGAAGGAGTATTTGGAATATCAGCAGTTGCTATTATTGCTACAATTACAAGCTGCAATCCAGGATTATACTTAGCTTTAGTTAATGACTATGGAGATGAAATAGATAGTGCAGCTTTTGGATTTTTAAATCTAATAGTGGTACCTGCAGTTCCACTTATGATTTTAAGTTCGGCAAGTGGACAAGGAATAGATTTAAAAATAGTAATAGCTAATCTTTTGCCATTTATATTAGGAATGGTATTAGGAAATTTAGACGTGGATTTTAAAAAGCTTTATGCACCAGCTACAGTAATACTTTTACCTTTTATGGGAATATGCTTTGGTAGTAGTATAAACTTTATAGTAGCCTTAAAAGCAGGAATATCAGGAATAATTCTTACAGTAATATTCTATTTAATAAGTCTTTTACCTCTGTTATTAATAGATAGAAAAGTTATTAAGAGACCTGGTTATGCAGCTATTGCAATGTCATCTGTAGCAGGGTTATCTATTTCAGTACCATCACTAGCAGCTGAAATTAGTAATGTATATGCTCCTTTTATGGATGCTGCAATGTCTCAGATTGCATTAGCATCAATAATAACAAGTATAATAACTCCAATGATAATAAAATATATAGCAAAGAAATAAGAAAATAACAGATATCTAAAATAAAAGATATCTGTTATTTATTTTTGTAATAATAGTTTAATTTTATTTAATTCATCAGTTAACCTCTGAACTTGCTTTTCTAATTCTTCTATTTTATCTATGTTAATATCATTAGATCCTGAATTTGATGATTTTGATGAAGTAGATGTATTTGAGGTGCTTGATGAATTAGTACTTGTATTTTTAGAATTAGAATCTGTACTATCAGAATTATTGCTACAAGAAGAGTTAGAGGTATTAAAATTCTTAGGATCAAAAAATCTACCTGGACCAGACTCGAAGTATTGTTGCTGAGCATTAAAGAGTAAAATAGCTTGCCCAATTAATTCGAACCAGTTTCCTATTACATTTTGTACATTAAAAGGAAGATTTCCAGCTATTATATTACCTAGTAGTTCGCCTATTAGCACAAAAAGTTCAGGATAAAGAGTTTGGAATCCATTTGGTATATCATTACATCCAGGGTTATTTTCATTTTTATTCTCATTACTATTTTCATTTTTAGAAGAAGTAGTATAACCGCAAGCTCTTAATAAATCTTCATAATTACCCCATCCATTAAAATTCATTTTATTACCTCAATACAAGTGATTATTTTTATTATATTAAACTTATAATTAAAAGGTACTAGATATATAATGGGAAGGGGATTTGAATAAGGGTGACATAGGAGAATTTAAGTTTAAAAGTATTTAGATATCTGACAACCATAAATTACTATAGTAAAATAAATCTGTAATAAAAAAGATACTGTAGTAAAATAAATGTATAATAAGAAAGTTTAAGTATGTATTTGAAAGGGAAGTTATACTATGGGACAAAATGTAAAAATGAGATACCCAGAATATTTTAAAGAGTTTAAATGTATAGGTGGACACTGCAAAGATAGTTGCTGTATTGGCTGGGATATAGATATAGATAAGACTACCTTTAGAGAATATTATAAAGTTCAAGACAAAGAAATGAAAAGAATGTTTCAAAAAAATGTTCATAATAATGATTATTGTACAAGTTATGATGTAGATTATGGAAAAGTAAAATTAAAGGGTGATAAAAGGTGTCCTTTTTTAGATGAAGAAAATTATTGTATTATTTATTCTAAGCTTGGTGAAGAATATCTTTCAAATGTTTGTACATCATTTCCTAGAATAATTAATAAAATAGATGGTTATTATGAAATGTCCCTTGATGTAGCCTGTAATGAAGCTGCAAGAATTCTTTTATTAAAGGAAGAGGGAATTAAATTTAAAGAAAGTGAAGAGAGCTTAGGAAAACATATAATATCAAGTGAAATTGATACTAAATCTAAAAAATATAATAAGTCACCAATAAAGTATTTAAAAGAAATTAGAGATGTGAGTATTAAAATAATACAAAACAGAAAATTAAATTTAAGTGAAAGACTTTATATATTAGGTGATTTTATAAATAAATTAGAGGACGAAATAAATGATAATTTTAGCAATGTAGCTAAATTTATTAAGAATTATGATATAAATTTAGATAAGAATAATTATGAGAAAAATCAATTAAATTATCTTATTCAAATTAATTTTTTTAGAAAAATGTTAGAGCTTTTAGATGTATCTAAGAAGGTAGATAGCATTACCTTTAAACAATATACAAAGGAAGTTATAGCTGGATTTAAGCTTGATGAGAATACTGGAACAAGTGAATGTTCAGGATTATACATAAAAGCATTTGAAGATTATAATGAAAATTTCATTAATAATAATAGTTATATTTTTGAAAACTATTTAGTAAATTTCATATACAATAATATTTTCCCATTTACTGAGTCTGAATCAATATTTGATGGATATATTATGCTTTTAACAAGATACTCATTTATTAGATTTTATCTGGTAGGGAAATATCTATACAATAAACAGGAATCTAAAGAAAGCATAGTTGACTTTATCCAAGCTTTTTCTAAAACTATAGAACATCATAAAAGTTATTTAATTGATTCATTAGAGTATATAAAAGAAAATGAATTTGATAATATGGAATTTGCGAAAGTACTTTTATAGCAAATTAGAAATATGTTTTAGTGCAATTGGATTTAAATGAATATGTTATCAAAAAGGATGCTACACCCAGCAAAGATTAGCATCCTTTTTGTTTGCTTTTAATTTCAATATCAAGACAAATAAATAGAAAAAACATCATTTGTAGTAGTTATGGAGAAGTATAGGTGTAGAGAATCAAAATAATTAGGGAAAATTAATCTGTAATATAAGGAAATGATATAAAAGTATTAATAACTTATGTTATAATTGAATTGGAAATAAATGGAAATTTGTTTGATAAATAGAAAGTGTGGGGGGATTAAAAATGGAGATTTATGAAAAGGCTTTATTCACTATGAATGAATTATTTGCAAAGGATTATCAGTTTGCAATGGCTACTGTGAAGGATAATATACCATCAGTTCGATTTGTTGATACTTTTTTTGAGGATGATTCATTTTATGTAGTTACGTACTCAAATTCACAAAAGGTTAGAGAATTGGAAGATAATAGTCAAGTTTCACTATGTAATGAATTTTATCGTTTTAGTGGTAATGCTTATAATATTGGCCATCCATTATTATTAGAAAATAAAGAGATAAGAGAAAAATTAATTAAAGTATTTGAGCCTTGGTATTTCGCACACAATAATGAAAATGATGAAAATATGTGTTATGTAAAAATTGAACTTAAAGAAGGATTTTTATATAAAGATGGGATAGGATATAAAGTAAATTTTCAACTAAAAGAGGTTGAAAAATTTCCCTTTGATTTAGATAGTGAACCAGTATTGTAATTTTTAAATTCCAATTTATATAGGTAAATATATTTAAAGCGGTAGGATGAAAATTATGATGATGTAGAAAATTATTATATTGATTTGTAATTGGTAGAAAATGTTTTTATGATGGTGATATAAATAAGTATAGATAAAATATCCTTGGTATAAATCTTTAGATAATCTAAAGATTCATACCAAGGATATTTTAAGTTTTTGATATTATAATTTTGTGTATAAATATGGAGATTATATCAATTAAATTTCATCTATAAATAAGGCCTCGTTATGGCAAAATCAGAAAACGAAGAGAAGGTGAGATTAAGGTTTATAAATAATTATGATAATAATTCATATTACATGAGGAGAATAACTATGAAAAAATATTTTTTTGGATTATTATGTGCAATTATAGTCACTTGTATAGTATGTATTTATTGCGTTGGTGGGCAAGTCGGAGCCTATACATGGAATATTGCGGTTCTTATTTTTGCCCCCGTTACTATATTTTTAATACTAGTACAAATAATTATTCTTATTGTTGCACTATGTAAAGGAAAGAAAGTGTCATGGAATATTGTATTTATTGCTATTTCAATTGTGTTTGCATTACCAATAACAGTTTTACTAGGTGTTTCACCTGTTGCATATCCAACAAATGCAAGTACTAATGACAGTATTACAGTTACAATGCCGATTGAAAATGCGGTGATTTTTGGAGGTAGTGAGTATAAGACGCATTCTATGTGGCCGTCTGAATGTTATGCTTATGACATATTGAAAGAGCCTTATAATGTAGAAAGTTCAAATTTACAGGATTATGGGATTTTTGGTGAAGATATTATTTCTCCAGTAAAAGGGAGAGTGATTGGAATTGAGAACAATGAGCAAGATATTATTCCTAATACTGAGGAATTTACAAGCTCACTTGGTAACTATATTTTTATTAAAATTGATGAAATAAATACGTATCTTATATTAGCTCACTTAATGCAAGATAGTATAGAAGTATCAGTTGGAGAACAGATAGATATAGGGGACGTTATTGGTAAAGTAGGAAACTCTGGTACGACTTCAGAGCCGCACCTCCATATTCAGCATCAACGAAATAATCCATTAGAAACGAAATTTCCAGTTTGTGCAGAGGGATTGCCTATTACTTTTAAGTAATAAATGAGGTGATATTTTTTATACTATATCAATCATATTCTCTAATTGGACCATTAGTGTTTTCATTAGTACCTTATTATACAACAACGTTCATTTAGAGTAATATGTTTATAGCTTATATAGTCACGTCTTTTAAAGTGGTTTTCTAGTCAAATATTACTTTAACATGAACGTGCCCTATATGGGCTATTTTTTTGTAATAAATAGTATAAATTTTTATATAATGTATATATTCATAAGGTAATTAAAGTGTCAGAAGTTAAGATAAGTCAACGTTTGGAGTATGTTCTTATCTATATATTATTTAGAAATAGCTTATTTGATTAAGAAAAAAATTAAAACTATATTTAGAGAAGATAGAAAGCTTAACTCTAAATATAGTTTTTTGTTAGATTAAGAAGACTTAGATAATTTAGAACAATCTTCCGAATTAATGAAGGTTTTTAAATATTTATCGAGTATTGATTGCCAAAAATTTATAGAGGGTCCAATAAATAAAGTTAAAATAATTGTTCCTAATCCAATAGGACCTTTAAAGATTACAGCTAAAACTAATAGTGAAATATCTATTAATAATTTAGCATGCATTAGTTTAAGGTTGAATTTATTTTTAATGACTAGCATTAAATAGTCAATAGGATTTGTAGGTAACTTAGGATAAAGATATATTGCTATACCAATAGATGAAAAAAGTATTGCTACTATAAATATAATACATCTAATTAACATGGTTTCTAACACAATAAAATCAAGTAGAAACATCCACAAATCAATAAAGGATCCTATTAGCAATGCTGTGATAAAGCTTGAAAACTTAATAAATTTCTTTTCTAATAAAGATGCTATAATAAGTGATAAAAATGATAGAATTATAATCCAAGTTCCTGGAGTTAGGCCTATGGTATAACTTAGACCAAAATTAACGGCCTCCCAAGGAGCAACGCCTAGTGCAGTTTTGGATAATAATACTGCACCAAATGACATAATTAAAATTCCAAATAAAAATACTATCCATTTTTTATAAATATTCATTAAAAACCATCCTTTATATTTCTCTTTTTAAAAGGTGAAAAGAAAAACTTAAGGCTGATACGATTATATTAATTATATATGTTATAGCGTGAATTAGAATATAGTTATTGATTCAATTGTTTATGATAAACTAAAAAATGGAGTGTGTAAATATAATTAGATATTTCAACTTTTAATGGTGAAGTTTATTGAGTTTTTATGAAAAGGTTTAGCTGATATAATACAATTGAAAGGTGGAAAGAAAAATGAATATACTAACTGATAGATGCAAACGTATATTGATGGAGCTATTAAATAACGAGATTGTTACTTTAAAATATTTAGAAGAAAAAATTAAATATTCTAAAAGAACTTTATTAAAAGATTTAGATATTATAGAAAAAGTTTTAGCTGAATATGATGTTCAACTAATTAGAAAACCTCATAAGGGGTTATGGCTCTATGGTAGTAAAGACAAGTTGGCATTTATTCATAAGTTAATAAATATAGAACAAAATGAGATTCCATCTTCTTCAGAAGAAAGACAAGCCTATATATTAACAAGATTAATTGATAGTAATGAATACATAACTTTTCAGGATTTAGCTGATGAAATGTATGTTAGCAAGAGTACAATAAGAAATGAAATTTTAAAGATATCAGAATATCTTGAGGGTGGAGAAATAGGTTTAGAAAAAAAACAAAATAAAGGCATGTTAATTAGAGGAAAAGAGAAAGATATAAGACAGGCATATGCAAATATAATAACCAAGGAAAAAGATTTGGAGTATATGCTAAATGTTGTGAGTGAATCTCAAAAATTAGATTTCAATAAACATCCTGAAATAAATGCAAATAATAAATTACAACAAATGTTAGATAAAGAATGGATAGCTATAATATCAAAGAATGTTAAGAAGTTAGAGACAGAATTAGGATATTCTTTTTCAGATTCGGCTTTTACAGCATTAGTAATTCATATTGTAATAGCAATTAGAAGAATTAAAGAAGGAAATCAAATAAGAACAAATGAAATATCACTAAAAGAATTAAGAGAATGTAATGAATATAAGATAGCTTTAGAATTAGTTCAGGATATAGAGCATGACTTTAAAATTGAAATACCAGAAGAAGAAGTTGGATATATTACTATACATATATTAGGTGCCAAAGTATCAAAAATGAAAAATTCAAGCAGTGAAAATAATATTATAACAGATGTTATAATAGATAATTCTTTAAAAGAAACTATTTTATCTATGATTAGAAAGGCAGAAGAAGTTTTACATGTAAGATTTGATGATAATCATGATCTATATAATGGACTTCTTATACATGTGAGACCAGCAATAAATAGACTTATTAATAAAATGCCTATAAAAAATCCATATTTGCATGAAATTAAAAGAAGATATCCTTTTGCTTTTGAAGCTGCAGTAAAAGCATTTGATGTATTAAAAGAAAAATATTCGATTAAGTCAAATGAAGATGAAATTGCATATATAGCATTACACATAGAAGCTGCTTTAGAAAATATAAAAAAGATTAATAAAAACGAAGTAAAAGTATTGGTAGTATGTAGTACAGGGATGGGAACATCTCAATTAATAAGTGCTAAACTAAAAAGGTTATTTAGTAATATAAAAATAATTGACATACTTTCTGCTATGGAGATAGAAAACAATCCTTTAATAAATGAGGCTGATTTTATTATATCATCTATTCCACTATATATAGATAATAAAACAGTGATTAATGTGAATCCTTTTTTAGAAGATTCAGATATAGATAAAATAAAACATCATATTAATATTGTGGATATGAATAATAAAATTGAAAGATACGGAAAATTTATAAATATATATGCAAAAGAGTTAGTATTCTTAGATAGAGATTCAGATGATAATAAAGAAGTTATTAGAGAAATATGCATGGAATTAGAGAGAAAAAGATTTGTAACTAAAGATTACATGAAATCTGTAATTAATAGAGAAAATATTTCTTCAACAGCATATGATGGAATGGCAATACCACATGGTGATACTAATGAAGTTATTAAGCCATTTATATCAATCTATGTACTAAGAAAACCTTTAAAATGGGGAAAGTGTAAAGTAAGTATTGTGTTTTTAATTGGAGTAAATGAATCTATAAAACATTATTTAAAGGATATATTTAATAATTTATATGAATTATTAGAAGATAAAGAGAGGATTAATAAAATACTACAATGTAAAGATGCAGATGAAGTAATAAACATAGTTTTAAATAAATATCAGAAGGAAGGCAATTAAACAGATGAACATAAGAGAGCTTATAAATATTAATATGATTGAGTTAAATCTAGAAGCGAAAGATAAAAATGAAGTAATAGAAAAATTAGCTTGTATATTAGAAGAACAAGGTAAATTAAAGGATAAAGATCTTTATATAAAAGATGTATTAGATAGAGAAAAAGAATCTACAACAGGTGTTGGAAGATTAGTAGCAATACCACATGGAAAGTCAGATGGAGTTAAAGAAACTAGTATTGTGTTTGCGAGAATAAAGGAAGGAATAGATTGGGATTCATTAGATGGACAGCCTGTTAATATAGTATTTCTTTTAGCAGTTCAAAAGAAGGATGCTAGCGATACACATTTAAGAATTTTATCAAAGATAGCAATGAATCTTATGGAAGATGATTTTATAGAGGGACTGTTATCAGCTAATAAAGAAGAGGAAATATTAAATTTAATTAGTGCTATAAATTAAAAAAATTATATAAATATTAAAATTTTGGAGGGATTTATTATGAAATTTGTAGGAGTTACAGCATGTCCAGCGGGAGTTGCACATACATATATGGCAGCAAAGGCATTAGAAAAGGAAGCAAAAGAAAGAGGTCATGAAATATTTATAGAGAAGCAAGGATCATTAGGTATTGAAGATGAGTTAGAAATGAATCAAATTGATGAAGCAGATGCTGTAATATTAGCAGTTGCAGTAGGAATTGAAGGCGAAGAAAGATTTGAAGGTAAAAAGGTTTTAGAAGTTGCTATTGGAGAAGCTTTAAAAGACGTGAAAAAAATATTTGATGAACTAGAAAGCATTTAGATATAGTTTACCAATGATGAAAATTAATATTAAAGGAGGAAATAAGAAATGAATTTAAAAAATGAATTGAAAAGAATGAAAAAAGCAATTTTCACAGGTTTATCATATATGATACCTTTAGTAGCAGGTTCAGGGTTACTTATGGCTATAGGAGTTGTTATTTCATTAGCAATGGGACAAGATCCTTCAGGAAGCAGTTTTGCATGGAGTATTGATGGTAATAATATTGATCAACTTATAAATAGTAGAATAGATCAAATGATATGGTGGACAGGTAAATTTGGATTAAACTTAATGCCAGCATTTTTGGCAGGATATATTGCTAATTCATTAACTGGAAAGCCAGGGCTAGCACCGGGATTCGTAATTGGATGGATTGCAGGTATAATGAACGGATCATTTATTGGAGGAATAGTAGCAGGTTTATTAGCAGGATACGTGGCTGATATTATTAAAAAGAAAGTAAAATTAAGAGGGGCTTATCAATCTTTATTAAGTTTCTCAATTATACCATTATTTACATTATTAATAGGTGCTTTAGTATATAGATACTCAATAGGATTACTTATTAAAGAATTGATGGATGCAATGTATGCTGGATTAGAGTATATGAATGGAAATCCAGATATGAGAGTTTTATTAGCTATAATAATTGGAGCTATGATTTGCTTTGATTTTGGAGGCCCTATTAATAAAACAGCAATATTGTTTGTATATGGAGTTTATGCAGAAACAAGATTACCTTCAACATATGCACATATCGCACTTGCTGTACCTATGACAGCTATGTTTACTACTTATATATTTAATAAAAAGTATTTTAGTGAATCAGGTAAAAATAATGCTCTTTCAAATTTTATTTTGGGTATTTTC
Source organism: Clostridium tertium (assembly GCF_902652255.1). Classification (GTDB taxonomy): domain Bacteria; phylum Bacillota; class Clostridia; order Clostridiales; family Clostridiaceae; genus Clostridium; species Clostridium tertium_A. Next base: position 19,650 of record NZ_CACRTO010000009.1, read on the forward strand.
GGTATAGGAGAAAATACAATACCATTTGCTATGGCTAAACCAACAATAGTAATTCCAGCAATGGTTTTAGGGGGGGCTACGGCAGCAGGACTAGCAGCATTATTTAATTTAGAATTAATACCTACTTTAGGATTCTATATGGGATTACCTTTTATTGCAATAACTAACGGTGTTATGGGAGTTGTTAAATGGACTATAGCTTTCATTATTGGAGTAGCTGTGGCAACTATAGCTATGACAATATTATTAAGAGTAAGATGTAAGAATGAAAGTGATACAAAAGTATTCTTTGAGAGTGAAGATGCAGGATTTAAAATATAAATAGAATTATTATAGGGTTTTAAGTTAGATAATATGACAATATTTTATCTTAAAACCCTTTAATTTAAAGATTTTATTAATGTAGAGAGGAAAGAAAAAAGATGAAAGAAAAAATCGTAGCAAATATATTCCATCATACGCATTGGGACAATGAATGGTATTTTACTGAGGAGGATTCTTTAATTCAACTTTCATATCATATGAAAGAGCTTATTAAAGCATTTGATGAAGATATAATAGATTACTTTTTCTTAGATGGACAAACTGCAATATTAGATGATTATATGAAACTTCATCCAGAAGATAATGAAAAAATTGCTAAGCTTATAAAAGGAAAAAAATTATTTGTAGGACCATTTCATACACAATTAGATAGCTTTATATCTAGTGGAGAATCTGTAATAAATAATTTAAGATTGGGAATAGAGAAAGCAGATAAAAATGGAGGCGTATCTAAGGTTGCTTATTTACCTGACTCTTTTGGACAATCTCAAGATTTCCCTAAAATTTTCAAATCTATGGGGATAAATGATTTTGTATTTAGACGTGGTATGGGTACAGAACATAATTTACCATTAGATTTTTATTGGAAATCAAATGATGGAAGCACTGTACTTGTTAATACTTTAAATAGTGGATATGGTTTTGCAACAGCACCTTTTGTGAATGAAACATTAATAAAGAATTCAGGAAAAGATTATGATGGAAAAGATGTATCAACACAAATTGAGAATTTATATAAAAATTCATGCTTGCCAAATGAATTTTTATTACCAATAGGAAATGATCAGACTCCTGTAATTTGGAATTTTAAAGAGTTATTAGAGAAATATAATGAAGAATCTGATAAATACAAGTTTATTGAAGTAACTTTAGAAGAGTATATGAAAAAACTAAGAGAAAATGGAGAAAATTTAAAAACTTATGAAGGAGAATTCTTAAATCCTGAATATCATAGAGTACATAAATCAATTTACTCAGCAAGAGCTGATATAAAATCTATTCAAGATAAAATAGAGAGAATTATGACTTATGAGGTACAACCTTTGATGGCAATAGTAGATAAAATAGGGTTACCTTACGATAAAAATATAGTTGATATGATATGGGATCTTTTAGTAAGAAGTCAAACACATTCTTCAGCAACTAATACAGATAAAACTAATGAATTAATATTAAAGAGAAGTGAAAAGGCCTATAATTTAGCTTTATCATTAAAAATATATTTAGCAAGAAAAATTGCAATTACAATAAAAGCAGAAAAAAATAAATATCCGATTGTAGTATTTAATACTTTACCAGAGAAGCAAAATATGTGCATTAATTTAAAAGTTTATTCAAAAGAAAAGGACTTTAAATTAGTCTTAAAAGATAAAGAATTAAGTTACTCTATATTGGAAGCAGAAAAATTATTTTCAGGTACATACAGAAAAGATCCTACTTTAATGAATGAGGATGAATATTACTATAAAACTAATTTAACATTGAATATTGATAACTTTGAAGGATTTTCTTATAAGACAATTTATTTAATAGATGGTGAAAAATCAACTAAAATCAAGAATATAAAAGATAGTAAAGATACTATAGAAAATGAGAGATATAAAGTAAGTTTCATAAATGGAGAATTTGAAGTTTATGATAAAAAATACAATACTCATCATAAAGATGTTATTTGTTTTGAAAATTCAGGTGACGAGGGAGATAATTATGATTACTCATATCCTGATAATGATTGGGTAATAAGATACAATTTTAATGATGGTAAAATTGTGAAGATATATAATGGTGATGAGTTTAGCGAATTAAAAGTAGTAGGAGATATTATGGTACCTGCTAATTTGGAAGAGAGAGAAAAGAAGAATACATCTTCAAAGATGAAATATTCTTTAAATATAAGATTGAAAAAATATAGTGATGTAGTTGAAATTAGTGGGGAAATTGATAATAAAGCATTAAATCACAGATTGAGATTAGTTGTTAAAACAACAAATAAAAGTGAATATTCATATGCAGGAACACAATTTGGTTATGTAAAAAGAGTTGTTGAAGATAAAGCTTTAGCTAACTGGAGAGAAAATGGATGGCTTGAAGAACCATCAGCAATTAATCCGCTATTAAATCATGTTTCATTAATTGGCGAAAATGATATTGCTACAGTTTTCACACGAGGATGTAAGGAATATGAGGTTATAGGAGCAGATAAAACAGATATTGCATTAACTTTATTTAGATCAGTAGGTCACTTAGGTTTACCAGACTTAAATAGAAGACCAGGACGTGCTAGTGGATTAGCTGAAAGAATTATAGAAAGTCCTCTAAGTCAAATGATTGGAAAAAATGAGTTTGAAATTGGACTAGCATACTATGATAAATATGATGCTAATGATGTAAATAAGGATTATATAAAATATGCTACTGACCAAACATATTATCAAAATCAAAGATTGGATAAGGTTGTATTTCCAATAAGTTATTTTGAAACTAATCCATTAAATTTTGAAATTCCAGATGAATTTAAACTATTAGAATTAGAAGAAAGTGAAGCTGTATTTGGAACTCTAAAAAAATGCAACAAAGAAAATGGGTATTTATTAAGAATATTTAATGGAGAAAATCATGAAATAAATGCGGGAAAACTAAATATAGGTTTTAAATATAGTGAATTAAAATCAACTAATATTATAGAAGATGAAGATTCTAAATGTGATATAAATATAGGTAATTTAAAACCTGGTGAAATAAAAAATATTAAAATAATTTTATAAATTGTATGGAGGTACACATGAGATCAAAATATGATAAGCAGCCATTTGTTGAAGTTAAGGGATTTGAAAACTCTCATTCCTGGAGTGGTTATAATTCCATTGTTGAAGAGATAAAAAATAAAGTTGATAGTTTTAATAAAGATAAAGTTATAGTAGCAATTGATTTTTATCCAGGTGTTAGAACAGCGGAAATTGAAACTGGAATAGTAAATAAATTAATGGCAGATTTAACTGTTTATACAGATGAAGATATATTTGAAGATATAGATACTGTTGAAGATAAAATAAAGGAAGTAGTTACTGACGATAGAGTTTTTGGTAGAATTAGTTTACATACTCTTGAGAATTTTATAGATGAGAAGAAGTTAAATGATGTCAAAGAAAAAATAAATAATGCTACAGGAACAGTTGTTGTTTATGGAGTAGGCGCTAACTTATTAGTAGAACCGGATATCTATATATTTGCGGATTTAGCTAGATGGGAAATACAACAAAGATATAGATCAGGAGATATTCCTAACTGGAAGGGTAGAAACTTTAATGAAGATCCATTAAGAAAGTTAAAAAGAGGATACTTCTTTGAATGGAGAGTAGCTGATAGATATAAGAAACGTAGATTTAATAAATTTGATTATATTTTAGATACAAATTTAAAGAATACTCCTAAAATGATAACAGGAGATTCATTTAGAGCAGGTTTAAAAGAAACTGTTAATAGACCTTTTAGAGTTGTTCCATTCTTTGACCCAGGGGTTTGGGGTGGACAATGGATGAAGGAGGTTTGTGATTTAGATAGAAATATGGAAAGCTATGCTTGGTGCTTTGACTGTGTACCAGAAGAAAACTCTTTATTATTAAAGGTTGGAGATAATATTGTTGAAATTCCATCTATTGATGCTGTACTAACTCATCCGAGAGAGTTATTAGGAGAAAAGGTACATGGTAGATTTGGGGCAGACTTCCCAATAAGATTTGATTTCTTAGATACTATGGGAGGACAAAACTTATCTCTTCAAGTACATCCAGTAGTAGAGTACGCTCAAGAGAAGTTTGGTCTTCACTATACTCAAGAGGAATCATATTATCTTTTAGATGCAAAGGAAGATGAGGAGACCTATGTATATCTTGGAGTAAAGGATGGAATGACTAAAGAAAAATTCTTTGGTGATTTAAGAAAGGCTCAAAATGGAGAGGGAGATTTTAATGCAGAGGAATACTCTAATAAAATAAAGGCTAAGAAGCATGATCACTTCCTAATTCCGCCTGGAACGGTTCATTGCTCAGGTGCTGATACTATGGTTTTAGAAATATCATCAACTCCGAACTTATTTACATTTAAGTTATGGGATTGGGGTAGACTTGGTATGGATGGTAAACCAAGACCAATTAATATAGGCCATGGGGAAGAGGTAGTTCAATTTGATAGAGATACTAAATGGACTATGGATAACTTAGTTAATCAAATAGAGGTAGTAGCAGAAGGTGATGGTTGGGTTGAAGAGAGAACAGGTCTTCATGAAAAAGAATTTATAGAAACTAGAAGACACTGGTTTACAAAAGAAGTACATCACAATACTAATGGTGGAGTTAATGTACTTAATCTAGTTGAGGGGGATGAGGCCATTATTGAGTCTCCTAACAATAAGTTTGAACCATTTGTAGTACACTATGCAGAAACCTTTATCATACCAGCATCAGTTGGTGAATATACAATTAAGCCATATGGTGATTCTGTAGGCAAAAAGATAGCTACAATAAAGGCATATGTTAGAAACTAAATGTTAGGCTAACAGATTTGAGTGTTCATGATACTTTATGGTTTGATGGAGGATTTATTATTGAATAAAAGTTTGTTTGTAATAGACTTGGATGGTACTTTATTAAGTCATAAAGATATTATACTAGATGAAAATGTAGAAAAATATATAAAAGTATAAAGTTAAAAGTTTGAACTGCCCTCTGTCTATTTAGCAGAGGGCAGTTTATTCTAAATAAGATAGAATTATTGTAATTTTTAAGATTAAGAGGATGTTATTCTTAGAAGTACGAGCTTAAATATAAGGAATGGGAGAGAAGAAATATGTATCCAATTATATTTGAAAATATTTATTATGATAAAATATGGGGTGGAAGAGACTTTGAGTCATTTAGAAGTAACTTACCAGAAGGAATGATAGGAGAATCATGGGATATAGCATGCCATCCTAATGGTATAGGGATAGTTAAAAATGGAGATTTTAAAGGGATTAGTTTTGATAAACTAATAGAAATGTATGGACACAAGTTAGTCGGAGAAAAGATAAGTGTAGATAAGTTTCCGTTATTAGTGAAGTTAATAAATTCAAAGGAAAAGCTATCAGTACAAGTACATCCAGGAGATGAATATGCTAAGAAGTATGAAAATGAATTTGGAAAGACAGAAGCTTGGTATGTAATAGATGCAAAGCCGGGAGCTTCATTAATAGTAGGAACAAAGAATTGTGATAAGGATACCTTTGAAAAAGCTATAGAAGAAGGAAAGGTCGAAGACTATTTAAATAGAATAGAAGTAAAAAAAGGGGATTGTTTCTTAATAGATAGTGGATTAGTTCATGCAATATGTGAAGGGGTAATAATAGCAGAGATACAACAAAATAGCGATGTAACTTATAGGGTGTTTGACTATGGTAGACCGAGAGAAATCCATGTGGAAAAATCATTAGATGTAATGAATTTTAATTTACAATGTAAAAATTTATCTAACAACCAAGAGAAACAAAAGGATGGATACAAAGAAGTTTTTTTGTGTGAAAATGAGTATTTTCATATGGAGAAATTAACTGTAGATAATGAATACAAGAATGAAAGTGATAAAGATAGATTTTATATATATACAGTAGTAGATGGAGAAGGAGAAATAATTTCAGTAAATAATACTTTGAAGATAAATAAAGGAGATTCTATCTTTATACCAGCAACCTTAGGAGAATTTAAAATTGTGGGAAATATAACTATGTTAATGAGTTATGCAGTTTAATAGTAAGAGGGTAGAAAAATTATCTAGATAATTTGTTAATTATAAATTAAGCTGAAAATTTATTTAATCTATTGTTTGAATAATTTAGTACTGATTACTGAATCTAAAAAAGTAGCTACTATTAATAGATTTTTATCTATTAGTAATAGCTACTTTTAAATATATTACTTTGTATAATTATCGAAATAACCTTGGATGAAGATTATAGGAGTTCCCTTATCTCCACTTCCTGATGTTAAGTCAGATAATGATCCTATAAGGTCAGTAAGTCTTCTTGGAGTAGTACCTTGAGATTCCATAGCTCCAACTAAGTCTGATTCTTTATTTCTAATATAGTCTGATATTGCTTTCTTAAGTTCTTCACCCTTTAAGTCAGCAAAGTTATTATCAGCAAGATATTTTAATTTGATTTCATTTGGAGTACCATTTAAACCTGCTGTATATGCTGGTGAAACAACTGGATCAGCAAGTTCCCAAATCTTACCTACTGGATCTTTGAAAGCACCATCTCCATAAATCATAACTTCAACATCTTTTCCTGTCTTTTCTTTAAGAATAGCTTGTATATTATCAACTATTGGTTGACAGTCACGAGGGAAAAGCTTAACAGTTTCTTCAGTTGATTTATTTGAACCTAATAATCCATAAGCTTCATTACATCCGCTTCCATCAATAGATTCACATAATATATTATCAAGGCTATAGACCTTTTCTCCACCATTTGCTTTTAAAATCTTCTTAGTTCTAAATCTTGTATGAATGTCACAAGTAAGAACGCTCTTTGTATAATTTAATATAGTCTTAGGATTGTTTGAGAATATTACTTCACACTCAACACCATATTCTTCTACTAAAGATTTATAGTAATCAATGTAGTCAACACCTGTGAAAGTGTGTTTATTATATCCAAATAAATTACGGAATTCTTGTTCTGTTAAAACATCTGTCCAAGGATTAACTCCCTTTTCATCTAGCATATCTAAGTCAACTAAGTGATTTCCAACTTCATCAGATGGATAGCTTAACATTAATACTATTTTCTTAGCTCCCTTTGCTATACCACGAAGGCAGATTGCAAAACGGTTACGACTTAAGATTGGGAATATTACACCAATAGTATCATCACCAAACTTAGCTTTAACATCTGTAGCAATATTATCTATAGAAGCATAATTTCCTTGAGCACGTGCAACTATTGATTCAGTTACAGTAACTATATCTTTATCATTTATAGTAAAGCCTTCAGCTTCTGAAGCTTTAAGTACGCTTTCTACAACGATATCTTCAATTTTATCCCCTTCTTTAATGATTGGGCAACGAAGACCTCTAACAACTGTACCAACAACTCTTTCCAAAACAATCTCTCCTATCAATTTAAAATTAAATTTAAATATTTCATACTCTTGTAATATACACCAATTAATGATATAAGTAAAATAAATAGAGTTAATACATGGTATAAGGAGTACTTATATGGTTACTAAATTAGATTTATATAAAGTGTTTTGTCAGGTAGGAAAAAGCAAAAGTTTTTCAAAGGCAGCAAAGGAACTTTACATGACACAGCCAGCAGTTAGCCAGGCTATAATGCAATTAGAAGGGGAACTAGATATTAGACTTTTTCATAGGACACCAAAGGGGGTAACCTTAACTAATGAAGGAAGCCTTTTGTTTGAATATGTAAATTCAGCGATTAATTTAATAAGTGCTGGAGAAGTCAAAATATTAGAATTTAAAGATTTAACTATTGGAGAATTAAAGATTGGTGTAGGGGATAGTATATCTAAGTATTTTCTACTTCCATATTTAGAAGACTTTCATAATAAATACCCTAATCTTAAGTTTAAGATTATAAATGGCACGACATTAGAACTTTGTGCCTTAATTAAGTCAGGGGAAATTGATATAGCTATTTGTAATTTACCATTAGATGATCCTTCATTAGAAATAAGACCTTGTGGAGAAGTTAGAGATATTTTCGTTTGTGGAGAGAAGTATAAGGATTTATCAAAGAAGAAAATTTCATTAGAAGAGATGGTTAAATATCCTCTAATATTTCTAGAACCTAATTCAAATTCAAGAAAATATGTAGAGAAGTTTATGCTATCTAAAGGTATAAAAATAGCCCCAGAATTTGAACTTGGATCCTTTGATTTATTATTGGAGTTTGCAAAGATAAACTTAGGCATTGCCTGTGTAGTAAAGGAGTTTTCAAGAGATTATTTAGAAAGGGGATTATTATATGAAGTTAAGACATTAGAAGAAATCCCTAGTAGAAGTATAGGAGTCTGTTATCTAAAGAGTGTTCCACTTTCATTAGCTTCTACTAAGTTTGTTGAGATATTAGAGAGTTAATTAATACCTATTGCGTTTACATAAACTATTTTAATAGTTTAGTTTTAATTACTAAAAGTATTAAAATTAATATAAATATTATATAATTGATATTAGTAAATTAATTGTGAATCTGAAAATTAAGAGATTTGTAATTAAAATAATTTTTCAAATTAAGGATAAGAAATGGATAATAGAAATTTAACTATAAAAGATATAGCAGAAATGGCTGGGGTTGCAAAAAGTACAGTTTCTAGATATTTAAATGGCGGTAAAATAAGTGAGAGTACAAGCGAGAAAATAAAAGTTATTATAGATAAATATAATTATGAACCTAATGCTTTTGCTCAAAGCTTAAAGGCAAAGAGAACAAAATTTGTTGGAATAATAGCACCTTGTTTAGATTCTGTAGTTACATCAAGAGTAATTATGTCTATTGATGAAAGACTTAGAGAAAAAGGATATAATTCATTAATATTAAATACAAGCTTAAATAAAGAAAGTGAAGTTGAAAATATTGAAAATTTATCTAGGCTTAAGGTTGATGGAATTATTTTAATAGGTACAGAAATAACTAATGAGCATAAGAAAGCTATAAGTAAATTAAAAATTCCTATTATTATAGTAGGACAGAAGTACGATAAAGCAATCTCTATTATTAATGATGACTATAATGCAGGGAAAGTTGTAGGCGAGTACATTTTAAAAAATGGACATAAAAAAGTACTATATCTAGGTGTTGAAGAAAGTGATGAAGCAGTTGGAATCATAAGAAAAAAAGGTGTAAGAGAATCTTTGCTTAGAGATAAAACTGTAACATTTAAAGAAATAACTACAAGTTTTAGTGCAGAAAACTCTGAAAAAATAGTTAATGAATTAATAAATAATTTAGAGGAAACTGTTATTATTTGTGCTACAGATAAAATAGCTTTAGGAGCTTTGAAAGCTATCAATAAGAATAATAAAAGTGTTCCAGAAGATATTTCCTTAGTTGGTTTTGGAGGATACGATATTTCATCAATGATTACACCTAGCTTAACAACTATTAGATTTAACAATAATGAGGCTGGTATAATTTCTGCAAATACAATTATAAATTTAATAGAAGAAAAAGAAGTTGAAAGTTTACAGATAATAGGATTTGATTTTATTAAAGGGGAAAGCGTTAAAGAAATTGCTAAATAATAATTTATTAAATCTAAAATTTAAATAAGAGGCTAATGGTTAATACTCCAGCTAGGTTTAAAGTGGATATATATAAGTTTACGTTGTCTTGGATAGAAGCAGCGGAAACTTATATATATCCACTTTAATCATATAAAGAGAAAAATTACTCTTGAAAATGTTTTCTGTATCTATTGCATATGGGTAAATAATATGATAATATCTAATCATAGATTTTAGGAACCGGTTCCACTGGTTAAAAAAAAGTATAGGGGGAAGAAACTATGTCAAATAAAAGTGAACAAAATAAAAAAATTTCTGAAGAAATATTAGTACATATTGGCGGAAAAGATAACGTCCAAGGAGTAGCACATTGTGCTACAAGATTAAGAATAGTATTAGAAGATACTAAAAAAGTTAATATGAAAGAAATAGAAAATGTTGACCTAGCTAAAGGTGTATTTTTAGTTGGGGATCAATTACAAATAATATTTGGAGCAGGTACTGTTAATGATGTATATAAAGTATTTGCAAAAGTATCAGGAAAAGAGAATATGTCTTTAAAGGATGTTAAGGCAAAATCTGCTGAAAAGCAAAATAGATTTCAGAAAGCTATTAAATCTTTATCAGATGTATTTGTAGATATTATTCCGGGATTACTTGCAGCTGCATTATTAATGGGTATTACAGGATTATTAACTCAACAAGGAATATTTGGAGAACAATCAGTAGTTGAGATGTTTCCATCCTTAGCTGGATTCAATAGATTTATGCAAATAACATCAACAGGAATATTTACTATACTGCCATTACTAGTAGCTTACTCTGCTACTAAAAGGTTTGGTGGGAATCCAGTTTTAGGTTTAGTTATTGGAGCAATAATGCTACATCCAGACTTAGCAAATGCTTACAGTGTTGGTAATGGATCTGTAGAACCAGAAGTTATTAATATTTTTGGATTAAAAGTTGAGCTTGTTGCTTTCCAAGGTGGAATAATAATTGCATTAATGATGGGATTCATAACAGCAAAGCTTGATAATTTCTTTAATAAGGTAATTCCTGATTTAGTTAAGTTATTCTTATCACCATTAGCAACTGTAACAGTTGGAGCATTTTTACTATTTACTATAATTGGACCAGTTGGTCGTGGATTATCAGATGTTGTAACAAGCTCATTATTATGGACAACAACTAATTTAGGTATTTTTGGATATATGATTTTTGCTGGTATTCAACAAATAGTTGTAATAACAGGATTACATCACGTAATAGGTGCAGTAGAAGCTCAATTAATTGCAGATACAGGAAGAAACTTCATAATGCCATTAATGTCAGTAGCATTAATTGGTCAAGGAGGAGCTGTATTAGGGTATTTAGTGGCTAACTGGAAGAATATGAAGGAAAGACAAATTTGTATTTCTTCATTTGGATCAGTATTATTTGGTATATCTGAACCAGCAATATTTGGTGTAACATTAAAAAATAAATTTCCTCTAGTAGCTGGATGCATAGCAGGAGCTTTAGGTGGAGCTTATATTTACATAACTAAGGTAACTGCCATAGGATTTGGAGCTACAGCTATACCAGGACTTGCAATAGTTGCAGCTGAAAATTCAGGTCATTTAAATTACTTAGTGGCTCATGTAATAGCTCTATTAGCAGGTGCAATTTTAACAATTATCTTTGCTAAAGCTAAAAGAAAATCAGCTTAAAATACAATTTGGGGGTTAAGATGATAATTTATAAGGAAGAAAAGCATAGAACAATAATCGAAGCAACAGAAGCAGAACTTAATGAACTTAAAAATAAATCAATAAATGATCCATGGAAACCTAATTATCACATTCATCCTGAATTTGGTTTATTAAATGATCCAAATGGATTAGCTTATTATAAAGGTAAGTATAGATTATTTCATCAGTGGTACCCATTTGGAGTAACCCATGGAATGAAGCATTGGGCTCAATTGGAATCAGAAGATTTAGTAAATTGGAAAAGGGTAGGGGTAGCACTTACTCCTACTGAAACTTATGAATCTCATGGAGCTTATTCAGGAACAGCTATGGAGATTGATGGAAAGCTATATTTATATTACACAGGTAATATTAAGCTTGGAAAAGAAGAGAGAAGTGCTAATCAATGTTTAGCTATTATGAATGAAAATGGAAAAGTTGAAAAGTATAGTAATAACCCTTTAATATTAGGAGTGCCTGAAGGATATACAGGTCATGTAAGAGATCCTAAGGTATTTAAAAAAGATAATAATTACTATATGATTTTAGGTGCTCAAAGGTTAGATGAGACTGGAACATTTATTATGTATAAGTCAGTTGATGGTTTAGAATGGACTTTCCTTGGAGAATTAAGCCTTGAAAACTTTGATAATAACTTTGGATATATGTGGGAGTGCCCAGATTATATAAATATTGATGGAAAAGATGTACTAATATTTTCTCCACAAGGGATAGATCCAGTAGAAAACAAATATCATAACATTTTTAACGTTGTTTATATAATTGGAAAGTTTGATGTAGAAAATTTAAAATTTATAGTAGAAAGCTACGATGAATTTGATGCTGGATTTGATTTTTATGCACCTCAAAGCTTTAAAGGCAAAATGAACCAATCATTATTATTTGCATGGGCAGGTATGGGAGAATTTAAAGCTCCTACTGATGATAATCTATGGGCAAATTGTTTGACTTTCCCTAGAGAGTTAGCTATAAAAGAAGGTAAGTTATATCAAGTACCAGCTAAAGAATTAGAGCTTTTAAGAGCTAATGAAGTAAATAATAGTGGAATATCTAATGAAAGAATAAAGATTTCAAATGAAAATAATTGTTATGAACTAGATTTAACTATTGATTCATTAGAAGCAAATAAGTTTGGAATTGAGTTCTTAGTATCAGAAGAAGAAAAGCTAACATTAACCTTTAATAAGGATAATAAGAGTGTTGTTTTAGATAGAAGTAATATGGTACATCAGTATGCAGAGGAATATGGAAATGTAAGAGAGACAATAATAAAATCCTTTGATAAAATAAATGTAAAAGCTTTAGTTGATAATAGTATAATAGAAATATTTATTAATAATGGAGAAAAAGCATTTACATCTAGGATATTCCCATTAGAAGATTCTAATGGAGTAGAAATCTTTACTGATAGTGAGATAAAATATAATTATAGCAAATATTCTTTGAAAAAAGGGATATAGATTTGGAGGTAATAAACTATGAATAATATATATTGTATTGGTGAATTATTAATAGATATGGTTTCTCTAGATGGAGATAATTACTTAAAGAAACCAGGTGGAGCACCTGCCAATGTTGCTGTAGCTATAAGTAAATTAGGTGGAAAGTCTTACTTTTTAGGGCAAGTTGGAAAAGATAATTTTGGAGGCTTTTTAAAGAAAACTTTAATAGAAAACAATGTTGATACATCACTTATGAAAGATGAAGGAAAGACAACTTTGGCATTAGTTACTTTAGATAAAAGTGGAGAAAGAAGTTTTGAATTTTACAGAGGAAGTGATAGTAAATATGTTATTGATCCAGCAAAGATATCAATAGATAATAAAGATATCATACATTTTGGATCTGCTACAGTATTCCTAGGTGGAAAGATTCAAGAAACTTATTATTCGCTTTTAAAAGAAGGAAAGTCTAAAGGTGCATTAATTACTTTTGACCCTAATTATAGAGATGTACTAATAACAGAAGATTTATTAGAAGAATATAAAAAGCATTGTTGGAACTTTATGAAGGAAGCAGATTTTATTAAGTTAAGTGATGAAGAAGCTATGCTATTAACAAATACTAAGACTTTAGAAGAATCAATAAAAGTATTGAAAGACTCTAACCTTAAAACTATTGCAATAACTTTAGGTAAAGAAGGAACAATGCTCATAGAAGGAAATAAATCAATTATAATAGGTTCAATAGAGATAGAGCAAAAGGATTCTACAGGTGCAGGAGATGCTTTTGTTGGAGCTGTATTATATGGATTAACAAGAAGTGAAAATAAAGATTATGGACAAATAATAGAGTTTGCAAATGTAGTTGGAGCTATGACTTGTGAGGAATATGGTGCAATACCAGCAATACCAACCTTAGACAAAGTAATTAAAAGAAAAGGTAAAGTTGAGTTTTAGTTATACATCAAAAAAAGAATAATTGAAGTTTAAGACCTAGAAGTTAAGAAATTTCTTAACTTCTGGGTCTTATTTATATTAAAGACTTAATTTGTTTTGATAGAGATAATTAAGAAAAAAACAGTAGTTGAAGTTGAAAGAAGAATTTATTTAAACCATGTATAGAATAGGTATATGATTTAAAGGAAATAGATATTTTGATTTATAGTATTTGATTAAGATTTGTAAATATTATAGGAAAACTAATACCATAATAAGAAAGATAAGTAGAAATTATAAAAGGAGGAAAGTTAATAGAGATTATAGAAATAATAAGAATAAACAGAACTTATAGAGAAAAAAATAATAATTTATAAAATGAGGTGAAAATATGTGTACAGCATTAACTATTAAATCAAGTAAAGGTAATAGCTTTTTTGGAAGAAATATGGACTTGGAGTATTATTTTAATCAATCTGTTATGGTTCTTCCGAGGAATTATGAGTATGAAGATAAGGTTACTGGCAATATGATAAAGGGTAAGTATGCAATTATTGGAATGGGAACTGTTATTGAGAATCATGCTGCGATGGCTGATGGTATGAATGAAAAAGGGTTAGCATGTGCAGGATTAAATTTTTCAGGATTTGCTTATTATGAAAAAGAACCAATAGAAGGAAAAGTAAATATTGCACCCTATGACTTTATACTTTGGGTTCTATCTAATCATGAAACAGTAGATGAAGTTAAGAAAGAGATTAATAACATAGAGTTAGTAGATGTACCTTTAAATGAAAATAATCCTGTACCAACTCTTCATTGGATGATAGTAGATAAAACAGGAAAATCTATAGTAGTAGAGAAAACTAAGAATGAGTTTGCAGTTTATGATAATAATATTGGAGTACTTACTAATAATCCAACCTTTGATTGGCATTTAATTAATTTAAGTGAGTATATAGGTCTTACAGAGAAACATCCTAAAGAAACTAGATGGTGCAATCAAGAATTAGAACCTTTAGGAGTTGGAGCAGGAACTATAGGAATTCCAGGAGATTTTTCTTCAGTTTCAAGGTTTGTAAGAATTGCATTTATTAAATCTAGAATGCCAAAAGTAGAAGATGATTTAAGTTCTCTTAGTCAATTCTTTCATATGCTTGACTATGTGGCAATGGTAAAAGGAGGAGTAATGACAGCAGAAGGAAAAGAAGACTTTACTTTATATTCTTCATGCATGAACCAAGAAAAAGGTATTTATTATTATAAAACCTACAATAATAATAGAATAAATGCTGTTGATATAAATAAGGAAGAATTAGATGGTAGAGAGATTAAAGTCTATCCTTATTTAATAAAACAGGATATAAATTATCAAAATTAATAAAAATAAGCTAGTAATTACTAAAAAGTTGATATGCTCCCTTTATAGTAGACAGTTTAAATAATATATAAGTAATTATTAAATATAAAGAACAAATAGATAAGATAATTTCAGTGAATAGGAAGGATAATTAACTTTGAGAATAAATAAACTATTAAGCAACTATGGATATTGCTCAAGAAAAGAAGTAAGTAGGTTAATTGAAGATAAAAGAATAATGGTTAATGGAAAACTCTGTGAGCAAGGACAGTGGGTTGAAGAAAGTGATGATATATTATTAGATGGAGAAAAAGTTAAGCAAAAGGAAAGGGTATATATAGCCTTAAATAAACCTAAAGGGATAGTTTGTACTTCATCAAGAGAAATAAAAGATAATATAATTGATTTTTTAAATTATAAGGAATATGTTTTTCCAGTTGGACGATTAGATAAAGATTCTGAGGGGCTTATACTAATGACTAATGATGGAGATCTTGCAAATAAAATACTATCTTCAGAAAGTTATCATGAAAAAGAGTATATAGTAACTTTAGATAAAGACTTTGATGATGAGTTTATTTATAAGATGTCAAATGGTGTTAATATACTAGGAACAGTTACAAGACCTTGCAAATTAACCAGAATAAATAATAATACATTTAAGATAATTTTAACTCAAGGTCTAAACAGGCAAATAAGAAGAATGTGCAAAACTTTAGGATATAATGTTATTAAATTAGAACGAATAAGGATAGTAAATATACTTTCTAATGGAATAGAACTTGGAAAGTGGAGAGAATTAACCAAGGAAGAAGTAGAAGAATTAAATTCTATAGAGCTTATTTAATACAGTTTAAGATACTGTAACAGTAGGGGATATTAGATGGATATCAAGTACATACTTTATAATAATACAATATGTTAATTATTTTAAATTAAGTCTTACATAGGATGAATGAAAAAGTGGATCACGAGGTGAACCACTTTCTTTTTGTGTGCGCCAAGCATTGGAAACAATTTGACTGTGAAAGTCAGTTAAGGGCTTGGTAGTGGAAACCACTAGCGAATGCCTAAAGTATTAACTGTTAGGTGGAACCTGAAGTAAGTCTTGGCTTTTTATAAGGTATATCCTAAGAAGACGGAAATGTTAGGAATTATAGATTAGGAAGCTTAAGATTGCTATCAATGATATCAATGTCATTACAAAATATAGCAATAACTACTCCAACTAATCCTAAACTATAACGCTGCAGTAGAATCTTTAACTACTAAGTTAGTACTTACCAATACTTCTTGATAAGGATCTTCAGAGTTAGAAAGTCTAGAAAGAAGTAATTCAATAGCTTTTTTAGCAAGATAATCTTTTGGTATATCTACTGAAGTAATTTTAGGAACCATTAAATTAGAAAACTTAGCATTATCAAATGAACATATGGATATATCTTCAGGAATGCTATAGTTAAATTCTCTAAGAGCATTTAATAATAGACAACCTAGTTTATCATTGGCACAAAACCAAGCGGTAGGTTGATTGCTACCTAATGATTTTATAATATCTATTATTAGATCGATATCATTAGATACATTTGTGAAAATGTATTCATTATTTATATTCAAATTCCTTTTATAAAAGGCAAGTTTATAGCCTTCTAATCTTTCGTAATAACTAGGAGAGTAATCTATTTCTCCTAAAAATCCTATTTTAGTATGACCTAGATCGATTAGATGTTCTATAGCACTAAAAGTACCAAACCTATTATTTGTAAGAACACAATCTACATTTAAGTTGGGTATATGATGATCTATTAAAACACAGGGCATATCTAGTGATGCAATTGATTTTATATAATTATCTGTAATATGAGAAAGTATCAGTATACCATCAGAATCATAAATACCTTGAGGTATAATATTATTTTCAATATATTCATCAGTTATTGGTATCACTGTTAAATCTATATTTAGGTTGTTAAGTTCAGATTGTATATTTAGGCATATGCTACCAAAAAAATCTAAAGAAAAAGTTTTGGATGAACCTACTAAAGAGATTTTCCTTGTATCTAGAGATTTAGATTTTTTATAGACATAACCAAGAGATTCAGCAGTTTCAATAACTTTCATTCTTGTGTTTTCACTAACACCATCTTTTCCGCTAAGTGCTTGAGAAACGGCATTTTTAGATATACCTAAATGCTTTGCTATATCATTCATAGTAATTTTTTTTTGCATATATATTCTCCTTTATTATAAATAACATAAACATTAAGTTGATATTAATATATTTTGTTTTACATTATGTTATTATTAATGTTCAAATTAACCTTTATTAATATTATAACTTTACTTATTAAAAAAAGTAAAGTAAATGTAATGTAAAAATAAATTACAAGGTAATATTTTGTTTAACATAGGATATTTCAATAATGAAGTTTCAAAAAAAAGATTACAAAATTTATGGAATTGTTAAAAATAACTTTACAAATTAACAATAATAAACAAAAAGTAATTTTAAAATAATTCAAAAAATAATTAAAAAATAATTGACAAATAAATTGATATATGTAATAATTATCAATGTAAACGATACTAAAAACGAGGGGGAACAAAAATGAGAATGTTTAGAAAAATTGCTTCATTAGCTATTGTAGCTACGATGGCAGCATCTTTAGGAGGATGTGGGAAAAGTGCTTCAAGTGATAATTCAGGTGACAAAGGAAGCAAAACTATCTTGACATTAGCAACATGGGCAAATGAACGTGAAGCTAAAGAAGTTGATGAACTACTTGATAAGTTAAATAATGCACAGGATGAATATGAAATACAACAACAAGTTATACCATCCGATTATTACACAAAGATACAAACTCAAATAGCTGGACAACAAGCTCCAGATTTAATGTGGTTAGCACAAGAATATGTTCCAGTATATGCTAAAAATGAAGCTATACTAAGTTTAGATGATATGTTACAAAAACAAGATAAAATAGATATGGATGATTTCTTAAAGGGACCATTAGATGCTGCAAAGTATGATGGAAAAACATATGGTTTACCATGGATAGGTCAACCATACGTAGTTTACTATAATAAAACTATGTTTGAAGAAAATGGAGTAGAACTTCCAACTATGGAATGGACTTGGAATGATTTCTATGAAACAGCAAAGAAATTAACTAATGGAAATACATATGGATTTGCTACTACAGGAAACCCTCCACTAGAAGTATTCCAATGGGGATATGGTGGCGATACTATAGATAAAGATGGAAATGTAGTAATTGGCAACAATGAAAGTATAGAGGGATTAAAGTTTGCAGCTAATATGTTAAATGACAAAACTGCTGTTATGCCAAATGTTGAAGCACAATCAATAGGTGTAGAACAAGGATTTGTTCAAGGAAATATAGCTATGATGGTTGGTGGAGCTGCAGATGATGTTGAACGTAAAGTGAGAGAAGCTGGAGATAAATTCGAAGTTGGTATGGCTGTTATGCCTGCTGGACCAAAAGAACATGTTTCTTTCAACTGGACTGCATCAACAGTAGTAAGTTCTCAAACTAAGAATCAAGAAGTTGCACAAAAAGCGTTATTAGACTTAACTAATGCTATGTTTGATTATAAAATACCAGCACCAGTAGCTTCTAAGATAGATATGGTAGGAAAGATAAATCCTGATAAAGAATATGCAATGGACGTTATTAAGAAATCTTCTGAAATAGCACGTGGATTTAATAACCAACCAACTCAAAATGAAATAGGAACTTATACATGGGAATCAGTAGCTTCTCCTATATTAACTAATAATGATGGAAAAGGAAACTTAGATATAGAAAAGATAGCTAAAGATGCTCAAAAGAAATTAGAAGAAATAACTAGTAAGTAATTACTACAGATTAGGAGATATGATTTCATATCTCCTAATTTTAAAAGGAGGTTAGTATAATATGAATCAAGATCAAAAAGTATCAGAAATATTAGAGAGGTCTAAGAAAAACAGAAAAAAGAAACTTAGTCCTGGATATTTCTATATATCACCTTGGTTTATTTTTTTTGCAGTTTTTTCATTATTTCCTATAGTCTTATCTCTTTATATGAGTTTTACTGATTGGCCTATAATAGGAGATCCAGTGTGGGTAGGATTAGAGAATTACAAAGGGTTATTATCAGATGAGAAATTTATTAACTCCTTATGGGTAACTATAAGATATGGATTAATATCTGTACCATTAACAATGGCAGCATCATTTACAGTTGCACTTGTATTAAATGCCAATATTAAAGGTATAAGTTTTTATAGAACTATTTACTATTTACCAGCAGTAGTATCCGGAGTTGCCGTTGGAGTAATTTGGAGATGGATATTAGATCCTAGAAACGGGTTAGTAAATAATCTTTTAGCGATTATAGGCGTAGAGGGACCGATGTGGTTAAATGATCCTAATTGGGTATTACCTTCATATCTTATGATTGCAATATGGGGTGCTGGCGGAGGTATGTTAACATACTTAGTTGCTTTAAAAGAAGTACCAAAGGATTTATATGAATCAGCAGAACTTCAAGGAGCGGGATATTTTACTAAATTATTTAGAATAACTTTACCTACTATGAAACCAATACTTTATTACAATTTAGTAATGGGGATAATAGGAGCATTTAAAAAATTTACAGATGCGTACATATTAGGTGGTGCAGGAAGTGAAGCGCAATATGTAATGCTTTATTTATATGAAACTGCATTTAAGAACTTCAAGATGGGATATGCATCTGCTATGTCGTGGATATTACTTATTATAATATTACTTACGACTTTATTAGTTTTAAGGTTTACAGACTTCTGGAAATATAGTCAAAAAAATGTAGAATAGGAGGCATAGTATGACAGAGCAACAAAAGATAGAGTACTTAGTGGAAAAATCTAAAAAGAATAAAAGTGGTAAAACTGTAGCTTTAACAATACTTAAGCATGGAATACTTATGTTGGTTGCTATATCTATGATATTACCATTTTTATGGATGATATCAACGTCCTTAAAGACAAACTCAAATGTGTTTGTAGTTCCACCACAGTGGATACCAGATCCAATAGTTTTAGAAAATTATCCGCTTGTATTTGAAAAAGTTCCATTTTTAAGATATTTCTTAAATACTGCATTTGTAGCTTTTTTCAAATTATTAGGAGAAGTGGGAGTTTCAGCACTAGTTGCATATGGATTTGCAAGATTTAACTTTAAAGGTAAGAAAATATTATTTATGTTTTTATTAGCCACAATAATGTTACCAGGAGAATCTACTTTAGTTCCAAGCTTTATTTTCTGGTCGCACTTAGGTTTTATAGATACATACGTACCATTAATACTTCCAGCTTTTGGAGGACAAGCAGTATTTATATTCTTCCTTGTTCAGTATTTTACTAGTATCCCAAAAGACTTCTATGAAGCAGCTTATATATCTGGGGCAAACTCTTTTAAAATATTCTGGAAAATATATGTACCAATGTCTATACCAGCATTAATATCAGTAAGTATATGGTCATTTATGGGAAGTTGGAATGATTTATTAGCGCCTCTTATTTATATAAATGATCAAATGAAATTTACTATTCAGATAGGACTTGCAATGTTCCAAGGAATGTTTGAAGTTAACTGGCCATTACTTATGGCAGCAACTACATTATCCTTAATTCCTGTAATTTTATTGTTCTTCTCATTACAAAAGTACTTCGTTCAATCAAATAAGGGAGATGGAATTAAATAATAGGTGGTAATTATGAAAAATTTGAAAAAATTAAGTGATTTAGTATCTAAATTAAGTGTAATAGCTATTGTAATAAGCATAATTATAGCAGGACTTAATTTAACTGTACCTTATTATTTAGCATCAAGACAAAGTCTAGCTGATATAACTAATAATTTTGGAACACTGGCAAATAGATTCCAATATGAAAATATTGTTGAAGATGGAGGACTTATTATTAAAGATTCAACAATAGAAACAGCAGGGGACTACAGCATATCATTTAATTACAGTAATGATAACATAATATCTAAAAACTTTATTAATTTTGAGCAAACTGGAGTCACAATAAGCATCAATGATTCTGATATGTTCTTACCATATAAAAGTGGTGAAAATATAACAATGGAAGAAATTATAGTTGCATTATTTGCAGCTCTTCAAAATATACCAACATTAAATATAATGGGTTCTATAATGATAGCTTTTTTACATGTAATGTTGATAGTGTCAATATTTATGATAGTAGCTTATTTTATATTGAAAAAGAGATATAAATATAGAAATCTTATAAGATACTCTTCAATATCAGTATTAATCGGTGCATTTATTGTGAGTATTTTATCTCTTACAATTTTAAAAAATAAATTAATAGCAATTTCGATATTCACAGTTATTGCAGGGGCAATAAATATGCTAATTTTACTACCTGCATACAACAAAATTAAATCAGAAGATTACATGTAATAAGAAGGAGGATAACATAATGGCATTTATTGAATTTAAAAAAATTTACAAAGTATATAATGAAAAATATTTAGCTATAGATGATTTTAATTTAAATATAGAAAAAAATGAGTTTGTTGCACTTATAGGACCATCAGGATGTGGTAAGTCAACATTACTTCGTATGATAGCAGGATTAGAAGATATAACAGATGGTGAATTAAATATAGATGGTAAATGTGTAAATAATGTACATCCAAAGGATAGAGATATATCTATGGTTTTCCAAAACTATGCTTTATATCCGCATTTGAATGTATTTGATAATATATCATTTGGTCTTAAACTTCGTAAAGTGCCAAAGAATGAAATAAAAGAAAAAGTAAGTGAGGTTGCAACAACATTAGGACTTACAGATGAAATAGATAAAACACCTAGTGAAATGTCAGGAGGACAACGTCAAAGAGTTGCTTTAGGTAGAGCAATGGTTCAAGATTCTAAAGTATTCTTAATGGATGAACCTTTATCAAACTTAGATGCAAAGTTAAGAAATAAAATGCGTCTTGAAATATTAAGGCTTCATAAGCAGCTAGGCATTACTACTATATATGTAACTCACGACCAAGTAGAAGCTATGACAATGGCAGATAGAATAGTAGTGATGAATAAAGGTGTTATACAGCAAATAGGTACACCTAGAGAATTATATTCAAATCCAAAGAATATATTTGTTGCTACATTTATAGGAGAACCAGAAATAAATTTAATAAAAGGTTTTGTAAAAGGTGATAAATTTGTAAATGAAGATATAGAAATACAATTAGATATATCTAAATATAAGGATTTAAATAAATATGAAGGTAAAGAAGTAATACTAGGAATAAGACCAGAACATATAAAAATAGTTGAAAGTAGTAACGTTCAAAGTGAAATAGAACTTACAGAAATGCGTGGAGATATACAGATATTGGTTTCTAAAATAGGAAATAAAGAAATTAGTGCAAAAACAACATCTGAAATTGATATAAAAATAGGACAAAGTATAAATTATGAGTTTGATAAAGCTAATATACATTTATTTAATGTAGATACTAAGGAAAGAATAGGCTAGGAAAATATATGAATACATGGTGGAAAGAAAGAGTATTCTATGAAATATATATGCCAAGTTTCATGGATGAAAATGGTGATGGATTAGGTGATTTTCAAGGGATAATTTCTAAATTAGATTACTTAGAAGACCTAGGTATAGGTGGAGTTTGGCTAACTCCATTTTATCCATCTCCTAAAGTAGATAATGGATATGATATATCAGATTATTGTGATATAGATCCAGCTTACGGAAATTTAGATATTTTTAAAAAATTTGTATGTGAGGCAAATAAAAGAGATATAAAGGTTGTTATAGATATAGTTTTAAATCATACATCAAATAAGCACAAGTGGTTCATAGAGGCTAAAAGCTCTAAAGAAAATGAAAAAAGAGATTTTTATATCTGGAAAGAAAATAACAATAATCAAACACCAAATAACTGGGAATCTTTCTTTGGAGGAAGTGCTTGGGAATTAGATGATAATAGTAATGAGTACTATTATCACGCATTTGCTAAGGAACAGGTGGATTTAAATTGGTCAAATCCTAAAGTGCTGGAAGAAATGAAAAAGGTATTAAAGTTTTGGATGGACTTAGGGATAGATGGATTTAGATTTGATGTTATAAACTTTCTAAAAGTTAATGGTTCTTTTAATGATAATCCCTTAGATGATAGTGGTAAACAAGATCATATTTATGATAAAGATCAAGACGGGGTTTTAGATGTAATAAGAGAACTTGTAAAGTTTATAAAAGGATATAAAAACGTATTTTTAATTGGAGAAGTAGGATCAGAAGATTTGAATATACTAGAAAAATACTGTGGTAAAGACTTATTAGATGTAGTATTTAATTTTAATCTAGGAAGTCAAAATGAATTTAACAGTAAAATGATTTTCAAAGAAATAGAAAATATGAACAAGAAATATGATGATTATCAATATCCAACATTGTTCTTTGGAAGTCATGATATGCCTAGGTTTATATCAAGATTTTCTAAAGGGAAAGAAGCAAATAAAGTTTCTAGAGCTATATCAACACTTATGTTAACAGCTAAAGGGGTTCCTTTTATATATTATGGTGATGAGATAGGAATGACAGACCTTAAGTGTAAGGATATTAATAATATGAATGATATTCAAGGAAGAAATTTCTATAATTTAGCCATTAATAATGGAAAGAGTTATGAAGAAGCTTTAGAAATTGCAAATAGAGAAAGTAGGGATAAATCAAGATCCCCAATGCAGTGGAATAATGATATTAATTATGGATTTAGCAAAAACAATCCTTGGATTTACATAAGAGATAGAGAAGATAGGAATTGTGTTTCGACACAGGTAGATGATCCTAGTTCTTTATTAAGTCACTACAAAAAGTTAATAGAAATTAGAAAAAAATACAAAGCATTACAGTTTGGAGATTATTCTAAACTAGCTTTAGAAAATGATGTGCTTATTTATATAAGAGAATATGAGAATGAAAAAATAAAGATAGTAATCAATTTATCAAAAGAAATAGTTGAGGTTAATATAGTAGGTGAAATATTAATGACTACTTCAGAGCTCGACATAAGAAATAAAATAATAAAACTAAATGAGTTAGAGATGTTTATAGAGAAATTGAATTAATTTATGAGGTGAAATATGACTACTTTAAAAACTTGTGAACAATTATTAAATGAATATAAATCAAAAAAAAATAACTTTTTTGACAAAGAAAAATTAATATTCGATGGAGTAGGAGAAAAAGATGTATACAATATAAGCGCTCCATTTATTGATGAAAATGAAATGGTGATAGCTGGTAGAGTTGAATCTAGAGATAGCGAACATTCCGAAGTATATTTCTTTGTAAAAAGAGAAGGTAAATGGGTACCAAGAGAAAATACAAGAGTATTAACATTACAAGATCCGTTTTTTACATTTATTGATGGTGATTTAGTAGTAGGAGGAGTAGAAATATTCCCACATGAAACAATAGAAGGGGCATTAGCATGGAGAACTATAATATATAAAGGTGCTAATATTAACTCATTAGAAGAGTGCTTTAAAGGTCCAGATGGAATGAAGGACTTAAGACTTGTACAATTACAAGATAAGAGAATAGGTGTATTAACAAGACCTCAAGGAGAAAAAGGAGGCAGAGGGAAAATAGGATTTACTATAGTAGATTCAATTGAAGATTTAACTATAGAAGCTGTTGAGAATGCTGAATTATTTGAAAATCAATTTACTGATTCAGAATGGGGCGGAGCTAATGCAGCATATGTATTAAAGGATGGTAGAATTGGAGTTTTAGGTCATGTAGCCTGCTTTGATGAAAAAGAAGACAGACATTATTACTCTATGGTATTTATTATAAATCCAGAAACTAGAGAAACTACTAATTTAAAATTAATAGCTACACGTAGCGATTTCTTAGAAGGTCCATCAAAAAGAGTAGATTTAGTAGATGTAATATTTAGTGGTGGACTAGTAAGACATAGTAATGGAACAGCTACTTTATATGCTGGAATAAGTGATGCTGATGCACAATGTATAACAATAGTAGATCCATTCAATGGATTATAATTAGTAGTAAATAGGAGGCATATAAAATGAATATATATCGTTATGAGAATAATCCACTAGTAACTCCAAATGATGTAATTCCATATCATGATGGATTTGAGGTTATTGGTGCATTTAATGCAGGAATAGCAAAATATAAAGATGAAACTTTAATGTTACTTAGAGTAGCTGAAAGGCCAATAAGTAAAAATGAGAATGAAGTTAAAATACCAGTATATAACGTTGAAAGAAAAGATTTAGATATTATTACTTTAAATAAAGATGATGAAAGATATGATTTTTCAGATCCTAGAACTGTTAATTATGCAGGAAGTAGTAAGTTTGCTTATTTAACTTCAATATCTTATATACGTATAGCAAGAAGCAAAGATGGAAAAAACTTTACTATAGATGATAAGCCATTTATTTATCCATCAAATAAGTTAGAGGTATTTGGTGTAGAAGATCCGAGAGTAACTCAAATAGGAGACAAGTATTATGTATACTTTAGTGCTATTTCACCAGTGGGAATAGGTGAAAGTATGGTAGTTACTGAAGATTTTGAAACATATGAACATAAAGGTATGATCTTTGCACCAGAGAATAAAGATGTAATTATTTTTCCAGAAAATATAAATGGGAAATATTATGCATTAAATAGACCAGGTCTAAAGAGTGTTGGAGATTTAGAAGTATGGATTGCAGAATCTAAAGATTTAATACATTGGGGTAACCACAAGCATTTATTTGGTCTTAGAGAAGGAATGTGGGATAGTGGCCGTATTGGTGGGGGAGCTGTTCCATTTAAAACAGAAAAAGGTTGGTTAGAACTATATCATGGAGCAACAGAAGACAATCGTTATTGTATGGGAGGAGTTTTATTTGATATAGATGATCCAACTAAAATAATAGCCCGTTCTAATAAACCATTAGTTGAGCCAGATGCCGATTATGAAGCAAAAGGATTTTTCGGTGGAGTAGTATTTTCTTGTGGAGCAATAGTTGAGGGAGATACTATTAAGATGTATTATGGATGTGCTGATACATCTATGGCATGTTGTGAGTTAAGCTTACAAGAGGTATTAGACTCTTTAGAGTATATAGAATAAAAAATAGGCTCTTCTTTATGAATTAATCATAGGGAAGAGCCATAAATTATTAATTATAAAGAGGAAAAGAGTATGAATTATAAAGTAGAGTATGAAAAATGGATAAGTGATGATTATTTTGATATAGATACAAAGATAGAATTATTAAATATTAAAAAGGATAAAAAGGAAATTAAAGATAGATTTTATAAAAGCTTAGAGTTTGGTACAGGAGGATTAAGAGGGATTATAGGTGCTGGTACTAACAGAATAAATATCTATACAATAAGAAGAGCAAGCTTTGGGTTAGGCAATTATATACTTAACAATTACAAAGAAGAAGGAAAGAGTAAGGGTGTAGTAATAGCTTATGATAGTAGACATATGTCAAAAGAGTTATGCGAAGAAACAGCAAAGACTTTAGGGGCTTTAGGTATAAAAACTTATATTTTTGATTCTTTAAGACCTACTCCACAATTATCTTTTTCAATAAGAGAATTAGGATGTGTAGCAGGAGTAGTAATAACAGCAAGTCATAATCCATCAGAGTATAATGGTTACAAGGTATATGGAGAAGATGGAGGACAAGTATGTCCTGAAAAGGCAGAAGAAATAATCAAAGAAGTAAATAAGATAGAAGATTATAGCTCTATACCAACAATTAGTTATTCAGAAGGTGTACATACTGGGATAATTAACATTTTAGACGAAACATATGACAATAAGTTTGTTAATGCAGTAAAGAAACAAATAATAAGGCAAGATATTATAGATGAATATGGTGATAAAATAAAAATAGTATTTACTCCTTTACATGGAACTGGTAATAAGCCAGTAAGAAAAGTACTTAAAGAGTCAGGATTTAGAAATGTTCTAGTAGTTAAAGAACAAGAAAATGCAGATGCAAACTTCTATACAGTAAAATCTCCAAACCCAGAGGAACGAGAAGCTTTTACATTAGCAATAGAATTAGCAAAAAAAGAAAAGGCTGATGTAATAATAGGTACAGATCCAGATTGTGATAGAGTTGGGGTTGTAGTAAAGAACAGTGAAGGCGAATATGTAGTGTTGACAGGTAATCAAGTTGGGGCTTTACTAGTGAATTATGTAATATCAAATAAAATAAATAAAAATGAAATTGACATGAAAAATAATCCAACAATAATAAAAACAATAGTAACATCAGAACTTGGATCAGAAATAGCTAAGAGTTTTGGAATAGGATCTATAGATACTTTAACTGGATTCAAATTTATCGGAGAAAAAATACATGAATTTGAACTTAATAGAGAAAATGAATTTGTAATGGGATATGAAGAAAGTTATGGTTATTTAGTTGGTACTCATGCTAGAGATAAGGATGGTGTGGTTGCAGCTCTATTAATAGCAGAGATGTCTGCCTATTATTATTCTAAAGGAATAAGTTTGTATGAGGGATTAATAGAATTATATGAAAAATATGGATACTATAAAGAAGAACTTAAGTCTATTACCTTAAAAGGAATTGATGGTATGGATAAAATAGATAAGATAATGAATTACTTTAGAGTATCTGAAATAAAAGAAATAGCAGGAATTAATATTAAAGAAAAAAAAGATTATATAAATGGAATAGGAAAACTTCCTAAATCAGATGTACTAAAATTTATTTTAGAAGATAATTCATGGATAGCAATAAGACCATCAGGAACAGAACCAAAAATAAAATTCTATTTTGGCTGTAAAGATACAAGTCTAGAAAATGTTAATTTAAAAGTAGATATTATTAAGAGAGATATAGAAGATAAAATTCAAGAAATATAGAGCAATAAACAATGTAAATTAAGTTAGAAGGAGAAGAATATGTATCCAATTAAATTCGAAAATATTTATTTTGAAAAAATATGGGGTGGAAGGGGGTTAGAAAGTTTTAGAAGTGAATTACCAGAAGGAATGATAGGTGAATCATGGGATATAGCTTGCCATCCTAATGGAACAAGTGTTGTTTCAAATGGTAAGTTTAAGGGTGAAAGCTTTGAAAAAATAATAGAAAAATATGGTGAAGAATTATTAGGAACAAAAATAAATAAAGAATACTTCCCATTATTAGTAAAACTGATAGATTCAAGAGAAAAACTATCTGTACAAGTTCATCCAGGAGATGAATATGCAAGAATACATGAGAATCAATATGGAAAGACAGAAGCTTGGTATGTAGTAGATGCTAAACCGGATGCATATTTGATAGTAGGAACTAGAGATTGTGACAAAGCTACATTTGAAAAAGCTATAGAAGAAGGAAATGTAGAAAAATATTTAAATAAGATAAAAGTAAAAAAAGGAGATTGTTTTCTAATTAATAGTGGATTAGTACATGCAATTTGTGAAGGTGTAATAATAGCAGAAATACAGCAAAATAGTGATGTCACATATAGAGTATATGATTATGGTAGACCAAGAGAAATACATGTTGAGAAATCATTAGATGTAATTGATTTTAATTTACAATGTAAGAATTTATCTAATAATAAAGCTGAGACGTATGAAGGATATAAAAAGACATACTTATGTGAAAATGAGTATTTTCACATAGAAAAATTAGATATTGATAAATCATTTAAAGATATTAGTAATGAAGAAAGATTCTATATATATACTGTAGTAGATGGAGAGGGCAAGATAACCTCAGAAAATGCAGATCTTAATATAACTAAAGGTGATTCTATATTTATACCAGCTTATATGGGAAAATATGAAATCCAAGGAAATATAGTAGTTGTTAAAAGCTATGCAATATAAATATTAGATATTATATTCTAAAATATCTATAATAAATAAGGAGCTATCCGTAAGGATAGCTCCTTATAATTACTAAAAGAATTAGATAGTAATTATAAATTATTATTAGAGATCAGTGTTAAAATGAAAATATAACTTTTTATAGAAATTTAGAAGTATAACTAATAAATAATGAATTTATAGGAGGAAGAGGGATGAAGAAGGTAATTTAAATAGGAGAAGCTTTGATTGACTTTATTCCACATGAAAAGGGTGTAGCATTAAAAGATGTAAGTAACTTCTTAAGAGTTGCAGGTGGAGCTCCACTTAATGTTGCTGCTGCAGTTGCAAAACTAGGTGGTAGGTCACAAATGATTATTAAGCTTGGGGTAGATGGATTTGGTGATTATATATTAGAAGAAGTAAAACCTTTAGGAGTAGATATTTCTAAGGTTTTAAGAACTAAAGAAGCAAATACAGCCTTAGCTTTTGTATCATTAAAGGATGATGGGGAAAGAGATTTTTCATATTTTTAAAATAAAAATTCAATATTTATAAAAAATAAATAAATTAATAAATATAAAGAAAAGATAGATATAGCAATTTTCAGTATATGTAAGAATATGATAATATAAGAAATAGTATAGATATTGAATATAGAAAAATAAGAATGACAAAAATTCTTAAGATAAATTGTACCAAAAGCAGAGAGGAGGTACACAATGATATTATCTATAAATGAAAAGAAATTAAGTGAAAGATTAATTAAGTATAGACGTGAATTACATGAAAATCCTGAACTATCTATGAAGGAATATGAAACTACAAAGCGTATTCGTAAGTGGCTAGAAGAGGAGAATATTAAAATTTTAGATTTGCCACTAGAAGTAGGTGTGGTTGCTGAAATAGAAGGGGACTACCCTGGCCCAACTATAGCCTTAAGAAGTGATATTGATGCTCTTCCAATTGTAGAAGAAACAGGATTAGACTTTGCATCTAAAAACTTAGGAGTAATGCATGCTTGTGGTCATGATTTTCATACATCATCAATTTTAGGAGCGGCAATTCTTATAAATGAGAGAAAGTCAGAATTGCATGGTAAAGTTAGAATTATATTTCAGCCAGCAGAAGAAAATGCAAAAGGTGCTGATATTATTATTAAATCAGGAGCTCTTAATAATGTAGAAGCCATATTTGGAATGCATAATAAACCAGACCTTCCTGTAGGTACAATTGGAATTAAATCAGGAGCACTTATGGCAAGTGTAGATAGATTTGAAATAGATGTAATTGGAGTAGGCGGACATGCTGGAATTCCAGACAAAAGCATTGATCCTATTGTAGTAGGAAGTCAGATAGTTTCCAGCCTACAAACAGTTGTAAGTCGTAATCTAACTCCATTTAGTAATGTAGCAATAAGTATAACAAGGTTTCAAGCAGGAAACACTTGGAATGTAATACC
Source organism: Clostridium tertium (assembly GCF_902652255.1). GTDB lineage: Bacteria > Bacillota > Clostridia > Clostridiales > Clostridiaceae > Clostridium > Clostridium tertium_A. Next base: position 50,153 of record NZ_CACRTO010000009.1, read on the forward strand.
TTCAAAGGCTGAACTTGAAGGTACAGTAAGAACATTTCAAAATGATATTCGTAATATAATACCTGATTTAATGAAAAGAAATGTAGAAGGAATAGCATCAGCCTTTGGAGCAAAGGTAGACTTTAGATGGTATCCATATGCACCATCTGTCTATAATGATGATAAATATACTAAAGTAGTAACAGAAGCTGCAACAGAATTAGGATATAAAGTTGTAGAAGCAAAACAAAGTGCAGGTGGAGAAGACTTTGCCTTATACCAAACTAAAATTCCAGGCTACTTTGTATGGATGGGAGTTGGAGGAAGTAAGGAATGGCATCATCCATCTTATAATTTAAATGAAGAGGCATTGATTGTGGCAGCTAGGTATTTTTCTGATTTGGTTAGGAAGGTATTATCAGAATATAAATTATAAAATTTAATAAGGGTTAATATAGCTAGTGACTTTTTAGAGAGATACTAGCTTATTATGTTTATATAAGAAGAAAAAATATATTTAAACGGTATAGGAAGTTAGAAAATTGAGAAGAAATATAATTAAAATTTTTAATATGTAATTAAATATTAGTATTTATGGAGAAAGAGGCAATTACCTTAGTTAATAGTGTTTTTTTTAATACTGAATTTCAATATATACCTTCTCGGATTGGAGAATAGCTGCACATGTATTCTCAAACAAAAGTTAAATGACTTTTATAGATAGAAATTTAATAATTTGTGATGAATGTGAGACTATAAATATATTTGATAAAGAAAATAATTATTCATTAAGAGATTGAAATGTAAAGAGTGATTTTCATAATTAAAAATATAATAGATAGATTAAAAATAATATATAGCAGGAGATATTAATTAAAGACTTTGCTTGATTTATAATTTATAATAACTATTAAGAATAAGCTAAAGAATGTCACACCATTGATAAGAAGAATTGTATTAAAAAGTAACTAGGATGGTTTGTAATATATAATATTAGAAACTTAAATAATAAGATTGGAATTTTAGTGTTAAGTTGGAATAACAGGTAATATAAGAAAAAATCAATAGATATTTTTGAATTAAAAGTAAGTATTAAAAAATGAGGAAAAATGATATAATAAAAAAGAAATTAAAAAACAGAACATATGTTTAGAATGAAGTACTGTAGTACATATACAGTGTAAAATAAAAAAGTTAAGGAGGGTAATATGATTACAGAAGATAATAAAAAGTTGAAAGTAATTGATTTATTTTGTGGGTGCGGTGGATTATCACATGGATTTTTAGATGCAGGATATAATGTAGTTATTGGAGTTGACCACGATGAAGCTGCATTAAAAACATATAGTAGAAATCATAAAGACTCAGTTGCATTAAAATCAGATCTGTTTAAGGATGAGGCTATTGATGAAATAGAAGAAAATTATATAAGAATAACTGGTTCAAGCGATGTTGACTTGGTAATTGGGGGACCTCCTTGTCAGGGGTTTTCATTAACAGGATCTCGAGATATTAACGATACTAGAAATACTTTATATTTAGCAGTAGTTAAAAGTGTGAAGAAATTTAAACCAAAAGCTTTTTTAATTGAAAATGTTCCTGGTATTGCAACATTATATGGGGGAATAGTAAAAGAGCAAATAATAAATACTTTTGAGGATATTGGCTATAGAGTAACTGTCACAGATAAACCATTGATAGCAGCTGACTATGGAGTTCCACAAATTAGAAAGAGAATGTTTTTTGTAGGGATAAGAGAAGATATAAGAGAAATAATAGGAGAGAATTTTGTTTTTCCGAGACCAACTCATTTACCAATAAATCATGTGACTTGTAAAGAGGCATTAAGTGATTTACAATCAAGAGAAGATGAACTAGGAACAGAGGAAGATTACTATGTAAATGAACCAACTAGTGAGTATCAAAAAATGATGAGAAAGAATAGTAGTAAACTATATAATCATGTAGCTACAAAACATACCGAAATGGTTAAAAATACAATTGCATTAGTACCGGATGGGGGAAATCATAAAGATTTACCTAATGGAGTGGGGGAAAGTAGGAAGTTTAATGAAGCTTGGACTAGATACGCATCTGATAGACCTTCAAGAACTATAGATACTGGCCATAGAAATCACTTTCACTATAAGTATAATAGAGTACCTACGATTCGTGAAAATGCTAGATTACAATCTTTTCCAGATGATTTTATATTTTTAGGAACAAAGACTCAGCAAAATAGACAGGTTGGAAATGCTGTTCCACCTCTATTAGCTTATAATATTGCAAAAGAACTTAAAATATATCTTGAAAAAGGCGGAAAAAAATATGGGAAGTAGGCTTAATACTATTGAACTATTTGCAGGGTGTGGTGGTTTAGTTGATGGTTTTGAGAAGACTGGAAAATATAAAACTTTAGCATGTGTTGAATGGAATGATAAACCATATGAAGTATTAAAAAAGAGATTAAAAACTAAATACGGTTATAAGAATACTGATGAAATAGTTTTGAAATTTGATATTCAGAGAACTTCTGAATTGATAGATGGATGGAAAGATGATTTAGAATATGGTTCAAATTTAGGATTAAGAAAAATAATAGGAAATAATAAGGTTGACTTAATAGTTGGAGGGCCACCATGCCAAGCGTATTCTATGGCTGGTAGGGTGCAAGACGAAAATGGAATGCGTGATGACTATAGAAACTATTTGTTTGAGAGTTATATTGAAGTGGTAAAGTGCTTTAAACCTAAAGTTATTGTATTTGAAAATGTTGAAGGAATATTATCAGCAAAGCCAGGTGGGATAAATATTATTGATAAAATAACTGAAGAGTTTTTAAAAGCTGGATATGTAATTACAAATAATATTAGAAAGAATGCTTTGTTGGACTTAAGTGAATTCGGAATAGCGCAAAAAAGAAAAAGGGTTATATTATTAGGTTTAAATAAGAATGTGTTTGGTGAAGAATGCAATGATATTCTAAATGAATTTTATAACGAGCAATTGATTAAGTTTAAAGTATCTAAAAAAGTGACAGTAAAAGATGTTATAGGTGATTTACCAAAACTTATGCCTAGAGATAGTGAGAAAAAAGTTGGTAAAAAGAAATATTCACATTTCCCTGATGCTACAGAATATAAGGACCACTATCCTAGATATCATAATAAGAGAGATATGGATATATTTAGAGAATTAGCTTTCGATATAGAAAGTGGCAAAAATCAGTACTCTTCAGCGGAAGCTTTAAAAAAACTTTATACTGAAAAAACCGGTAAAGAGTCTAATATACATAAATATAATGTGTTAAAATGGAATGAACAAAGTAATACCATTCCTGCCCACTTAAAAAAAGATGGTCTAAGGCATATACATCCAGATTCACAACAATCTAGAACTATAACAGTTAGAGAAGCAGCTAGATTACAAAGTTTTGATGATGATTTTGAATTCTCAGGTAGTATGTACTCAGATTATGAAATGATAGGAAATGCTGTTCCACCATTGTTTTCACAAAAATTAGCTGAGGCGGTGTATAACTTAATAAAGAATCAAGGTTTTATTTAAAGCCTTGATTCTTTATTTTTTTTTTTTGAAATAAATTACAAAAAAATATATAATATAATTATGAATATATAAATAGGGGGATTATTAAATGGAATATTACTTAAAAAAGCTAGGGCATCAAGAATTAGGTAGTGTAACTAATAATGGGAAGCCGAATAGAGGGAGATATATATTTTCATCAAAAGATGTGAATGTATTAAAATTGTTTCCACCATTATCAGAGACACAAAAAAATGACTCAGCACTATTGCCTATAATACCACTTTACTTAAGTAAAAAAGTTTATTGTAACTATGTATATCATAATGATAAGTATCATGGCGGTACTAGAAATGAATATAGAATATATCTAAATGGAGAATTAGAGGAGGGTAAACTTTTATTTAAAGAAAATGATATTATAATAATTAGGAAAGGAGAGCTACCTTCTGAAAACAAAGATGAAGATATTAATCAAGTTGTATATTTTCTAGAATTAGTACAACAATATAACTCAGAGTTATATAGGCTATGTGATAAGGAGATTAAAAATTCTTCAATAAGAGGAAATTTTGCTATATATAAGGGAGAGATAAAAGAGTTTGAGGATAAAGTATATGGATTGAAAAATAATGATAAAATTAATGTAGCAATTGACAATTCAGTTATAAATAAAATTATGGATAATCAAGAGTCAGACAAAGGCTCAAAAGATAAAATAGCAGATTTATTTAATTCAACTTCGTTTAGAGATTTTGTTATGGTAGGCTATTCAAATTTATGTGCAGTAACAGGTAATGTTATAAGTTGGGATAATTACAATAATTTAGAAGCAGCCCATATAAAGCCTAAGTCTCACGGAGGTCTATATACACCTAATAATGGAATAGCTATGAGTAGAGACATTCACTGGGCATTTGATAAAGGGTTTTTCACGATAAGTGATGACTTCAAAATTATAGTACATGATGAAATTGAGAGTGAGTATCTAAGATCTTTTAATGGAAAATCAATAAGGCTGCCAGAAAATTCATTTTTTGTTCCAGATAGAGAAAATCTAAATTACCATAGAACAAATGTATTTGGGTTATTTAAGGTAAAGGGAAGATTATAAAAGCTAGTATATAATAAACAAATTTGAAGATATAGAGATGAATATTTAAATACCTCTTAAAAGAAGAGTTTATAATATATATTTAAAAGTTTCATTGAGAGCAAATTAGTGTAAAAAATTAATAAACTCCATAATAATTCCAATATTTAATTATTATGGAGTTTATTTTTATTTTATAAAGATAAAAACTCGATTTTAAGAACACTTCCCCCACCTCATCTATATAATATTACATAAACAAAAAGTAATCCGATAGGAAATAAGCTAAGATGAGAAGAGTAAATTAATAAAAACTTTCAGAGAGAAATCCCCATGGCTGTAAGGGATTTTAAGTAGATATTAATTGAAGTGCATCTCTGAGCTCTGAATCGAAATTTTAGTAGACTTCAGCAGGTACGCCTGTTATAGCGTTGAGGTATATTTGTACCAATATATTGAGATGTCTATTTATATAATTATGTATTATATAAAAGATAATTAGAGTGGAACCGTGGAAGTTTACTTCTGCCTCTAAGTTTTTAGAGGTAGGAGTTTTTTTATTTTATAGAACAATGAAAAATTAATAATAAACAACGGAGGGATATTATGAATTCTGTACAATACTTTGATTCTATAGCTGAAAAATGGAATGTTATACGCAGTGATTATTTCGAGGAAAGGTTAAAGTATAAAATTTTATCAATAACTAATATAAAGGATAAAGTTGTAGCTGATTTAGGATGTGGTACAGGTTTTGTTTCTTTAGCCTTAGTAAATGAAGCAAGTATAGTATTTTCTGTAGATAATTCAAGTAATATGCTTAAGCAGTTAAAGGCTAATGTATTAGATAAGAATTATAAAAATCTTTATCTTATCAAGTCTTCACTTGATAGCTTATCACTTTTTGATGAATCAGTAGATATTGTTTTTATAAATATGGCACTTCATCATATAAAGGATGCAAAAAAAGCTATATCAGAAATGCATAGAGTCCTAAAAAGGGATGGAGTAGTTATTATATCTGATGTTATGGAGCATGATGGTGAATGGGCGAAAGTAGAAATGTTTGATGAATGGCTTGGATTTTCAAATGAGCAAATTAAAAATTGGCTAGAGGAAGCTGGCTTTAACAATATACAAATAGAAAATACAGATTTAAGCTGTAAAGGCTATTCAAGTAAAGGAGAATTTACTGAAACTGGAATTTTTATAGCTAAGGCAATTAAGAAATAGATATAAAATTACTATAAAAAGTGAATATAAAATATAGTAAAACTAAAAGCTTAATAGGTTAGAGTGAATTTATACAAAAACTTAATCAGCTATGATGAATTTTATATAAAAGCTTAAATAACTAGGAAAGAATTCTATATAATAAATTGATTAACCAGTAAAGATTTTTATGTCTGAACTTAATTTTTGAAAAGGAATTAATTATAAAAGAATTATTTATAAAAATAATAGGGGGCAATTATAAAATGAAAATAGAATCATTATTAATCCATGGTGGAATAGATGGAGATGAGAAAACAGGAGCTGTAAATATACCCATATACCAGACTTCAACTTATAAGCAACCTGAGTTTGGTGTAAATAAGGGGTATGAATATTCAAGAACAAAAAATCCAACAAGGGAGGCATTAGAAAAACTTATTTCAGAGCTTGAGGAAGGTTATGCAGGTTTTGCTTTTGCTTCAGGAATGGCAGCTACAACTGCCGTTCTTTCCCTTTTTAAATCTGGAGATACGATAGTTATTTCAAATAATTTATATGGGGGAACCTTTAGGGTTTTAGATAAGGTTTTTAATCACTTTGAAATTAAATATAAAATAGTTGATACTTCTAATTTAGCGGAAGTAAAGAAAAGTATTGATGAAGATGTAAAAGCTATTTTTATAGAAACTCCAACAAATCCTTTAATGGATATAACTGATATTAAAGGTATTTCAACTATAGCCAAGGAAAAGAACATATACACTATAGTTGATAATACTTTTATGACTCCTTACCTTCAAAAACCAATTAACCTTGGAGCTGATATAGTTGTTCATAGTGCTACTAAGTATATATGTGGACATAGTGATACAGTTTCTGGATTAGTTGTTGTTAATAATGAGGATTTAGCTAATAAACTTCATTTTATTCAAAATTCAACTGGTGGTGTTTTATCTCCTTTTGATTCATTTATGTTAATAAAAGGTCTTAAGACATTAGCTGTTAGAATGGATAGGCATAATGAAAATGCAAAGAAGGTTGCTGAATTTTTAAGAGATAGAGAAGAAGTAGAAAAGGTGTATTATCCAGGCTTTGAAAATCATCCAGGATATGAAATTCAAAAAAGACAAGCTAAGGGCTATGGTGGAATGATTTCATTTGTAATAAAAAACAGCTATGACTATAAAAAGTTTTTTAATGGACTTGAGATAATAACTTTTGGAGAAAGCTTAGGTGGAGTTGAATCATTAGCTTGTCATCCAGCTTCAATGACTCATGCTTCAATACCTTATGAAATAAGAGAAAAGGTTGGAATAGTTGATAATTTAATAAGATTATCTATTGGTATAGAAAATTTTGAAGACTTAATTAAAGATATAGAAAATGCATTAAAGGAGAGTAAGATAAATGGTTAAAGTAGAAAGTTTTTCATTAGATCACACAAAGGTTAAGGCACCTTATGTTAGAAAATGTGGCACTCAAAAAGGTGTAAAAGGAGATATAATATCAAAATTTGATTTAAGATTTATGCAGCCAAATGAAGAAGTATTGCCAAATAAAGCAATTCATAGCTTAGAGCATTTACTTGCAGGGCTTATAAGAGAAAAGATAGATAATATAATAGATATTTCACCAATGGGATGTAGGACAGGTTTTTATATGACTGTTTGGGGAGAGGTTGAAGTAGATACTGTAATAGAAGCATTAGAATATAGTTTGAGAAAAGTGCTAGATGAAGAGGAAGTTCCAGCAGCTAATGAACTTCAATGTGGCAATTACAGAGATCACTCTTTAGAACTTGCAAAGGAATATTCTAATAAAGTATTAGAGAAGGGATTTAGCAGTGAAGTATTTCGATAATATACAAGAGCTAATAGGAAATACACCTATAATTAAACTTAATAATTTAAATATTAAGGCAGGAGTTAATATATTTGCAAAACTTGAAAATAACAATCCTGGAGGAAGTGTTAAAGATAGAATAGGAATTTATATGATTGAGGCAGCTGAAAAAGAAGGAATATTAAAAAGAGGATATACAATAATTGAAGCAACTGCAGGAAATACTGGAATTGGAATAGCAATTGCAGCAATAAATAAGGGCTACAATATAATATTTGTAGTTCCTGAAAAATTCTCTATAGAAAAGCAAACTTTAATGAGGGCTTTAGGAGCTACAATTGTAAATACTCCAAGAAAGGATGGAATGCTTGGTGCTGTGGAAAAAGCTGATGAATTACTTTTAACTATAGAGAATTCAATAAGCTTAAGACAATTTGAAAATCAAGCAAATCCTCTTGCTCATTATGAGCAAACTGGGTCTGAAATATATGAAGCAATGAATGGAGAAATAGATTACTTTGTATCAGGTGCTGGAAGTGGAGGTACCTTTACTGGAGTAGTAAAGTTTTTGAAGGAGAAAAATAATAATATAAAGGCAATATTAGCAGATCCAGAAGGCTCTACCATGGGGGGAGGAATTGAAGGCTGTTATGATATAGAGGGTATAGGAAATAACTTTATTCCAAATACAATGGATATGAATCTTGTTGATAATGTTATAAAGATTTCTGATAAAGAAGCTTATGATATGGTAAAGCTAATTGCATTAAAGGAAGGAATTATTGTAGGAAGCTCTTCTGGAGCAGCTATATCAGCAACATTAAAGGTAGCAGATAAAATAGAGAAAGGTAATATAATTACTATTTTGCCTGATAGAGGAGATAGGTATTTTAGTAAAAATATTTACTAAAAGATTAAAGCAAAAAGCTGATTCATGGTAATTCATGAATCAGCTTTTATATTATCACCCAATACATATTACTGTATGTAATAGTGGGATATTCTTATGGATAATTTTATTATAAGTATGAATGTTATTTAGTCTTGTTAATGAAACCGAAGATTTCTGTACCCTTCATAGAATCTAATAACATTATTTCTTCTTCTGAAATACGTCCTAATAAGTTACGTTGACCATCCACTTCTATATCCTTTAATACGATTTGAATTTCACCAAGATAATGAGCTAGGTTATCATTAACTATTACAACATCTCCACGAGTATAGTGTGTTTTATCACATTTTCTTTCTGGAATAGATTTTCCTTTATAAATAACTCTAGTAAAGCGAGAACGAAGCATATAGTTTAAACAGTCTCCCAAATCATTATGTGTTTTGAAATCAAATAGAATTTCTTTTTCTAAATCACTAATATCTTCTTCAAGGTTAATATTAAAAGGAACTCTTTTTATTTCACCATTAGGAATAAAGTTCTTTAAGATACCAAAAGAATCATTAACTGGTACATTAATAAATACTTCTTTCAGAACACTGTCAATTGCTTTAAATTCTTCTTCACTTGCAAAGGCATTTCCTATTAATATTTCATCTACATTATTCATAACTAAACAATGTTTTAATTGAAGCTCAATTGGTAAGTTTCTATGATCTTCAATTGTTGGAAGCCCATCACTTACTGGCCAAGGTCCATGTGTTCCTTCAACTTGACTTGAAATGAAAATTCCTACTTTAATATTCTTACTTTGCCAGTAGTTATTTAAATCATTGATTTTCTCAATACTAGGTGCAGTATATCTTTGTGGGTAGAAATTGTGACAAGTTGATAAATTTTCAATGTTAGCACCATTAGCTATAGCTTTTTCAATTACATCAACAAATGATGTAGACATTTCAATATGAATTCCATCCTTATTGTTAATTAGAATGGCATCTCTTTCATCATTAAAGGCAAAGTCCATACGAATTGTGTCAATGCCCATTTCTTTGAATACAGATAAGTCGGTTTCAGTTGCGTCAATCTTTGCAAAGAATTCACCATTTGCATCACCTGATACTTCCATACCATATTTGTGAGCTACTTCAGTAAAAGATTTAAAGTAATTAATAATTTCTTCTTTTGTGCCAGGCACAGAAAATAAACTTGTAAATACCTTTGTAAAACCATATCTTGATGCAAGCTTTAGATATGCATCTATTTCCTCAATTTTTTCTTGTTCTGGATAAACAGAAACTCCTAAACGAACCATAGTATAATCCTCCTATAAATTAAATATTTTATAAATTAGAATTTTTATATATCTTTAAAATATAAAAAAACTGTTTGTCGAAGAATATAAAATACTCTTTGGCAAAACAGATTTAGCTTGTACTTAAACAGTTTATATCCACATTATAATTAAATTGTAATCATTTTCTAGGTATCAGTCAATGTTTTAAATTTAGAAGAATAAAAAAATAAGAAAGCAATATCCTATAATGACGTATAGTATTATTAGCCTTTGTTTTATTAGTTAAATCCAAATAAAGTTACAATTTTATATTTATTATTAATAGAAATATTTTTAATCATCCATGCACAAAAACAAGGAATTTATATATTATGTAATATAAGGTTTAACAAAAATATTTTAACGAGATAAAAATGGAGGAAGTGTTATTATGAGTGATAACAATCTAAATACAAATGAAACTGCAGTTATAACTGCAAATGAAAGTGCAGATTTAAGAGGACATTGTGCAGAAGTTAAGAGTATGCCACAATCTTTAACAGAACAAACTCCGGTAGCTCCTGTTGTTATTACACCAGGACCAGCAGTTGTTAAGGTTCCAGTAGTATTAGCTGAAGTAAATATAACAATCCCAGTTGAAGCTACTATCAAATTAGATCAAGAAGCTTTAGAGATTAAGAGAATTAGAAAAAATGTATTTTTAACTCAATCTAGAATTATTCCATTCTCTCAAGATGATAGATTTGGTACTGGAATACTATTTATAGCTGGCTTTATAAGAAAGAATATAGAATTTGCAACTAAAACTTGTAGAAGCTATGGTTCTCCTAATATTTGTGGAGATATAAGACATTGTACAGTTGAAGTTCCATTTAACTTCACAACAAGAATTACTTTCATTAGACCACCAGTATTCCTTGCAAACTTTGCTCCAGTTGAAGTAGAGTTCTTCTCAGATAAGAATAAGAGTTGCGATTCTTGTGCTGATCCAGTTATTGGACGTAATATTTGTGATCAAGGATTCTTTAATACAGAATTCTTCAATGAAAAGCCTTTTACTGAATTAGTAAGAGCAGACATTGCTGAAGTTGATATTCACACAGATCCTTATAAAGACTGTCATACTCCAACAGAGCAATTATTTACTAAACTTACAGAAAAAGTAGTAGTTAATTTAACACTAAAAGTATTACAAAATCAACAAGTAAGAGTTACAGCATTAAATTAATAGAGACTACGAATCTAAGAATTATAAAATCATTTTATAAGCTTTGACTATTTAACAGAATAATAATTTAAAATAAGTATATCCTCGGCAATACTTAATATAAGTGCTGCCGAGGATTGTTTTAGTTATATCATTAATAAATATAGAGTGACAATTTTAATCATACTCAATAAATAAAAGAAATGTTTTTGTTTATTCATGTACGAAAAAAGCGAAATTTGTATATCATACATTAGATATATTAATTACTTTTAATAAGATGAATATGGAGGATACCTTATAATGAATGAAAATAATAAAGACACAAATGATTTTAAAGTTGTAGCAGAACATTGTGCAACTGTTGATTCCGAGGTGCAATCATTAACTCAACAAACTCCTGTAATACCTGATGTAATTAAATGTGGACATGTATTTGTTAAAGTCCCAGTTGTATTAGCAGAGCTAAATGTAACAATTCCTGTTGAAGCTACTATCACATTAGACAGAGCAGTTATGGAAATTAAACGAATTAAAAAGAATGTATTTTTGACTCAATCTCGTATTATTCCATTTTCTCAAGATGGTAAACCTGGTACAGGAATATTATTTATAGCAGGTTTTATAAGAAAGAATATTGAATATGCAACTCAAACTTGTAGCACAGTTGGAAGTCCAAATATCTGTGGAGATATAAGGCATTGTACAGTTGAAGTACCTTTTAATTTCACAACAAGAATTACATTCATTAGAGAACCAATCTTTGATGAAAATACTATTCCAAGTGAAGTAGAATTCTTTACAGATAAACTTCGAGGTTGTGATGCTTGTGCAGATAATGTTATTGGACGTAATCCTTGTGACCAAAGTTCATTCTTTACAGAATTCTTTAATGAAAAACCTTTTACTGAATTAGTAAAAGCAGATATTACAGAAATTGATATCCACACAAATCCAACTTTAAAATGCGAAACGCCTACAGAACAAAGCTTTACTAAACTTACAGAAAAAGTAGTAGTCAATTTAACATTAAAGGTACTACAAAAGCAACAAGTAAAGATTACAGCACTATAATTATTAGATAAGTATATAAGTTGTAATAAAGTTTTTACATTTTATTCAATGTATATTTCCAACTAAAAATATTTAGAATATGGAATTATCTTGACAACTTATATATAAATATAGGGATTTAGGATTATTTAATAATAAAACAGACCTAAAACTTAATAATAGAGATTTAGGTCTGTTTTAAAATTAGATGAATATTGAAATTTACATACTTAAATTATTAAGTTCTTAAGTGGAGGAGATATTATGGAGAGAATATACAATTCAAGACGAAATTTTAATCAACTTAAGAGAAGACAGTATGATGGAAATCCTAGTAATCAGAACATGTATTATATGTATATGAGAAGATATTATGAAGAATATATCAGAAGGCAGAATAATCAATATTTATATATGAAAAATTACTATGAACAGATTATTAAAAGACAGAATAATAAATACTTAACAATGAAGAATTATTATGAAGAATATATAAAAAATCAGGATAAGTATTACCTATATTTAAAAAATCATTATGAAGAAAATAATAGAATAAGTAATGATATTATTGAAAATGAAAGAAAATATTATATAAATAATACTTCACAAAGTGAAATTCTTAGTTCTTTTAAAGATGTTAACATAAAAGATAATAATGAAAAAGTCTTTGAAGAGAATTACGAAGAGATTCTAGAAGAAAACAATAAAGAAGTTGTAAAAGATGTTGAGGAATTATTATATGAGAAGAAAGAGGAATTCTGCATAAATGACAAAAAAGAGGCTATTAATGAAGATAATAAGGAATTTATAGAGCAAAGAGATAAGGAATTTCTAAAAGAAGTTAATAGAGAATTATTAGAAGATAATAATGAAGATTCATTAAAGGAAAATAATAAAAAAATTATAAAAGATGATAGTAATTTTTTTTGTGAAAATAATGAAAAATTAATTAAGAAAAGAAGTAAAGAATTATTACAGAAAAACTCTAAAGAACTATTAGAAGAAAAAGAAGAGGGATTTTTAGTAGAAGAGGACAAAGCATCTTTAGAAGATAATGATGAAGTATGCCTAGAAAAAAGTGATAAGGAATTTATAGAACAAAGAGATAATAAATTTTTAGGAAAAGTTAATAAAGAATCTTTAGATGAAGAGTATGAGGTTGTTGTAAAAGAAAGAGATTACGAAAATAATAAGATTACTACTGAAGGTATATATATTAATCTTCCTGTTATATTGGCAGAGGCAAATATAACAATTTCTATTGAAGATACTATTAAAATAGATGGGAATATTAAGGAGATTAAACGAATTAAGATGAAAGTTTTCTTAACTCAATCACATCTTATTCCATTTTCAGCAAGCAATACGGAACCTAATACTGGAGTGCTATTTATAAAAGGTATTATTAAAAAAGATATTGAGTATGAAACTACGAATTATAATGATTTGGGAAAAGAAAATGATTTTGGGAACATGAGATATTGCACAGTTGAAGTACCTTTTAATTTCACTATAAGAATTAATTTTATTAGGCAACCAATTTTTGTTGAAAACTATACTATTAGTGAAGTAAGATTTTTAAGGAATGAAAATCAGGTATGTGAAATTAATGAAGATTCAGTTATTGGAAATGATCCATATGAACAAAGTTTTTCATCTACAGAAATCTTTAATGAAAAGCCTTTTGTTGAACTAGTAAAAGCTACATTTCTTGAAATTAATATTAATAAAAATTCGATTATGAATCAGGAAATTGATAATGAAGAAGGAATTAATAAAATTAAAGAAAAGGTCATTGTGAATCTAATGATAAGAGTATTACAAAATCAACAGTTAAAAGTAGAAGTAGAACAAGATTTAAATTGAAAAAATATCAAGATAAAATGAGTATAATAGAGAATATCTAAAAATTTGTGTAAATAATAAATTTAGTTTACTAATATAACTGGAAATTTTATTTCCAGTTATATTTTTGTTTACTTATTGAAATAATAATACTGGGCTTTTATACATTTTTAGTTT
>NZ_CACRTO010000010.1:0-81954 GCF_902652255.1 Clostridium tertium
ATGAGATTTCCCATAGCATAAGCTAGTAAGACCCCTTGAAGAACACAAGGTTGATAGGTCAGAGGTGTAAGTGTGGTAACATATTTAGCTGACTGATACTAATAGGTCGAGGGCTTGACCAATAAAAATTTGGAAATGTTAAAATTATTCATATGCAATTTTCAGAGAACATTCTGAAAAAATTATTGACAGTATATTAGTTTTACAATATAATGTTAATGTAATCTGGTGATGATGGCGTAGAGGAAACACTCCTTTCCATTCCGAACAGGAAAGTTAAGCTCTACAGCGTCGATGGTACTGCACGGGCGACTGTGTGGGAGAGTAGAACGTTGCCAGGTGAGTAAGGATCTTTAGCTCAGTTGGTTAGAGCAACCGGCTCATAACCGGTTGGCCCGGGGTTCGAGTCCCTGAAGGTCCACCATATTTGGGGGTATAGCTCAGTTGGGAGAGCACTTGCCTTGCACGCAAGGGGTCAAGGGTTCGAATCCCTTTACCTCCACCAAGAAGTTATGTATAACATAACTTCTTTTTTTATTTAACAAAGAAATTAACTTTAAATAGATAAGCTTGAATTTATAACTAATTAACTTAAGCATTATTTAGTATATAAAAAAGTAAGTATTATTTTTTTATATACTTATAAAAAGTAAATAGCATTAATATAATATTAGTAGTAATAAGTAAGAAACTATTAGATGCTACTACATATAATAGTAAAAAATGTCGAAAAAGTTTTAAAAATTTCTATAAGTTTAATTAGGAATACATCATAAAATAATATATAATTAATATATGGCCAAGTTATCTTTAAATTGGAATGTAAAAGTTTAAGGTCTTATCCTTAGATAGGGAGTGTTAGCATGGACAAGATGGATGAGTTAGAGAAAAGACTAATTGATTTAAAATTAGAGAAAAGACAGTTAGTACTATCAGGGAAGAATACTAATAGAATAGATGAACTTATAAAAGAAGTTGAAGATGAACTTAAGGAAAATAGAAAAACTGAAGAAGATTAAATATAGAAGGGTCTAAGTATAATTTAGGCCTAATTTACTTTATACCATATATGTAGATAAATAATTAATAATAAGAATAATTTTTTAGCATGCAGCATATTAAATTGTAAAGGAATATCTTTCTAATAAGAGGAGGAGTTAGTATGATAAGAACTGTTGTATGCGAAAAAAATGGGTGTAGTAGTAATAAATTTTTTATAGGAAGTGAAGAAGAAAGATTAAATTTAATTTGTGCTCAATGTGAATCAAGGTATAGTATAGACTCTAAGGAGCAAGATTATATAATGTTACCAAGTTGCTCTAATTGTAATAATGATACTTTTAAAGTGTATAGAGATATAGAAAAGGACAACGTTTATGTGAAGTGTTCAAAATGCGGAGCTGTACCGGAAAAGATATATATCGACTCAGATGGAATACAAGTATCATATGAAGCAAAACTTTTAAATGACATTAAACAGATTATGTATTTAGTGGAACAAAGAATATATAATTTAGAGGTCAATGTAAAGGATGTAGAAAGAAGTCAAAACATTTTGGAGCAGTCATTAGCATATATTAATAAATATTTAGTTGAAAAAGATTAGTATATAATGTAAATATAGTTTATAATAAATTATTATGAGAATATAAAGGTATTATTTATATTCTCATATATTTTATAAAATATTTATAGTAACATATGGAGAGATTTATGAATAAGAACAAGAAGATGATTGCTTGGGGGTTATTAATTTTTTGGATGATGTTAATATTTTTTATGTCTCATCAACCAGGAGAAGTATCAAGCAGTCAAAGTGATTTAGTATTAAAATTATTTAGCTTAATAGGAATAGAGTTGAATCAATATTTTGGTGAGTTAGCAACCTTTATAGTAAGAAAAACTGCACATTTTTCAGAATATATGATTTTATATTTATTAGCTTATAATGTTATGAGATTCTATATTAATAATAGAAGAGTAAGACTATATTTAATAGGATTTGTATTTTTATATGCATGTAGTGATGAATTTCATCAGCATTTTATTCCAGGTAGAGTTATGGCATTTAAAGATGTAATGATAGATACTTCAGGAGGAATCATTGGGTTTATAATTGCAGATTTAATAGAAAAAATTAAAATAAAGAAGACTAAAGCTATAGAATCTTAATTTAAGATTCTATAGCTTTTTTATTCTTTAGGAAATTATATTTTTTTTAATTTGTGGATAACTTTATGAGAGTAGTAAAACTCATAGTCCACGAAGTGGATTTTTATATTATAACTACATTGATTACAGAAATAATATAGCTTATATTCATAATTATAGAATTGAAGACAGAAGTCTTGAGAGGCCATCCATTAACTTTTCTATTAAGGATCTGTTTTCGTATTCTTCATAACTAAAGGATCTACAATTCTTTAAGAGACTATAAAATATTTTATTAAAGTCTTTAGTTATCGTTTCATCATAAATAATGGAATTTATTTCATAGTTTAGTTCAAAACTTCTAATGTCTAAATTAGCAGTACCTATAGTACAGATTTTATTATCTACAGTAATGAGTTTAGAATGAATAAAGGCATTCTTATCATATAAATAGATATTTGCACCAGAACGATTTAATTCTGCTAAATAAGTCTTAGAAGCCTTATTTACTGTAAAGTGATCAGCATTTTCGGGGAATATAAGCGAAACTTTAATACCGCTTAAAGATGCTATTCTTAAAGCATCAATTAGACCTTCTGAAGGGATGAAATAAGGAGTGATGATATTAATGTTTTCTTTGGCTATAGTAATCATCTTTATAAATGCTTGAAGAATGCTTGGAAACTCAGAATCAGGACCACTGCGTATTATTTGCATTAAAGTATTACCTTTAAAGCCTAGAGGCTTAAAATAGCTTTCTATATTAGCTAATAAATTAATTTCCTCATTATTGTATTTTTTTATACTAGAGAAGTCATCTAAAAAAACTGACTGCAATCCTAGAGCACAATCGCCTTCTATCATGATATGGCAGTCTTTCCAATCACCAAGCTTTCCAAGACCAAGGTACTCATCACCTATATTAATTCCACCCATAAAAGCAATGCTCCCATCTATAACTACTATTTTTCTATGATTGCGATAATTAATTTGGGTATTTATAAGCCTTAATAAGGGAGCTAAGACATAAGAATAGAAGACTACTTCAATACCAGCATTCTTAAGTTCTTTAACATAACTTTTTTTTAGCTTAATTGAACCTACTTTATCTATAATAAATCTAATTTTTACTCCTTCCTTAGACTTCATTATTAATATATCTTTTATATCATTTCCGATTTTATCATCTTTGACTATATAATATTCTAGGTGAATATGGTTATTAGCTTTTAGTAATTTCTCTTTAAGCATATTAAATTTAGATTCTCCGCCATCTAGAATAGTAACTTTATTATTTGTGAATAATGGAGAAAAAGAATTAGAGGCTATTAGGTTTATTATAGGTTTGTATTCTTTTAAAGAATAATTCTTTTTATATAAGGAATCCCAACTTAGTTTTATTGCTCTATCTTTAAGCTTTTTATCTAAGGTATTTATCTTCCAATTACGTCCCAAAAACACGAATAAAATGATTCCTATAGGAGGTAATATCAATAATATTAGTATCCACGAAAGAGTTTTTTCAGGTCTTTTCTTCCCAAATAAGATTATTATAAAAATAATAAATAAACTTATAATGTATGAAAGATATAAAATTATTTTAATTGCAAGTATTTAAAAAACCTCCTTCAAAAGATTATAGATATAAATATATATATATTATATTTATTAAAAAATTGATAAAATACTAACTTAATATTAATTATAACCATTATTATATATTCTTAAGCTTTAGAGAAATTAAGTAGGAGTTTGATAAAAAAAATATTACTATATTAATAATTTTTAATGAATTAAACTATATAAACTTGTAAAAAGTCTAATATGAATATATAATAGGTATATATTTTGTCGAAAAAAAGACATAATTAATTTTTATATTAATGCAATTTTGAATAAAAAATATTTGCAATTTGAGGGGGATATTTAAGATGAAAACAAAAGAAAAAAAAGCCAACCCTAATAGAGGGATTTTGGCAGGAATCGAAAGGATAGGTAATAAACTACCTCATCCAGCTACAATATTCGTTATATTATGTGCTATTATCATCGGCGTATCAGCTATAATGGCTAAGATGGGGATTTCTGTTACATACACAGGTTTAGATAGAAGCACAATGGAGATAAAAGAAATGACTGCAAGTGTAGTAAGCTTACTTACACCTGAAGGAATTAGATATATGTTTACTTCTGCAGTAAAGAACTTTACTAGCTTTGCTCCGCTTGGAACAGTTTTAGTAGCTTTACTAGGAGTTGGAGTTGCAGAAGGGACAGGACTTATAGGAACATTATTAACAAAGCTTGTTACAAGCACTCCTAAAAGATTAATCACAGTTGTTGTAGTATTTGCAGGGGTTATGTCTAGTATAGCTTCTGATGCAGGTTATGTTGTTTTAGTACCACTTGGTGCTATCGTGTTCTTAAGCTTTGGAAGACATCCAATGGCTGGTTTAGCAGCTGCATTTGCAGGGGTATCTGGTGGATATAGCGCAAATCTTTTAGTAGGACCTACAGATGCACTACTAGCGGGGATAACTACTGAAGGTGCTAAATTATTCTCTGATACAGCTTTAGTTGGAGCAGCAGATAACTGGTACTTTATAATTGCATCAACTTTCGTAATCACTATAATAGGAACATTAGTGACTGAAAAAATAGTTGAGCCTAAATTAGGTGAATATAAGGGGGAAGAAAAGGCTGTATTAACTGATATTACAGCAGAACAAAAAAGAGGATTAAAATTTGCTGGAATTGCACTATTAATATTTTTAGTTTTAATAGGTATAACTTTACTTCCAAATGGAGTTTTAAGAAATCCAGAAACTAATGAGATACTTAACTCACCATTTATGGATTCTATAGTAACAATAATTGCATTATTATTCTTTATACCAGGTGTTGCTTATGGAATTGGAAGTAAAACTGTTAAGAATGATAAAGATGTAATATCATTAATGGGTAAAAGTATGTCAACAATGGGAGGATATATAGTATTAGTATTCTTCGCAGCACAATTTGTTCAATACTTTAGTTATACTAACATAGGTATAGTAATAGCAGTAAATGGAGCAAACTTCTTAGAAAATGCTGGATTTACAGGAATACCACTAATAATTTCATTTGTATTATTAACAGCATTTATAAACTTATTTATGGGATCTGCTTCAGCAAAATGGGCTATAATGGCTCCTGTATTTGTTCCAATGCTTATGCAATTAGGTAATTCACCAGCATTAGTACAAATGGCTTATAGAATAGGTGATTCAACTACAAATATAATATCACCTCTAATGAGTTACTTTGCATTAATAGTTGCCTTTGCTGAAAAATATGATAAGAAGTCAGGAGTAGGAACTCTAATATCTACAATGCTTCCTTATTCTATAGCATTCTTAATAGGATGGACAGTATTACTTATTATCTGGTTTGTTTTAGGATTACCACTAGGACCAGGAATTGGAGTGACATTATAATAGTTTAAAATATTAAGACCACATTAAATTAAAAGTTATTTAATGTGGTCTTTTTTTAGCTTAATTCATAAAAGTAGTAAAGCACAGATCGCAGTTGCAAAATTAAGAACAGTAATTTTATAATAAGTAACTAAGTTATGTAAATATGGTTACTTAAGAGGGATAGTTTTGCTCTAAAAATAAAGCATCCTTGTAACGTCTATTATGAATATAATATTCTTTTAAGTAAGAAAGAAAAACCTTTCTAAGTTCAACAAGCTTGGTAGTCCCATCGATAATATAAATTAATAAACCCTCCCAAATAGGACTTTTTAAATAATTATCATTTTCTAAATAGAAGGTAAAGGACTTAAATAAGATATTTGCCATATCCTCACCTAAGTGTTCAATAGAGTGAGGGGAGGATAGCTTATTTATAGACTCCCTTAATTTTTCTTTATCTTTTAAAGTAAAGTATATTAATGATTCTATAACAGAATCAGGTATAATCATTCTATGATCAATTAAACCAGAGTTTTTTCTTAAACAATCTAAAGATTTATCATAATCTTGTATCTTAAAGTATGACCAAGCAATCATGGAGTTGGTATATTCAATATAATATGAATTATTAAGTTTCTGCGCTATTCTAAGAGCCATTTTTAAGTAAGAAATAGCATCGGCATGATTATCTAGCATAAAGTAAACTTCTGCAGTTTTTTCATAGCTCTCCATTATACTAATGAAATTTCCTTCTTCAACATATTGTGATAAAGCTCTCTTTATACTATCATAGGCTTTTATTGGATTATTTTTAACTCTATAAATATAAGAAAGCCAGTAATAGCAATGACCTGTTTCTTTTAGAGTTAAAGCTTTGTCAATATAGACTTTTCCTTCCTCAATATCGCCTTTTATATTTAAAGTATCAACTCCCATATAGAAGTTATATAAATATTCTTGGTTTTGTGATAGTAAATCATAAGCAGCAAGGATAGAGCTTTTAGCACTTTCAAATTTATTTCTTTCTGGAGTGCTACAGAATCGTGCAAGTTTAACTAAATAATAATCTAAGATTAGTGGTGAGGTAATATACGATTCTTCCTTTTCTTCAATAGAATCAAATAGTTTATTAGTATGATCAAATTCATTAAAATTTAAGTTATCAAAGAATTGTTCAAATTCGGATATACCATTTTTTATGAATTCATCATCATCATTATATTTTAATCCAAGTCTATCAAAGAGAATTGAGATAACATCTTCACTAGGTAAAAGTTCTCCATTTTCGATACGACTTAAATATGAAGGCACACAAATACCCTTAGCTAGGTCTTTTTGGCTCATATTCTTTTTTATTCTGTTTAATCTTACTATAGATCCGATTACTTTTTGATTATTCTTATATAATATATTGTCCATTCAAAAAACCTCTCATTTGTAAAAATAACATTATTTTCTATAGGTTAACATAATGAAATCGTATTAGTCAATAAACTGTAAAGTTATAATTATAATAATGTATGTGAAATTATGCATACATATTCTTGTTTTAAATATAGAATTTGAGGTGAATTTCTCAATGAATTATATACCTTAAATTCATTGAAGGCATAGATGTATTTTGTTACTATAAAGTAAATTAGAAAGCCTTAACAAAAAGTAATAAATATGGCCAGGAGGAGTATTATGAGAAAATACTATGTTAATGAAAGAATTAGTAGATATGAAATAGGAAATCCAATTGAAACAGATGCTGTAATTAGTAAAGGTGATAGTAGTTATGAGGAAAATTTTAAGTATTTTAATATAGAGATAGATGATGAAATAAATCTTAATTATGTAATGGATAAAGATGATAAGGTATATGGTCTTGGGCAAAATATGAGAGGAATTAATAAGAGAGGATATATTTATGAAAGCTTTTGTACAGATGATCCATGTCATACACCTGAGAAGAAATCTCTCTATGGAGCACATAATTTCTTTGTAATAGATGGGCGCAAGACTTTTGGTATGTTTATAGATTTTCCAAGTAAAATTACATATGATATAGGGTATAATGAAAAATCACAATTTCATATCAATATAGAGGGAAAGGATGCAAATATTTATATTATTGAAGGAGAAACATTAAAGGAAGTTGTTCATGAGTTCTTAAAGATAATAGGTAAGGGCTATGTACCTCCTAAATGGGCTTTTGGATATATTCAAAGTAGATGGGGATATCAAACCGGTAAGGAAGTTGAAGAAATAGCTGATAAATTTATTGAAAAGAATATTCCTTTAGATGGTATTTGCCTTGACTTAGATTATATGGACAACTATAAGGATTTCTCTTTAAGTGAAGAAAGGTTTAGTGAATTCAAATCTTTAAATGGAAGATTGAAAGATAAAGGAGTAAAAATTATTCCTATTATTGATGCAGGAGTAAAGATAGAAGAGGGATATGACATTTATGAAGAGGGAATAAAGAAAGATTATTTCGTTGTAGATAAAGATGGGAAGCCTTTTGTTGGAGCTGTGTGGCCAGGTAAAGTACATTTCCCTGATTTTTTAAATAAGGATGCTAGGCTTTGGTTTGGTAAAAAGTATAAGTACCTTATTGATAATGGCGTGGATGGTTTCTGGAATGATATGAATGAACCTGCTATTTTCTATAGTGAAAATGGAATTAATAAGGCATATAAAACTATTGATGAACTTAAAAATTTAGAATTAAATGTAGACTCATTTTTTAAGTTAATGGATACAGTAAATAATTTAAAGAATAGTAATGATGACTATAGAAGTTTTTATCATAGAACAGAAAATGGATTACTTAATCATTATGACGTGCATAACATCTATGGGTATAATATGACTAGGGCAGCAAGTGAAGGCTTTGATACTATTGAAGAAAACAAGAGATTTTTATTATTCTCAAGAGCATCATATATTGGAGCTCATAGATACGGTGGAATATGGACTGGTGACAATTCTTCTTGGTGGGAGCATATAGCTTTAAATATGAAGATGATGCCGTCAATTAATATGTGTGGATTTTTATATTCTGGTGCTGATACTTGTGGTTTTGGAAGTAATGTAGATCCTGAATTAGCTGTAAGATGGAATCAGTTAAGTATTTTCACACCACTTTATAGAAATCATTCAGCCTTAGGAACTAAAGATCAGGAGCCTTTTTCTTTTGATGTAGAAACAGAAAATATAATAAAAAATACAATAAGACTTAGATATGCATTGATTCCATATCTTTATTCAGAGTTTATGAATGCTATAAATAACAGTGAGATGTTTATAAAGCAATTAGCAATTGAGTATGATGATAAGTTTGCAAAAGAGGTAGAAGATCAATTACTTATTGGTGATTCTATAATGATCACACCAATTTATGAGCCAAATAAGAGAGGAAGATATGTATATATTCCTGAGGATATGCTTTTATGGAAAGTTAAAGATCATACCAGCAGAGACTTTGAGATTATAAGTAAAGGACATAATTACATTGATGTTGACATAAATGAAGTTTGTATATATATAAGAAAAAATAGAATTATGGTATTAGGTGAACCAGCCCAAAGTACAAAGGATTTAAAGAATGAAGTATTAAATCTTATAGCTTTTGTAGATGATAAAGCAGAATATACTTTATATGATGATGATGGAATTAGTAAGGATTATATAAAAGGTATTCATTCAAATCTTAAAATTACTATATCTATAGATAATGATAAGCATAATATTGAAGTAGTTAACAAAGGTAATTTAGAGGTTAAGAAACTTAAAGTTACTATTGTAACAGGTGAAGGTAAAATAATTTCAGACACTATTACTATTTAGTGATTAAAAGGGGGAGCTATGAGACAATTTGATATAAAGAATATAGACAGTATGTATTACTATGAGGGTGAAGATTTAGGATGTACATTAACAGACACTAATACAGTATTTAAATTTTGGTCACCACTTGCAGATTCAATAGAATTATGTATTTACAATGATTATAAAGAAGATGAGAAAAAGGTTTTCAATATGATGAAGGATGAATATGGTGTTTGGACAAAAGTCATTGAAGAGAACCTTGAAGGGAAATACTATACATTCATAGCAACAGTAGATAACAAAGTAAATGAAGGAGTAGATCCATATGCTAAAGCTCTCTCAGTTAATGGTGAAAAAGCTGCTATAGTTAATATGATTCATACAAACCCAGTTGGATTTATTAATCATAAAAGACCAGAAAAATTATATGGAACGGATTCAGTTATATATGAGCTAAGTGTTCGAGATATTTCTAGTGATATCAGTTCAGGAATAATTAATAAGGGCAAGTTTTTAGGTATTACTGAAGAAAATACATTTAGTAATAATGGAACTAAAACAGGATTATCTCATATTAAGGATTTAGGGGTAACACATGTGCAGCTAATGCCAATATATGATTTTAGTAGTATAGATGAAACCTTGCCACAAGATGAACAATATAATTGGGGGTATGATCCAGCTAATTATAATGCTCCAGAGGGAAGCTATGGAACAGATCCATATAATCCTATTTGCAGGATAAAGGAATTAAAAAAGGCTATACAAGTATTACATGAAAATGGTATTAGTGTAATTATGGATGTTGTTTATAATCATATGTATGACGTTATGAAATCAGGTTTTCATAAATTAATGCCAGGTTATTATTTTAGATATAATAATGGGAATTTATCGGATGAAAGTATGTGTGGAAATGCAGTTGCATCAGAAAATGCTATGGTTAGAAAGTTTATAGTGGATTCTGTTAAGCATTGGGCATTAGAGTATCAAATAGATGGTTTCAGATTTGACTTAATGGGATTAATTGATGTTGATACAATGAATGCTGTTAGAGAAGAGATGAACAAAATTGATTCTAATATAATTATTATTGGTGAAGGATGGGATATGAATAGTATTCTATCTAGTGATAAAAGGGCAATTCAAAGAAACGCATATAAACTGAAAGATATAGGCTTTTTTAATGATACTACTCGTGATGTATTGAGAGGTAATGCTTTCTCATTATATGAAAAAGGATTTCTAAATGGTGGTCAAAATAAAGAAACAGATGTTAAAAAGACAATTGTAGGAGGAATTAAATACTCTGAAGGAATTAGCACCTGGGGAGATGTAAACCCGAATCAAGTAGTAAACTATGTAGAATGCCATGACAATCATACTCTTTATGATAAATTAAAGCTTACAATTAGTGATGAAGATAAAATAAAGTATATGCATAGATTAGGTACTTCTATAGTTTTATTATCACAAGGAATTCCATTCATTCATTCTGGACAAGAGTTTTTAAGAACTAAAAATGGAATAGATAATACCTATAATTCAAGGGATGAAATTAATAAAATCGATTGGTTTAGAAAGTATGAAAATATGGATACTGTTGAATATGTGAAAGGGCTAATAAAGCTTAGAAAAGAGTATTCAGTTTTTAGAATGAAAACAGTTGATGAAATAAAAGATAGCCTTAAATTTATTGATGCTCCAGCTAATTCAGTAGCATATAAATTAATTAATCTAAATGATAGTGATGCTAAAGAAATAATTGTAATTCATAATGTAAATGAATCAGATATAGAAGTTAATTTATCCAGTAAAGAAAGCATTAGAGTGCTAGTCAATAAAGAAGAGGCAGGAATAGATGTTATAAGTGAAATAAAGACAGATAAACTAGTATGTGAAGGCCTATCAACTCTAGTTGGAATAATAGTTTAAAATGAAAAAATTAAGGTAATGAAAAGATGAAAAAATGAAAGAATGAAAAAATTAAGGAAGATGTTTTGCATTGCAAAACATCTTTTGTTTTAAAGATTTCCTTTAAAAAATTTGTTAGGAATTTTTAGGTATTCTTTCATTTTTTAATTTATTCATTCTTTCATTGATAAAATGCCACGCATTTTATGACAAGATTGCGTCGTAAACTCTAAGGATTTCTCCAACACTCCAGCCTTGAGCAAAGCAACCATTAGATTTAGCTGGATTTAAGCCATCATAAATCTCAGCTATTTGACCTACACAGCCCTCCCTTAGACAAGATTCAAAGACTTCAAGTTGTTCTAATACTTTTTCCTTAGACTCTTTTGAATAATCATTTACCTTTAAGTATGAAAGATAATAACCTCCAAGAGGAAATGGCCATACTGTTCCTTGATGATATGACATATCTCGTTTAAAGTGGCTACCACTATATTCAGGTACAAACTCCTTATCGTATTTACTTAAGGTTCTTAATCCGTAAGGTGTATATAAGACTTGGTAGACTTTATCTACAACCGCTTTTGATTGTTCCTTTGATAGTGGGCTAAAAGGTACCATTACAGCCCATATTTGATTTGATCTAATTTGATTATCATAAGAATTACCTGATACTACGTCCTTAAGACAATTTTCATCTTTGTTCCAAAATACTTTATTAAATGATGATTTTACTTTTTCACTTAAAGTAGTGAATTCACTAACATCTTTATTAAATTTATTACCAAAGAATTCTGCTACTTTTAATGCATTATACCAGAAAGCGTTTATTTCTACAGGTTTCCCATGTCTTGCTGTAGGTAAAATATCATCATATCTTACATCCATCCAAGTAACTTGAGCATAACCTTCACCAGCATGAATTAAAGAGTCTTCATCCATGTAAATAGCGAAATCTGTTCCGTTCTTATACCACTTGATTATTTCTAAAACTGCTGAATAGCCCTCATTGCGAACAAAGTCTAAATCACCACTTGAAATATAGTATTCATATAAAGCATAAATATATAAAAGTGAGGCATCTACAGTATTATAAAGGGGTTCATTTTCACCTTCAGGAAAAAGATTTGGCATCAGACCTTTATCTAAGTACCTAATAAAAGTTCTGAATATATCCTTAGCATCATCACATCTTTTAGTACTAATGCAACATCCTAAAAGTGAGAACATTGTATCTCTTCCCCAATCACCAAACCATGGATATCCGGCCATAATTGTTTTTGCGTTTGTAGACTCTCTATGGCTTATAAATTGGTCACTAGCTCTAACTAAGGTTCTAGCAATTTCATTTGTAAACCCAGATTTACATATTAATGTTTTTTGTCTATTAATTTCATTATCTATCATTGTTTGTACATCTTTAAAGGAATTTTCTAAGGTGAAAATCAGCTCATAATTTTCAATTGATTCTCTATTACATTCATAGAAATAAGATATAA
Organism: Clostridium tertium; assembly: GCF_902652255.1. Taxonomy (GTDB): domain Bacteria; phylum Bacillota; class Clostridia; order Clostridiales; family Clostridiaceae; genus Clostridium; species Clostridium tertium_A. Next base: position 12,839 of record NZ_CACRTO010000010.1, read on the forward strand.
AGGTTGAACCAGAGCCTACAGCGTTTCTTCCATCGCAAGCATCATAATCAAAGTAATAATCATTAATAAATTCTAATTCGGTTTGTATTTTTTTTGTATAATTTGAATGGATAAACAAACTTATATCATCTGTTGAAATTATATCTTCTTCAACTTTATAGTCATTAGGTTTACTTAAGATCTTTCCTCTTTCACATAATTGAAATACTGGAACTATTTCAAGTGATACAGTGTTTTGAGTTCTATTTTCTATTTCATATTTGATACCTAATGTATTTTTACCATGTTCCATTACAATAGTTTTCTTAATTTCTACACCATCAAAAAAGTAAGTCCAAGTAGGTAAATACTCTTGAGTAAAGCTGTTTAGATTAACATAACCCTCTTTGTTTTTAGTGTAACAAACATATTCTTGAGAACTTAAACATATTTTAGTATCTCCAATATGAAGAAATTCTTCTGTCTTACTAACTATAGTTTTTCTTATGTTTGGAGCATGTGTACTTGCTACAAAAAGAGCGTGGTCATTTCTAGTAAGGGAGTTAATAATGGTTGTACTAGAATATCCACCAAGACCATTAGTTAATAGGTAACAGTTTGAATTTCCACTTTTAAAGTCTTTAAAATCATTTTTTCCATAGATGAATTTCATATATAAGCACCTTCTTTATTTATAAAATATAAAATATGTAGAATGACCTCTGCTTCAAATAAGATGTAAATAATTATTAAAATTTCCTAGAGTGTAACAAAGAGATGAATATAAAGTCAAGATTATATTCCACTAATGAGAAAGATGTGAAATTTTATAAGAATTTTGATGCTTAAAGAAAGCAAGGGATTTCAATGCTTTGTAGATGATTGTCCATATATAAATTGACTAAAACCCTAAAAAGTGAAAAATTATAGGACAAAAACCTATGCTTAAATATCCTTTAAGGCCCTTAGTTTTACAAGCCTAAAAGGGCTTGATTTTATTGCTTGGCAATTTCTTCAATGATATACTTTAGTTACAAAGTTAATACTTTTCGAAAAGATATTTAATTTAACAAAACTTAATTAATGATAGAGGTTGTAGTATGAGAAAGAGTGGTATTATCTTACCGATATTTTCTTTACCTTCGAATTATGGAATAGGGACATTTGGAACTGAGGCTTATAAATTTATAGATTTTCTAGAAAAAGCAAATCAAAGCTATTGGCAAATATTGCCTCTTGGTCCAACGAGCTATGGAGATTCACCATATCAATCATTTTCAACATTTGCAGGTAATCCTTACTTTATTGATTTAGATTTCTTAAAAGAGGATGGATTGTTAAAACAAGAAGAGATTGATTCGTTAGATTTTGGTAAAGACGATAGAGACATCAATTATGGAATAATATATAAAAATAGATATAAGGTTTTGAAAATAGCATTTAATAGATTTGATAAAGCTAGTAAAGAATTTAAAAATTTTAAAGATGTTAATAAAATTTGGATTTATGATTATTCTCTATTCATGGCTTTGAAAGATTATAATAATGGCAAAGCGTGGACTAGCTGGGATGATGATATAAGAACAAGAGAACAAGAGGCACTTATTAAATACTCAACTCTTTTAAAAGATGAAATAGAATTTCAAATGTTTATGCAATTTAAATTCTATGAGCAGTGGAATACTTTAAGATTTTATGCTAATAAGAAGGGAATAGAAATAATAGGTGATATTCCAATATATGTGGCAGAAGATAGCTCAGATGTATGGGCAAATCCAAGGCTATTTATGTTAGATAATAATTTGGTGCCAACTAAGGTGGCTGGATGTCCACCGGATGCTTTTTCAGAAACAGGCCAATTATGGGGAAATCCAATATATAACTGGAAAGAACATAAGGCAGAAGGATTTAAATGGTGGATTGAGAGAGTAAAATCATCCTTAAAGTTGTTCAATGTAGTAAGGATAGATCATTTTAGGGGGTTTGCCGGATACTGGTCAATACCTTATGAAGATGAAACAGCTATCAATGGTAAGTGGGAAGTTGGTCCAGGAATTGAGTTGTTTGATGCAATCAAAAAAGAACTTGGAGATATAAATGTAATAGCAGAGGATCTAGGATATATAACAGATGATGTAAAAGAATTACTTGAGCATTGTGGATTTCCTGGAATGAAAGTTTTAGAATTTGCATTTGATCCTAAGGGGGATAGTGAATATTTACCACATAATTATAATAAAAATATAGTAGTTTATACTGGAACTCATGATAACGATACAATTAAAGGCTGGTTCCAGAGTTTAAGCAAAGAAGAAAGGGAATTCTGCATGGCTTATACAGGAATGCAGGATGAAAATGATAATTGGGCTTTAATTAAAACTGCTATAGCAAGTGCAGCGAATACTGCAATAGTCCAAATGCAGGATATATTAAATATAGGCTCAGAGGGAAGAATAAACATACCATCTACTCTTGATACTAATTGGAGATGGAGAATGGATAAAAACGATATTACTGATGAATTAGCAAAAAAACTTAAATACTTGAGCATGTTATATAGAAGGAATATGAAGGAGTAGTTTAAATGCAAATAAAAGTTTTAGTAGAAAAGATAAAGGAAAATATCCTTAGAGATTATGATAAGGAAGTAGATAAAGTAACGGTACAAGAAATGCATAATGTAGTTGCAAAGATAGCGATTACAGAAATATCTAAGGCTTGGCATGAGTCAGAAATTAGATTTAATGAAAATCGTCATGCATACTTCCTATCAGCAGAATTCTTAATGGGAAGAGCGGTTCAAAACAACTTAATTTGTATGGGGATATACGATGAGGTTAAAGAGGCATTAGATCAATTAGGATTTGATATTAATAAATTTGAAGAAATTGAAGATATGGCATTAGGAAATGGTGGGCTTGGTAGACTTGCAGCTTGTTTCTTAGATAGTGCTGCAAGCATTAATGTTCCGCTAAAAGGGTATGGTATTAGATATAAATATGGTCTTTTTAAACAGACTATAGAAGATGGATTCCAAAAAGAGTATGCAGATAATTGGACAAGTTTTGGTGATGAATGGAGTCTTAGAAGATTTGAAGATTCAGTTAAAATTAAGTTCAATGATTTAGAAGTTTTAGCTGTACCTTACGATATGCCAATAATAGGATATGAAAATGATAATATTGGAACATTAAGATTATGGCAAAGTGAAGCAATAAAGGATTTTGACTTTGAGCTTTTCAACAATTGTAAGTATGATGAAGCAATAAAAGATAAAACGATTGCAGAAAATATTTCAGCAGGACTTTATCCAAATGATAACACTTATGAAGGAAAGGTATTAAGATTTAGACAACAATATTTCTTTACAAGTGCATCATTACAAGATCTTTTAAGAAAATATAAGGAGCTTCATGGAAATGACTTTAGTAAATTAGTTAGTTTAAATACTATTCAATTAAATGATACTCATCCAGTTATAGCGATTCCTGAATTTATTAGATTAATGACTTTAGAAAATAATATGAAGTTTGATGAAGCATTTAATATGTCTAAAGAAATCTTCAATTATACTAACCATACTGTTATGGCAGAAGCCTTAGAAAAATGGGATATTAGTCTAATAAAATCTTTAGTTCCAGAAGTGTATGAAGTAATTGAAAAAATAAATGAAAAGTTAATAGAAGAACTTACTGAATTAAAGGTAAGGAAAGAAGACTTAGATAAGTATGAAGTTATTAAAGATAATCAAGTTCACATGGCAAGACTAGCAACTTACATCGGTAAATCTGTAAACGGTGTAGCAGAAATTCATAGTGAAATATTAAAGAAAGATACATTAAAAGAATGGTATGAAATTTACCCTGAAAAATTCCAAAATAAAACAAATGGAATTACACAAAGAAGATGGCTTGCTAGTTGTAATAAAGAATTAACTGAACTTTATACAAGATTATTAGGTGATAATAGTTTCTTAAAGGATTTAACGAAGCTTAAGTCATTAGAAAAGTATCAGGATGATAAAGAAGTAATAGAAGAATTTATCCAAATAAAGAAATTTAAGAAGAGAGAATTAATTGATTATATATATAAGCATGAAGGAATAAAGCTTGAAGAACATTTCATATTTGATGTTCAAATAAAAAGACTTCATGAATATAAGAGACAATTGATGAATGCTTTATCAATTCTAGATATTTATTTTAGATTGAAAGATGGAGAATTAAAAGACTTTACTCCAACAGCCTTTATATTTGGAGCGAAAGCAGCACCAGGATATGCAAGAGCAAAGGCAATAATTAAATTTATAAATGAGATAGCAGACTTAATTAATAATGACATAGATGTTAAAGATAAATTAAAAGTAGTTTTTGTACAGAATTACAATGTTTCATATGCTGAAAAGCTAATACCAGGAGCAAATGTATCTGAGCAAATTTCTACAGCAGGAACTGAGGCGTCAGGAACAGGTAATATGAAGTTTATGCTTAATGGGGCTGTGACTTTAGGAACTTATGATGGTGCTAATATTGAGATAGTAAGAGAAGCTGGAGAAGAGAATAACTATATCTTTGGTGCAACTGAAGAAGAAATTTTAAGTATTAAAGATAGTTATGATCCAGTTGAAATTTACAATAACAATAAACATATAAAGAGAGTGGTAGATACCTTAATTGATGGCACTTTCAGTGATGGATATGAAGAAGAGGTAATAGAGACAAAAGAAGAAGTAGTAGAAGTAGCAGAAGAAAATATAGAGGAAAAAGAAGCACAAGTTGTAGAAGAAAAATTAGTAGAAGGAACTTTTAAAGAGTTATATTATGCTCTACTAAAAGGTACACATTGGCATCAAGCAGATCATTATTTCATATTAAACGATTTAGATAGATATTTTGAAGCTAGAATTAAGTTGAATAATGATTTTAAAGATGAATTTGCTTTTGCTAAAAAGTGCTTTATCAATTCAGTTAATGCAGGATTCTTTAGTTCAGATAGAACAATTAAAGAGTATGCAGAAGAAATTTGGAAATTATAGTATAAAAGGAAGTTATAAAAATTAATATATAACTTAAATTATGTTATGGAGGAGTTAGAATTATGAAGAGAAAAAAACTTTTATCAACAGTTTTATTAGGTATTATGTCAATGAGTTTAGTTGCCTGTGGCAGTAATGGAGACGGCAAGACAGAGGGAGGATCATCTGCTGACAACGAAGCAACAATTACAGTTCAAGTAGAAAAAGAATGGGTACCTTACTATAACCAAGTAAAAGAAAGAGTATTGGAAGAATATCCAAAAGCAACTATAAACTTTAATGAAGTTGGTTCATTTGACCATTTAGATGCTCTTGATAAGACTGATGCAACAAATCCAGATATAGCAGATGTATTTGCACTTCCAGCAGACAGATTATATGGACTAGCTAATAATAATGTGTTAGCTCCTATGGATGCTAAGGCAATGGCAGAAAAAGTTGGAGGATTTAAAGATTTTGATGGAGGTTTAGGTGGAAACTTTAAAGTTGGCGATGATTACCTAGCTTTCCCATATAATATTGAAACATTAATAGCATATGTTAACAAAGAAAATGCAGCAGCAGCAAATATAGATACAACTAAGGATATCGAATTTACAGACCTTGAATTTGGAAAAATGCTAGTATCAGCTCATGATGCTTGGTTTGGAGTAGCATTTGCTAATTCAGCTAATTTTGAATTCTTAGATAAAGCTGATGATGGTACATTATCAACAGATGGTACTAAAGCATGGGCAGATTTATCAGCAGAGCAAAAGGGCTTATTTGAAGCTTTATATAACTACTGGAAACCTCATTATGAAAACAATACTGACCTTTGGGACAAAGATGCAGTTTCAGGTTATTTAGATGCACAATTCTCAGCTGCTAATGGCGCTGCTATTAGAATAGATGGACCATGGGCAACTACTGGATTACAAGATAAAGTAGGTGCTGATAACTTAGAAGTAGTTCCACTATCACAAATTACTGTAAATGGTAAACCTCTTAACCAATGGAAAGGCGGATGGGGCCTTGGTATCAATGCAAGAGTTGAAGAAGATGCAGATCAAATGGCTTTAGCAGAAAGCTTTATTATGGAAGTAGTTAACCCTACTTATGCAAAAGATTTATTCAATTCAACTGGTAAGATTTTAGAAAATGTTGAACCTTCTGCTTATGATGGAATTGGCGGAATGAACGAAAAAGTAATTAAAGCTACTTACGCTTCATATGAAGGTGCAGTAAACAGACCATTATTCATTGAATATGGTAAGGTTTGGGATACATGGCAAAATGCTTTATTATCATGGTCAGGACAAAAACCAGCGAATGCTGAAGAAGCTTACAAACAAGTTCAAGCATCATTCGAAGCTATGATGGGAAGTTATTAATAGAAAGAAAAATTGAAAAGGAGACCTTTGTTCTCCTTTTCTATTAATTAAGGAGGAAACAGATGAGAGAGACAACTAGGATGAACAAAACAGTATTCTATTTAATTGTAGGGTTATGTGCAGTGATTATTATGTCATATTCATTAGAAGCATTTGCAAAAGCAAAGGATATAGGGTTATTTGAAAGCTGGCTTAGCAATCCTAAATTGAATATAGATAGAAATCAAAGCATAGATGAGAGTTATTCAATTTATCTTACTGCGATTTTATCTGTTTTCTTTATTAGAATTATAACCCCAGTGGCATTAAGTCTAAATACATACTTTGCTTTTATAAAACTTAAGGTTAATAAACTATTTATACTTATATGGACAATTTTGATCATTGGTTTGTTTGCCTTTACATTAATAGGAGAGGCATATTTTTCACTTTTCCTTATTATCAGTGGAATTTGCTACTTAGGTATATTGGTTACTTTAATGTATTTATGGAAGGAAATTAATAATGAGAAAAATATTAAAATTGGAAACAGAATGCAGCAAGGTTAAAGGGGGAAGTAGTATTGAAAACAATAAGTAGGTATTTATATGATAATTTGGATAGAGAATATGAAAGAAAAGATTTATATTTAAAAGAAGTAGCTACCTTGCAAGAAAAAATTAAAGAATCAAGTAAAGAGGATAAAGCTAGGCTTAATAAAGAGCTACAAGAGTTAAAGAAAAATAAAAGCAATAATATTTATATAAAGAAATTAAATGATTTTAAAGAAAAGGAAAGATCATTTTTAAAGGATCTAGAAGAAAAATCAAAGTCAATTAAAATCACTAATGGAACTTCCCTTAAGAAGGTTGATGAACTAGAAATTAGATTATTTAAGGCTTATGAAAAAGAAAAATTCTACAAATCATATGTTGAATTAACTTATGATGCAGAGCTTATTTATAAACAAAGTAAAATAGAAATAGATCAAATTCCTCAAGTAATTGAATTTGCAAAGGAAAGTAAGAGAGAATTAGAAGAGGCTAAAATAGCTTTAGAAAAAATATCTCCAGAAGAAGAAAAAGCTTTTAAGGAAGAATTTGAAAAATATAAGGTTCAGGAAAAGAAGCTATTAAAAGATAATATAAAAACTGTTAAATCTAGAACTAGCGAAGGACTTATTTCTGATAAGGCAAAAGATGAATCAATTAAAAGATTAAAAAGAGTAATGAAGGAAAGAATCTTAGTTAAATCCTTTGAATCAAAAAAGAACTATTATTCAGAAATAGTTAAAAATAAGGAACATGAGTTAAGTAGGATTCTAAAACAAAAAATTAAAACTGTGAATATTAATGTATCAGATATTAGAAGAGTCGTGCCAGTAGAAGTGGACAAGACTATTCCAATAATATCATTTATAACATTTTTATTTCCAGGACTTGGTCAGCTGTTAAATAAACAGTACACAAAAGCGATTATAATGTTCTTAGCAACAATATATATATATTTAATTGCAATCCCTTATGCTCTAGGCTTTGGAAATTATAGGGGGCAAGGTATTGCAGGGCTTATAACTTTAGCAAAAGATGCAGGTAGATTAGATAGATCTATAATCTTTATGGTTGAAGGTATAGTGGCAATAGTTTTCTTAGCGATTGCATTAATTCTTATGATTTTATCCTTTAAGGATGTTAATAAAGTTGAGAAAGATACAATTAGAGGGGTGAGATATAGAGTTTGGTGTGAGACTAAACAAACTCTATCAGAAGATGGCTTACCATACTTAGTATCACTTCCAGCATTAGTAATTATAGTATTTATAGTTTTTGTTCCGGTTATGACCACAATCCTTTTATCATTTACAGGAATGGATCCACAAAATCAAGCTAAATTTGGATGGGATGCGGTAAGGAATTACAAGATGATTTTATTAGGCCAAGGAATGGCCGGATCAATATTCTGGAAGATACTAGGTTGGACAATCATATGGACAATAGGAGCAACTTCTTTAGGAATATTCCTTGGATTTGCATTAGCACTATTACTTAATAATGAAAGAATAAAAGGAAAAACATTCTTTAGATCAATTTACTTGTTACCATGGGCAGTTCCAGCCTTTATAACTATTATGTTCTTTAGTATTTTATCTGCTCCAAATGGTGCTTTAACAGAATTATTAAGAGGAATATTTGGACCTGGATTCCAAATAAAAAATGATCCTTTTGTAACAAAAGTAGTATTAATTTGCCTTCAAGGATGGCTTGGAAGTTCATATATCTTCTTACTAGCAACTGGGGTATTACAATCTATAAATAAGGAGTTATATGAAGCGGCAGATATAGATGGAGCGAGTTCCTTTAGAAAGTTAACTAAGATAACAATTCCTCTAGTATTATTCCAAACAGCTCCATTACTAGTAGGACAATATACATTTAACTTTAATAACTTCTCTAATATATATTTATTTAACTCTGGAGGACCATTTAATCCAGTTTCATATGGTAACCTAGCTGGAGAAACAGATATTCTTATATCATATATTTACAAGTTGACAATGGAAAATCAATACCAAGCATTAGGAGCTGCGATAACTATTTTAATTTCTATTGCTCTTATGATAGTTTCTTATATTGGATATAGAAATACTGATGCATTTAGGAAGGAGAAGTAGTAATGAGCATTTTTAATAAGAAAAAGAAAAATGATTTATATTTATCAGACAAGCCGCCTTTAACAATTATGGGCAAAGTAGGAATTGGAATAACTTACGCAATACTAATAATATGGGCATTGCTAATTATAATTCCTATATCTCAGATTATTATATCTTCTTTTAATGGTGTACAAGGGAAATACTTAATTTTAAATGATGGATTTGAATTTAGTTTAGAGCATTTCAGGCATTTATTTAATGATACTTTGTATTTGAAATGGATGGCAAATACATTATATATAGGAATAGCTACAGCTATCTTAACAGTTATAGTAATATCATTTACTGGTTATGCTTATTCAAGATATAGATTTAAAGGTAAGAAGCTATCTCTTATGGCAATAATGTTAATTCAAACTATACCAACATTTGCAGGGATCACAGCATATTTTACTATGCACTCAATTGTAAGTGATGTAATTCCAGCCTTCAGTCGTCAAATGATGCTGATTCTAATATATACAGGTGGAGGGGTAGCAAGTAATACCTTCTTACTTAAAGGATACTTAGATTCAATTTCAACAGAGCTTGATGATGCAGCTAAAATTGATGGATGTTCAGGTATGCAAATATATAGACTTATAATAATGCCAATAGCAAGACCAATGCTTGCGATAATTGCATTATGGTCATTTATAGGACCATTTATGGATTTCTTACTACCAAAAGTATTATTGACTTCACCAGAAGACTATACTTTAGCTGCTGGATTATTTACTTTAGTTAATGACGTAAGAACAATAAATGAGCCAGCTTTTGCAGCAGGTGGTCTACTTACAGCAATTCCAATTGTAATATTATTCTTAGCACTACAAAAACAATTGGTATCAGGTCTTTCTAATGGTGCAACTAAAGGATAGGAGAGTGTAGATTATGAAAGTAACATTAAAGAATATAGGAAAGAAATATGAAAGTAGAGAAGAATTTACTTTAAGAAATATTAATCTTGAAATAGATGATAAAGATTTTTGTGTTATATTAGGGCCTTCAGGTTGTGGTAAAACAACACTATTACGTATGATAGCTGGTTTAAACTCAATTACAGAAGGGGACTTAATCTTTGATGATAAGAGAGTTAATAAATTAGCATCTAAGGATAGAGATATAGCTATGGTGTTCCAAAGTTATGCTTTATATCCGCACATGACAGTTTATGATAATATGGCATTTTCTTTGAGTATGAGAAAAGAAAGAAAAAATGTTATAAATGATCGTGTAACAGAGGCAGCAAAGCTTTTACAAATAGAACAATATTTACACTGTAAGCCATCTGATATATCTGGTGGGCAAAGACAGAGAGTAGCACTAGGAAGAGCTATTGTTAGAAAACCAAAGGTATTCCTAATGGATGAACCTTTATCTAACCTAGATGCTAAGCTTCGTGAGCATATGAGAGTAGAGCTTGTTAGAATTCATAAGCAAATGGAAACTACGACAATTTACGTAACTCACGATCAAGTAGAAGCAATGACAATGGCAACAAAGATTATACTTATGAATGATGGTAAGATTCAACAAGTTGGTAAACCAACAGAATTTTATGAAAGACCTCAAAATATGTTTGTAGCAAGGTTTATTGGATCTCCAACTATAAACATGATGAGAGGAAAAATGAAAGATGGTAAGTTTATCTCTGAAGATGGAATAATAAAGGTTACACCTAATGAAGTAGATAGTAAATCACTTAAACAATATGATGGAAAAGATGTATTCCTTGGAATACGTTCTGAAAGATTTTTAAGTGGTGAAGTTGAGGAATCATTTGAAGGTATAATCGATGTTATTGAAGTATTAGGTAAGGAGAAAACTTTATTTGTAAAGCTTAAGAGTGGGAAAGACCTTAATATTACTGTGCCAGGTCATTATAAATATGAAGTTGGTGAAACTCATAAGTTTGGATTAGATGTTGATGCATTACATTTCTTTGATGCTGAAACACAAGAAAGAATTAATTAATTGATAATTGAAAAGAAAGGGTTGTCTTAAAGATAACTCTTTTTTATTTTTTGAGTGGAACTGTGTCTGTTTTAAATTTACGGATAATGGTAACCACAAGGTGATATTGGAGTTAGTGACTTCTAAAGTTAAAGAACAGAAAAAAAACTTTTTACAAAATATAGAAAAATTGTGTGTCGAATGATAAAATGTGTATATAAAATAAAAAATATTATTGTATATAAAGCAGAGGACAAAAATTAATTTTATAAGGAGGTTAGAGAAATAGGTAAGAGGTTAATGGTCGATACAGAAGCTGCAAAGTACTTTATTACAAATAATCTTATGCCAATTTTAAGGGAGCTTGATGGAGAGATAGAGGACCTAGAGGGCTTAAAAAGGAAGCTTGGCTCTTTAAACAGATATTATAGTAGAAATAGTAATATGCTTAGTGATATAAACTCTGCATTAAGAGAGGTAAATGGGGATTATGATAAACTTCAAGATTTTATAAGGAACTTTAAATCTTTTATAGAAAATATAGAAGAGGTAGATGAAAGCTTAGCAAAGAAGTTTAAGAATGATGTTAAAGAATACTGCAATACAAATGGAATAGAGACTACAGAGTGGTACGACACATTATTAAATTTCGTTCAAGGAGCTTTAGATATAGTTGGGTTTATTCCAGTAGTAGGAGATATAGCAGATTTAGTAAATGCAGTAATATCAGCCTTTAGGGGAGACTGGCTTGCAGTTGGAATTTCTCTAATTGCAATAATACCACTAGTAGGAGATTCCTTTAAGTTCTTAAAATATACAGATGAAGCAGCAGCCTTATTAAAGTATGGTGATGAAGTTGTGGATATAGGTGGAGCAATTTCTAAAGAAGGAGCTCAAAAAGCAAGTAAAAAGGCTGGAAAGGAATTTACTGAAAAAGCTATAAAAGATCCAGATGCAGCAAAGAAAATGCTAGATACAACCATGGATATGGGAAATGGAAATCACTATATAAAGAATAAAAAAGGCTATGATTTTGAATTTGATATAAATAAAACTGATATACATCCAGAGAGTAGAGAGTTTATTATGGCAGGATGCTTTTTAGGAGAAACAAAAGTAAAAACAGAAAATGGACTTACACTTATAAGAGATATAAAAGCTGGGGATAAAGTATTAACTGTAAATGAGAAAAATGGACAAGAAGAATACAAAGAAGTAAAGGAATTATTTATAAGAAGTAGCAATGAAATTTGTATTATAAAAGTTGGAAATGATATAATAAAGACAACGACAGGCCATTTGTTTAAAGTAAAAGATAAATGGTGGACAGCAGCTATAAACATAGAAAAAGGGGATTATTTATATAGTGAAAATAATGAATACTTAGAAGTTGATGAAGTACATGTAGAGAAGAATAACTATCCTAGTTATGTCTATAATTTAAGTATAGATGGAAATCATAACTACTTTGTAGGTGAAGAAAAGGTATTGGCACATAATATGGCTAATATAAAGAGTTGTTCGCAACCTATTGAGGGGGTAAGTACCCCTGAAAGTATTCCTAAAAGACCTTCATGGAGACAGTCAGAATTAGATGTTCAATCTGATTTTCCAGATTATAATCCACAGAAGTCATTTATAGATGGTGATGAAGTCCCTTATGGTACAAAAGGAAGTTCTAGACCAGACTTTTATAAAGAAGGTGCTAGTATAGAAGTTAAAAACTATAAAGTTACTACATCAGAAGGTAGAAGTAGGTTAATAAATAATATTTCAAATCAAGTTAATAAAAGAATAACAGATTTGCCAAGTGGAACATCGCAGACAATAATAATTGATGTTAGAGGACAAAATGTTTCAAATGATGTTTTAAGAAGTATTAGAGATAAAATTTTAGAAAAATCAAATGTTAATGTAAATATACAATTTAAGAGGTGATAAAGTGGCTATTGGATTTAAAATTGATTTTTTATGGTATCAAGTTGGAACACCAGATTTTTTACACGCATTCTTCTCTACGATAAGTTATAATTTAGAAGAAAATAAATGGGGAAGTAAATATCCAATTTTTATGAATGAATTATATCAAGGTAAATTGAACTGGGAAAATGCTGGTAAAGCTGTTGAAGAACTAAAACTAATTAAAGAAGAATTAAAAAAATTTAATCCTGAATATGTAGTATGGGATATTGAAGATATTTCTAAACAACCGCCATGGGGGGGAAATATAAGTCCTGATATTACTGATTTATCTAATTATTTTGTAACTAGTGATGGAAGAGATTTAATAAGTGTAATTTTAATGGCTTTAAATGATTCTATATGTGAAAAGACAGACTTGGAGATAATAAATATCTAACTACATTATATGAAGTAAACTTGATGAATAAAGTAAAAAAAGTATATACTAAAGCAGGTTAAAGAAGTTAAATTACTTTTTATACTGCAGAATTATTATAATGCAGTGAATAGGGGCAAAAAGGGAACTAATGGATAAAATTGGAAAGTTAATTCTAGTTGATGAAACTAAAAAATACTTTCTAAAATCTTTATCACCTTATTCCCCCTTTTCAACCTAAAGTAAAAGAAAATATCGTTGTAACTAAAATATCGATACTAAAATAGTGTCGATATTTTTTTATATTCAATTACCTTGATAGTAGGTGATGTAGATAATAATACTGAAATACTACTAATGGTTTCAAAAGCCAAGATAACAAGGATTATACTAACGTCGTAAGCTGAAAGCTAAGTAAAATACTATCTTCAACAATTCCACTTGAAATCGAGAGATAAAAACAACAATACATATGTAAGAGGTAAATCAATTCCACTCAAAAATAAAAAGAATTGAAATGATAAAACATATAAATAATGGAACTTGGAACTAGGAACTCATGAGTTGTAAAGAGCAACAGGGGGATAGGGGGTGAACAATAACCTAAAGGAAAATAATAATTATATTGCAAGATTACCTTATTCCATCTGAAGCTTAGGAGAAGTAATGTATTACCAGATAACATAGTGGTACATAACTTTTCCTTTTAATTATTTTTATTATAGTCTTTTTTATCTATTTTTTTAATATTTATAGATAGTATAAGAGTGTTTAGAGGGTATAAAATTAGATAAGGAATTAATAATACTAGAAAAATTATAATAAAATTAAAATATACTAATTATTAAAAACAAATAAACTGAATATTCTGGAAATTAAAATAAATATATGTTATTCTATAATTATCTTAAAGTTAATATAAGAATTACTAAGGATGTTTTATGCACAAATGATTTTAAATTTATTAAATAATATTTGCTGAAGCATAAATGAAAATACTTTTTAAAAGCTAATTAGATATTAAAGGAAAGGCAGGTGGAATCATAATATTTGTTAAAGTATTATGAGGTAGTATGAAAAATTACACTATAAAAAATTTAAGGAATATTGGTTTAATAGGACATGGAGGATCAGGAAAAACATCTTTAATAGAAGCTTTGTTATTTCATACTGGTAACACGGATAGATTAGGTAAAGTAGAAGATGGAACAACAGTTACGGATTTTGATCCAGAAGAAAAGAAGAGGAAGATTTCTCTTTCAGCAGCTATAGCTCCAATAGAATTTCAAGAAACTAAAATCAATTTAGTAGATATACCTGGATACTTTGATTTTTCAGGTGAAATGATTCAAGGAATGAGAGCAGTTGATATTGCTACTATAGTAGTATCAGGGGTATCAGGAGTTAAAGTGGGAACTGAAAAAGCTTGGGATTATTGTAATAAAATAAAGTTACCAAGATCCTTCTTTATAAATAAATTAGATAGAGAAAATTCTAGTTATGATAAAACCTTAGCTCAATTAAAAGAGAAATTTGGAATAAGTGTAGTTCCAATACAATATCCAATAGGAAGTGAAGATAACTTCGAAGGTGTAATAAACGTAATATCTAAAAAAGCAAGAATTCATGATAATAAAACTAATGAAATAAGAGAAGTAGATGTACCAGAGGAATTATTAGAAAAAATTGATGAATGTAAAAGAATGATAATGGAAGCAGTAGCTGAAACAAGTGAAGAGCTTCTAGATAAATATTTTAATGAAGGCGAATTAAGTGATGAAGAAATATATAATGGATTAATAGAAGGATCAGCCACAGGTGATATTGCTCCAGTAATGTGTGGCAGTGCTTCTAAGGTAATAGGAATGAGATGCTTCCTAGAAGATGTAGTTGAGTGTTTCCCATCACCTAAATATTCAATTCCTCAAAAGGCTCTTGATGTTAAGAAAAATGAAGAAGTTTTCATAGGTCTTGATGAAAGTAAGCCATTTTCAGCCTTAGTATTCAAAACTATAGCAGACCCATTTGTAGGGAAGATGTCTTTATTTAGAGTTGTTACTGGAAAGTTATCTAATGAAATTACAGTAGTAAATGCAAATAAAGATAAGACTGAAAAGTTATCTAATATTTTCTTTATGAAGGGAAAAAATCAAATCCCTACTAAAGAAGTAGTAGCTGGAGATATAGCTGCAGTTGCAAAACTGCAATATACCGAAACTGGAGACACATTATGTGATATTAATAATAAGGTAATATATGATAAGATGAATTTCCCTAAACCTAATATATCTATGGCAGCACTTCCTAAGGCAAAGGGAGATGAGGATAAAATATCATCTGCACTACAAAAGTTATTAGAAGAAGATCCTACATTTACTGTAAATAGAGATACAGAAAATGCTGAGACAATAATATCTGGAGTAGGAGAAACCCATTTAGAAGTTATAGCAAGCAAGCTTAAAAATAAATTTGGAGCAGAAGTTGTATTAAGACTTCCAAAGGTACCTTATAGAGAAACAATAAAGGGCGTAGCAGATGTACAAGGAAAACATAAAAAGCAATCTGGTGGCCACGGACAATATGGAGATGTAAAGATTAAGTTTGAACCTAGAAGAGATGGAGAAAGTGATTTAGAATTTGTGGATAATGTAGTAGGTGGAGTTGTTCCTAGAAACTTTATTCCTGCTGTTGAAAAGGGTTTAAGGGAATGTATGGAGAAAGGTGTTTTAGCAGGATATCCAGTAGTAGGATTAAGAGCAACATTACATGATGGTTCATATCATCCTGTAGACTCATCAGAAATGGCATTTAAGCTGGCAACATCTATTGCTTATAAGAAAGGTCTAGAGCAAGCAAAGCCTATATTATTAGAACCTATTATGAAGGTAGAGGTTTTAGTTCCAGATGAATATATGGGAGATATTATAGGTGATATAAATAAAAGAAGAGGTAGAGTATTAGGAATGGAGCAAGAAGGAAATCTTCAAAAAGTCAATGCTGAAGTGCCACTTGCTGAAATGTTCAAATACTCAACTGATTTAAGATCAATGACTCAAGCAAGAGGAAGCTTTACAAGTGAAATTGAAAGATATGAAGAAGTTCCAGAACTTGAGGCTAAAAAAGTAATAGAAGATATTAGCAAAAATTAACAACGGATATTGTGAATAAATAGAAGAATAGTATGAAAAAATAAATAAGTATATACGGTTTCAATTAATAATATAAATCCTTCTAATTTTATAAAATTAGAAGGTAATAATTATATTTAATAAAATATAACAAATTGAAAGCATATATCTATATACTATTTAAATACAAATGAGGAACTAGGAGGAGTGCTATGCCAGACTATAGGATGGATATAAATGGAGAGCTTGGACTTAGTGAATACAGCAATATCTTTGACTATATGGGGGTTGTAGACAAAAAAGATAACTTCACAATAACGTTAGATAATGCTAAAAAGGATAATATAAATATAATTACTTCAATGCTTAAAGATAGTAAATTTTCTATTGTAAATGAAGGCGTTGATGACAGCGGAAAGTATTGTATAAACGCTAATAAGCAAGAGTAATAATATAATTAATTCTTAATAAGGGGGAACTGTTGCACAATGAAAAATGAAGAATGAATAATGAAAAATTAGTGAAAAAACTCCTATAGGAGTTTTCAAAATTAAATTATTATTAGTAATTTATCTGAGATTACATGAATAATTATAAATTTTAATTATTAATTCTTAATTGGGCTGTCTTTGTGACAGCCTTTAAATTTTATTAAAAAATTTTTATAATATAAATTTTTATGGTAAAATATAGTATATTATTAACGGAAGGTGATTTTAATGAAAGCAGAATTAATATCAATAGGAACAGAGCTATTACTAGGAGATATAGTAAATACAAATGCACAGTTTTTAGCTAAAGAGCTTGCAACTTTAGGTGTAGATGTATATCATCAATGTGTTATTGGAGATAATGAAGATAGAGTATTACAAGGCTTTAAAGAGGCTTTTGATAGATGTGATATGATTATTACTACTGGAGGTCTTGGACCTACCCAAGATGATTTAACTAAAGAACTTGCTGCTAAATATTTTAATAAAAAGATGTATTTACATGAGGAATCTTTAGAATGGATAGGGAAATATTTAAATATTAAAGATGATGAAGTGCTTGAAGCTAATAAAAATCAAGCATATATTCCAGAAGGTGCAATAGTGCTACATAATGAGAATGGAACAGCACCTGGAGTTATTATAGAAGAGAATAATAAAATTTTAATAATACTTCCAGGGCCTCCTAAAGAAATGAAGGCGATGTTTAGCAATCATGTTGTTAAGTATCTTGAAAAGTTAACTGGAAAGGTAATTAAATCTAGAACTCTAAGGATATTTGGTATTGGTGAAAGTATAATGGCAAAGAGGGTTAATGATATTATACAAAATAGCACTAATCCTACAGTGGCGCCTTATGCTAAAGATTATGAAGTAACATTAAGAGTTACAGCAAAGGATGATTGTGAAGAAAAGTGCGAAGCAGCAATAGGACCAAAATGTGAAGAAATAAAATCAATTTTAGGTGAATATATCTATGGAGAAGGAGAAGAAACTTTAGATTTAGTAGTAGCTAAGTTATTATGTGAAAAGAAGCTAACAATAGCTACAGCAGAATCATGCACTGGTGGAATGATTGCTTCATCATTAATTTCTTATCCAGGTATATCAGAAGTATTTATGGAAGGAGCTGTAACTTACTCAAATGAAGCAAAGGTAAAAAGGCTTGGAGTAAAAGAAGAAACTTTAAATAAATATGGAGCAGTTAGTGAAGAAACTGCAAAGGAAATGGTTGAAGGAATAGCTAGAGAGGCTAATACAGATATAGGAATAGCTACTACAGGTATTGCTGGACCTGGTGGCGGAACAGAAGAAAAGCCAGTAGGACTAGTATATATTGGAGTATTTATAAAAGGTAAAACTATTGTTGAAAAATTGAATTTATCAGGAAATAGGGAAGCTGTTAGAAGAAAGGCAACTATGAATGCCTTAAATATATTAAGAAAAGAATTAATAAGGAATTATTAAAAGAAATAATCCCCTTAACTCTTTAAGAATAAGGGGATTATTACTTTATATAAATAAAATGGGGGAGAGGCGATTAACTGTGGAAACTTTCTCGCTTCATTTATAATTATGTACAGTAACAATAGCTTTTATACAGGAATTTTGATTATTATAAATTATAGAGTAAAGTCATTAAACTAATTAAAAGAGAGGAGAAAGAATGAGTAAGGTATTAAGATCAAGTTTATATTTTTTATTTATATTAATAGCCCAAGCACTAGGGCCGATATTTTTAATGAAATTATATGGAGCAATTGGAATAACAGACCCTAAGTTAATATTATTCTTAAATCACTTTATTATATTAATAATACCAGCTATAGTATTTTTAATAATAAGTAAGGAACCAGTAAAGAAGACTTTAAGGTTAAAGAAATTACACTGGCAAGATACATTATTAATTATATTATTAGCATTTATTGTACAACCAGTTATGAATTTCTTATCACTTATTACAGTGTTTTTCTTTAATAATGAAGTAGGAGCATTTGTAAATAATATTATTTCAGCGCCATATATTTTACTTTTGGCAGTAATGGCATTATTACCAGCTATATCAGAAGAAATTACATTAAGAGGAGTAATATTATCTGGATATGATAATAAGAATAGATATGTAGCAGCAGCTATTACAGGATTATTCTTTGGAATATTGCATTTAGATCCTCAGCAATTTTTATATACTGCTGCTTTAGGATTTATTTTTGCATTAGTAGTAAGAATTACAGGTAGTATTTATTCATCTATGATAATGCATTTTATAATTAATGGGACATCAGTTACGCTTTTAAAAGTAACAGAACTATTAAAAAATATAGTACCGATTGCAAATGATACTGCTGAAACTACACTTAAAAATATAGAGAGTTCAGAGAAGCTATTTTTATTTATATTTTATGGAACTCTAGCTGTAATATTCTCTGTCTTTGTTTTCTTAATAATATATTGGTTAGATAAGATAAATAATAAGAGGAATCTAAAAGAAGGACAGGAAGAAGTAATACAGGTAAGAAATGAAAGTATAACTTATAAAAAAGAGAGAGTAATAAATATTCCAGTTATATTAGCAATAATATTTTATATTGGATTAATGATACTAATAACTTAAAAAAAATAAGGCTGCTAAAATAAAATGCAGCCTTATTTTTACTTCTTAGAAATAGAAGAAGTACTACTATAAAATATAGAAATATCCTTCGAGTTAACCCATCCTCTACAATTAATATCATCGCTAGAAGGGATATTCACATAAAACCATGTTTCATTATTGCAATCAGCACAGTCTAAGACACCTGCTTCAATAGACGAAATTATAGTTTTTAGAACTATTGAAGAATTGAGAGGAGATAAGTATAAATTAGTACTTGGTTTAATAGAGCAAGACTTATACGTAGGAATTGAAAACTTAACAATAACTTTTTCTGTATTTAACCTTTTAGTACTACTATAACTATTATAAGATTTTCTTCTAGAAATCATTAATTGCTTTCTTAATAGCTCAATCTTTTTGTTATAGTAATAATAGGTAAATATCAGGGCTGAAATTAATAAAACAAATATAATATACTTCATAAATAACTCCAAATAATACTATATTGTATTATATTTATTAAGGAATATAAAAATAACTATTTTTTAAAAAAGTACTATTAAACGTTGACATTTTGTGAAAAATTTATTAAAATATATATCGTTAAGGCTCGATAGCTCAGTCGGTAGAGCAGAGGACTGAAAATCCTCGTGTCCCTGGTTCGATTCCTGGTCGAGCCACCAGGTAAGGGTTGTCTTAGACAACCCTTAATTAATATTTAAAAATGAAAAATTAATAATTTAGGATGTAATTCTTTTGGGATTACTAGAATTAAGAATATTAAAAACTCTTTTTAAGAGTTTTTTTATTTTGCCCTTTTTAGGATAAGAATTATCAATTACTAAAGATATGATTAATTAATTACTCTAATAAGAAGATAAAGGTATTATATATAATTTTAATTTTAAAAGGATATATGAAGTAGATTGTACAAATCAATTAACTCTACATAAAGAGTTAACAAAAACTTATAAGAGGTTAATAAAAATAAATAATAAAGTATAAAATAACTCTTTACAAGTTATAGCTAAAGATGTATAATGAAATTATATTTAATCATACCTTAAGTTTTCGTTAAGAATTATTTAAGAAGTACCTATTATAATATAAGGTATAGAGTATAAAGAATAAAAGGGGTGTTACAGTTTTGGAAAAGTTAATTTTATCAGATGAAGATTATGATTACTTAGCAAAAGGAATAGCTCTAGGAGCTGGAATAGGGATATTATTAGGATTTTTTGTTGATAATATTATATTAACTTTTTCAGCTGGATCAGTCATAGGTATTATATCAGCATTAGGATATTCTTTTTATAAAGATCTGAAGAGAAAACAAAGGCAAAAATAGCTAATAAGTAAATTAATATAGATTCCCCAAAAAAATTGTGTTTTAAATAAAGCTGTTACAGAAATGTAGCAGTTTTATTTTGTTATAGAATGTAAAATAGACTTGACATTAAATGTAAAGCGCACTATACTAAAAATGTAAAGGATACTTAACAGAAAATGGAGATGATAAATTGCAAACTAAGATACAGGAATTAAGAAAAGAGCGTAAGATAACGCAAAGTGAATTGGCTGATGCCTTAGATGTTACTAGGCAAACGATAATTTCCTTAGAAAGTGGTAAGTATAAAGCATCTTTAGTTCTTGCACATAAGATAGCCCAATATTTTGATATGAGAATAGAAGACATATTTATTTTTGAGGGAGATGAAAATTTATGTTAGGAATTTTTTGTGGTAGCGAATGTAATACTAATGAAGAATATAAAAAGTATATAAAGAGAAGAATTGCATATTTTATTGGAATAATTATTCTTGGAGCCATTACTCTAGCTGTTACTTTCTTAGGGGATAGATTTTTTAATGTAAGTATTAGTGAAAAGATGATAGCAGTGTATACTGGATTTGGTTCAGGATTAATATCTATAGGAATAATTCTATTAATTAAGAACATTTTACTTTTAAAAAATGAAGAAAAGTTAAGAAAGAGTCGTATTTCAAATACGGATGAAAGAAATAAGGAAATAAGTATAAAAGCTACTAGAGTTGCATTAGTAGTTATGTTAGTAGCTATGTATTTAGTGGGGTTAATTGGAGGTCTATGGTATCCAGTACTCATTGAAGTATTATTAACAGTAATAAGTGTTTTCTTATTAGCGTATTTAGTGGCGTATAAAGTTATATCAAGAAAAATATAAGGGAAGTGAGAATTTATGAAGAAATTAAATAACTATATTGCATTTGGGTTGCTTATAAATTCATTTTGGTTATCATCAAGATATTTGTTTCCATTACCTGAATTTATAAATGGATTTTGCGTAGGATTAGGTACTACCTTAATTCTATGGGGAGCTTATATTGAAAATCATGATATAAGTAAGATAAAAGATTTTAAAAGAAAAGTTTTACTACGAATAAAGAATTAATGAATTAAAGGAAGTGGATTTACACTTCCTTTAATTTTTAAAGTTTTAAGTGTGATCCATCACAATATGGTGGAGTTTTAGTATGATTACAAGCACATAATTTTGCTTTTCCAGTCTTTTTAGCTACAAAAGATAATGGAGTGAAATCAGTCCCTATATGAGCACCATTGCAGAATGGAACATTAGAACTTTTTCCACATGTGCACCATAAATAAGTTTCATTTTCTTTAAGATCTACTAAGATTGGGGTTTTCTTTGCAATTAAAGACTTGTCCATAATAACTTCTTCAGTAGGTTCTTTAAGAAGTTTATCATATTCTTCCTTTATTGCATCAGCTAAGCCTTGATCTTGCTTAGCAACATTAACTATGTACATTAGAATACTTCCAGGGAAAATAACGTCTTCTTGTAAATATGTAACTTCTAAAGATTTTCTGGCAAGAGAAATTATACAATTGTCGTTATGTTCTAAACTACATTCTTTACATACTCGGCAGATACTTGCTATGCTTTTTGCAATAAGGGCTTTATTATATAATTTAGTATCATTTTTTGGAATTAACTTTAAGCCATCTTCTATATGTTGATTCCCTTTTACCTTAGCAGTTTCTGCAGCATTTTTAGCAAAGCCTATATTACACTTTAATGGAACACATTCAGGTGTGTTATAGAATTTACATTCAAAACAAATATTATTTAGATTTTCTTCGATTTTTTCATAAAAGTTCATTTGTATCCTCCTTTTTTAAGTTTAATTTATAAAGTTAATAACTTTAGTGTTATAATTGTGACATTACAAGAAATATATATATATTATACCATAATTAGACATAAGAATAATAATTTAAATAGATTAATAGAGTAAAGTAAGGCAATAAATATAGTCTATAGTTAAACACTATATAGATGTATTAAGCCAAGATAAAATTAAGTTTAAGAAAATCTATGTTTATAAGTAAAATAGATATAAAAATAATTAATGTATTGACTTAGAGTTAACTCTAACTAGTAGAATAATAATATAAGTATTAGGAAGTAAGGAGAGAAATATATGGGGAAAATATTATATTTAATGAGACATGGACAAACACTATTTAATGCAAGAAGAAAGATACAAGGCTTTTGTGATTCACCACTTACTGAAGAAGGGATAAGACAAGCAAAGGTTGCAGGAGAATACTTCAAAGATATGGAAATTGATCATTATTATTCTTCAACTCAAGAAAGAGCTTGCGATACTTTAGAGATTATAACTGATAATAAGGTTCCATATGTAAGATTAAAAGGATTGAAGGAAATGAACTTTGGAAAATTTGAAGGGGAAAGTGAAGATTTAAATCCTAACGGACATAAAGAATATGAAACATTTTTTATTCCTTATGGAGGAGAATCTTCAAACGATGTAAGAGATAGAATGGTAAAAACATGTACAGAAATAATGGAAAAAGAAGATCATAAAGTTGTATTAGCAGTATCTCACGGAGGTGCGTGTTTTAACTTTTTAAAAGCGTGGCAAGATCCTGCAGAGGAACTTAAAAAGGGATTTCCAAATTGCAGTATTTTTAAGTTTGAGTATGAAGATAAAAAATTTAAACTACTAGAAGTTATTAGACCAGAGGTATAATTATAAAATATTAAATACCTTCATATGTATAAGTCTTAAATAAGCTTCTTCATCTATCTATATAGAAAATATTTCAAATTACTGTATAATAAAATTAGAAATACATAGAGGAGGAGTTAATATGATTAGACATATTGTATCTTGGAATTATAGAGAAGACCTATCTAAGGAAGAGAATTATAATAATGCTAAAAAAGTAAAGGAAGACTTAGAAGCGTTAAAGGATAAAATAGAAGGAATAAAATTTATAGAAGTAATTATAGATCCTATAAAATCTTGTACTGCTGATGTTATTTTAATAAGTGAATTTGAAACTATGGAAGAATTAGATTACTATCAAGTTCATGATGAACATGTAAAGGCAGGAAAGTTTATACGCGCTAATTTAACTAATAGACAATGTATTGATTATGAGTTTTAAAGGTGCTGACGCACAATGAAAAATTAAAAATTAATAATGAAGAATTAATGAAAAAACTCCTAAGGAGTTTTAAAAAGAAGCACTTATATAAGTCTAGTCGAACTATATAAGTGCTTCTTTATCTTTTATTTTAAACTAAGGTATTGTCAGATATATCTAATTTATTAGAAATCAGATTGTCCTGTAGTTCTTGGGAATGGAATTACGTCTCTGATATTTGACATACCTGTAATATACATGATAAGTCTTTCAAAACCTAATCCAAATCCAGCATGTTTAGTTTCTCCGTATTTTCTAAGCTCTAAATACCACCAATAGTCTTCTTCTTTAAGACCTAGTTCAGACATTCTCTTAGTTAATACATCGATTCTTTCTTCTCTTTGGCTTCCTCCAATAAGTTCTCCGATTCCTGGAACTAAAAGGTCAGTTGCAGCAACTGTCTTTCCATCATCGTTTAATCTCATATAGAAAGCTTTTATATCCTTTGGATAATCAGTTACGAAAACTGGTTTCTTAAAGTGTTCTTCAGTAAGATATCTTTCATGTTCTGTTTGTAAGTCGATTCCCCATTCTACTGGGTATTCAAACTTCTTATCAGCCTTCTTTAAGATTTCAACTGCTTCAGTGTAAGTTACTTTACCAAAGTCAGATGAAACAACATGGTTTAATCTATCTAAGATACCTTTATCAATAAATTGGTTAAAGAACGCCATTTCTTCTGGACATTCAGCTAAAACATATTCTAAAACATATTTAAGCATATCTTCAGCTAATTCCATATCGTCTTGTAAGTCAGCAAAAGCAATTTCAGGCTCTATCATCCAGAACTCAGCAGCGTGTCTAGCTGTGTTTGAGTTTTCTGCTCTAAAAGTAGGTCCAAAAGTATAGATGTTTCTAAATGCTAATGCGTAACATTCACCATTTAATTGTCCTGATACAGTAAGGTTAGTTTCTTTACCGAAGAAATCTTCCTTAAAGTTAACAGCGCCATCTTCAGTTTTTGGTACATTGTTCATATCTAAAGTAGTTACTCTAAACATTTCACCAGCACCTTCAGCATCACTTCCAGTTAAAATTGGTGTGTGAGTATATACAAATCCTCTTTCTTGGAAAAACTTGTGGATTGCATAAGCAGCTACTGAACGAACTCTAAATACAGCTGAAAAAGCATTACTTCTTGGTCTTAAGTGAGCTATAGTTCTTAAATACTCAAAGCTATGTCTCTTTTTTTGAAGAGGATAGTCTGAATTAGATAATCCTTCTATTATTACTTCTTTAGCTTGAATTTCAAAAGGTTGCTTAGCTTCAGGAGTAGCAACTAAAGTTCCTACAACAGTTATTGATGAACTGATAGGTAGCTTTGAAACTTCTTTAAAGTTTTCAATTTTGTTATCAAAAACAACTTGAATATTCTTAAAGAAAGTACCATCGTTAACTTCAATAAATCCAAAAGCATTAGATGCTCTTAATGTTCTTATCCATCCAGAGATTGTTACTTCTTTAGATAAGTATTCTTCTTGGTTTCTATAAAGAGATTTTACATAGATTACTTTACTCATTTTTTTTCCTCCTAGTTAAATTTATTCATAAAAAATTCTAAAGGTAATAGGGCTTCAGATTTTTTTCTTAATTAATTAAAAAAGTGTATAAAAAAACCTCTCATCCCCTAAAATAAGGGACGAAAGGATATTCGCGGTACCACCCAAATTGCTATAAATAGCCACTCATTAGACACATATAATGTCATTCAAGTAAATAACGGCTTGAATCCGTCTAAGTCTACTTAAGTGATATAAAATTAATCACCCTTTCGGTTAGAAACTCAGAGATGTTCTTCACTAAAGGCTTCGTAAGAGGCTCACACCATCCCTCATTCGCTAAGACTACATCCAAATAGCTACTCTTCTCTTCACAGTAATAATATATACAGTTTATTAAGATTTTACATCAATTTACTAAGCTTTGCAACTTTTATTGAAGATATTTATTATTAAAGTTAGTTATAAACAATTAAGCTTAGAAAAGAAGTATATTAAAATTAATTTTAAAGTTTATAGTACTATTATATATACTTATTTATTATTCAGTTCCACTTTCATAAGATGCAACTAATTGAGGCGGAAAGTTTAACATTTGTGCATCTTTAACTATTCTCTTATATTCATACTCAATTTCTTTAAACTTTACATCTATATTTTTATCTTCATTTATATTTATTATACAGTAAGTAGCATTAGGTCTACCTATTTTTGGTTTACCTACACTTCCTACGTTTATAAATGTTTTATTATCAAATTTCTTATATGATGGAATATGAGTATGAGCACATACTAAAATATCCTCTTCTAAGTTTTCCATAACTTTTTTAGTCTCATTACTATCTTCAAAAAGATATTCATTTATTCTATTAGGACTTCCATGAGTAAACTTAATCTTTACTCCGTTAATATCATAGTTTAGTTCTGTTGGTAATTCTGATAAGTAATATTTATTTGAAGCACGAACTTCTTCAGATGCCCAAGGCAATGCAAAGGAGTTAATTGAAGTGTCTCTTATAAAGGTGAAAGCTCCATCTACTACAGAAGCATCATAATTACCTTTTATGCAAGGTATTTCTCTTCTTTTAATTAGTGCTACTACTTCATTTGGATGAGGACCATATCCAACTAAGTCTCCAAGACAAACTACTAAATCAACTCTTTCATCATCTATATCCTCTAAAACCTTCATTAGTGCGTAAATATTTCCGTGTATATCTGATATGGCAGCTATTTTCATAAGCAATCCTCCTTAATAAATATAATTAATTATAGCACTAGTATTTACTCATATAAATATATATAAGTGGTAACTTTTATTAAATTTTTATTTCTTTTCTTAAAGAAAAGTATTAGGATAAAGAAAGGAAGGTTTGTGAATAACTAATATAATATTCATAGTATTTTATTAATAAGTTATTATACATATGGCTCAATTAAGAATTAACATATTTGTAGGTTTATAAAAGTAATAACTATTATTTAAGTAAAATAATATAAATTGGAAGCAGTGATTTTTAAGTTTTTAGGAAACTTATTACCTTAAATATTTTAAATATAACTTAATAAAATGTATAATATTACTTATAAATTATATACTTATATAATTAAATAGAGGTGATAAAATGAAGATAGATAGAGTTAATAATGTATTAAGAGAAATGGAAAAGCAGGGATTAAGTCAAATGCTAGTGTCATCACCATCAGCTATATTTTATTTAACTGGTAAGTGGTTTTCACCGGGAGAAAGATTAGTTGCTTTATACTTAAATACTAAAGGAAATCATAAGCTTATTGTTAGTAAGTTATTCCCAGTTTACGAGGACTTAGGAGTAGACTTAATTTGGTACACAGATATAGAGGATCCAATACAAATATTATGCACAGTTGTGGAGAAGGAAGAAGCTATAGCTGTGGATAAAAATTGGCCAGCACATTTCTTAATTAGACTTATGGAAAATAAGGGAGCAAAGGCTTTTGTTAATGGTTCCCCTATTATTGATAGATTAAGAATGATTAAAGATGCTGAAGAAATAGCTTTAATGAAGAAGTCATCAGAAATTAATGACAAAGTTATGCTAGAACTTTGGAATAACTTAAAAGAAGGAAAGACTGAAAAATATTATGCAAGTCTTTTAACTGAAATTTATGAAAGTCATGGAGTAAATGAGTTTTCATTCCCTCCAATAGTGGCTGTTAGCCCTAATGGAGCTGATCCTCATCATCATTCAGATAAAACTCCAATAAAGAAGGGGCATAGTATTGTAATTGATATTGGTGGGGTTTATAACTCATATTGCTCAGATATGACAAGAACTGTATTCTTTGGAGAAGAGCCAAGTAAAAGACATGCAAGTATTTATAATATAGTTAAAGAAGCTAACTTAAGTGCTATAAGAAAAGTAAAAGAAGGAGTTAAGTTCTCAGAAATAGATAAGGCTGCTAGAGATTATATAGAAAATGCAGGTTATGGAGAATACTTTACTCATAGAACTGGTCATAGCATAGGAATAGAAGATCACGACTTTGGAGATGTAAGCTCAACTAACAATGAAGAAGTAAAAGAAGGAATGGTATTCTCTATAGAACCAGGAATATACCTAAAAGACGATATTGGAGTTAGAATAGAAGACTTAGTATTAGTAACTAAAGATGGATGTGAAGTACTAAACTCAGTAACTAAAGACATAACAATAATTAAATAAAAAAATTGAGCTGTCCTAAAGACGGCTCAACTTTTATTTTTTAAAACTCCGAAAGGAGTTTTTTCATTAATTCTTCATTATACATTCTTCATTTTTCATTGTGCGATAGCACCTATATTACTTCGATTATTTTATTCATTAATGAAGTGAACTTTTCTTTTACCATATTTGAAGTCTCAACTACTTCTTCATGATTTAATGGTTGATCTAGTATTCCAGCAGCCATATTAGTTAAGCATGAAATACCAAGAACCTTCATTCCAGAGTGAGCAGCTATTATAACTTCAGGAACTGTAGACATTCCAACAGCATCAGCTCCAAGAACTCTAGACATTCTTATTTCAGCAGGAGTTTCATATGTAGGACCACTAAACATCATATAAACACCTTTCTTTATATCGATGTTTAATTCTTTTGCTACATCTTCTGCCTTCTTAATAAGTTCAGGAGTATAAGCACTAGACATATCAGGGAATCTTGGACCGAATTCCTTAAGGTTTGCTCCTATTAGTGGATTATCTCCGGAGAAGTTAATTTGATCATTTATTATCATTAAGTCTCCTGGTTTAAAGCTTGTATTTACAGCTCCAGCAGCATTAGTTACTATTAGCTTTTCTACTCCAAGAAGCTTCATAACTCTTACTGGAAAAGTAACTTCACTTAAAGGATATCCTTCATAAAAGTGGAATCTTCCTTGCATTGCTATTACAGTTTTTCCATTAAGCTTACCTATAACTAATCTTCCTACATGACCTTCTACAGTAGATACAGGGAAGTGAGGTAATTCTTCATAAGGGAAAAATTCAGGTTCTTCTATAGAATCAGCTAAAGAGCCAAGACCAGAACCTAAAATTAAACCGATTTCAGGTTTATATTTAGACTTTTCTAGAATGAAATCAGCAGCAACTTTAATTTTTGTTGATAAATCCATAACATCACACCTCTATATATGTTTTATTTTGTAATTTAAATATAACTTAGTTTAAAGAAAAGATAAAGGAAATTTAAATAATATTTTTTAAATGCGAAGCATTTAAAATGAAAAATGAAAAAATGAAGGAATGAAAGAATGAAGGAAGGAGGTTTTGCTATGCAAAACCTCCTTTACTCTAAAGATAATCTTATAAAAAATCTGTAAAGATTTTTTTATAAGCATTCTTTCATTTTTTAATTTTTTCATTCTTTAATTCTTTAAAATGATATCTGCTACTTTAACTACGTCTCCCGCACCTACAGTTAAAACAATATCGTCTTTTTCTACTTTAGATTTTAAGTAAGATGCAGCCTCTTCATGACTATGAACATTTATACACTTAAGGCCAGTTGCTCTAATTGCATCTCCTAGTTCATCAGATGAAACAAGTCCTGTATCCTTTTCTCTTGCTGCATAGATGTCCATAAGTAGCAGTTCATCTGCTTCATTAAAGCAAGTAGTGAAGTCATCAAATAAAGTTTTTGTTCTAGTGTAAGTATGAGGTTGGAATACTGCGTAGATTTTGTTATTAGGTATTAACTTAGCAGTATCTAATGTAGCTTTTATTTCAACTGGATGATGAGCATAATCATCTATAATAGTAGCTCCATTAAATTCACCCTTATATTCAAATCTCTTATGAGCACCCTTACATTCTTTTAATCCTTCAATGATAGATTCGTATGGAAGGTTAAATATTAAGCCAACAGCTATAGTTGATAAGGCATTTAATACATTATGCTTACCAGTTGTACTTAAAGTTACTTCAAATAAGTCTTTGTTGTCCTTATTTACAGTAAATGTAGCACAACCTTTATTATCAAATCTGATATTAGTAGCTCTAATATCACCTTCATTAATTCCGTATCTGATAACATTACATTTAGCTTTATCTAAAACTTCTTTTACATTATCATCTTCACAGTAGCCAATTAAATATCCGTCTTCAGGAATTATATTAGAGAATTTTTCGAAAGTCTCTTTTATGTGATTTAAATCTCTATAATAATCTAAGTGATCAGCATCAATATTTAATATAATACCTATATATGGATAAAACTTTAAGAATGATTCCTTATATTCACATGCCTCAGTTAAGAAGTATTCACTATCACCTATTTTAAAGTTACCATCAATAACATCTAATTCTCCACCTACTAAGATAGTAGGGTCTAAATCCGCTTTTAAAGTTACATGAGATAACATTGAAGTACAAGTAGTTTTCCCGTGAGTACCAGCTACAGCAACATTAAATTTATGTCCCTTCATGATTAATCCTAAGAACTCAGCTCTATCTACTAGAGGAATATTCTTATCTTTAGCTTCAACTATTTCAGGATTATCTGAAGGTATAGCAGCTGTATAAACTACTAAGTCAACATTTTTAAGATTTTCTCTATTGTGACCTATGTAAATTTCAGCACCTTCAGCTTTTAGTTTATCAGTTAATTCTGATTCCTTAGAGTCAGAGCCTGATACTTTAAAACCTTTAGTAAGTAAAAGTGCTGCAAGACCACTCATGCTTATTCCACCGATTCCTATAAAGTGGACTTTTTTATTTATATCTCTATTAAGATCGAATAACAAAATATCAACTCCTTTATTATTGCAAACAATATGGCAATTTATTTCAAATAGCTTTCACCTTATAATTATATACAAATTTAAGAAAATGAACACATTAAAAAGTTATATATTAAAGATTTTAGGCAAATTTTATGAAAAATTCTATAATAAAAATTTATATTATGGCTTATTTGCTTTGTAAATGATTAAAATCTATTGATATTGAGAAAAATATAGAATAAAATATGAATATTAGTACGATTAAATTAAAGAATAATTCGGAAAATTTTACAGGTGTAGGTGGTTTATTTTGGAAAAATTAAGTAGAAATAGTAGGGTTGTTGCCATTACAAAGATATTAACTGAAAATCCTAACAAGGTAATTGGTCTTAATAGATTCTCAGATTTATTAAATGCTGCTAAGTCAACTATAAGTGAAGACATAGTGATTATTAGAGAAATTTTAGAGAAGCTTGAAATGGGCAAGGTTGAAACAATTGCAGGAGCGGCAGGTGGAATTAAGTATATTCCGGGGATAGAAAATGAAAACAGAAGAAAATTCGCTGAAGACTTATGCGAAATGCTAAAAGATGAAAGTAGAATAGTACCAGGGAATTTTATTTATATGACTGATTTGATGTATAACCCACAAATAATAAGCAAGGCTGGAGTTATATTATCATCTATTTTTTATAGTAAAGAAGTAGATTATGTGGTTACAGTAGAAACGAAGGGAATTCCTCTTGCTTATGAAGTAGCAAGAAACTTAGGTATTCCTCTAGTTATTATAAGAAGAGATAATAAAGTTACAGAAGGTTCTACTGTTACTATTAACTATGTTTCAGGTACTAGCGGAAGAATACAACAGATGTCATTATCTAAGAAATCTATGAAGGCAAGAAGTAAGTGCATATTTATAGATGATTTCTTAAGAGGTGGTGGAACAGCTCAAGGAATAAAGGATTTATTAAAAGAGTTTGAAAGTGAACTTATAGGTATTGGAGTACTAGTTGATAATGTAAGCGTAGCTCAAAAAAGAGTAGAAGATTATATTTCAATTGTAGAACTTAGACATCTTGGAGAGTCGAAAAATTTAGAAGTTAAACCTTCAGATATAATATTTGGATAAGATTAATCTATAAAACTACAAAAAAGTTGCTAAATTTATTAAAAAATTAAAAAAATTTTTTAAATTTTAAAATTTTAAGAGGATTTTTACAAATTTTATAGAATTTAATATCTATCATAGCAACGGAGGTGTAGTGCAATGACAATAACTGATGTAAGAATTAGAAAAATAGCTTCAGATGGAAAAATGAAAGCTATAGTTTCTGTTACATTTGACAATGAGTTTGTAGTTCATGACATTAAAGTAATCGAAGGGCAAAATGGATTATTTATAGCAATGCCAAGCAGAAAGACACCAGATGGAGAGTTTAAGGATATAGCACATCCTATAAACACAGACACTAGAGAAAAAATTCAAACATCAATCTTAGAAGCTTATGAAAAAGCTAAGGTTGAAGATGAATCAGAAACAGTTGTTGAATAATGTAAGAAAAAGTAGTGTGTTGCAAAATTATAATAAAAATATTTTTGCAACACGCTAAATAGACAAATGATTATTAAGAATAGGAATTGTTTCACAATTATAAAGTTTTGTGAGGCAGTCCTTTTTTTTGTATGTAATGCTTTAATTAAATATTCAAGAGCTATATAGAGGATAAATAAGGTTGAAATACTATCTTTAATACAATATAATAGAATGAGATGTTTACGAACGTTTTTTTAAAAAGTAATGAGTTTGTCCTTAGCATTTAATAGTGAGGTGTGTTTTTATGTATAAATGTTCATTAATATTAGCAGCAGGCCAAGGTAAAAGAATAAAATCAGACTTACCTAAAGTTTTACATAAGGTTTCTGGTAAAGAAATGGTTAATCATGTTATTGATACAATGAGAAAAGCTAACATTGAAGATATAAATGTTATTATAGGTAAGGGTGCGGAGCTTGTAAGAGAAAAAACAGCTTCTAGAAATGTAAGTTATTCACTACAAGAAGAGCAATTAGGTACAGGTCATGCTGTAAAATGTGCTATAGATTTCTTGAAAGGTAAGAAAGGTGTAGTTGGAGTATTTGCAGGAGATGCGCCTTTAATCAAATCAGAAACAGTAGAAAAATTATTTGATTTACACGTTGAAGGTAAGAATGCAGCAACTTTATTAACTTCAATAGTTGAAGATCCAACAGGATATGGTCGAGTTGTTAGAGATGGAGACGAAGTAATAAAAATAGTTGAACATAAAGACTGTAATGAAGAAGAATTAAAAATAAATGAAATGAATGCAGCTATTTACTGCTTTGATATAGAAAGTTTATTAAATTCCCTTGAGAAATTATCTAATGATAATAATCAAGGTGAATATTATTTAACAGATGTTATTGGAATTTTAAAAGAAGAAGGCAAGAAAGTTGGAGCTATAGAGATAGACTATGAAGAAACAATAGGAGTAAATTCTAGAGTTCAACTTGCTGAGGCAGAAGAAATATTAAGAAATAGAATAAATTTAAAACATATGGAAAATGGAGTTACAATAATAGATCCAAAGTCAACTTATATAGGTGATGATGTAGAAATCGGTAGGGATACTATTATATATCCAGGTAATGTCATTGAAGGTAATACTAAAATAGGTGAAGAAGTTATTTTATATCCTAATTCACGTATATCAAATAGTGTTATTTTAAATAATGTAGAAATTCAATCTTCAGTTATAATAGATAGTAAAATTGGCGAAGGAACTACTGTTGGACCATTTGCTTATATAAGACCTGAATCTGTTATTGGAAATAATGCAAGGATAGGAGATTTTGTAGAAATTAAAAAATCAACTATAGGAGATAATACTAAGGTATCTCACCTAACTTATATAGGTGATGCGAAGGTAGGAGAAAACTGTAATTTTGGATGCGGAACAGTAGTAGTTAATTATGATGGAAAAGATAAGCATACAACAATTATAGGAAATAACAGCTTTATTGGATGTAACACTAATTTAGTTTCACCAGTAAAGGTAGAAGATAATACTTATATTGCAGCAGGTTCAACAATTGTAAATGATGTAAAAGAAGGCGAACTTGCAGTTGCAAGAGCTAGACAAAGAAACATTGAAGGTTGGGTCAGTAAGAGAAAACTTACTAAGAAAAAATAAAAGTAACTAACAAAAGAGCCAAAAATATTAAGGAGGTCCTCATATAATGATAACCCATGGAAAAAATATAAAGATATTTACTGGAAATTCACATCCAGAATTAGCAAAAGAAATTGCTGATATTTTAGGATTGCCACTAGGTAAGGCTAAAGTTTCTACTTTTAGTGATGGAGAAATATCAGTTGATATAGGAGAAACAGTAAGAGGAGCAGATGTTTTCATAGTACAATCAACGAGCTCACCTGTAAATAATAACCTTATGGAACTATTAATAATGATAGATGCCTTTAAGAGAGCTTCAGCAGGAAGAATAACAGTTGTTATGCCATATTATGGATATGCAAGACAAGATAGAAAGGCTAAATCAAGAGATCCAATTACTGCAAAGTTAGTAGCAGATCTTTTAACAGCATCAGGTGCACATAGAGTATTAACTATGGACTTACATGCAGCACAAATTCAAGGGTACTTTAATATACCTGTAGATCATTTATTAGGATCACCAATATTAAGCCAATACTTCCTTGATAAAGGATTTGATGATAAGGATGATGTTGTAGTAGTATCACCAGATTTAGGTAGTGTTACAAGAGCTAGAAAATTTGCTGATAGATTACATGCTCCAATAGCAATTATTGATAAGAGAAGACCTAAAGCTAATGTTTCAGAAATAATGAATATAATTGGTGAAGTAAAAGGTAAGAGATGTATCTTAATAGATGATATGATAGATACAGCAGGAACTATTGCAAATGCTGCAAATGCTCTTAAGGACTTAGGAGCTACACATGTTTATGCATGTTGTACTCATGGAGTTTTATCAGGACCAGCTTTTGAAAGAATAAATAATTCAGCAATAGAAGAATTAGTTATGTTAAATACTATAAAGTTACCAGAAAAAGATGATTTAGTTAAGTTTAAAGCATTATCAGTAGCACCTTTATTTGCAGAGGCAATTAAGAGAATATATGATGATGAACCAATAAGCAAATTATTTGAAGTATAATACATATTAGGATAAAGAGCCTCTAAAAAGCACAAACTTTTTAGAGGCTTATTAATTATAAAAAAGGTAAAAATAGTTAAGAATATGTTACAAATATTAATTATTATTTATAATTAATGTAAAAGCACTCATATTACTTTTAAATGAATTATAATAAAAATAAGGATGGTGTTAATGTGGATAATAAGTTAGGAAAGATATTAATTGTAGATGACGATGAAAATATATGCGAAGTTATAAATATGTACTTAATAAGTGCAGGTTACGATACTAGAAGATGTCACAATGGAAAAGATGCTTGCAATCTTTTTATAGATTATAAACCAGATATAGTATTGCTTGATATAATGCTTCCAGGTATGGATGGAATAGAAGTTTTAAAATGGATTAGAAAAAATAATGAAATACCAGTAATTATGCTTACAGCTAAGGGGGATACTTTTGATAAAGTATTAGCGCTAGAAATAGGTGCTGATGACTATATAGTAAAACCTTTCGAGCCTAAAGAACTATTAGCAAGAGTTAAAGCTGTTATGAGAAGATATAACTATGATGAGAAAGATACTGAAATAATAACATTCTCAGACCTAGTAGTAGATTCAGCTTCATATAACGTTATATATAAGGATGAAGAAATAAAGATGCCACCAAAGGAATTTGAATTACTTCACTATTTAGCAAGTAATAAAAATAAAGTTTTTACTAGAGAACAATTACTTTGTGAAGTTTGGGGATATGATTATCCAGGAGATTCAAGAACTGTTGATGTACATATTAAGAGATTAAGAGAAAAAGTTAATGGTGGAGAAAATTGGCAAATTGAGACAGTTTGGGGAGTAGGATATAAGTTTGAGGTGAAGTAAATGAGGAAGAAAGGCTTAATATTTAAGCTATTAATTACCTTTTCTTCTATTACTGCAGGAGTTCTTATTTTAGTTGGTATGGTTTTAACGACTTGGATAGAAAGAGAGTATTCTATTCAGGAGTCCGAGAGAGTAAGTAGATATATAGAAATCATAGAAGAAGCTACATCAGAGTTTTTAAATAAGAATAATGAAGTAGGATATGAAGACTTAAAAAATAGCATGAAGATTATTAAAGTATCAGTTGATATGGATTCTATAATTCTAGATAGTCAAGGATATGTTTATGCAGTTTCAGATGAAAAGTTAGATTATTTAAAGTATTCGAAGCTAGATATTTCGAGTGATGATATGAAATCATTGAAATTAGGGGAAATACTAGAAAGTAGTTTTGTAAGAGAAGATAATAATAAAAGTATAGCTTATTATAAGCCTTTAATTACTGATAATAATTTTAATGGAGTAGTTATACTATTAGAGAATTCTAAAGCTGTGAATACATCGAATTTACATACTATTATTTGGCTTTTGGTTTTAGGTGCAGTTGTATTGTCAAGCATAGCATCATATTATTTTGCTAAAAAGATATTAATTAAACCTTTATCTGAAATTAATAATGTAGCTAAAAAGTTAGCGAAGGGTGAAGTTGAAAAAAGAGTTTACATAGA
Source organism: Clostridium tertium (assembly GCF_902652255.1). Classification (GTDB taxonomy): domain Bacteria; phylum Bacillota; class Clostridia; order Clostridiales; family Clostridiaceae; genus Clostridium; species Clostridium tertium_A. Next base: position 49,413 of record NZ_CACRTO010000010.1, read on the forward strand.
TTCTCAGGATGAGATAGGGGATCTTGCGGAGTCCTTTAATATAATGGCAGAGTCGCTAGAAAAGGTAGAGAATGTAAGAAGAGAGTTTATATCAAATGTATCACATGAAATTAGATCTCCAATTACTTCAATTAAAGGATTTATTACTGGAATTTTAGATGGGGTAATTCCAAAAGATAAGGAAAACTATTATTTAAAAATAGTTAATGATGAAGTAAGTAGACTTTCAAGGCTAGTTACAGATTTATTAGATATATCATCAATGGAATCAGGAAAGTTTAAGCTTAATATGATTAGGATGGATATAAATGAGATAATAACACTTTGTACTTTAAATTTAGAAGGCAAAATAGAACAAAAGAACATTAAAGTAGATGTTATATTCAATAATAACCATGAATACTGTCTTGGAGATAGAGATAGAATTATTCAAGTTGTTACGAATCTTTTAGAAAATGCAATTAAATATGGAAGAGAATATGATGGAAGAATCCAGATTGAGACATATGCTAAGGGTGACAGTGTTTTTGTAAGCATTTTTAATAATGGACCGAATATTCCAAAAGAAGATATAAATAAGATTTGGGAAAGATTTTATAAAACTGATAAATCAAGGACAAATAAAATTAGTACAGGACTAGGTTTATCTATAGTAAGACTTATATTAACTCAACATAATCAAGATATATGGGTTAATAATATTCCAGGTAAGGGAGTTAAGTTTACTTTTACTCTAAAGAGAGAAGAAAAATAAATTTAAGTATTTAAGAGGTAATAAGTATGAAAGGAAATGACAATATGAATAGAAATGAAGATTTATATGATAATAATTTTCCCTCCATACGGTTTAAAAGAAAAAGAACTAAATATAATATAATTTTATTCTTTAAAAGTATTAGTGTGTTTTTAATAGCTGGCTTATTTGGAGCTTTATTTTCTATGATATTAGTTGATTTAAAATATAGTAATTTAGATAAAGCACTAAAGGACAGTAACGATATAATATTCGATTATACAACACTAATTAATGATGTTAAAGAATCCTTAGTAACCATAGCTTCAGATAAAAATTATCTATCTGAAAATAGATATATTGAGGGGAATGCTACAGGAGTAATAGTTGAATCAAATGGAAGAATAGCAACTAGTTATTCTAAGGTTAAAGATATGAAGGATATTTATGTTAAAGTTCCTGGAATAGGTGTAGAACCAATAAAGGCGAATATTATAGTATCTAATGAGGATATTGATATAGCTATAATACAAATAGCGTATAATGGAAGCTTAAAACCTATTAAGTTTGCATCAAAGGAAAATAGTGGAGTTGGTCAGAGAATAGCTTTAATAAGTAATTCTACTGGAAGTGACTATATAGATAACATTATACCGGGAATTATAACTTCAAGAAATAGAAGCTTAAAGGTAAATAAAAATGAGTATAATTTAATTGAATTAAATACTCCTATTACAGAGATAAATACAGGTGGTCTTATATGCAACTTGAATGGAGAGCTAATAGGATTAGCTAGTGAAAAGTTGAATAAGCAAGTAGATAGAAAAGACATGTATTATATAGCTGATTTTACTCTTTTAAAAGATATGGAAAGCTCAAGCAATAAGATAAAAGATATTTTAGGTATTACTGAAGGTGGATTTATTGAGGATAAAAGTCTTAATAATGTTATTGGAATGTATGTTGCAAGAATAAGGAAAGATAGTTCTGCATATAGAGCAGGATTAAGACCTACAGATATAATATTAGAAATAGATGGGTATAGCATAAATGAAATTAATGAAGTATATAGAATATTAGATGAAAAGAGTAATAATGATATACTTAATTGTAAAGTTTTGAGAGCAGGAAAATTAGTAGAATTACAAATACAATTAGATGATATAAAAAAAATGGCAACGGGGTAGTTGCTATTTTTTTAAAGTACTTTCTTTATTGTAAAAAAATAGTATAATAATAAATATGCAAATATACATTAGGAGGAAAGAGCAATGTTTTTAGTTGTAGGCCTTGGTAATCCAGGGGAAAAATATGATGGGACTAGGCATAACATTGGATTTGAAACTATAGATTACATTTCAAGTAAGTATAATATAGATGTTACTAGGGTAAAATTTAAAGGTGTAATTGGAGAAGGTTTTATAGGTGGGGAGAAGGTTATACTCTTAAAGCCAACAACATATATGAATTTAAGTGGAGAGAGTGTTAGGGAAGCTATGAGCTTCTATAAATTAAGTGAAGAAGATATAGTTATAATTTATGATGATATTAGTTTAGAGATTGGAAAGCTTAGAATAAGAGAAAAGGGAAGTGCTGGAGGTCATAATGGAATCAAAAGCATAATTTCAAATATAAATACAGATGTATTCCCAAGAATTAAGATAGGTGTAGGACAACCAACTGGTGATTTGGTTTCTCATGTTTTAGGAAAATTTAGCAAGGAAGAAGCTGAGGATTTAAAAGAAGTAATAGAAGTTTCTTCTAAAGCTGTTGAAATAATAATAAAAAGTGGAACTAAAGATGCAATGAATGAATTAAATGGATTTAAGCTATCAAAAAAAGAGTAGTAAGGATGGTGTATTTTAATGAGATTAAAGGGAGTATTGCAGCCCTTAAGTGAAAACTCTACTTTTAATGAAATAATATCTAGCATTAAAAATAAAAAGTATCCAATTAGTATAAATGGATTATCTGATTCAGGTAAAAGTTACGGAATATATGGTATTTATGAACAAGTAGATTCCTCAATGGTTATATTAACACATAGTGACATGGAAGCTAAAAACATATATGAAGATCTAAGTTTTTATACGAATGATATATATTATTTCCCGGCAAAAGAAGTGGTTTTTTATAATATAGATGCTATTTCTGGTGATATAAGATGGGCTAGGTTAAAGGTGATAAAAGAAATATTGAATGACTCTAAAAAGATAATAGTTACTTCAATAGATTCTCTTACATCAGTTTATACCCCTAGATCATTATTTGAAGAATACAACTTCAAATTGAAGCCTGATGATGAGGTTGACTTTAAAGTTTTATCTCAGAAACTATTAGAATGTGGATATGAAAGAGTTGAAGCCGTTGAAGGTAAAGGGGAATTCTCTTTAAGAGGAGGGATACTGGATATTTTTCCACCTACGACTACTTATCCATATAGAATAGAGCTTTTTGGAGATACTATAGATTCTATAAGGACTTTTAATACTGAATCACAGAGAAGTATTGAAAAGGTTGACAGTATGGAAGTATTTCCTGCTAAAGAAGTTATATTAAATGAAGAAGCATTAAATAGAGGAAAAGAGAATATTTTAAAGGAATTTGAAGAAGTTAAAGCTAAAGGAAGTTCTGATAAGGAAAGAATAGGGAAGCTTGAAGAAATAGTGAAAGCTAATATAGAATCTTTAACTGAATTACTTACCTTTGAAACTGTGGATAGTTATTTGCCATACTTTTATGAAAAGACAAATAGCTTTTTTGACTATGTAAAAAATTATACATATGTTATTGATGATACAAAAAAATGTGAAGGAAAACTGGAAAGTTGTTACTTTGAATTTAGCGAGAATTATGAAGCTTTCTTACAAAGGGGTGGGATTTTACCTTCCCAAAATAGGCTTTTATTAGAACGAGGATTGCTACTTGAAACATTAGATAATCAGAAAGTAATAACTTTAGATGTATTTAATGCTAATAGCAATTTCCTATCGCCTATGGCTAAATATAATATTAATGCATTAACATTAAATAGTTATCAAGGTCAACTTGATCTATTAATTGAAGATATTAAAGAAAAGAAGGAAAAAGGATACAAAACTCTTATTTTATCTGGGACTAGAACTAGAGGGGAAAGACTTGTAAATACTTTAAGAGATAGAGAAATAGAAAGCTCTTATAGAGAAGACATACAGTCTATAGAATTTGGAGAAGTAGTTATCACTTTTGGAAACCTATTAAAAGGTTTTGAATATCCTGATTTAAAACTATGCATTATATCAGATAAAGATGTATTTGGAGAAGCTAAAAGAAAGATATCTAAGAGAAAAAGTCAGAAAAAAGGTATAGGTAAAATCAAGAGCTTTGCAGAATTAAAGCTTGGCGATTATGTAGTACATGCAAATCATGGAGTTGGTGTATATAAAGGAATAAAGCAGATTGAAGTAGGGGGACATAAAAGAGATTACCTAGATATAGTTTATGATAAAGGGGATAAGCTGTATGTTCCTGTAGATCAATTAGATTTAGTTCAGAAATATATAGGTAGTGAAGGAAAGACTCCTAAGGTAAATAAATTAGGAAGTGCTGAATGGACTAAGGCGAAAGCTAAGGTTAAGAAATCAATAAATGAAATAGCTCAAGATTTAGTTAAGTTGTATGCTACAAGAGCAACTCTTAAAGGGTATAGATTTAGTAAGGACACAGAATGGCAAAGACAGTTTGAAGATGAGTTTCCATTTGAAGAAACACCTGATCAATTAACATCCTTAGAGGAAATTAAAGGCGATATGGAATCTGATAAGCCTATGGATAGATTGTTATGTGGCGATGTTGGGTATGGTAAAACAGAAGTTGCTGTTAGAGCTGCATTTAAGTCAGTTATGGATGGGAAACAAGTAGCTTTCTTAGTTCCAACGACTATTTTAGCAGAACAGCACTATAAAAATATGCTTAAGAGATTTTCAGATTTCCCAGTTAAAATAGATATGATTAGTAGATTTAGAAGTGCTAAGGAACAAAAACTTACATTACAAGCCGCTAAAGAGGGAAATGTTGATATAGTAATAGGAACTCATAGATTAGTTTCTAAAGATATTGTATTTAAAGACTTAGGTTTATTAATTATAGATGAGGAACAAAGATTTGGAGTTGCTCAAAAAGAAAAGATTAAGAGTTTAAAAAAGAATGTGGATGTTTTAACTCTAAGTGCTACCCCTATTCCAAGAACTCTTCATATGTCTTTAACTGGAGCTAGAGATATTTCTGTTATAGAAACACCTCCAGAAGAGAGATATCCAATACAAACTTATGTAGTTGAGCAAAATGATCAGCTAGTTAGAGATGCTATATTAAGAGAAGTAAATCGAGAAGGCCAAGTTTACTATGTTTATAATAGAGTTGAAAGCATAGATGCTATGGCTAGGTATATTAGTGAACTGGTTCCTGAATGCAAGGTTGGAATAATTCATGGACAGATGACTGAAAGACAGTTAGAAAAAGAGATGATTAGTTTCATGAATAGAGAATATGATATTTTAGTATGTACAACTATTATAGAAACAGGTATAGATATACCAAATGTTAATACTATGATAATTCACGATTCTGATAAAATGGGACTATCTCAACTTTACCAATTAAGGGGTAGAGTAGGGAGATCAAATAGAATAGCTTATGCATACTTTATGTACACTAAAGATAAGGTTTTAACAGAAGTTGCTGAGAAGAGGCTTAAAGCTCTTAAGGACTTCACAGAGCTAGGATCAGGATTTAAGATAGCCATGAGAGACTTAGAAATAAGAGGAGCAGGAAATATGATGGGCTCAGCTCAGCATGGACATATGGCTGCTATAGGATATGATTTGTACTGTAGAATGTTAGAAGATACTATCAAGATAATTAAAGGTGAAATTGAAAAAGAACCAATTGAAACAACAGTAGATATTAAGGTTGATGCATATATACCTGGAACGTATATTGAAGATGAAATTCAAAAGATTGAAGTTTATAAGAAAATTGCTGCAATAGATGGACTAGATGATTATATGGATATTAAATCAGAACTTGAAGATAGATATTCAGAGATTCCAGAGCCAGTATATAACTTAATGGATATAGCTTATATAAAGAGTAGGGCAAAACAACTTTCTATCGAAGAAGTTAAAGAAATGCCTAAGGAAATAAGATTTATTTTTGCAGATGGAGTAGGTAATATAAATAATATATACAAAAACTTATTAGGGAACTATAAAGACAAGATATTCTTAATGTTTGGAGAAAAGCCATATTTCGCAGTAAGGTTATCAGAGATAAAAAGAGAAGGCATGCTTGGATTGATTAAAGAGATGCTAGATAACTTAATTAAAAATATTTAAAGTTCATTTAATAAATTGAATAACTGACACAATATTGATATACTATTGATGTACAATTATAGGGATTAAAACAAATTATATAGAAATGAGGGAACATCATTGATTAGATTTAAAAAAATAATAGCTGCAGGAGCCCTAAGTATATTTGCTTTTTCAGCTGTAGGCTGTGAAATGATTCAAAAAACGCCAGAAGCAATTAAGAAGACAGTTTTAGCTAAGGTTGGAGATCTTAAAGTTACAAGGGGAGAAGTTGATGAAATAGCAGACCCTTATTTAAAACAATACGGTGAAGACTATGACACTAACCCTGATTTGGCTGAGCAAGTTAAAACATTAAGAACTCAAGCGTTAAATCTTTTAGTTGAACAAAAACTTATGATTAAAAAGGCTCAAGAGCTTGATGTAGAACCTACTCAAGAGGAAATAGATACTGAAGTTCAAAAATATATGGAAAGTTTAAAGGAAAGCTTGGGTGGAGAAGAGGCTTTCAACAAAGCTTTAGAAGATGCTGAACTAACTTTAGATGAGTATACAGCTCAGTTAAATGAAAGTATTAAAAATAATCTAGCAACAACTAATGTAACAAATGAATTGTTTAAGGATATAAATATTTCAGACGAAGAAATAAAAGCTTACTATGATGGACATTTAGATAGCTTTAAGCAAGCTAATGTTTCACACATTCTAATTAAAGATGAAGCAAAAGCTAAGGAAATAAGAGAAAGAGCAGTTAATGGTGAAGACTTTGCAGCTTTAGCTAAAGAATTCTCTGAAGATACTGGAACTAAGGAAAAGGGTGGTAGCTTAGGTGTTACAACTTATGATACAACAAGTTATGTTCAAGAATTCACAGATGCTTTTAAGAAGTTAAAAGATGGTGAAATTTCTGATTTAGTAAAGAGCACTTATGGATATCATATAATTAAAGTTACTGATTATAAAGAAAAGACTTTAGATGAAGCTAAAGAATCTATAAAAACAACTTTAGAAAATGAAAAGAAAAATGAGTTATATGAAAGCTCAGTAGAGCAATGGAAAAAAGATTTTAAAGTTAAAACATACGAAAATAGACTTTAATTAATAATTAACAAGAAAAACTCAGGGAAACCTGAGTTTTTCTTGTTAAAATGCGAAGAATCTTAAAATGAAAAAATTAAGGTAATGAAAGAATGAAGGAATGAAGGAAGAGGTTTTGCTGTGCAAAACCTCTTTTATTTATAATCATTCTTTCATTTTTTAATTTTTCATTCTTTCATTAATAAAATGCAGCACATTTTATTACTTGGAGCTTGCGAGGTCACGAGCATAATATGTTAAAAACTCCTACTTAATTTAATATAAAATATATATTATTATAAATTTTGGTTATATGGGTATAAAATTTCTAAGTAGTCAAATAATAATATTGCAACTAATTATTATAAATGTAAGGAGGTATCTCGTAATAATGAAAGCAACAGGGATAGTTAGACGTATTGATGACTTGGGTAGAGTTGTTATACCAAAAGAAATAAGAAGAACTTTAAGGATTAGAGAAGGAGATCCTTTAGAGATTTTCACTGATAGAGAAGGCGGAGTAATCTTAAAGAAATATTCACCTATTGGAGAATTAACAGATTTTTCAAAAGAGTATGCTGAAAGTTTACAACAAGCAATTGGACATATTGTTTTAATAGCAGATAAAGATGCGTTTATCTCAGTAAGTGGTGCTTCTAAAAAGGACTACATTGAGAGAAAGGTAAGCCCAGAATTAGAAGAGATAATGGAAGAGAGAAAAGCCGTTCTAATTACAGAACAAAGTAAAACGATTCCATTACATAGTGATGAGGATAATGGCAATTATGTGAGTCAAGTTATATCACCGATAATAGCTGAAGGTGATGCTATAGGTGCTGTTATTATATTATCTAAGGAGTCAGGAGAAAAGCTTGGAGAATTAGAATTAAAGCTTTCAGAAACAGCTTCTGCATTCTTAGGAAAACAAATGGAACAATAGAACTAATTAATTAAATATAAAGTTATCAATAAAAGTAATAATACCTCTAAACTTAAAATAAAAATTTATTAACAGCAATTTAAGTTTGGAGGTATTTTATGAAGAAACAATCATTAATAAAAGCAAGTTTGGTATTGGGGATAACAGGAATAGTTGCAAGATTTCTGGGGTTATTCTTTAGATGGCCACTAATTATGCTAATTGGTGATGAAGGTGTTGGTTATTATCAAATGTCATATCCTTTATATATGTTCTTTGTCGCTATGGCATCAGGAGTTCCTGTAGCTATTTCTAAAATGATTTCTGAAAAGAAGGCTAAGGGTGATATAGAAGGAATATTTGTAATAGTTAAAGAGTCTACATTTCTAATGATGATACTAGGAATTGGTACAACCCTTATATTATTTTTCTTTGCTAAACCAATAATACAATTTGTGCAATGGGATATGAAATCCTACTATGCATTACTTGGAATATCTTTTGCACCATTTGTTATTTCTATAATGACGATATATAGAGGTTTCTTCCAAGGTTTTCAGAATATGACGCCTTCAGGAGTATCGCAGATACTAGAACAACTTGGAAGAGTAATAATCGGTGTGGGACTTGCTATTTTCTTATTACCTAAAGGTATTGAATTTGCAGCAGGAGGAGCAGCTTTTGGAGCAGCAGCAGGTGGAGTAATAGGAGCAAGTTATCTTTATGAAAAATATAAAAAAGTAAAAAAGCAAATGTGGAATAAAAAAGTTAGGAGTAATCCAGAAGTGCTATCATCAATATTAAGAATTGCACTTCCAATTTCTTTAGGAACTACTGTTGGAACTATTATGAGCTTGATAGACTCTATACTAGTCCCACAAAAGCTATTGCAATCTGGATTAGCATCAGAAATGGCTACAGTTTTATATGCTCAATTAACAGGTAAGGCAAATGTTATTACTAATATCCCATTAACTTTATCTATGGCATTAGGAACATCCTTAATTCCTATTATTGCAGAAAATTATATAATGAATAGAAAAGTTGTATTACAAGAAAAGGTTCAATTATCAATTAAATTATCTATGCTTATAGCCATGCCTTGTACTTTAGGGCTATATTTTTTAGCAGGACCAATCATGATGGTTATTTTTCCTGGTAAATATGATGGCATATTAATACTTAAATATTTATCTATATCAGTTCCATTTATAATAATTACTCAAACTACGACATCTATAATGCAAGGCATAGGGCATTATATAAGGCCAATAATTAACTTGTTTATTGGTTGTATAGTAAAGGTTGTACTCACTTATCTTTTAGTGCCTATTCCAGAAATAAATATATATGGAGCTGTTATTGCAAGTATAGCTGCATACACTATATCCACAATATTAAATATTATATCAATTAAGAGAAAGCTTAAACTTAAGCTTAAAGTTAATCAAACATTTATTAAGCCAAGCATTGCAGCTGTAGTTATGATAGCAATTTCTGTATTTTCATATACTTTTGTATATAATAGAACGGAAAGCAATACTTATTCTTGCTTAATAGCTATATTATTAGGTATTATTATATATGGAATACTAATATTAGTCTTAAGAATATTTAGTATAGATGAGATAAAAAACAGGATAGTAAAAAATTAGATGTAAGGAGAGATCCTAATGATAAAGATAATAGGTCTAGGACCAGGAGCACCAGAAGCTTTAACTATTGGAGCTGTTAGAGCATTAGAAGAGGGTAAAAATATTTTTTTTAGAACAGAGAAGCATCCAACTGTAGATTATTTAAAAGATAAAGTTAGAGAATTTAAAACATATGACCATTATTACGAAGAATCAGAAAGTTTTGATGAGGTTTATGCTAATATAGCTAAAGATATAGTTAATAACTATAATGAAGATGAGGGTGTAATATATGCTGTTCCAGGGCATCCTTTAGTTGCAGAAAAGTCAGTATTTAATTTGATTTCTTTATGTGAAGAGAAAGAAATTAAATATGAGATAGTTCCAGCAGTAAGCTTTATAGATGCTATGATGGATGTATTAAAAATAGATCCTATTGAAGGACTTAAGGTTATAGATGCCTTTGATATTAATAATCAAGTATTAGATAAGAGGATAGGGACAATAATTACGCAAGTTTATAATCATTTAATAGCTTCTGAAGTTAAGCTTAAATTACTTGAATACTATAATGATGAAACTGAAATAATCTTTGTAAGAGCAGCAGGGATAAAGGGTGAAGAATCTATAAGAAAAATTCCTATATATGAGCTTGATATGCAAGAAGATATAGATTATTTAACTTCAATTTATATACCAAGGGATGAAAACAATAAAAAGGACTTCAATGACCTAGTAGAAATAGTTGAGAGGCTTAGGGGTGAAGATGGTTGTCCTTGGGATATGGAGCAAACTCATGAAAGTATTAAAAATCAAATTGTCGAAGAGTCGTATGAGGTTGTTGACAGTATAGAAAAAGATGATATTGATGGATTGATAGAGGAACTTGGAGATGTTTTACTTCATATAGTTTTCCATTCATCTATAGGGAAAGAAGATGGATATTTTAATATATATGATGTAATAGGCTCTATCTGCAATAAAATGATATATAGACATCCTCATGTTTTTGGAGATGTTAAAGCAGAGAATAGTGAAGAAGTCTTAGTGAATTGGGAAGAACTTAAGAAAAAAGAGAAAGACTTTGAAACTATTACTGATGAAATGAATGGAATAGCTAGAGCATTACCTTCTTTAATTAGAGCTCACAAGGTTCAAAAGAAGGCTGCAAAAGTAGGATTTGACTGGGATAAGATAGAAGATGCTGCATTAAAGGTAGAAGAAGAATTAAAAGAGGTATTAGATGTATATAAATCCAATAATAAGGAAAAAATAAAAGGTGAAGTAGGAGACTTGATCTTTGCATGTGTTAATGTAGCAAGACTATTAGACATAGATGAAGAAGAAGCGTTAAGTTTAACTATCAAAAAATTTATAAATAGATTTTCTTATATAGAGGAAACAGCCATTAAAAACAATAAGAATTTAACAGAAATGACTTTAGAAGAAATGGATGAGATATGGGAAAAAGCAAAAAGTAAAGAAAATAACAAAAAATAAGAAGGATTTATAAATTTTTTGAAGAATAATATATAGTGGTTTATACTATACTATAAATAACTTATTGTAATAAATAGCTTTTATAACAAAATATTCATAAGGTTATAGACTAGTTCTAAAAGACGATATATAATAAGAGAATGTAGTTATAGTACATATTTGAAGAAATAGTTAACTACTAAAATATACGGGTTATTTAAGGAGGATGTAATTGTGAATAAAGCAGAATTAATCACTAGCATGTCAGAAAAAAGTAAATTAACTAAGAAGGATGCAGAATTAGCATTAAAAGCATTCATCGAAAGCGTTGAAGAAGCTTTAGAAAAAGGTGAAAAAGTACAATTAGTTGGATTCGGTACTTTCGAAACAAGAGAAAGAGCTGCAAGAGAAGGAAGAAATCCAAGAACTAAAGAAACTATCAATATTCCAGCTTCAACTGTTCCAGTATTTAAAGCAGGAAAAGAATTCAAAGAAAAAGTAAATAAGTAGTATATTAAGAACCCGAGAATTCTCGGGTTCTTTTAGTAAAAAGATTTTTAAGGAGATAAGTATGAGATTAGATAAGTATCTTAAGGTTTCTAGAATAATCAAAAGAAGAACTGTAGCGAAGGAAGTTTGCGAAGGGGAAAGAGTATCTATAAACGGTAAGGTAGCTAAACCTTCTACAAATATAAAAGAAGGAGATATTATAGAAATCCAATTTGCAAATAGATCTTTAAAAGCAAGAATAATTAATATTGCAGAACATGTTAAGAAAGAAAATGCTAAAGAAATGTATGAGATTCTTGAAGGGGAAGAAGATAAAGAATAAATAGAAGGTCTCTTTCATATATTTTTATAAAGAATATGTGGAGGAGATAAAATGGAAAAGAAGAATGAAAATAAGCTTGAAGAACCAAGAAGTAATATAATATTAGAAAGCAGAAAAAAGTTAATTCTCACAGGGGTTGAGGAAGTTATTAGTTTTGATGATGAAAAGATATTATTAAATACAAAACTAGGATTTTTAACTATAAAGGGATCTGAACTAAAAATGAATAAGTTAGATGTTCAAAATGGTGATGTAATAATAGTTGGAAATACAGCCTCCATAGTCTATAGCAGTAAGGAAGTAAAAAAAGAAAAAGAAAGTATAATTTCTAAATTATTTAAGTAGGTGAGTATATGCCGTTACCTATTAACGTACAATTTGATATAGTTTTATATTCTATTTTATCAGGCATAATAGTTGGAGCATTATTTGATTTATATAATATAATAAGAGGTGCTAAAGTGCCTAGGATAATTGTTATAGTTGAAGATATATTATTTTGGATATTTGCTTCTCTAGCTGTTTTTACTTTTTTACTTTATACGAATTATGCTTTCTTAAATCCTTATGTATATGTATTTATGATTATTACTTTAATAATTTATTTAAAGTTTATAAGTCCAAAGGTTTTAAAATTAGAACTTTACTTAATTGATATAGTCGGAAAGATGATAAGAGTAATATTTAAGGGTATTACTTATCCAATAAAGATAATTTTTTACAGTATTTCAGGAAAAAGATAGATAAACTTATGAACATTAAAAAATATCTTGAATAAATTGTATATAGTGATTAAAATATATTGTATAATATATTTTAAAGAGGGTGAGAGCAATCAAAAAGCAAATTACTCTTAAAAGATTAGTTATAGTTTTTATTTTTGCAATTTTTGTTTTTAATTATGTTAAGCAGGAAATTACAATTAAGAGGATAAAAGAGGATATTGTTAATAGTCAAGAACATTTAGATGAGCTTGAGAATAAAAATAGTAAATTAGAAGCAGATATTAAAAGAGCAGGTTCTAATGAATATTTTGAATATCAAGCTAGAAAGAGACTAGGGATGATTAAAGAAGGAGAAAAAGTTGTGAATTCCCAAAAGCAAAATTGATAAATATGTTTTAAAACTATTAAAAAGGGGTTATTATTATAAATAACATATATTATTTAATTTTTAAGGAGGAATCTTTGTAACATGACCTTGATGGCAGGAAACATATTAGAAGGTACAGTGGTTAATATAACTAGTTTTGGAGCTTTCGTAGAAATAGAAGGTAAAACAGGGCTGGTTCACATTTCAGAAGTAGCAGATTCATTTGTTAAGGATATTAGACAACATCTTAATGAACAAGATAAAGTTAAGGTTAAGGTAATATCAATAGATGATAATGGGAAGATTAGTTTATCAATAAAACAAGCTAATGTTCAAAAGAAGTCAGTTAAGCCTATAGAAATAGACTGGAACTCAGAAGGTAAAAAAGCTAGTACAAATACAGGAAATTTTGAAGATATAATGTCAAGGTTCTTAAAAGATAGTGAAGAAAGAATGCAAGATGTTAAGAAGAAGCAAGATTTCAAATCTAAAAGTGGCAGAAGAAGTTAATAATTATTAATTAGACATCATATAAATTTAATATATAAATCTATCAAAAAGGCTAGTTGCTTAGGCGATTAGCCTTTTGTAATTATATTAAATTTAAATCTTATTATAAAAATCAAAAAAAGATGTTGACACTATATAAAACATAATATATAATTAATTTTGTCGCTGAGGGGCGACAGAAAATAATACGCTGAAGTGGCGGAACAGGCAGACGCACAGGACTTAAAATCCTGCGGTAGCGATACCGTACCGGTTCGATTCCGGTCTTCAGCACCAAGCTAAATTCAACTTATAATATCGCGGGGTGGAGCAGTTGGCAGCTCGTCGGGCTCATAACCCGAAGGTCGTAGGTTCAAGTCCTGCCCCCGCAACCAAACATATGGCGGAATAGCTCAGCTGGCTAGAGCACTCGGTTCATACCCGAGGTGTCGTAGGTTCAAGTCCTATTTCCGCTACCATACGCTGAAGTGGCGGAACAGGCAGACGCACAGGACTTAAAATCCTGCGGTAGCGATACCGTACCGGTTCGATTCCGGTCTTCAGCACCAAAACAGTTACAATTTATTTGTAACTGTTTTTTTATTTTATAAAAACTTTTCATATCTATTTAAAATAAATTCTAATGAATAAGATCGTTCTTGATAATCTTTAAAAAATATATCTTTATATGAAGTCAATATTATATGAAGTTAAATTTAATAATATTACTTATATTGATTGAAAGTGTTCCCCAATAAATTTTTAATAATGACAAATTAACTTTAATAATGAGATATAAAAGCAAGAAGAAAATAAAGAAATTGTATAAGCAATAAGTATAAACAATATTATTTATAGTTCTAAAAAGAAAAATAGCATTTATTGTCCCAAGAAAAAATAATTTTAATACATCATGTGACATATATTTCTGAATTAAGATGATATAATTTAAAATACATTTTATGGAAATTGGAGGAGACGATATGCAATATGGTGTTGATATATCAACTTATAAGAGAGTAGAAAATAAAAGAAGGGAATTAAAAATTCAAGGGACCCCCATAAGAGCTATAACATCGTTGGTTATAGGATTTTTATTAAGTAGAGTATTATTATCAGCTACTATTGACATGGGAATAGCACCATTTGGAATTGCATACTTAATAGGCACAAAGGGTGAGAATGGGAAGTATACTTTATTATCACTAATAGGAGTTATTACAGGATACTTATCAATAGGTAGTAATTTAGAGGGAGTTGCTTCTTACTGCATTGCTGCCATAATATTAATTTCTTATATAGAAATATGTAAAAAAATTAATATTAAGGAAAGAGATGTGGTGACATTCTTTCTAATTTTTTCAGTATTTATAATATATAATATGTTAATTAATAATAAGCCTTTAGGAGTTAATTTGGTTTTTTCATTATTAAAAACTTTTAGTATAATCCCAGTTAAGTATATGATAAGTTATTCTTTAAGATGTATTGATGAACTTTCAAGTAATTATTTTTTCTCAACAGAAGAAATGATAAGTATAGGAATATTAATATGTTTATTAATAGCAGGTATAGGAGATGTTAGTTTATTCAATGTTCATATAAGAAGTATTCTAGCATTGGTTACAATAGCTGTATTTGCATATGCAGGAGGAGCTGGTCTAGGTGCATCTATAGGTGTAGCGATGGGATTCATTATAGGAATAACAAATAATGATATAATTAGTGCTATTACATTATATAGTTTATGTGGATTAATAATAGGAGTCTTTAGAGAAACTGGGAGATTCTTTTCATCTGCAGCGTATGCTGTAATTTATTTTATAATTTGGATGTATTCAAATACATTTAATATATATGGAGGTATAGAGGTATTATTATCTATATTGGTGTTTATGTTATTGCCTAAGGTTATATTAGATACTATGTGTAAAGAGTTTAATCAAGATAAGAAGATAGAGGTAATAAATGATAATAGGATAAATGGGGTTAAGGGAGAGTTTTTAGATAGATTAAATTCTATGAAGTCAATATTATCATCTTTATCTAATTCAATAATTAATTTAGGCGAAAATGATATTTTATCTTTAAATAGTAAGGGTTCTGCTATGGTAGAGAGTTTAGCAGATAGGGTTTGTTATAATTGTGAGCTTAGAAAAAGGTGTTGGGATAGAAATTTACATTCAACTTTTGAAGGCTTCTCTGAATTATTAAGTAGTTGCGAAAGTAAAGAGATTTATTTACCTACAACTTTAGATAAGGTATGTGTAAAAACTACAAGTTTAATGAAAAATGCTCAAGAGATAGTAAATAATTATACTGTAAATGAAGCTTTAAGGACTAGGTTAACAGAAGGTAGAAATATGATTGCTAATCATATGAATAATATCTCTGATACTATGGATGGGATGATTAATGATTTCCAAAAGGATATTTCTATTTGCACAGAGATAGATAAGCTTTTAAGGAAGGCCTTTAATAGAAGTAAGGTAGATTATATAGATGTATTCTCTTATTTAGATAGAAGAGGAAGAATGAAGATAAAGGTAATAACTAAGTGCTCTAATAGTGAAAGGTATTGTGCAAAGAGTATTATTCCTGTAATAAACACTTTAGTTAAAGTACCAGTATCAATAGCTAATGATGGAGTAAGAATTGATCCTGAAACTGGAGAATCTACAATTATAATAGAAGAGACTCCGAAGTATCATATGACATCCTATGCAGCATCTAAGCCTAAAGAGGGTGAAGCTGCTATTGGAGATAGCCATAGTTTCTCTAATAATAATGATGGAACTTATATAACTATAATTAGTGATGGTATGGGTTCTGGGGAAGAAGCTAGCACAGAAAGTAGCTTAGCAGTTGATTTGATTCAAAAATTCATAGAGAGTGGATTTAGTGAAAAGACTGCAATAAATACTATTAATTCTATTATGGCTATGAAATTTAATGAAGATGAAAAATTTACAACTATGGATTTAAGTGTAGTTGATTTATATACAGGAGATGTAGAGTTTATAAAAATTGGCGGGGTTGTAAGCTTCATTAAGAGAGGAGATGAAATAAAGGTAGTTAAATCAAATAGCTTACCTTTTGGAATATTAGATGATGTAGATTATAGCTCAGAAAAGCAAAAACTAAAGCATGGTGATATTATTATATCTATAAGTGATGGAGTTTTAGATATAGATAAAAATAATATAGGAAGTTATTATTGGTTACTAGAATATTTAGAGTATGCTGATACGAATCCTTCGGCTCTTGCTAATGACATACTGGAAAAGGCAATAGTTTTAAGCGGTGGAAAGGTCAAAGATGATATGACAGTATTAGTATCTAAACTTTATTCAGTTTATTAAAAGATAGTAATTTAGATGGGATTGTTAGATATCTCATCTTTTTATTTGAACCAGTGATAATTTGAAAATATAAATATAATTAAAAATGTAAAAATTAACTAAGAATTATTGTTTACAGAAGATGATGTTAAGGTTATTATATTTATATTATTAAAATTACTAAGGAGTATAATTGTGAAGAATAAAGTAAGGGATTTTATAATAGAAAATGAATTGATAGAAAAAGGAGATAAGATCCTAGTTGCTCTATCTGGGGGGCCTGATTCTGTTTGCTTACTTAATGTTCTTTATAGTTTAAAAGAAGATTTAGATATTACAATAGGTGCAGCTCATGTAAATCATATGTTAAGAGGAGATGAAGCTGTAGGAGATGAAGAGTATGCAAAATCTTTATGTGAAAGATTAAGTATAGAGTTCTTTGTGAAAAAAATAGATATAGATAAGATTTCAAAAGAAAGAAATATATCTCATGAAATGGCTGGAAGAGAAGAACGATATAAATTTTTTGAGACTATAAAAAATAATAATGGATATAATAAAATTGCTGTTGCTCATAATGCAAATGATCAAGTAGAAACTATTCTTATGAATATGATGAGAGGAACAGGGATTGAAGGACTTTGTGGAATTAGAAGCAAAAGAGAAGGTGGAGTAATAAGACCTATACTTTGTCTATCTAGAGAAGAGGTTGAACTATATTGTAGTTCTAACAATCTAGAACCGAGGATAGATAAAAGTAATTTAGAGAATGTATATAGTAGAAATAAAGTTAGGTTAGATATTATTCCATATATGAAGGATAATTTTAACAAAGATATAATTAATACTATTAACAGAATGTCTAGTTTAATTCAAGTAGATAATGATTTTTTAGAGAAGGAAGCAATAGATAATTATAATAAATATTGTAGTACTTCAAATAATGCTTTAATAATATCAAAGAAAGCTTTTTTATTAGATAGAGCAATTATATCAAGAGTAGTAAAGAAAGCCTTTTTTGAATTTACAGGTAAATATAATAATTTTGAAATGAAACATATATATGATGTTATAGAATTATCTAAAAATACAACTAACAAGAGGATATATCTTACTAATAATATATTAGCTGAAAATATTTATGGAGATATATATTTAAAGTTTAAGGATAATATAATAAGAGAGTATAAAGAAGTTGTATTAAATAAAGATGAATTAGACAATACTTATACATGTTATGAAAATTATAATGTGTCCTTTGAGGTTATTAAGAACAAAAATAATATAGATTTTTCTAAGAATGTATTAATAAAATATTTTGATTATGATAAGATAGAGAAAAGGCTAGTTATTAGGAAAAGAAGGAATGGCGATAAAATGTTGCCATTAGGAATGAAGGGGAGTAAAAAAGTCAAAGATATTTTTATGGACTTAAAAATACCAGTAGATAAAAGAGATGAAGTTCCAGTTTTGTGTTTTGATAACGAAATAGCCTGGCTAGTAGAGCATAAGGTTTCTGAAAAGTTTAAAATAACTAAGGAAACTAAAAATATTATAAAAATTACTTTTGCTAGGAAGGGATAAAAAGATGATAAAAGACATAGAAAAGGTATTACTTACTGAAGAACAAATTATTAAGAGAGTTAAAGAAATAGGAAATGAAATTAGCAATGATTACAAAGGAAAAGACCTGCTAGTAGTAGCAATTTTAAAAGGATCAGTTGTATTTTCATCTGATCTAATAAAAAATATTACAATTCCAGTTGAAATTGATTTTATGGCAGTATCTAGCTATGGGAATTCTAGTGAGACATCAGGTGTAGTTAGAATTTTAAAGGATTTGGATCATAGTGTAGAAGGTAAGGACATAATAATAGTAGAAGATATTATAGATAGTGGAGTTACTTTAGATTATTTATTGAAATATCTAAAGGCAAGAAAAGCAAATAGCATAGAAATAGTTACTTTACTAACTAAGCCAGCAAGAAGAAAGGTAGACATTAATGTAAAGTATTGTGGATTTGAAGTTCCAGATGAATTCTTAGTAGGGTATGGATTAGATTATGCAGAAAAATATAGAAATTTACCTTATGTAGGAATTTTAAAGGAAGAAGTATATAAAAAGTAATATTAAGTATTGTATATATGTTTCAATTAATAATTTACTTCTTATAGACTTATAAATTTTAAGGTTAATAAGCATATTTTAATAAAATATATCAAATTGAAAGTGTATATACTATTTAATTTCTTTATATAAGTTGACTAAGTGATTACTTTACTTAAATACTATATACTAGAAAAAATAATTTAATATAGAATTTTTACTACAACTTATATATAATAAGGCAATATAATAAAAACTAGAAGAAAGGGGGGCCTTGAATGAAAAAATATTCAAGTGCAACAGTATGGATATTTCTTATCGCAATTTTATTCTTATCTGCAACCTTCCTGTGGAATAGCGGAAAGATGGCAGATGAAATATCATACAGTGATTTTCAACAAAAATGGGTTAGTGACGAAATAGAGAGTGTTATGGTTCATCCTGATAAGATGTTAATTTCAGGAAAGACTAGGGATGATAAGCAATTTAATACATATGCGCCAAGCGAAATGGTGCAAATGTTAATGTCTCAAGCTCCAAAGGATGACGTGAGAGTAGATTTTAAACAACCCTCAAATAGTAGTCTTTGGATTAGTTTAATACCAACATTATTAATTATGGTATTAATCTTTGTATTTTTCTTTATGATGACTCAGCAATCTCAAGGTGGAGGTGGCGGAAGAGGCGTTATGAATTTTGGTAAAAGTAGAGCCAAGATGATGTCTCCAGATGCTAAGAGAGTTACTTTTGACGATGTAGCGGGAGCGGATGAAGAGAAACAAGAATTAGAAGAAATAGTAGACTTCTTAAGACAACCGTCTAAATATACAGAAATGGGTGCTAGAATACCAAAGGGAGTCTTATTAGTTGGGCCTCCAGGAACGGGTAAAACTTTATTAGCAAAAGCTATAGCTGGAGAAGCTGGAGTTCCGTTCTATAGTATTTCAGGTTCAGATTTCGTTGAAATGTTTGTTGGTGTAGGTGCATCAAGAGTTAGAGATTTATTTGAACAAGCTAAAAAGAGTGCGCCTTCATTAGTATTTATTGATGAAATAGATGCTGTTGGTAGACAAAGAGGAGCAGGTCTTGGCGGCGGCCATGATGAAAGAGAGCAAACATTGAATCAATTATTAGTTGAAATGGATGGTTTTGGAGCTAATGAAGGAATTATAATGATAGCTGCTACAAATAGACCAGACATATTAGATCCTGCATTATTAAGACCAGGTAGATTCGATAGACAAATAGTTGTTGGAGCTCCTGATGTTAAGGGAAGAGAAGAAATATTAAAGGTTCATACTAAGAAGAAACCTTTATCTGAAGATGTAGAATTAAAGGTATTAGCAAAGAGAACTCCAGGATTTGTTGGAGCTGATTTAGAGAACTTAGCTAATGAAGCAGCTTTACTTGCTGTTAGAAAAAGTGAAAAGTTAATAGGAATGAGCGAATTTGAGGAAGCTATCACAAGAGTAGTAGCAGGACCTGAAAAGAAGAGCAGAGCTATTAATGAACGTGACAGAAGACTTACTGCTTATCATGAAGCAGGTCATGCAGTTGTTATGCAATTACTTGAACATTGTGATCCTGTACATGAAATAAGTATAATACCAAGAGGTATGGCTGGTGGTTACACTATGCATTTACCAGAAGAAGATAGATCATATACATCAAAATCTAAGCTAAAAGATGAAATGGTAGGACTATTAGGTGGTAGAGTTGCTGAAAAGATAATTTTATCAGATATTTCAACTGGAGCTAAAAATGATATAGATAGATGTAGTGCTATAGCAAGAGCTATGGTTATGGAATATGGTATGAGTGATAAACTAGGTACTATATCTTATAGTGCAGATAATAATGAAGTATTCCTTGGAAAGAACTTAGGCCATGGCAGAAACTTTAGTGAAGAAGTTGGAGCTGAAATAGATAAGGAAGTTAAGAGATTTATAGATGAAGCATATGATAAGGCTATAAATTTATTAACTGAAAATATTAATAAGCTTCATGCTGTAGCAGCAGTTTTATTAGAAAAAGAAAAAATTGATGGTGAAGAATTCGTTAAGATTTTCAATGAAAATTAATATTAATAAGGGATAGTTTAAGACTATCCCTTATTTTATATACGAATTATTTGTGAAAAAAATAAAGCGATATAAGAATCATTTAAGGATATTACGAATTATTTTTAAAATAACGACAAAAATGTTCGAAAAAACTTTGATTGATTAGTGGTAAGTGGTATAATTTATTTACGTGATTTAAGAAATAATTATTGGGTAGGAGTGTGTTTATATGAAAAGCGATATACAAATAGCTCAAGAAGCTAAGATGGAGCCTATTACAAAAATTGCAGGAAAGTTAAACTTAACAGAAGATGATATAGAGCAATATGGTAAGTATAAGTGCAAAATATCATTAGATGTTTTTGAAAAGTTAAAGGATAAATCAAATGGTAAGTTAGTATTAGTAACAGCTATTAACCCAACTCCAGCAGGAGAAGGTAAATCAACAGTTACAGTTGGCCTAGGTCAAGCGTTATGTAAGATGGGGAAAAATGCAGTGATAGCATTAAGAGAACCATCTTTAGGACCTGTTTTTGGAATCAAAGGTGGAGCTGCTGGGGGTGGTTATGCTCAAGTAGTTCCTATGGAAGATATAAACTTACATTTTACAGGTGATATGCATGCTATAACTAGTGCAAATAACTTATTAGCTGCAGCTATAGATAACCATATTCATCAAGGTAATACTCTTAAGATAGATTCAAGAAGAATAGTATTTAAAAGAGTTATAGATATGAATGATAGGGCTCTAAGAAGTGTAGTTGTTGGACTTGGTGGAAAATTAAATGGTTTCTTAAGAGAAGATGGATTTATGATTACAGTTGCATCTGAAATTATGGCTATCTTATGTTTAGCTAATGATCTTTCTGATCTTAAAGAAAGAATGGGTAATATAGTGGTTGCTTATGATTTAGATGGTAGACCTGTTTATGCAAAGCAACTAGAAATTCAAGGGGCAATGGCATTGCTTATGAAGGATGCAATTAAACCTAATTTAGTTCAAACACTAGAAAATACTCCTGCTATAATTCATGGAGGCCCATTTGCTAATATAGCACATGGTTGTAACTCAATAATTGCTACAAAGATGGCATTAAAGCTTGGAGATATAGTAGTAA
This sequence comes from Clostridium tertium, assembly GCF_902652255.1. Taxonomy (GTDB): domain Bacteria; phylum Bacillota; class Clostridia; order Clostridiales; family Clostridiaceae; genus Clostridium; species Clostridium tertium_A. The sequence goes on from NZ_CACRTO010000010.1 coordinate 71,651, forward strand.
CTGAAGCTGGTTTTGGTGCTGACCTTGGAGCGGAGAAATTCTTAGATATAAAATGTAGATATGGTGGCTTAACTCCAAACTGTGTAGTTATAGTTGCAACTGTTAGAGCTTTAAAGAATCATGGAGGAGTTGCTAAAGAAGATTTAGGAGTTCCAAATGTTGAAGCGTTGGCAAAAGGTATTACTAACTTAGAAAAACAAATTGAAAATATTAAGAAATATAATGTTCCAGTAGTAGTAGCTATAAATAAATTTGTTACAGATAGTGAAGAAGAAGTTAAGTTCATAGAAGACTATTGTAATAAGCTTGGAGTAAAGGTAGCCTTATCTGATGTATGGGCAAAAGGCGGAGAAGGTGGAGTAGAACTTGGAGAAGCTGTATGTGATATATTAGAAAATGAAGAATCTAAATTTAAACCTATATATGAAATAGAATCTAGCATTGAAGAGAAAATAAATACAATAGCAAGAGAAATTTATGGGGCTAGTGGAGTAGCCTTTACAGCAAATGCTAAAAAGCAAATAGCAGAACTTGAAAGCTTTGGGTTAGATAAACTTCCAATATGTATGGCTAAAACTCAATATTCATTATCTGACAATCCTGCTTTAAAAGGAAGACCTGAAAATTTTGAGATTACAGTAAAAGAAGTTAGAGTATCAAATGGTGCAGGGTTTATAGTGGCATTAAATGGGGATATAATGACGATGCCAGGACTACCAAAAGTACCAGCTGCTAATAGAATGGATATATTAGATGATGGAGAGATAGTAGGTTTATTTTAATTATACAATTTACAACACTTGACAAATAAATTCTAATTGTTAAAATTAAATTGTTAATTTTGTTGAGATAATATTTTTTTAATAAGGCAGCTTTTAAAAAGCTGCTTTTAATTGTATTAAGGTGGTGCTTGTATGATTCTAGTAGTAGATGTTGGGAATACAAATATTGTTTTGGGGGTATATAAGGATTCTAGAAATATTGCAGGATGGAGAATATCAACTGATGTTAAAAAAACTTCAGACGAGTATTCTGTTCATGTAATGCAACTTTTTATTCAAAGTGATTTAAATCCTAGAGAAGTAAAGGGAATAATAATATCATCTGTAGTTCCTAATATAATGCATTCTTTAGAAAATATGATTAAGAAAAGCTTTGGAATAAATCCTTTAGTAGTAGGTCCAGGAGTTAAGACAGGAATAAATATTAAATATGATAATCCTAAAGAAGTTGGGGCAGATAGAATTGTAAATGCCGTAGCAGCTCATGATAAATATAAAAAAGACTTAATAATAATAGATTTTGGAACAGCAACTACCTTTTGTTCATTAACAAAAGATGCAAATTATCTTGGAGGATGTATTACGCCGGGAATTAAGATAGCTTCTGATGCACTTTTTGATAGAGCAGCAAAACTACCTAGAATAGAACTTGAAACACCTAAGGGTATAATATGTAAAAATACTATTTCAAGTATGCAAGCGGGCATAATTTATGGATACATAGGCCAAGTAGAGTATATAGTTAAGAAAATGAAAAAAGAAATGATGGATCATGGTACAGAGGAACCTTTTGTTGTAGCAACAGGTGGATTAGCAAAGTTAATAGCTAAAGAGACTGATGTTATAGATAAGGTAGATTCTAGTTTAACATTAGAGGGGTTAAGAATAATATACGAAAAGAATAAGGAGTAGTATAATATGAAGATTGGAAACCTAGAATTCGAAAATAATGTTTTTCTAGCGCCTATGGCAGGAGTAACTGATATATCCTTTAGGGGATTATGTAAGGAAATGGGATGTGGGTTAGTATATACTGAAATGGTAAGTGCAAAGGCACTATATTATGAGAATGAAAATACTAAATCATTACTTAGAATATCTGAAGAAGAAAGTCCAGTGGCTGTACAAATTTTTGGTAATAATCCTAAAATTATGGCTGAAGTTGTACAAAGACACTTTAATGAAAGAGAAGATGTTTCCTTAATAGATATAAATATGGGATGTCCTGTCAATAAGATAACCAAGAATGGAGAAGGCTCTGCTTTATTAAAACATCCAGAGCTTGCAGCTAATATTGTAAGAGAAATAAAAAAAGTCTCCACAAAGCCAGTTACAGTTAAGTTTAGAAAAGGCTTTGATGAAGGCAGTATAAATGCAGTAGAGTTTGCTAAAATATTAGAAGATGCTGGTGTAGATGCATTAGCTATACACGGAAGAACTAAAGAACAAATGTATGAAGGTAAGGCAGATTGGGATATAATAGGTAAGGTTAAGGAAGCAGTCTCAGTTCCTGTTATAGGAAATGGAGATGTGTTTACTGCAGAGGATGCCTTAATTCTAAAAAACAAAACTAATTGTGATGGTATAATGGTCGCAAGAGGAAGCATGGGTAATCCGTGGATATTTAGACAAATTGAAAATAAGTTAAAGGGACTTCCACCTTTAGAAATAACTTATAATGACAAAATAGATATGTGTTTAAGACATTATGAGTTAGCAATTAAGTACGATGGAGAGAGAAAAGCTGTTAGAGAAATGAGAAAACATTCAGCATGGTACTTAAAAGGAATGCCAAAAAGCAATGATATAAAATCTGTTATAAATACTTTAGATGAAAGTAGTGCAGTTATTGATGTGTTAAATAATTATAAGAAACAATTAATAGAAATAGATGAATAAAACTATATGTTTAGTACAATTGTTTGAATATTAATATTTTTAGTGAATAAATATATTAAAAATAAGTACAATATTATCTATTAATGAAATACTTATAAATTACACGAGTTGACATATAGTAATTGCTGATTTATAATGTTTTAAATGATTTTGACAATATAAGACTTATTATTAGGTTTTAAATATAGTAGTAAATTGAAGGGGAGAAAATCATGAGTGAAACTAAAAAATTCGTAATGACATACGAAGGAGTTAAAAAATTAGAGGATGAATTAGAGTTTTTAAAAACTGTAAAAAGAAAAGAAATAACTGAAAAAATAAAAGTAGCTTTAGGATATGGAGATTTAAGTGAGAATTCTGAGTATGATGAAGCGAAAAATGAGCAAGCTTTTACTGAAGGAAGAATAATACAATTAGAAAATATGCTAAAAAATGCATCAGTTGTTGATGAATCAGAAATTCCTACAGATAAGGTTTCAGTTGGGACAATAGTTAAGGTTAAGGATTTTGATTTTGATGAAGAAGTTGAATATTCAATAGTAGGATCAGCTGAAGCAGACCCTATGAACTTTAAAATATCTAATGAATCACCTGTTGGCTCAGCGTTACTAGGTAAAAAGGTTGGAGAAATAGTAGAGGTTTCAATTCCAGACGGAGTGAACAAGTTCGAAATATTAGGAATAAGAAGAGAGTAACGGAGGGATATCAATGTCAACTGAGGAAATGAATATACAAGAGTTAGAATCTCAGTTCAGTGAGCAAGAAGCTTTAAGAAGAGAAAAACTTGTTGAATTACAAAACCAAGGAAAGGATCCTTTTGATGTATATAAAGTTGAAAGAACTCATATGTCAGAAGAAGTTAAAGCGAATTATGAAGCATTAGAAGGTGCAACTGTAACAGTGGCAGGTAGAATCATGTCAAAAAGAGGTCAAGGTAAGGTTGTATTCTCTGATATTCATGATAGAGATGGCAGAATCCAATTATTTATTAAGATAGATGAAGTTGGTGAAGAAGCATTAAAATCATATAAAACTTATGATTTAGGTGACTGGGTTGCTGCAACAGGAGAAGTATTTAAAACTAAGACAGGAGAAGTTTCTGTTAAAGTTAAATCTTTTGAATTAATTTGTAAATCATTAAAACCATTACCAGAAAAATGGCATGGTTTAAAGGATCCAGATTTAAGATATAGACAAAGAGAAGTAGATATGATATCTAACCCAGAAGTTAAGCTAAACTTTATAAAAAGAGCTAGCATACTTAAGGGAATTAGAGAATTCTTAGACAATAGAGGATTTATTGAAGTTGAAACACCTATGTTATCACCAATAGCAGGTGGAGCTTCAGCGAGACCTTTTGTAACTCATCATAATACTCTAGATATAGATATGTATTTAAGAATTGCACCTGAATTATACTTAAAGAGATGTATAGTTGCTGGTTTAGAAAGAGTTTATGATATGGGAAGAACTTTCAGAAATGAAGGTATGTCAGTTAGACATAATCCAGAATTCACTATGATAGAATTATATCAAGCTTTTGCTGATTATAATGATATGATGGAATTAACTGAAAATATGGTAGCTGCTGTATGTGAAAAAGTTAATGGAACTACTAAGGTTATGTACCAAGGTACTGAAATAGACTTTGCACCACCTTGGAGAAGAATCACTATGGTTGATGCAGTTAAAGAGCATACAGGTATAGATTTTAATGAAATTAAATCTAACGAAGAAGCTCAAGCTATAGCTAAAGAAAAGAATTTAGAATTTAAGAAGAAGCTTGATCATGTAACTAAGGGTGAAGTATTAAATGCTTTATATGAAGAATATTGTGAGCAACATATGATTCAGCCTACATTTATATGTGATTATCCAGTAGAAATTTCACCTCTTACTAAGAAGAAGAGAGGGAACGAAATGTTTACTGAAAGATTCGAAGGATTCGTATTTGGTAGAGAAATATGTAATGCTTATTCTGAGTTAAATGACCCAATAGTTCAAAGAGAAAGATTTAATCAACAAGAAAAAGAAAGAGAACTTGGTGATGATGAAGCTTACATGATAGATGAAGAATTTATGAGTGCATTAGAAACTGGAATGCCTCCTACAGGAGGTTTAGGAATAGGTATAGATAGACTTATAATGTTCCTAACAGATTCTGCTTCTATAAGAGACATTATTATGTTCCCTACTATGAAACCAGTGAAATAATTAAGAATGGATAATTAATGAGAAAACTCCTTAGGGAGTTTTTGGAAATAATTTATTTTTAGTAATTTGAAACAAATTACATCAATAATTGTTAATTGAAAAAAGCCTTGCTTCTTAGAGGAGCATGGCTTTTTTATACTTAATATATAGTATTAATAAAAAATGTTAAAAAATTTTTTCTTAAAAAACACTTGCATTATTAATAAAAGTTGATATAATAACTAATGTAGTAAATATTCCGCGATAGCTCAACGGTGGAGCACTCGGCTGTTAACCGATAGGTTGGAGGTTCGAATCCTCTTCGCGGAGCCAATTTAATTTTAAAATTATTTATAGTATTCCGTGGTAGCTCAATGGTGGAGCACTCGGCTGTTAACCGATAGGTTGGAGGTTCGAATCCTCTCCACGGAGCCAATTTAATTTTAAAATTATTTATAAAATATTCCGTGGTAGCTCAATGGTGGAGCACTCGGCTGTTAACCGATAGGTTGGAGGTTCGAATCCTCTCCACGGAGCCATTTTATAAAAGAGTTTTATAAAAGTAGATAATATTATCTATTGTTATAAAACTCTTTTTTGCTTGACATATAAAAGCCTTTTGGTAAAATGGATATATAATTTAATAAATACTATGAGAAAGAGGAGTAAACTTGATATTTATTTTAGAGAGACGATGTTTGGTGAAAATCGTTATAAATTTAAGTTGAAGGGCGCTTTTGAGTATTAATTTTTGAAAGCAGGGCTAGAGCCAAGAAGGGTGGAACCGCGGAATAAGTATTTCGTCCCTTTAGGTTTAAGGCCTTTTTTTATTATAAAAAATTGGAGGTATTAAAATGGCAGTAGAAAAAACTATGGAGAAAATCGTTGCTCTTTGCAAAAGCAGAGGTTTTGTATTCCCAGGATCTGAAATATATGGAGGACTAGCAAACTCTTGGGACTACGGCCCATTAGGAGTTGAATTTAAAAACAATGTAAAAAAAGCTTGGTGGAAGAAATTCGTACAAGAAAGTCCATATAATGTTGGAGTAGATTGTGCTATATTAATGAACCCAGAAGTGTGGGTTGCATCAGGACACGTTGGTGGATTCTCTGATCCATTAATGGATTGTAAAGAATGTAAGGCTAGATTTAGAGCTGATAAGTTAGTTGAAGATCATATGACTGCAAATGGTGCAGAAGTTGCAAGTGCAGATGGTTGGACAAATGAGCAATTAAAAGAATACATTGAAGGTAATAAAATTGTTTGCCCTAAGTGCGGTAAGTTAAATTACACTGATATTAGAAAATTCAACCTAATGTTTAAGACTTTCCAAGGTATTACTGAAGATTCAGCTAGTACAATATATTTAAGACCAGAAACTGCTCAAGGTATATTTGTAAACTTTAAGTCAGTTCAAAGATCTTCAAGAAAGAAAGTCCCATTTGGTATTGCTCAAATAGGTAAGTCTTTCAGAAATGAAATTACACCAGGAAACTTTACTTTTAGAACTAGAGAGTTTGAGCAAATGGAATTAGAATTCTTCTGTAAGCCAGGAACAGATTTAGAATGGTTTAAGTACTGGAAGGATTACTGCTTAAACTTCCTATTAAACTTAGGTGTTAATGAAAGTAATCTAAGAATGAGAGATCATGGTGAAGAAGAATTATCTTTCTATTCTAATGCTACATCAGATATTGAATACTTATTCCCATTTGGATGGGGAGAGCTATGGGGAATAGCTGATAGAACTGATTATGATTTAAATAAGCATCAAGAACATTCAGGTCAAGATATGAGCTACTTAGATCCTACTACGAATGAAAAGTATGTTCCTTATGTAATAGAACCATCATTAGGAGCTGATAGAGTTGCATTAGCATTCTTAGTAGATGCATATGATGAGGAAGAATTAGAAGGTGGAGATGTTAGAACAGTAATGCACTTACATCCAGCATTAGCTCCATATAAAGCAGCTATATTACCACTTTCAAAGAAACTTTCTGAAAAGGCTTTAGAAGTTTATGGAGATTTAAGTAAGAAATTTAACTTAGAATATGATGAAGCTGGAAGTATAGGTAAGAGATACAGAAGACAAGATGAAATTGGAACTCCATTCTGTATAACTATAGACTTCGATACTTTAGAAGATGAAGCAGTTACTATAAGAAATAGAGATACTATGGAACAAGAAAGAGTTAAGATTTCTGATTTAGAAGCTTACATCGAAAAGAGCTTAGAATTCTAATTATAAATGACATATACAAATGTATTTTAATTAGATAATCTGATAATATATAAGTATATTTAGGGAGGATAACTATTCATTATGGTTTTCTCCCTATTTTTGTATTTGATTAAGTAAAGTGTTATAATTATTTAAGATTGGGACAGACTTAGATAATGGTAATGGAATAGTTCCTTTCATAGTAGAGCAAAGATAAGAAATTATAATATAATATTTGTATAGATAGTTGGAGGAGTAGTATGAAAAAGTCATTTGAAGAGTTTAAGAGATTTATTAAAGAGAAAAATGTTGCGGTTGTAGGTATTGGTGTTAGTAATATACCTCTTATTAGATTTTTAGTTAAACTTGGAGCTAAAGTAACTGCTTTTGATAAGAAAGATAGAAATGAACTAGGTGATATTGCTGATGAGTTCGATGGTCTTTCAGTAGCTTTAGAATTAGGAGAAGGTTATTTAGATAGATTAACTGGATTTGAGGTAGTATTTAAAACACCATCAATGAGAATAGACTGTGATGCTTTAGTTAGAGTAAAAGAAGAAGGTGCTTATATAACTTCCGAAATGGAGGAATTCGTAAAGTATTGTAAAGGTAAAGTTTTTGGAGTAACTGGAAGTGATGGTAAGACAACAACTACAACTATTATTTCAAAACTATTAATTGAAGCTGGATACAAGACTTGGGTAGGAGGAAATATTGGAACTCCATTATTCTCAAATATAGAAGAAATAAGAGAAGAAGATAAGGTTGTGTTAGAATTATCAAGTTTTCAACTTATGACTATGGACTTACCTATAGAAGTTGCAGTAGTAACTAACTTAGCACCAAATCATTTAGATATGCATAAAGATATGCAAGAATATATAGATTCTAAAAAGAATATCTTTTTATATCAAGAAGAAAGTGGAATATTAATTTTAAATAGAGAAAATGATATTACTCATGGTTTTGTAAATGAAGCTAAAGGAGAAGTAAAGGAATTTAGTTCTAAGAGAAAGATATCAGATGGAGCTTACTTTGAAGATGATATATTATATTTAGAAGGCAAAGAAGTTTGCAAGAAGGAAGATGTTTTAATTAAGGGAATTCATAATATAGAAAATTATCTAGCTGCTTTCTTAGCAACTAAGGATGATGTATCTATAGAAGTTATGAAAAAAGTTGCTGAAAACTTTGGTGGAGTAGAACATAGATGTGAATTAGTAAGAGAAGTAAATGGTGTTAAATACTATAATGATTCAATAGCTTCAAGTCCAACTAGAACATTAGCAGGGTTATTTGCTTTCGAGAGAAAGGTAATATTAATTGCTGGAGGTTACGATAAAAATATTCCTTTTGAACCTCTTGCATATGAAGGATATCCTTACATTAAAGAACTTATTTTATTAGGAGCTACTAAAGAGTTAATAAAGGCATCTTTTGATAAATTGAAAGAAGAAAAAGGAATAGAAGTTAATATTATATCAGTAGAAAGCTTAGAGGAAGCTGTAATAAAAGCTAAAGAAATAGCAACTCCAGGAGATATAGTAACATTATCACCTGCTTGTGCTTCCTTTGATATGTTCCCTAACTTTGCGGTTAGAGGAGATAAGTATAAAGAAATAGTTAATAATTTATAGAATTTAAATATAATAAGAAAAGAGGCTGTCGTAGATAGCCTCTTTTTATAACTTAAAGAATATTTTTATATAAAATTACTTATTTTTTAATATAATAACTTCATCTATATTAGAAGGTGATTCTATAAATACCCCACCTTCATATGGAAAATAATCATTAGTAAAGCTTGAAAAGATTTTTTCATACTTAAGTGTGTTTTCAGTTTCATCTGAAGAAAGTTTATAAATAGAATTAGGATCTTCATCATTTATAAAGTAGATAGTGTTTTCATATTGCTTCAATTTAGAAGCGCTTACTGATGAAGCTTTTTTCACTTCTAAATTAGAGGCATCTATAGAGTATATATAATTCTTATCAGATGCATTTGAAAAAAGTATTAGATTGTTATATATAGCAAAGCTATCAACAGGATAGTCTGTTAATTTAAAGTTAGCAGAAGTATCTATCTTTAAACAATATAGTTTATGATTATCATCACTATTATTATAAAATATAGCGTTATTATTAAGTATAAAGCTACTTGCTGATTTTGATGATAATAATTTTTTCTCATTAGTCTTTATGTTAAATGAATAAATACCTTTATTTAATGAATCTATGTAATACAAATAGTTGTTTTGATAAACTAAATTAAGAGTAGACTCATTTATAATTTTAGTTATTTCTTTCTTTTGATAATCTAATTTATAAACACCTTTATCTACTGAGGTAGATGAGAAGTATATATATGTACCATCTGTAACTATTGAATCTACAGAATAATCAAAGCTATCTGTAACTAGAGAGTCATTTATAATATTTGTGTCTTCTTTTACTTCAGCTACTGAAAGTTTATTATTGTTACTAGGGTCAGGGAAAAATAATAAATTCCCTAAAAATGAGTATCTACTATAATCAGCAGTCTTGCCTGATAAAACTATTCTTTTTGAAATATCTGTATCTTTCTTATATGAGGTAGTTAATGTTGTTTTATTTTCATCTAATGAGGTTGCATCTTCAGCTTTGGAACAGCCTACCAATAAAAAAGTTGAAGATAGAATAATTGCAAGTATCTTTTTAGTCATAAAAATCCCCCTAAAATTTCACTATTATAATATACATTATATATTAAAGTTAAGTATATATTAAGAGAAATAATGGAATAGATTAAATAATATGTTAGGGAATAAATATGATATTATTTAAAAAGCAAGTTAACTTTACCTGGTGTATCATTATATAAAATTTAGAGAATAAATTAGAAAGAATAAGTATTATAAAAATAATATAAAATAATGATATAATTGTGTGTTTTTAGCTTTAAATAATCGTGATAATATAAATAGCGTCGTCGGGAACGGCGGTTAACTAAGAGATAAAATTGTAAATCAAAAGTATTGACAATTTTAAATCCAAATGTTATTATAATTAAGCAAGTTGTTGAGAACTTGCCAAGCGAGATCTTTGAAAATTGAACAGAATAAAGTTAAGTAAAATAAACCAGCAATTCTTTTAAGTCTTAAAATTAAGACTCAAAGTAATTTGAGCAAAAGATTAAACTTTTTATTGAGAGTTTGATCCTGGCTCA
>NZ_CACRTO010000011.1:0-1200 GCF_902652255.1 Clostridium tertium
AAACTAAATAATACCCCCTTAGAAAAGGAGAGAAGAACAATGAACAAGACTAATATAAAATGCCCACGCTGTCATTCTGATAAACTATATAAGTTTGGTTTTAATAAGCAGGCTAAACAAAAGTATCAATGTAAACAGTGTAATCGTCAGTTCGCCTTAGGCGACGGTGATGGACGTCCTAAACTAAATAATCCTAGATGTCCTAAGTGTGGTAAAGGAACCTACTTACACCATGCATACAAACATTACAATCGCTATAAATGCAATAACAAGAAGTGCAATCACATAATAGTTAAGCATCATACTACAAATATTGATATGGCATCCAGTGAATTAATTACCGGATCCCTTTCTATGAAAGGAATGCGTTTTTCACTACATATAATATTAACTGCATTAACATTATATTTTTTAAATAATTCATCAACAAGGGCTATTTCTCAATTCTTGATGATTAACTCTAGGATTAAAGTATCCCATGTTACTATAGCAAGTTGGACTAATAAATTTGCACCTTTCTTTAAACAAAAGGCTGATAAATTTAAGTCTAGTTTAAACTTACAATCTGACGATTGGCACGCTGATGAAACAGTAGTATTTATTAATGGTGAAAAATACTATCTATGGTTAGCTATTGATTCTGAAACTAGATTTATTCTAGCGTTTCATCTAACTAAGTCTAGAAGTTCTGATTCAGCTTATACACTAATAAATGAAGCTAAAAATTGTGGTGAACCAACTTACTTTATAACCGATAGATTACCTTCGTATAACGAAGCTGCCGCTACGGTATTACCTAATACCAAACACGTTCCTGTAGCACCTATGTCTAGCGATACAAATAACAATTTAATTGAGTCATTCAATAAGACTTTTAAAGCTTGGTATAAAGCTAAAAAAGGTTTTAACTCTTTTGAAAAGGCGAATAACTTAATTTACTTATTTATCTTTCACTATAACTTTATTAGACCACATGGATCATTAAATAACTTTACTCCAGCAGAAGTTGCCGGCTTCGCTAGCGATAGCTTTGCTAAAAATTCTTGGTTTTCAGCATCTTAATTAAACTTAATACCTTTATTTAACCTGCAAAAATCAATTTTATTGCAGGCTTGTTTGTCATGCAATAAAATATTCAAACTTATATAATTTTCAAAGAGCGAGCAATTCTATGAAAAATCAAGCTATTTTTTCATATCA
>NZ_CACRTO010000012.1:0-1452 GCF_902652255.1 Clostridium tertium
ATGAGTTACAAAACATATATATATTTAAAATTGAAGTATGATCTGATGTGTAGTTATATAGTAATATGGATTGCATAATTTGGGTAGATTCTTCTATGTTAAGACGTTTTGCTATTTTTTTTGTTGCCAGTATATGTCTAAATAGTAGATTATGCCTTTTTTTATTGTCTTTTTCAAATAATGAGGATATATTTCTAATATCTACTTTTTCTTTATCGCCACAATAATAATATCCACTTTTATCTTTAACATATAAATATTCATTATTAATTAATTGTTTTAACGCTTTTCGTAATGAAAATCTTGAAACAGAAAATAAATCAGAGAAAAATCTTTCACTAGGTAATTTGTCTCCTGGTTGAAATTTATTATTGGTTATATAAAACATGATTTCTTCAGCAATAATATTTTCATCATTTATCATATAATCAGCCTTTCTTAATTAGTTTACTATACTAATTATATATTAAGAACCAAATCTTTTCAATAAAAACCAAAAATAATTATAATCTAATATTATTGTATTAATATCATATGGATTTTGTTAGTAAGTTATATTTTTTAATAAATATGATACGTATTTATAATTGTTTTTCTAATCCACGGTATAATATGGAATAAAGCAAATTAATAAAATAAAAACACAATATACATAATTGAATATGAAAGTGTTACATGATGTATAGGGTTTTATTTAAACAATAAATTTGGTAAAAAAATAAAAAAAGTGGTTGCGTTATAAGATTAAGCTGGTATAATATAATTGTAAGTGGTTGATAAAGAAAGGAGAAATGGTATGTATAATTATGATGTCAATGAATTTTTAAGAGAAGGAAATGAGGTGTATGAGTTAAGATCTTGTATTGAAAAAACTGTAGATGATATTTATAAAATTGGAGTGTCTAGAGTGGTTTTGACAGGTATTGGTGGTACAATCTTTGAATTAATGTCTGTGAAGAAAATATTTGATGATTATTCAGCTTTAGAATGTATATTGATGAATGGAGCAGATATGCTAGTTGAACAACCAACATGGATTGACGAGCATACATTAGTTATAACCGGAAGTAAATCAGGTGATACTCCAGAAACTTTGGCAGCTTGTGATTATTGTAGGGAAAGAGGGGCGAAAGTTATTTCTTTAGTGGGATCAAATGATTGCCCGTTAGCTAGAAAATCCGATTATATTATTGTATCTGAAATCCCAGGGATGACGCATACATATTTTAAATTTTACCTTATTACTCTAAGACTTTTGTGGAATAATAGTGAGTTTACTAAATATGAAAAATTTGCTGATGAATGTTGCAATTTATACAAATCTGTAATTAAAATACAAGAAAAGTTTGAACCTATTGCAACAAATATTGCTGATAATTATTCTCATGAAAATTATCAAATTTGGGTGGGGTCAGGAATTGTTTGGGGTGAAATCAATATGTTCACTATGTG